>NZ_JAAOEO010000005.1 GCF_011393025.1 Neobacillus terrae | reverse complement strand
TTATCGTCGTTGAAAACAGTGTTGCCAAGAGTGAATAAAATGACTCTTTCTTTTTACACAATTATATGGACTCAATCCCGTTTTAGGAAGAAATACACGATTTCAAGAAAGAAATGCACGATTCCAAGAAAGAAATGCACGATTCCAAGAAAGAAATGCACGATTCCAAGAAAGAAATGCACGATTTCAAGGAGGAAATGCACGATTCCAAGAATGAAATGCACGATTCCAAAGGGGAAATGCACGGATTTAGGAAGAAATGCATGTTCTACAATCTGACCGCTCAGAGCTATGTCTTTAAACTTGTCAGATTCATAATACAACTATTCACTAGTGAGTATAGAAAGAAATAAATAGTTTTCACCTATTTACAAAATCGAAAACGATCTTAGTGAACAAGGCTGTCGTAAAAACTACTTTTTATCTGACAAAAAAGACAGGCTGTAACCAAGCTTTTTGGTACAGCCTTTTTTTGAATGAGTAAATCATTCTTGTTCTTGTTAAAGAAAAATTTTGGTTGGAAAGGAATTTATTTTACTAGTGAAGAATAGTTGTGGAAAGGAAAAATAAGGGAGTGATTGAATGAATACCAATACTAAAAAAGAACTAAAGAGCTGGGGAAAGTCCCTATTTATTGCCTTAGGTATATCTTTTGTGGTTCGAACCTTTCTTGTTGCACCATATATTGTTGAAGGCGCATCTATGGAGCCAACCCTGCATAACCATGATAAGATTTTTGTAAATAAACTTCATCTAAAAGAGGACTTTAAAAGAGGAGAAATTGGTTTAATTCAAGGGAAAACGGAGAACTACGTAAAAAGAATTATTGGGCTGCCAGGAGATACGATTCTGATGAAAGATGACCAATTGTATGTTAATGGGAATTTAACCGAGGAACCCTATCTTTCTCATAATCGTAAATTAACTGAGCAAATGGGTGGCGGCCGGTTAACAGGTGACTTTGGACCTGTAAATGTACCCAAAAACGAGTTCTTTGTTATGGGGGATAACAGGTTATATAGTATGGACAGCAGAAATGGGCTAGGTTTTATTCCAAGAGATGAAATCGTGGGCCAAAGCGAAATGGTTTATTTCCCTTTTAAAAATGTCAGAAAAACCAATTAAGTCGTTTATATATGCAGCTTTTCCAGCAGGAAGGGGAGTTATTCTCTATTGAAATTAAGGGGTTGAAATATGAAAAATTGGTATGGTGCGGCAGGTGTTTGTATAAACGAAGAAGGAAAATTACTGATGGTTTTACAAGGACAGCCCCATGAGAAAAAAACGTGGTCGATTCCTTCTCGTAGTAAAGAAAAGAACGAAAGATTTAAAGAATGCTGTATCAGAGAGGTGGAGGAGGAAACCGGATATATTGTAGAAGTAGCTGATGAGATAAAGATTAAACATGGACACTATGAAGATATGAATATTACCTTTGAAGTCCATTACTTTGCCGTAAAGGCGATTGGCGGAGAAAGGGTTTTTCAAGATCCGGATCAGTTAATTTATGATATAGCCTGGAAAACACAGGAGGAATTAAGGACCTTGGACCTTTCTTTTCCTGAAGACAGAGAATTTTTAATAAGTTACATGGAAGAAAAGTGTGTATAGTAGGAAAGAGTAGGTTTTATAAACGAGTAAGTTAGAATCAAATTAAAAAACCTTTTATAAATAGGCTATGTAATCGGTGTTGTTGATTATAGGGGAATCAGCGACTCTGCCGGCCGCATAATCCAGTACGCAGTTTATAACATCGTTATTTGACTGCGTTTTTTTCTATTAATAATTGAACTTTAGTCATTTCTGTTAATATTTCTAGTTGATGACTTTTTTATCATTAAGTTAAAATATTAGGAAAAAAGAAGGAGAAAGAGTGAAAATTGTCTAATATAGGTTAAAAAAAGATAACTGAACGAGGGCTAATATGAGTGATCAAATAGAGTATATTGGAAAGAAAATAAAAGAGTTAAACGGAGTCTTTTTTAAACAGTCAATTAATGACAAAAACATTTACAGCATCTTGTTAAATCAAATGGATTCTCTTCGGGTTTCAAAGGAAAACCTCTTTATCTTTATAGGAGAATTTTTAATGAACCAAAATGAAAAAAACAAAAATAATCTGATTACCTTTTCAGATGTTTTGGGTGTTAATTTAATCAATTCCAACGCCACCCTTGATGAATCCATCAATTTAGTTTATTTAACCCGCAAATCCATTATGGACCTGTTGGAGAGAGAAGCAAGAGAAAATAGAATATCAATAAGTGACCTTTTTGATACCATTAAAGTAATTGAATACTTGTACCAGCTGATTTCGAAAACACTAATGAATTTTTACAATGAAGAATTGTCATTTATCAAATTTGCTTTAGATGAATCCAAACAGAATTTACAAATGACACTTAAAGAATTGGCGGACTTGGATAGAGTTTTAAATGAAGCCACCATATTTGCCTTTACAGACCGTGAGGACAGAATTTCATATGTAAATGATAATTTTTGCAATCTATATAAGTATAGCCGGGAAGAACTGATAGGACAAAAACATGATTTTTTCGCTTCCGGATATCATCCTCCTTCTTTTTTTCGTAAAATTTGGCAGGTCATTGAAGCAGGAGAGGTTTGGAAAGGAGAAATCCTAAATCAGGCAAAGGATGGTACAAAATACTGGCTTGATACAACCATTGTTCCCTTTATGGATGCAAATGGAAAGCGCTATAGGCACGTTTCCATTCAGTATGATATAACTGAAAAAAAGAGAACGGAAGATACTTTGCGGAAAACAGAACAGCTTTCGATGATAGGTGAACTGGCTGCCGGAATTGCCCATGAGATACGAAACCCCTTAACAACTATTAAAGGATTTGTGCAGCTTTTAACTGAGGAAGAAAAGGCGCATAAGTACGCAGATACTATCCTTGAAGAAATTGAAAGAATCAACTTTATCGTAAGTGAATTCATGGTATTTGCCAAACCCCATACAATTTACTTTAGTGATTGTGATATAAAAAGTATTTTAAGAAGTGTCATAAAATTCCTTGATCCAGAGGCCCTGCTTAAGAATGTTACAATCGAATATCAGATTCCTGAAGAAGAAGTCATAATTTCTGGAGAAAAAAACCAATTAAAGCAGGTATTTTTAAATTTAATAAAAAATGCTATCGAAGCTATGCCAGAAGGCGGGAAAATTCAGATTTCCATTGAGAAAACATTCCAAAACATTCACGTTACAATCAAAGATAGTGGCGTCGGAATGACAGAAGAACAAGTTAAAAAATTGGGAGAACCATTTTTCACGACAAAACCAACCGGCAATGGGTTGGGGCTGATGGTCAGTCTTAAGATAATCCAAAACCATAAAGGAACGATAAACGTTATAAGTGAGCCAAATCAAGGTACAACATTTATCATTTCATTTGAAAACCTAAAAAATAGATAAAATTTATCCTTTAAATCTTATTTTAAAGGATTTTTTTTGTCCTATGAGTTGCGAATTTACCCTGTTAATAAAATTCTCCAATTTTTCTTTACATGCGTAACACTGTTATGTTACGCTGTTATACAGAAAGGGGTTATGACGATGAGCGAGGAATTAATCTCTAAAAAAGACCTATTAGAATTAGCAGGAATCTCTTACGGACAGCTATACAGGTGGAAGCGGAAAGATCTTATCCCTGAGGAGTGGTTTGTACGAAAATCAACCTTTACAGGCCAGGAAACATTTTTTCCAAAAGAAAAGATTCTGGAAAGAATTATTAAAATCCAGACCATGAAGGAAAATCTTTCTTTGGATGAACTAGCTGACATGTTCTCACCAAATATTAAAAATATGGAATTTGAAAAGGACGAACTTATAAAGCGTAACATTGTTTCGACAACTGTGATGAATTTTTACATGGAAAATGAAAAAGGAGGCCAAAAGTTTAATATTTTAAGAATGCTCGAGATATTTGTTTTAGAAAAGCTTCTTCAATCCGGTGATATAAATTTGGATGAAGCTAAAACGGTACTAGAGGTTTTAAAAGCTAATACTCAGTCCATCCAGCAAAAAAGCTGCGACATACTCATTACCCGTAAACTGGGAGTATCCTCATGTTTCTTGCTGGTGAATGCGGAAGACATTTATGTTGAAAAAGGAACCAAAATAGTTTCTCAGGTTTCACTTATGACTTCCATGGAGGAATTAAAAGCTAAATTATTATAAAGGAGAATATAAATGGATACGAAGGTTAGAGAAGACCTAGAAGTTAATGGATTCGGTGCATCAAATGGCGGGCAATTTAATCATGTTACCCTCAATGGTTTTAGTACAGTAAATAGCGATGTTGATTGCGTTGAGTTTAAAAGTAATGGTTTCGGTACCGTTAACGGGAACGTTAAGTCAGAGCAATTCAAAGTAAATGGTAAAGCCAAATTTAAGGGAACGATTGAAAGCCAATCGCTTTTTATAGATGGGACCGCGAAGATAGACGGAAATCTGCATGCCGAACATGTAAAGATTTCCGGAAAAATATCGGTAGGCGGAAGAATCAAAAGTGATGAAATAAACATTAAAGGAACTCTAACAGTCGAGGAAGATTGTGAGGCGGAAATATTTAGTGCAGAAGCTCAATTTAATATTGGCGGGTTACTAAATGCAGATGAAATTAAGGTTCAGATCTATGGCACCTGTAAGGTAAAGGAGATCGGCGGTCAAATCATAATTGTTAAGCATAAAGGCTCTTTTTTTGATTCTATCATCAAGCCTCTTTTTACAGCACAGCTAGAAACGGACTTAATTGAAGGAGACAAAATTGATCTGGAAAATACTATTGCAAAAGTGGTAAGGGGGAATCAGGTAAGGATCGGACGAAATTGCCAGATTGGTTTAGTTGAGTACAGCGAAGATTTTGAGCAGGATAAAAAAGCAATAGTTAATAAAAGTGTAAAGATTTAAAAGGGGGAAGAGATAATGAAAAATAGCAGTAACCTAATTATTAATGGATCGGGGAGTTATCCTGGAGGGCACTACGAGAAAATAAGCATCAGGGGTGAAGGAAATATCGTAAATGATATTGATTGCTCAATCTTTCGTGTTTATGGAACAAGTGAGGCAAGGGAAAACGTTAAAACTCGTACAGCAAAAATCCTCGGTGAGGCAGAGGTTAAAGGAAATGTCGAAGCAAAAGAAATGCTTGTGATGGGTACCATGACGATTGGCGGCAAAGCGAAATTGGAAAAAATGAGAATTTTTGGCACGTTGGAGGTTGAAGACAGTCTTTATGGTGATACCGCAATTATCAAGGGCGGTATTAAGGTTAAAGGAAATGTAGAGTATGAAAAGTTTGACTCAAGCGGGGGTTTTGAAATTAAGGGACTGCTTTCAGCAGATACTGTAAAAATCGTCATGAGCTACGGTGATAGCTTTGCAGAAGAAATAGGAGGAGGCAAAATAACGGTAAAAAAAGGTTCCTGGCTGATTCCTTTCACCAATATTTCACTTTCAAAACGATCTGGATACCTTGATACAAAAACCATTGAAGGTGATGAGATCTATCTGGAAAATACCAAGGCTGGAATTGTACGTGGAAATAAAGTGGAAATTGGACCGGGTTGCGAAATTGGCCTCGTGGAATATAGAACAGATTTATCCCATGATCCCCGAGCCATTATCAAAACAAAAACGAAGATTTAAGGGGGATAAGGAATGGAAGCAAAGAAAAACAAATTAGGTTTTGTAGTTGCATTGTGTTAAAACAAGAAAATTTAAAATAAAAGCTTATAGACTAATAAACGAAAATAATAAGACATTTCTCAGCAATACCTTCAAATTACTGCCTCCAAGTTAATTAAAATTTTTTCCATATACAAAATTTGGATGAAATTTCATTAAAACTCTGATCTGCAAAATAATTCTCACTCTAATGGGGGAAGCGTAATGCCTTTAAAAAAGGAAGAGATATCCCAAAAGTTTTTAAACTTTGCTGAAAACGAGTGCAAAGGCTCGAGCCATTTATACGAATATTTATCACTAAAAATTGCAAAGGATGAACAAATACTAGATTTATGTACCTACTCAAGAAGCGGACAGCCCGTTCCCAATTTACTTTTTGGAGCGGTGCATTATCTTTTGCTAAAAGGAATGGAACATTATTTAAAAGGTTTCTATCCTAGTATAGATGGGGCTAGGATGCCAGAAGGAGCATTTCCTTACTTTAAAGATTTTTGCTTAAAATACGAGAATGAAATCATTTCGCTTTTACAAACAAAGCTTGTTCAAACAAATGAGGTCCGGAGATGCGCTTACCTTTATCCTGTTTTCTGCTTCATTTTCAAGAAAACGAAAAAGCCACTGGCTATCTTCGAAATTGGAACGAGTGCAGGACTACAGCTTTTATGGGATAAGTATTCATACTCGTATACCAATTATGAAGAAGTTGTTGGCAATAAGAGTTCTAAATTACATCTGGCTTCAGAGTTAAAAGGAGAAAACCTGCCATTTATTAATCAGACTCCTCCGCCTGTAGCTTCAAGAATCGGTTTCGATATAAATGCAGTAGATCTGACCGATGAGAATGAAAGGCTGTGGCTGAAATCATTGATATGGCCAGAGCATAAAGAAAGATTGATGATGTTCGAAAAAGCAGCCAGTTGTTTTCTTGACAATCCGGTCTCTTTAATTGAAGGCGATGGGGTTACGTTATTAAATAAATATGCAGAAAAGGTATCATTGGAAAATACTGTTTGTATCTACCATACTCATGTAGCCAATCAAATGTCAGCAGAGACAAAAGTGTTACTTTTAAATAAAGTTGATTCTATTGGAAAAAAACGGGATGTTTTTCACATCTATAATAACATCCAGGATAAATACCTACATCTTGATTATTATATTAAAGGGGTGATGCATGAACACACCATTGCCGAAACCGATGGCCATGGCAGATGGTTTAGATGGATGGGAACTAACTAATTACTTTTCGTGATAGGGATATAAAGACAGAACTAACAAGGTTTAGAGTTAAGTAAATCAGAAAAAATAAATGAATGAATTGATGAAGGATGTCCTAGTTACCTTGGCAAGTGTTAAAAAGTATGTAGAGATTTTTCAGATAACAATGGAACGTGTAAGAATAATTATAATGCATTTAGAAATTTTTCATGAATGTATCAACGATCCATCTAGGCCCAATGGTTTAAAAACCGAAGTTCCTTCGGTTCCAGAAAGGGTGGAAAAGGTGATGGATTAGGATGGTGAATAAAAGTTATTTAGGACCTCATTTTGGGGTCTTTTTTAAGTGAAATAATACGTATTTTAAATATTTAGTAAATGATATAATAAACTGGAAACATTTTGTATAAAAGTAATTAAAATCAACACTTGGAACTAAATGTGGTCAAAACAACAGACTGTTGTTGGTATCAGACTTATTTAAAGTAATTAAAAAATCATATAAGGATGTGTTGAAGATGAATAAGATATTGATTGGGATATCTATAGTATTGGCAGCTGTTCTTGTATCGGTATTTCTAAGCGATTTTACCTTATTGTATAAAATTACTGGGGCGGTTGCAGGATTGAGTCTCATAATCGGAGCTTTATTTTCGGGCGCATTTGTTGATGGTGATAGGATGGGAAGAAATCTAAATTCTGAATCAGAGGAAGATAGAAACAAAAGATACTTCGTAACGAATTCCATTTTATTAATAGGACTGCCCAGTATTTTAATGGCCGCAATAAGTTATTTTCTAATAAAATAAACAAATAAAACAACTTTTACTTTTTAAATCCGAAGGATATCTAATAGTAGCTAGTGATCAAGGTGGAGGAGTTTGATGGTTAAAGAACATTATGTGTTAATTATTTTTATTGGCGTGATAGCGGGACTTGCAGGTTTTATCATGATTTTTAATAGCGTATCTTTTGGTACTTCATTGGCTGAAACATGGTTAGCAAACAGAGCAGACCCATCACTATATCATGTCATCATTAAAAGTTATATAAATAACTTTTTAGTTGGAGGTGGGGTATTATCTGTTTTTGGTTTATTTCTGATTACCTTCACATCTTGTATATATGAAAAATAAGGGTGGAAATAATGACAAAATTAAAGGAACGAAATGAAAAAAGCCAAATTAATACGGATGATGGATGGAATCGAACCTGGTATGGGAATCCTACTATTGGCGGTATCATTGTTATAGGGGCAATAATCCTTTATGTAATCTTTAAATGAAAACATATCATCAGTCTTCCGTCACCTATTATTGTCGGAAGAACTTTCCCTAAATAGGTATTATTCTTCGTGGCAGGAGCTGTGTGGTTTTAAGAATTGCAAGTGGAATAGTGGGATGTTTATCTTATAAAGAATTAATTTAAAACGTACCTTTAAGGTGCGTTTTTTTATGGGAAAACCCCACCAATTGTTTATTGCTATAGTTTTTTATTAAAAGATTCCCATTTCAGTTAACGTTTCCGCTATACGGTTTATGGACACAGATTTTATTGTGAATATTAAACAATCCATTTTAGCTGCAGAGATTGAACCTAACTGGCTTGAAATTGAAATAACTGAAACTTCTCTTTTGCAAAATGAACAGGTTGTTTCAGAATCACGTGACAAGCTTAAAGAAATAGGGTACATATTTCATTAGATGACTTTAGGCAGGGCTACTCTTCGTTATCCTACCTAAAGAGGTTCAAAAACAAAATAGACACCTTAAAAGTGGACAGGCAATTTATCCAGGATATAACCAGCAGTTCCGAAGATGCCTTAATTGCAGAGACAATTTACCAGCTAGCTCACCAAATGAAGTTAAAGGTTGTTGCAGAAGGTGTGGAAACGAGAGAACAATTAATTGTATTGTCCAAATTTAAATATGATCAAATCCAAGGTTATTTATTTAGCAAGCCTTTACCCATACTTGAATTTGAAAGCATTTTGGATAAGGGAAAAATAGATATAAGGATGACTGAAGAAAATATAATGAATTATCAAACAGAAGAGAATATTTCCGTATTCCATTTCCATACCCTTTATGCGCCCAGATGACTATTACGCTTTTTAAAGGAAAAAATATGAATCTTGGCCAAACAGAAGTACTTATTGAGGATATGGGACTGGGTGGACTGAGATTTCTTTCGAATATAAGGCTGACGACCAGCGATGATATCATTCTCCAATTTCAGGCAGAAATGATGGGAGAAACCGTGATTATTAATGGAATTATAGTTTGGGTAAAAGAAATTAGGGATAAGCTTTATCCTTAACAAATTATCACTGCAATTACGGCATCATCCTACAGTAAAAGGATGTCATATGATTACTGCTGATCGATATAATACTTGAAGTCAGAAACCACCAATGGAAATTAAAAATTAGCCAAAGGATTTTCTCCTTTGGCTTTTGTCATCTTTTAGGAAATTGTATACTTTTACCTTGTGGATAACTCCGAACTAGGTTATTGTAATCTAGCTCCAGCGCCCAGCCCCTCGGGTTCATAAGCCAAATCACTTCAGAAATCAGGACAAGAAACGCTTCGGAAGCATCCGCATCGCACGAAGGAAAAGCTTTAAGCTTTTCCGAGGATGACTACGTGATTCGTCTTATGCCTGTTGGAGGCCCACAGGACGTGGGTCAGAAAGGCGGTGCCACAGGACGTGGCGTATTTAGCCTTTCATCATTGAACAGGGCGTTTGCGCCTTTTGTTCTTAGAAGTTTTTTTCATTCCGTCTATATTCTTGCAATGCTTGTTCTAAGGTAGAATAGGTTTGTATGTTTTTAAAATTAATTCCCAGAGCCACCATGGTTTGTGCTATTTCTGGGCGTATCCCGCTTATCACTGCCTTTATACCCAATAATTTTAATGCATCTATTACCTGAAATACTTGGTTGGCCACCATAGTATCTACGATAGGAACCCCGGATAGATCTAAAATAAAATAAGAAATTCCCAATTTAGAACTTTTTTCTAATGATTCCTGCATTAAAAGCTTTGCTCTGTAAGTATCAATTGTTCCGATCAGAGGGAGAACGGCTACCTTTTTCTCCAGCGGAACCACAGGAACAGATAATTCCTCAATTTCCTGGCGGGCTTTTTTCATCATATCATTATGATGCTCAACAAACGCCATACTAAAGCTTTGAGCCGCTTGATCGATAATTTTTTGGAGGATTAACTGAGCTTGATGGTAGGATTGAAAGTCAATGCCATCTTTTTGGGTTACCTCTAAAATCATATTCGACATTTCTTCTCTGTAATAATTAACCTCATCAAGAGCCATGCTGATGGACATTCCAAGTTCAGCACATAAAGCTCCAGAGGTTTGTCCCCACTTTGTAATTTTATTCAAGGCAGTATCTAAATCCTCTAAAAGAATTTCCTCATATAAACCAATGACTTTAACACGTTCTTCTTTCAAAATATCAGAAATAGGGCCAAGCTTATTTGGATATTTCATGCTTTGAACATTTGTAATATATTCGGCCATTTCTACTTTTTTTGTTTCTATTTTTTTCGTTACTTTGCTAAAATTAAACATTTCAACTACACCTTCTCCTTCTAACATATCTATGTACCCGGGAGAGGGATAGGTTAAACCTTTTTCGACAAAATATTTATTTTTAATATTATAATTGGAAGCCTTTTGTTATTGAAGCAAGAGTAGAGTTTCCTCTATAATAAAGAAGTGAAATCGGAGGAATATATCAATGGCAAGCCTACTAGAAAATCTAAAAATAGCACTTGAGGAAACGGCACTGCGTCTTAAGCTATTAGAAGAACGGGGACCTGATGCTATTAAACTCATTTATCCGGATGTGTCCTTGGATGCCCGACAAATATATCACAGCCTTATTGAATCCTTACCACAAGAAATAGATCGTCTGGAGTTCAGAATCAGGAACCTTCAGCAAAAATAAAAGACTTCCCAAAAAGGGAAGTCTTATTTGTTTGGCTGTTGTAAAGTTCATTATTAATATACCCGATGTTGATTGGAGTGGAAAGCACACATCAGAATGAATTATTGCGAAAAGAGACAGGCATTTTATTTCATGCCTGACTCGATTTCTTATATCTCTATGATGATTGGCAGGATCATTGGTTTTCTCTTCGTTTGGGCAAATAAATATTGCCCAACTGACTTTTTAATGTTTTGCTTGATGACATTCCACTGTCGTACATTCTCTGCTCCAAGGTCATTAACGGTTTTCTTTACAAGTCGGTTGATCTCGTTTAAAAGGTTTTCCGAATCCTTCACATATACAAACCCTCTAGTAATGGTATCAGGTCCTTGAATTATTCTTCTATCATTTTTACTTATTGTTAGGACAATGACTACCATGCCGTCCTCCGAAAGCTGCCTGCGGTCACGGAGTACAATTTCTCCGACATCCCCAACACCCATCCCATCAACATACGTGTCTCCGGCCGGAATGCTTCGAGTCTGGCGGGCAGTTCCGTTTTCAATATCAACTACATCACCATTTTTAATAATAAAGGTGTTTCCTTTTTCCACGCCAACGGACTCTGCTAAAAGCTGGTGATGGTGCAGCATCCGATATTCCCCGTGAATCGGAATAAAATACTTAGGCTGCATAAATGTAAGCATCAACTTTAAGTCCTCCTGATAACCATGCCCGGACACATGCATTCCAGTAGTGCTTCCTGATCCATATATCACATTAGCACCGAGGCGGAAAAGATTATCGATGATACGGGAAACACCCTTTTCATTCCCTGGTATTGGGGATGCCGCCAGGATAACTGTGTCCCCTGGATAAATACTTACATCGCGATAGTTTCCGCTTGCAAGGCGGGAGAGCGCAGCCATAGGCTCTCCCTGGCTTCCTGTACATAGAATGGCAACTTTTTCAGGTGGCAGCTTATCGGCTTCACGCCCATCAATCAGCATACCTTCCGGAATATTAATATAACCGCGCTCCATAGCAACACCTACAATATTTACCATACTCCGTCCAAGCAATGCCAGCTTCCGATTGGTTTTTATAGCAGCGTCTACAACCTGCTGTACTCTATTTACATTAGAAGCAAAGGTCGAGACAAAGATTTTCCCTTCAGCCTTCACAAATGCTTCGTATACATGGTCTCCAACCATTTGCTCTGACGGCGTGAGTCCTTTACGCTCAGCATTGGTACTTTCAGATATTAAGGCCAGCACACCTTCTTTGCCAATCTCGGCCATTTTATGAATATCCGAATATTGGTCATTTGCCGGAGTTAAATCAAATTTAAAATCCCCTGTATGAACAACGTTTCCTTCAGGTGTATGGAAAACAATTCCAAGGCAGTCAGGGATACTATGGCTAACTTTGAAAAAAGTAACGTTGATCTGGCCAAGTTCAAGATCTGATTCTGAGTTAATGGTAATTAACTTTGTGTCTCTTGTAAGCTTGTGCTCTTCCAATTTCAGTTCAATTAAACCGAGTGTGAAGCGAGTAGCATAAATAGGAACATTTAATTTTTTTAAAAAGTAAGGAATCCCTCCTATATGATCTTCGTGTCCATGTGTAACAATGAGCGCACGAATTTTATCCTGATTTTCTTCCAGATAAGCAAGGTCCGGAATAATCAAATCAATTCCCAACAGGCTTTCATCCGGGAACTTACCCCCACAGTCAATAATGACAATATCATCGGCATATTGAACCACGTACATATTTTTTCCTATTTCATTAATACCGCCAAGAGCAAAAAACGATAAAGTATTTTCATTGTTACTCAATGTAATACCTCCCAAATCCAAATAGATAGGTTTAGTATCTCTTATGGAAATTATGTTATTCCTTCCATGACTAAAGATGTTTTGATCGTAATATACCTGGAAAGGGGAAGCATAAAACTCATGCACTCTAAGACGGGTATAAGTCATTAGACTCTGGCATTTCAAGTAGAAGTCGTGCATTTAGTTTGAAAAACCGTGCATTTAGTTTGGGAAATCGTGCATTAAGTTAGAAAAATCGTGCATTTAGTTGAAAAAGTCATACACCAAAAATAAAAAGGCGGACAATTCTTTTGAAAAGATAGGAATTTTTGTTGAATCTATAAAATTTCAGCTAAAAAATAATATTTTTCTTTCAAAAAATGCTTTTTTATATAAAACAGATCTACTTTAGGAGGATTGATTTTTCTGAGTAAGAAATACGTCTTGATGAATGAATGATGTTAAACTCAAGACAATGAAAATAAAAAACTGAAATTTTACCAAGAGAAGATAATGAAGAGAGGTCGCTATCATCCGGTTCTTTAGCAAGAAGGATATTGGGTTTAGTTGCTGAAAGAAATAATTATTTCCGGGGGAAGCGCATATAGCGACAAAACCTGATTTTATTTATCTCCATATTTAGACAGTTTTTCTGTATTTTTGCACAAAAAACCGGAAAGATTAACTTTCCGGTAATCCAGGAGGTATGTAAGGGGGAGGCATTTTCAACCAGCCGCGTTGTTTCATAAGATTCTTAAAAGGAGCACCATATTTTAATAAATTGATTTGGACTCCCAGGAAAATTAGTCCTACATCTGCCCTTACTGTTTTACTCATAGCCTGTGCACAAAATGCGACAGAGGTCGCTATTTTAACAGAAATTAAATTGGCGATTTCTATATCTGTTAGTTTTACTCCCTCAGGAATGGCTTCTGACTCTGAAACTGGTTTAGGAGAGCTAACAGCAGGAAGGGGGACACCTTCCTTAATTAGAAATGCTTCAATCTTCTTTGTATCGGCATCACTCGAAGTAAAGGCATCTTTTAAAGCATTTTTTAATTCAGTATCGCTAGTGGTATTGATTCCCACCTGATAAAGTACATGTGCTTCGTTAAATGCCGTATAAGCTGTCCATAAATCCATTACTTCACCCACATGTAATGGGGGTTTAGGTTCTTCATCGACAAAGTTTTTTAAAATAGCTGTAATAGCTTCGAAGGCACTTGTCATACTTACCCTCCCAAAAAAATGAATTAATTATAATCATTTCCCGATATGGACTTTTAATACGCAAGCTAGTTTTTTGAAAGTAGAAACACTGATTTAAAGCACATTAAATTTCTTTCTTTTCGCCAGTTTGTATGCAAGGTAATAAATAACGGTGTAAAAAGGGACAGAATAGAAACTTCTCCAATGAACTGGAAAATAGATTCCCAGCCATTTAAAAATAGGCTCGCCCACAAAAGCAGTTAACAGGCTAAATATAATCCCAATAATCCAAGGGTTTCGGTTATGAAAAAACTGAATTAAAAACATTATTGTTATTGGTAATAAGGTAAAGTCATACGGGAGGTAAGAAGGAATAGCCGGAGTAACGGGTTTAAGATAATTCCAGGCAGATACCTGTACACCAATATTATCAAGGGTTAATGAAATGAGCGCGACAAAAAATCCTGCATATAATAGCCTGTCTGTACTATCCTTTTTTCTGAATAAAAACCAAAGAAGCCAAGGAAGGACTGATATAAGAATACCCAGCCACCATTCCCAGGTAAATAAAACCTCTTGTTTCCAAGCTTCTGTACGGTGGTGAAAAGCATGGTGGAAATCCCAAAAAGATTTTTTCATTCCAGGAGTATGATTTATTTTAATTCCCCCTATTAATAATCCATTATTTTATTTTGTTATTATCAGGAAGGATTTAAACAATAAAGGAAAGTTATTTAAGTTTAACGAAATAAAGAAGAATTTATGTTGAAAGGAAATCATTGGCTGAATTTCTATTAATCTTGTATATTTTCTCAATGTTCGAATAATTGTAACCGTTTAATAAGCTTTACACTAAATTACTTTTATATAATTGAAACGAGGAGGGGGATGTATATGAGAAAACGTAAATTAGCATTTAAAGAATTAATAAACGCCAATAAAATTAATTTAGAAAATGATAAAAAGGCATTAGAAATGATTGAACGAAAAATTGAAGAAAACATAGCCAAAAAGGCATTATAATAAATTCCTCATTAAGTTTAAAATGCAGCTGCCGCCATTGAAAAGGTCTATGCCACTCCCGGAGAAATGGCGGCAGCCTAGCTACATATAGCCTCATCTATTGAGGAAACTCTACATATTGCAAGGGAGCAGACTAAAATACAAGTTTTAGGTTAAAAGCAACAGAAAAACAGGAAAGTGCGGTAGAAGAAATCATCATCTCTTCAGTTCCTGGTAAAAAAGGCAGAAGATTTAAAAGGCCAAACAAACAAATCTATAATTTAGAAATAATTTTTAAAGAAATGTTCTTAATTTGTTCATTGTATTTTTAAAAGAAAATCATAAAATAAATACTGTTGTTCATACTTCCTTATCGCGGGCAGCTGGTATAGGGCATACCATTCCTGGTTGTTGTGCATTGAAGTTTGAACAACGCTAATCTATATAAAAATTTAAGCTAGTTTTGCTGGAAGGAAATATGTGATGTATGTGTGGGAATAGAAAAGGAGTAAATTCTTAATATATATCTCTAATTCCGGATAGAGGGATAGAAAACACTCTATGATTCTCATCTTTTAGCGAAAGAATCTGGTCAATCGGATTAAGCTTGTGTACGCGGCCTTTTAAGGTTTGAAAAATGCCATCAGTGTAGCAATCAACAGTTATGAACCTGTCCTCAGTTAGCTTTCTTAAGTACATACAAATCCCCCTAAGATACTTATTCAATAATGTTATTATAAAGCAAGTTTTTTAAGTCAAAGTTAAGAGGGTGTTAAAGTTTTAAAAAATAATACTTTAATGAACACATTGTTCCACGTTTCATCCATCTTCAAACATCTGTTCAAGATTTTACTTTAGAAATTTTTTACTTCATATAGGCTTGTTTTGTGACCAAAGTGATGATAGATTGCACCTGTAGTCATATTAGCTTACTTATTTTAAAAACAAGGAATTTGTAAAGGAACCAGTGGATATTCCTCCACGACGTTATGCGATTTATAAAGAACATTCCGGTAATCCATTAAGAATCCTTGATTTTAATAAAGAATAATTTAAAAAACTATTCCACATTTTGCGGAATAGTTTTTTAGCTAATCAGAACTTAAGTTCATAAATTCAGAAGGCATTATTTTGCCTCAGTATTTGTTCCGGGTATAAGGCAGCCTTCCGGACCACAAGTCACCCCATCCTTTAAAAGGGATTCTTGTTCTTGTTTTTTTTCTTTTTTAATTTGTTCCTGCTGCCACTCTATATCAATAGCAGGGGAGAATTTTTCAGGGTAACGGATATACCATCGCTGCTTTCGAATTAAAAAATTATCGGTATCGAGAAGAAGAGCCTCATCTAATTCTTTTAATGCTTCTTCCTTCTTTCCGTTATTTAAATATTCCATTCCGAGCTTAAACTTGGTTTCCGCTAGTTGTGTTTCTATGCCATTAGCGAGATTAGCTGGATTATAATATTCATCATCCAAAACAACCGTCTCTTAGCTCCCGTTTATTAACTTCTCCACAGCTTCAAGATGTTCGTGGTTAGTGACATGGAACCCTTGTTTAATTAACCGTATAACCCCATCTTTGTCGATGAATATTCCATTTGGTACAATTTTAAATCCAAAATAATTTGCTAAAGAATTATCCTTATCTATAACAGTAGTAAATGATGTAGCCGCTGCATAAGGTTTTACAACATCAGCGCCTTGTAAATCAGAGGAAACCGATAAAACCTCGAAATCTTTGTCCATATATTTTTCATAAAAGTCCTGCCAGCCTGGCAGTTGAGCACGACAGCGTCACCAGGAAGCCCACATAAATATTAATGTGTTTTTTCCTTCATAATCACTGATGGCCACGGTATTACCATTTAAGTCTTTAAAAGAATAATTCTTCATTTTGGTTAATAGCATAATATCCCTCCTAGTAATAGTCTAAAGTGATTGTTTTCAATTTTTAAATATCAAATGTTTTAGTTTAGAGGAATCACCTTTTTAATATAGAAATAAGAATGTATAAAGGGAAGAAGGGTGGTTAATATATCAAACTATGTTTTTATTTTCATTTTAGGCATTTTAACCTTCCTTGAAGTTTATTCTAATGATAGAACGAAATGGAGGACCCACCTTCTTAAATTCCTTTGCTTTGTTGTAGGTTTATCCCTGGCCTATTTTTTAATTGATTTGTTAATTGATAGACTCCTGAAATCGTAAAGGGGGAAGTGAAGTGTTAGAAATTAGAAGACCGAGTATCGAAAGCTTTAAACAATTAAATCATTTTTTTAGAATTGTGATTACCGATACTTTTAATAAAGAAGGCATAGGGGATAACCTGGAGGATTTAGAGCAAGAGATTGAGATGAAGAAAGCATACTTGGAAAGTGATATTAATAGTAATGGAGAAAACAGGTATTTTTTGTTTGCTTTAGAAGGGGATATTATCATTGGTTCCATTGAATATGGGCCGGCAAGTAATTTAATCAAAACCTGTACCAACAATGTATTAAAAGATCTTCCAGAGGTAGGAACGGTTTTTGTTCATCCAGACTATCAAAGGAACGGGGTAGGAAATTTATTATTGAGGGAAATTTACCTAACTTTAATGAAAAAGGGAATCGAGGAGTTTTGTTTAGATAGCGGCTACCGTAATGCCCAAAAAATTTGGAATAAGAAATTTGGGGAACCGGATTATTTGTTAAAGGATTTTTGGGGCGAAGGGTATGACCATATGATATGGAAAGTAAAGGTCAAAGATGTTTTTTAAAGCCCCAGTAAAAACACTGGGGCCTATTCATGATTATTCCTGGTCACTTACAAAAACCCGATGGCTTTCAAAGAATGAACTCAGGTCTTTGCCGGAAGTTTCTTGCATGACTCTCATGAAATCAGCTGTTGTAGAAACGCCAAACTTCATTTCCTTAAAATATGCCTGCATAGATTGATAGAATTGCTCATCACCCAGTTCTAATCTTAAATCATTAAGGGTTCTTGAGCCATATCCATAAATCATTCCATAATAATAGCTAATACCGCCCTCATTGGCCTTAGCGGTAAATGCGGAAACAGGCGAAGACAAGTGATAATAAGTGTTATTAGCAGGCTGTGAGGTTAACTGGTCAAGTGTTTCATCATACAGGGCGGCTGAGAAGCTTGCGAAGGATTCATCAAGCCAAGGCTCATCATACTCATTATCCCCGATAATACCGTAGAACCATTGGTGGCCAATTTCATGAGCGGTAACAGATTTAACCCAGTTTTGTGATCTTGGGCTGGAGCTAGGAATACTAATCATGACCAATTGAGGATACTCCATCCCGCCAAACCAGCCTTCCATTCCAGTGATATCTAATTCCGGCCATGGGTATTCACCGAACTTTTCACTGAACAATGAAACACTGTCTATCCCCGATTCAAGCATGGAATCAGCGTATTTAGCCTGTTCATTCGTATAATAGACATTGATTTTAGTATTGTTGACATTAGCTGATTTAACATGATAACCCGGATCCATTTGCATAGCAAAATCACGAACATCATGTGCTTTGTATCTGTGGGTTGCCAGATTATCAGTGATTTTAGCTTCGCCAATCTCTGTTCCGGTTGCTGCAATGATTTGATTTTTTTCTGTTGTAACAGTTACATCAAAGTCGCCAGTTAAGGAATAGAATGATTCACCGTAATTGTAATAAGGGTCCACATTCCAGCCTTCATTATCGTAGACTGATAAAATTGGGAACCAGTTTCCGAGTGAAACAGTGTTTTTATACCAGCCAAACCGGTCCTGCTGATTTGGAAGAGTTACAGTAAAATCCATACTAACATCCGAATGAGCTGCTTTCTTAACGGAAATACCTGTAATATGTAAGGCTGTTCCATTTGTTTTATATGTTGCCTCCTGACCGTTTACTTTTATATTGGATACTTCCATTCCTCCGCCATTTTCAGTAAACATGTCAGCATTGCCCCATAAATTGAAATATAACTCATCTAAATCGATTTTCAAATTGTTTTCAAAGGCAACATTTAATGAGCCGGTTACTTGGTGTTTGCTCGAGTCATAAGAAACATTCATTTTATAATGGGGATTTGCCGGCCCTCGTTCTTTGCTTACTTTTGATAGTCTCGAATCACTTGTTTTTAATATAGTACCGCTTGTGTTATAGCTTTGTGAATCAGACACATTTAAGGGAATGGTCTTAGCTGAAACAGCGGCCGGTAATACTAAAATTCCTGTAAGGGCTAAGGACGCAGCGATTTTTGAGTGCTTTTTCATTTTCATTATCTTTCCTCCTTTTTCGTTTCTCTTAATAATTAAACAAAAGGAATAAATTTCCTTGGTAAAATTTGCTCCTTTTTTAAAAAAAAATTTCATCAAAATACGTTATTTTTTAGGGGAAAAGTCCCTTTGTCTGGTAAGAAATTTGCAATTTATTGTCGAAAAAAGTAATTAGTTGTGTTAAAATAAATAGGATTTTAGATTTACTGAAGTTTTAGAGGAGAAGTGATAGTAAAGAAAGGCTAATTACTTAGTGGTATTAGGAATGAGAAGTGAAAAAATTAGATTCCTAAAAAAGCATATAAAAAGCTGAAAGCGCTCTCTTAATAGACACCTAAACAGCCAATTGATGAAAGAAAAATTTCAACCATATTTTAACACTTTAAAATTAGATATCTTATGCCGATAGAAAATAGGAAATAAAGACAGGAGAGATTTAAGTGACAATTGAACAAGCAAAAACAATTTTAATGAATCCAGAAATAGGGCAGCACCTGACTAGAGAAGAAATGCAAGCGATCGAGTTTTTAATTAAAAAAATGGAGCTTCAGGAACAGAAGTAATTTTACTTCTGTTTTTTTAATATAAAAATGTAGCCGCAGGATGAAAGACTACTTTATTAGACTCTTTTCGGACTATTAACAATGGGATTGGTATTTCGTATAGATACTTTCTTTTAAGTGGCTGCAAGCAAGAACTCCCAGCTTTATATTTATTATGTTAACCGCTGTTTTAACAGGCGGATGGAGTGACTGGTATCTTTACAAATCCTATAAAAACAAATAGGAACCATGTTAAAAATTTTTTGGCCTTGAAAATAGATAAAGAGAAAAGTAGGCAAAGGGGAATGAAATTGAAAAAGAGATTGATAAGATCCGGCATTGCTGTGGTGTTAGTAGCTGCCATTGGCCTTGGAGTAGCCGGCAATTATTTTTATAATATAGCAATCAACCGAAGCCAGGAGGGACCTGAGCTTCATGGCGGCGGAAGTAGCGCAGTTGCAGCCAGTGTGCTGCGAACTGAAGAAGAGCAAGTTAAAATGGCAGAACTTATGAAATGGACCGGCCAGCAGAAATTTGAAATCGTCGAAATGAAAACTTATGATGGTTTAAAGTTAAAGGCCCGCTTTTTGAAGAACAAACATTCGAATGGAAAAGCAGTAATCTTGGCGCACGGATATAAAGGCAGCAGCGAACAAATGCCAGGAATTACGAAATATTACTATGATCTGGGATATGATATTTTAAAACCGGATGCCAGGGGCCACGGCATGAGTGAAGGTAATTATATTGGTTATGGCTGGCATGAACGTAAAGATTATGTAAAATGGGTTCATTTATTAATAAATGAAAAGAAAGAAAATGCCATCTTCCTTCATGGTTTTTCAATGGGAGCGGCAACAGTCCTTATGGCGAGCGGAGAAAAGCTTCCTCCTGAGGTAAAAGGTATTATCGAAGATAGCGGTTATACGACTGTTAAAGCTGAATTATCTCACCAATTAAAATACCTGTATCATATTCCAGCATTTCCGATCATGTATATTACAAGCTTCATTACAAAAGTAAGAGCCGGATATACTTTTGGAGAAGCTTCTGCGCTTAATAGCGTAAAGAAAAACAAATTACCGTTGTTTATCATTCATGGGGATAAGGATGACCTAGTTCCAACTGAAATGGCACATGAAATTTACGACGCAGCCACCACCAAAGATAAAGAGATTTGGATTGTCCATGGAGCAGGCCATACGGAGGCTTACACTATTTCAGAAGAGGAGTATCAGAAGAAGATGAAGAAATTCCTGGACCATGCTCTGGAAAAATAAATGAAGTAAAATCAAAAGGCCAAAGTGGTCTTTTTTCTTTTTATAATTGACGGGAATAATCTGGGTATTTTGCACCGAAAAGTGGAGCCCATCTTATTGGGTTACTTGAAGAGAAAAATTAATTTTGAAAAAGGAGAGGTTGTCCTGTTAATGGACAACCTCTCCTTTTTAGGAATAAGATAAACTGATTTGAGGCGGCTTCTCAAACCAGCCGTTCTTAATCATAAGCTTAGTACCCTCATCAATATAACCTGCAACATCTTTAGCAAGTAATGCAAATTCTACTTTTATGTCACTTCTTAGTGTAAAGGCAAAGCTAAAGGAATTTGCACCAAGCGTAAAGTTGGCTAACATATAATTAAAGTACATCATTAAGCGATCTGAGAAGGGACTATCCTTAGAATTTGTTGCGTTTCCTATGGAAGTTACTGTTGGTGAAATATTGTCTTCTAATAGAAATTCCGTATTTGCTTTTAATACTTTTCTCGATAATTCTATTCCTTTATGGAAATAGTTTTTTATATCCGAATCCTTAGCAACCTGGGAAAATGCAAACATTAATGTCATTCCGACGTTATTGGTTTCCATGTTGTGGTGGATGTTCGCAAGTTCAAGAGCATCAATCTGCCTTGCTTTTTTAAGCAGATTATATCCGCTTAAATAATTCAAATCATTCACAAATTCATAATTAGAAGGCATAGGAATGTGCGGCGGTCTGGTAAGTATTCCTTTTTCCAATAAATATTGGATGCAGTCCTTATAGCATTCCTGTGTGATTGAAGTTAAATCCTTGTATATATCTATAACATCTTCCCGGAAGGACATTCCCATATTCAATGTATACAAGCCCATACTCATTTGCTTTATTTCTCGAAGGATCATTATATCAAGGCCATTTTCAAATAATTTTGGAGCATTTACATTTACATCTTTCGAAGAAAAAGCAATTGGTAAAGCTGCTCCTTCACTTTCAAAAAGGTTGGTTAATTTCTCTATGTATTTATCAAGGTGACCATATAATTCAGTCAGAATCTTTAAGGATTTTTCATCATCGGCATTAGGGATAATGTATTCCAAAAACCGTAAAATAAAGGTTTTCTCTTGAAAAGTCATCCATAATGTTGCAAGCTCACTCGCAGATAGTGCGGGTTTTTCAGTCATTCCTACCACTCCCTGTAAATAACTTTTACTTAAAGTAATTTTTACAAATATTTTCTTTTTTATGTATTATTCAGGACAAAAGTATATATTTTAACTAACAAAGAACAATAAAGAGTGGTGGTTAATAACACCTAATATAACTTCAACGGGGAGTGAAGGGAAATGGAATTTCTTAGGATCATCCTGCTAATTGTATACAAAATAAATTTCCAGCATAGGTTATACAGATTGATGGACTTTATTCGCGAATTCCAACGAATACTCTCTCGACTTAGTGAAATGTTAAGAGCTCCATCTGCAGCTTAAAACACTTGGAGAAGTTATATTAAAAAAGGAGAGCATACATGCTCTCCTTTCATACTGTAGAGGGGTCCTGTTTATTGCCGTTCCCATACAATTGCTTTCCGCTGGGAGAACGGTGAACTTAATGAAATTTCCCGGCCAACTCTATACATGACCGCGTGCGAAGGATGGTTTATTCCGAAAACATGATTACATCTCTTAGACCACGGATAAAGAAGGGTATCGTGAATATAAACCTTCAAAGAATAATTGCGCAACCTGTCCTTTTTTTGCTCTATGGACAGGATGTGTGACCGTCAATAGATCTTGCGGGCAATATCTGGCAAGAATATTTGGAGGATGTAAATCTTTTGTGTGAAAGAGTCTATAGGGGAACAGTATGCAGATGAAAACTCTTTTGTGTTGATCCAAATTCAATAAACAATTAAGGGAAGCAGAAGCTTGGTGGTTTTTAAAAGGAAATAAAGGAAAGGAGAGGTATGGAGCAAGCAAGTAAAAAATTCAGACGCAATGTATTTTCAAAAGATAAATATGGCCTTAATATGTGTTATTAATATCAACCATAATATAAAGTGACAGTACTATAAAAAGAGTATCCAAAAGAACTGGTTTTCGCTATTATTCTGAAAACCTTACAAGGAGGCCACATCTCATATTTTCAAGGTTGTGAGCATAAAAACAGCTGTAAAAATAAGTATATAAATTTATTTTAAAAATTTGTCAAATATTGTTGAATAATCGGGAAAATAGATTTATGATAATAGTAATTATCTGAAAAAGGCAAACTTGTTGAAAGGCAAGGACGCAAAGCCACGAGTCTAAGGTAAATTTTACTATGATCGTCGGGCCGCCAAAAAGTTCGGGACAAGAAACTTCTGTTTTATTAACTTCTCAGTCTGCCAAAACTTTTTGGTAGACTTTTTTTAGAAATACCAATTTAGGTCTTTTGGACCAGGTGTGGAGGGAAGTTAAATGTTCCAAATGAGGGAAGTAATTGAAAAAATAAATAAAAGTGCTGATGAAGCCGATTTTGTCACTACAAGAAAGCTAATTGAAGCAAATATGGCTCATCTTCACCAGCATTTAAGGAAGCTTAATAGAAATGCCAGGGAATTATTCGAGTTTTTAGTAAAAAATCTGGATAACGACTTTGAAACACTCACGCGGCAGGAATTAGGAGAAATAAACGTTATTAACACATATGCTACAAGGTTTGATATAAGAGGATTAAAGGTTTATATAAAGAATAAAGGAAAACTGCTGATCAAAAAAGAAGTGATTCGTTATTTGAATTCAGATGCAAAGATTTTGTTGGAATCCATGGGTGCAATAATGACACCGGTACAAAGGGCAGATAATTAAGCTAAAGGTGATTCTAAAAAGGAAATATTGCCTGTCTCTTTTCCTTTTTCATCAGTAATTAAGTGGTTGTAATATTTTCGAATAATTTTTAACATGTCCTTTTCATTTGAAGCGATGATCACTGTCTGCTGTGTTTGACTTTGCCCGCCTATTGTGACGGTATACCTTCTTTTATCCTTTCTGCTCATGGAAAATTCCCCCTAAAGATGTTTAGATGTTCTAGGCTGAGTGACTAACAGTTTGTTTTACCCAGATAATTAAAGCTTTAAACCTAATATAAAAATTTCTTGTAAATATTTGTCGATATTAAATCAAAATTAAAAATAAAGGTTGAAGAGAGTAGGTATTTTGACTTTGACTAACTAAAGTTTTGGTTATACAAAGTGAGAAAGCCTATCCTGCTCCCAACCTAGCTGCGGAAGGAAGAGACTAATGACTTTTTTATTTGGTTCAGTAGAATATTTTGAAAGTGAATTATTGAATACCCTGGAAAATTGGCAGGAATCTGGAAGCGTTAATGCCTCTTTAAAAGGAGCTTACCAAATTTTACTGGATGACCTTTGCTTTGATTTTGTCTGTGATGATAATATCAAAAAAGAGTGTTTGAATAACCTTAAAAGTGCATTTTTAAAGGTTTCTAGTGAAAAGCATGAGGATTTACTTGTTTTAGCATAAACCTGTCTTATAAATAAGTTATGAATGAGCGACCGAAAAAAGTCGCTCTTTTTTTATTTTTTACTATTTTTCATTTAAAGGAAACCTGGTTTATAAAAGGAATATATTAAATCACAGAAATGCGTTTTATTGTAAAAAATAAAGAGGGAGATAATACAATGTCTGTAGGGAGACTTATAGGGAG
The DNA here is from genome assembly GCF_011393025.1 of Neobacillus terrae. Classification (GTDB taxonomy): domain Bacteria; phylum Bacillota; class Bacilli; order Bacillales; family Cytobacillaceae; genus Neobacillus_A; species Neobacillus_A terrae. Next base: position 337,144 of record NZ_JAAOEO010000005.1, on the reverse strand, counting down.
AGGAAATACCGCAGAAGTATATGAATGGGGAGATAAAGGTGAAAAGGTAATAAAGCTTTTTTATGAAAAAGTGCCGTTTGATATTATTAAAAGAGAATATGAAACAAGCAGTGTAATCAATCAGCTTGGTATACCTTCTCCTGGGTTAGGAGATTTAATCGAATACAACCAAAAGTGGGGCATTATTTGTGAAAAAATTACTGGCATTGGCTTTACACAGCAAATCTCTACACGGCCATTTTCTCTGAAGAAAAATGCTGCTCTTTTTGCGGAATTACAAGCCTCTTACCATAATATTTCTACAAATAAATTACCTGAGCAAAAGGAGTACCTGACCCGGAACATCCTTGGCACCACTCTTTTAACCGACATAGAAAAGGAAGAGATTCTTAAATATTTAAAAATACTGCCAGTTGATAATAAAGTTTGTCATGGTGATTATCATACTGAAAATATTATTTTGAATGATCAAAAGCCAAAGATACTTGACTGGATGACCGGTGCTTCTGGGAATTCTTGTGGAGATGTAGCAAGAACCTTTCTAATTATCCGTTACTCTATTCTGCCGCCAGATATGCCAAAAGTGACTAAATTTATTATTCAATCAGTAAGAAAAGTATTTGCAAAGGTCTATTTAATCGCTTATACAAAAACAACAAACACTTCGGTAAAAAGTATTGATGAGTGGATGCTGCCAGTAATGGCTGCAAGGCTAGTTGAAGGAGTTCCGAATCAGGAGAAACAGTTCCTTTTAGACAAAATACGAAGAGAGCTTCAAAGTAGAAATTAAGTAAAAACACCTCCTTTTGGGAAGGTGTTTTTTTCGTCGTTTAGGAAATTATAGATTTTACCTTGTGGATAACTTCGAACTAGATTATTGTAATCCAGCTCCAGCGCCCAGCCCCTCGGGGTCATAAGCCAAATCACTTCAGAAATCAGGATTTCTTCCTACGTGATTCGTCTTACGCCTGTTGGGGGCCCACAGGATGTGGGTCAGGAAGGCGTTGCCACAGGACGTGGCGATTTTAGCCTTTCATCATTTGACCGGGGCGCTTGCGCCTTTTGTTCTTCGTATTTTAAAAAGGCGATTTATAAACGTAATAGATGTAATGAAAGATGAAGCTGCCATTTAGGGCAGCTTTTCTTATTTAACAAAAGAGGGACGTTTAGGAGGAAAATGAAAGGAGTTTAAAGAATGTAAAATTAAACAAAAAATTAATTAATTCTCGGTGAAGCTGGAGGTGTTGATATGATTCAGAAAAGTAATCTGCATATTTTAAATGGACAAGAAATGTACAACCATTTCCAACAGATAAATTTCCTTAATCAACAATTAATGGTCCCTTTTAATGAAGCTATGTGCTGTGGTGAAACTTGTAATACTATATTTTCATCTGAATTCAATAAAATACGTGCTAAGGTTCATCAAGTAACTCCTGCTCAGTATAATGATATTACGCTAAAACCATTGCAGCCTTTATTTTGCAAAAACTTTACTCATCTTTCATTATGGTTTGATACCGACATGTTTTGTCAGATTAATCTCCTTACTATACTTGCCTGGTTAGACCAAAATAAATATCACGATTCTATTGATCTTAAATTAATCGGTGACAATTATAAACCTGAAAGTTCTTTTACACTAAGAGCAGAGGGATATTATTCTCTTTATAAACATGTTTTAATTGAAAAATTTATACCTGAGAATATAGAACTTCAACCATTAAAGAAAGGTATCGAGCTTTATTTAAACTATCTCACTAAAGACAGTAAGCTTATATTATATATTCAGAAACATAAAGAAGTACCGGAAAGAAAACTTGTTGCGGCCCTGCTAAAAGAATTCAAAGATGATTATGGTTTAGGAGATACACAGTATTTTGAAATTGTAAGAGCTCTGAGGCAAAATTCAAACTAATTTCTACTTCAATTATCCAAGAAATAAAGAAATGGGAGAGAAGATAATTATCAAGATTAATAAAGGGGGAAGTATGGTGAAAGTAATAGAACAGAATTCATTTTATATTGCAGGAGTGAAGGTTATTAGTGATTGGAGAGGTTTGTCTGTAGAAATGCCAAATCCTGGCAGAGAATTCAAAACCGAATAGATGAAATGGAAAACCGTATATCACTGTATTTTTACGATATTTGCCTGCAATTAGGTGGAGAGGAGTTTACTCAATTGGTAGGTTGTAACGTTTCAAATCTTGAAAATATTCCTGATGATATGGTTGGTGTGGAGATTGCCGCAGCAAGGTATGTTTATTATCACCATTTGGAATCGGTAATGGAGATAGCTGATTCCTTTGGAAAGATGATTGATTGGGCAAAAAATCCGGGTTATATAGTAGATCCGCTGAATTTTAAAATTCAAAAATCCTCTATGCAGTCTGAAAAGGTCATCATTTATATATAAGGATTGTTTAGATTTAATTTATTATAAGGAACTTGTCTTTTATTTACCTCATAAAATAATAAATGATATACCCCCATCCTTAACAAGAAAGGAAGATGGAACTTGTTCATATTTTATGTATTTCTTTTTCTGATAATAGCAGGCATGATTTGGAGTTTCTTTAACCAGCCGGATAAGGATAAAAATACCTTTAGAATTACAAAAAAGAATGATTTTGATGGTTTAAAAACAGATATGGATGCCACATCAAATTTTCAAGCAATAGATCATCCTATACACCATCACTCACATCATCACCATTCAGGTGAATTTAGTCATTCAATCTCTCATTCAGGTGATTTTTCCCATTCCTCAAGTGATGCAGGCTCCTTTGATTAAATGATCTTTTTAAAAGTAAGAGGGGAGAACAATGCTAAAAAAACTAAAGTTAGGCGTTTATTAATTGTTGGAACTTACTTTTTGCTACCAATCTTAACTTTTTTAATAAACGCTAAATTAGAAACAGAATTCATTGGGAAATGGGGATTATTGTCAGGGTTTCTACTGCTTCTATATTACTCTGCCTCTTCACAAATTAATCTATTTTGGCGGCAGAAGTTTTATAGGTTCCGCACAAGCTGAAATTTTTCTAGACGAACACCTGCAACACAAGATCCATCAGCAGGTAGAAAAAGAAAACAAAGGAAAAATCAAGAAACCCTTACGATAACAGGAATATTCATTATTTTAATTTCATTTTATTTGTACTGATTAAAGCTCATTTTTTTGAAACTATGTTGATTAGTGAAGGGTACTGACCCCTCAAAAATCCTCCATTATATGCGATGTAAATTCATTGCAAAGGAAGTACTTGGAACGGAGATAAAGAGACAAGCATAAAAAGCCAAAAATTAAAAAACCAACAGGTAAGAGAGCTATAAGAAGCTCACTGCGTGTTGGTTTTTTCACATTTTTTATAGTTAGCTAATCATGCTTGTTTTGCTGAAAATTTTTTAATGAAGGACATAGTAAATCTGACTATAACAAAAGAGAAGAAGATAGAAATAAAACTGTGTACCGAAGTCCAGCTTTTTTTATATTTAATTAATTGCGTGTTTTTTTCAATCTAAGATTCTGCAAGAGCCGATGGTGCGCTAAAAAGTAAGCCTTTAAAAATAATACCGAATACTCCTGATTTTTGGGTTAATTGATTGTAATAAATACAGCTTACAGGAAAAAGAAGATAACTAAACAAAACACTTATGTCAAACGTTTTAAATAAATGGATCGGGTATTTTAAATAACCTTTTTTGACTAAAACATTATCAAGGAAGGAAGCATAATAGCTTTTTAATAAAAAACAAGTAACCATTCTTTAATTGGAGGTTTTATTATTAAATTAAGAAAGAGACCAATACCTATGACAAAAAGAAGTTTTAATACATATTTTTCACTTTTCTTCCCCATATTATATCCTCCATAAATAGTTTCCATTAGTTTGCCTATAGTATAGAAAAATAACAATCGTATTGCTGTTTAATTAGAAAATGTTAAATCAGCAAATGGTAATACTAAAGGCAACTAGAGGGAATTCGAGCAGGAGGAGAAAAATGCCAAGAAAAAACGCAGCCAGTGAGGATATATCGGAAGATAAAGTAAAAGAACTTTTTCCTGAAACCGAAAAAAACAATAATTCTGAAGTAGAAAATCTGAATCGAATGTTGGGTGCCGTGTTAAATTATATTTCAGATGAAGAAGTAGTAGAGATAGACATTGAGTACATTCTTGATAAAACTGAAGGCCTGCGCAAGTGGTGGGAGCTTTATAGAGAAAATAACAGAAAACATATTGAGGAAGAAATTAAAAAATCATTAGGTGAACTGTCATTGAAAGAACTTGAAAAGATAAGGAAGCAAATAGAAGAGAAACAGTCATAAATTGTCCGGCGAATCCATATGGAATGCTTTTTCCCTGTTTATAAAGGTTTAAAGAAAATACTGGGCACATGCCGTTTCATACTTCTGCGGGCTACATAATCTATAGGGTATTTAACCCAAGGGAGAGATGCCTAAATGTATCACTATGGAAATTATCATATGACTCCAGGACAGTATGACATTAATCCATTTGTACAGCCTGAGCAATATGACTATAATCAATATGCACAGCCAGAACAAAATTATGAAATGAACTATTTGGTACAGCCAGAACTTTATAATTACGATCCAAACAGACAACAGCAATTCTCGCAACTATTTCAGTTGCCCCAATGGCAGCAGCTTAACCGTCGGCTGAATCAGCTTGAAAGAGAAAATGAACGGCAATCAAAAGAAATTGAACGGATTCAGCGGCGCCTGCAAAGAGTAAATCAGCGTCTTCGGGCGGTAGAAAACAGATTAAATATTCCTTTTCAACCATTTGACGGAGAGTTTTAAAAAGGAATCAGGTTTATCACTCTAATCTTTAAATATGCAAAAAGAAAAAACCACGGGAGAAAATTCCTGTGGTTTTGCTTATTGTCCTTCTACAATGTTCTTGCATTAATTATTATAAAATGCTTCATTCTGACAGTCAAAAAAGGAATTTATTTTATCCCTATCTCTGAAAATTGAAGGATTCATTCATTTTCTTCGTTTTTGTTAACCATATTCTTTGCACCTTCAGCGGCTGCGTTTACCGCGTTTGATGTAGCATCTACTGCACTCATTGCGGCATTCTCCGTTGTTTCTAATGCACTGTGAACAGCATGGAAAGCAGCCCCCGCAGTTTCCTTAATGCCCTCGGTTACTTGGTTGTCCTGCTGGTTACGGTTTTGTTGGTTTGCCATCTTATCACCTCCCAATAAGATAGGATTTGATTAAAAAAGTTTTTTATTCCTAAGTATTTATATCATGACATTTGCAGCCTTTTGCTTATTCCTGCTTTAACCTGCCCTTAATCAAATCCTCTAAGGTTGTTCGATCCAGCATCTCGGCAATCGTATCTCTTACTAAGGCCCACAAGGGTTTAAGCATACAAGCCTCTTCTAAAGGGCAGCTTTCATAAGAGGTAATACTTACGCAGCCCATAGGTGCAAGTGGGCCATCCAATTTCCTAATTACTTCACCGATAATCACCTCGTTTTTTTCTTTGCTTAGTTTATACCCTCCGCCTACACCTCTCTTGGTTTCAACATAACTATTTCTCTTAAGCTGTAAAAGAATTTGTTCTAAGTATGGAATAGGAACCAAAGTCTTTTCCGATATTTCTCCAATGGGTGTAAGGGTATCTTTGCGTGTTCCGAGATAAATTAAAGCCCTTAAGGCATACTCTCCTCTGGTTGAGATTTTCATTTGAACCCCCCTGGAATATAGGTTAAATGCCTATTTTCACTGTCATAAAGAACCCACTCATCCTTTTCGACATAATTTAGGTTAAAAACTTGATTAGATTAGTCAACAATCAGTTAAATAAAAATCCTTTTATCTATTCTATTCAGGTTTAAATAAAAAAAGGAGTGTTTGCTTTGAGAAGGTTGGTTGTCCTGGCACTTATTGGCCTTGCGGCACAGTTGGTGGATGGTTCTTTAGGAATGGCATATGGGGTTACTTCGTCCTCGCTTTTGCTCATGTACGGGATTGCACCAGCAGTGGTTTCAGCATCTGTTCATATGGCAGAGGTAGTTACAACTGCGGCGTCTGGCGTTTCACATTTGCGATTTAAAAATGTTGATAAACAAGTAGTTTTAAGATTAATTTTGCCTGGTTCCATCGGAGCTTTTCTAGGGGCCTGCTTTTTAGGAAGTATACCGGGGAACCTGATAAAACCTTATATTTCTTTTTTTCTCCTTCTATTAGGCTTCTATGTCATTTACCGTTTTCTTATTTTCAAACAAACTGCTGCAACTAAACAAAACATCTCAGGAAAACAGCTGCTGCCTCTTGGATTTATTGCAGGTTTCATGGATTCAACTGGAGGTGGAGGCTGGGGACCAATCGCTACACCTGTCTTACTTACGAGCAACAGCATGGAGCCCCGAAAAGTAATCGGGTCTGTTGATACAAGTGAGTTCGCAGTTGCAGTATCCTCTACATTAGGCTTCCTTATCACATTAGGATGGACAGAAATTAATATCCAGTGGGTGCTTGCGTTAATGATCGGCGGTATAATCGCTGCCCCAATCGCAGCATGGCTTGTCCGGATTATTCCAACCAAACTTTTAGGAGTTTTGGTTGGAGGGATTATTATTATCACTAATATAAGAACACTTCTTGGAACAATGAACATTTCCCACACCGCAAGCATTTATACGTATCTCTGCCTGTCTCTTCTTTGGCTGGCTGCCATCGTAAATGTGGTAATAAAGCTGCGAAAAGGAAATATGAATAGCATTTCTTTAGGAGAATAAAATGAATAAAGTGCTGAGGGTTTGTTTCCCCAGCACTTTTATCAATTAATCTTCTAATCGGGGTTTTGAAGGATTACAGTTTGGCATATCAAGATTCGCGGATTGTGCTAACTTCGTTAGATAATAACATTCTTCCCGAAACATATGGTCAGCCATCAACGGAGCGAATGTTCCCAATGCTTGCTTGCTTAACCTAAGTTCTTCTATTTCGTTTAAAAAGTTTTGGAATAACTTTATTTCTAGCTGGATATCAGAATTGAATTTTGCCAGAGCGGGAAAGGTAGTCAGATTAATTCTTAAGTAACCTGCCATTTCAACAGCCTTAAGATAAAAATTCTCAAATTGCTTCGTAAATAATTCACTATTAGTTCGTAATATCTTTTCTGCAGCATCTAAATTGGCTGAAATGGCATCCGAATGACCGGCCGCGTCCAAAAGCCAAAGGAGATGATGATGCAGTTCATGATAAACAGGGGGAACTTGCCCGGATTTTAAATAGTTGATAATTCTTACATATTCCTCTAATTCATTGACCATATGATTAATAAAGGTGGGCGAAAGGTGAATTTTTATCTTCCCGACAAGATGTTTCCTTAATAATTCAAGTTTAAATTCTCTAAGATTTAAGACCTGACTTTCAGCAGTTGCCGCTATTTGCATAGGATTCATTGATTTTGCCTGATCCAGAAGGGTATCAAATATCTGGATAAACATCGAAGCTTTTTCAATCTCCGCTTGCTGAACGGGTGATAAAGCCCCTAGAATAAACCGGGAATGATCACCTAATATTTGAAGCCAGAAAAGATGTTCATTTCTTGCAGCTGTCTCAAAAACATCATTCACTTTTATGCCCCCTTTATTGAAAATAACCATAGACTTCTAATGTTTATGGCATTTCCGTATTGCTTATGAACAAACAAAAGAGAGGATAAGAGTGATTTTCTTAAATGAGGTATAGTACTTTACTCGGCCTTTTTTCGTAAAACTGTTATAAAACCATCCAAAATATTATGGCTAACATGAAAGCCTTTTGCTTTATAGAATTCGAGAGCGTTTGTGTTCCCATTTGATACGAAAATAAAATAATCATCTACATCATCATATTGCTTCAGCCAATCCATAGACATGTTGAAAAGCTTAGACCCAATTCCATATTTTCTGTACTCATCTTTAATATAAAATTGGGATAAACAACCTACATTATTGTTGTTGACAGAAGAAAGGTCAAAAAATGTGGCGAAATCGTTTGAATATGCCTCTTTTGGAGAGATATTGGAATAAACATAAGCCACTATTTTCTCCCCATCTTTAACAATAACAGTGTAATTTTTTAGGGCGCTTTTAACAGAAGGTACCATCCGTGTTTCAAAATTCATGCTGTCAAAACGTTCTGGTGTTATGTAAGCCTTTGATTTTTGGAAAGCCATGAGTTCGTTGCACAAATCTCTGCAGGATTCAATTTCCTCGTCAGAAATAATTTCATATTTTAAATCCATAATCTTCAATCCTCCTTTAATTAACATTTTAATGAAAAATCCCTTAGCGTTCTAGTTTAATTTTATTGTTTTTTTCACAAAAGAGTATGCATTGAATCCGAGATACTCCTCGAAAATGCATTCGACTTCGCGTCGTGAGGTGATTATTTAATGTTTTGCGGAAAACGACTGTCATGATCCTGCAGTGAGGAACGAGCGAGGAGGCTTGGCAGTAATTCCGCTGAAAGGGAGCGGATACTGTTAAAGAAACAATGTAAACAAAAAACTTGGCACCATCACAGATGGTGCCAAGCTCTTTATATAAAAAAGGGGGAAAATGATTAAGCATTGCTTGTGTCCTAGCAACAAAATTAATATTAAAGGATTTTTATGAACAAATAATGAACAAAGTATTATATTCTTATTAACTATTAGAAGGAATAACAAAGTCTAAAATCAAATTAGTACCAAGTATTAGCACTAGATGTTATACTGTTAAAACAGGATTAACTTTAGGGTTTCTTACACAAAATAGAAAGTATGGCACCTCTTAGATGCCAATATATTTAAATTCAAGGAAAAGAAGGATGACAAACTTGGAATTACATACTTTAATTGCACCTGAAAAGTACAATATTGCAAATGAGATTGATCGTTATTTTTCTGAAAAGACTGCTTTAATTCTTGAGAATGACACAGGAGTAAAATTAACCATTACATATTCTGAACTAATTAAAAAGGCCAATCAGTTTGCAAATGGATTAACAGAGCTTGGGTTAAAGAAAGGGGATCGGGTAGTCGTTATGACAACCCGCCTTATAGAATCATATTTCATTTATTTGGCATGCTTAAAAGCAGGATTGGTTATTAGTGCTGCTTCTGAATTACTCCGTGCTAAGGATTTGAGCTACCGTCTCAATCACTCAGAAGCCAAAGCGGTTATTGCTTACCATCCATTTGTAACTGAATTTGAAAAAATAGAAGAAGAAACGCCATTTCTCGAGCATATGATTACCTTTGGTGAAGTGGTTCCAGGCTGGAAGCTAATTGAAGATATGATGGAAGGGAAATCCGATACCTTCACTACCGTTGATACATTTAAGGAAGATTATGCTTTCCTTGCTTATACCTCAGGAACCACTGGAATGCCAAAAGGTGTGGTTCACAGCCATGGCTGGGGATATGCTCACTTAAGAACAGCTGCTACAAAATGGCTGAATATTAGCGAGGATGATACCGTTTGGGCAACTGCTGCACCAGGCTGGCAAAAATGGGTCTGGAGTCCGTTCCTCTCCATTCTGGGATCCGGTGCAACGGGCTATCTTTATAATGGAAGGTTCAGCCCGCGTAAATATTTGCAGCTTCTGCAGGATAACCAAATTAATGTTCTATGCTGTACACCGACTGAGTATCGGATGATGGCTAAATTGGAAGAAATTAGAGATTTTGATTTGTCTAATTTACATACAGCTGTTTCTGCAGGTGAAGCTTTGAACAGAGAGGTTATAGATGTCTTTAAGAATGTTTTTGACATTCAGATTCGTGATGGCTATGGCCAGACAGAAAGCACACTGCTTATTGCAAATTTAAATGTGGACCCTGAAAAGATTGGTTCCATGGGACAACCGTTGCTAAAAGAATTTATTGAGGTAGTTGATCAGGAAGGAAATCCACTTCCTTTCAATGAAATTGGAACAATTGCGATTCGAAAGGATTTTCCTGCTCTCTTTAAGCTATATTATAAAAATACGGAAAAGACGAATGAGGCATATCTTGGTAACTACTTTTTAACAGGGGACAGGGCCTCCAAGGATAAGGATAATTACTTTTGGTTCCAAGGCAGAAATGATGATGTCATCATTAGTTCGGGTTATACCATAGGGCCATTCGAGGTAGAAGAAGCATTAATGAAACACAATGCAGTCAAAGAATGTGCCGTAGTAGCTGCTCCAGATCCGGTCAGGGGTAACCTTGTTAAGGCCTTTGTGGTATTAAAAGATGGAATTTCAGGAAATGATCAGTTGGTTAAAGAGATCCAGCAATTTGTTAAAAAGTTAACTGCTCCATATAAATACCCAAGAATCATTCAATTTATTGAAGCTCTTCCAAAAACAGATTCCGGTAAAATTAAACGTGTAGATTTACGCAACCTTTAATTTTAAAAACAAGATATAACACACTTAAGAGGGCTGAAAAGGCTCTCTTGTTTTTTTGAACAGAATTAGAATTGTATTTTTTAAAATTTTCTGTCAATATATAATTACTTATGTTCTTGAATGAAATGTTGCATTAAAAGGCCATTTGAGACTGTTATCCTGATTTAAAGAGAAAAAGGGGAAAAAGGACCCTCAGCATGACTGGAATGAAAATCTATTAAATATAAGGAGGTAATCCATGGACGGTTCGATAGCCTTTCAACTTCAGCACTTAACCCTCGAGGCCGCTAGTCCTACTTAATGTAAAGAACGATTCAAGTCAGGTCCTACAGCAATTGTCAGAGCTGAATAAGGTGCTTCAGTTCTTCTTTCTCCTCAGCGTTATATGCAAGAGATGTCTTCCTTGAACTACTTTTCTCGTATAGTCACGCGCCATCTGCTTAAAATCACCATGTGCTTTAACAAAGGCTATATTAATGAAAATACCTCATTAAAAAGCAAAATGTTGAATTTGAAATTATCTAATAAAAGGAGTTGGTTAAATGTTATCCCCATTAACCCCGTTAGATTGGAAAAGGCGCGCAATCAAATATTACCCTAATAAAATTGCTGTTATTGATGGTGAAAAGGAATTTACATATAAAGAATTTGGAGAGAGAGTGGATCAGCTTTCCGCTGCTTTATTTCATGCTGGAATAGGAAAGGGAGAGCATGTTGCTGTCATGCTGCCTAACACGCATTATATGCTGGAGTGTTTCTATGGCATCGGCCAACTTGGAGCTGTTATGGTACCTTTGAATTATCGTCTTTCAGCAGGCGATTTGGAGTATATCATCCGGCACAGTGATGCAAAGATGTTAATTGTTGATGAGGAATTTTGTGATCCTATAGAAAAAATAGTGGAGAACCTTTCTCTTGAACAAATTATAATTGTCCCAGTGCCGGGACAAAAAACCTCTTTAAGTGGTGTAAACTACGAAGATTTTCTTCAGCATACTCCGGCAACTGTTAAATTACCTGAGGTTGAAATTGATGAAAATCAGCTTCTCACTTTAAATTATACGAGCGGGACAACCTCTAAACCAAAGGGGGTTATGCTGACTCATCGCAGTAATTATTTAAATGCAGCTAATTTCTTGTATCATTTGGGAGTCGATCATGATGATGTATATCTTCACACTTTGCCGATGTTTCATGCGAATGGCTGGGGCGGGGTATGGGCGTTAACCGCCTCAGGCGGCACCCACGTTTGTTTGAGGAAAGTGGATCCTCCCCTTATTTTGGATCTATTTGAAAAGAAGAACATTTCTCTTTTATGCGGAGCGCCTACTGTCGTTAATATGCTGGTGAACGAACCAAAGGCAAGGGAAGTTGAAATTAAGACAAATCCTCGCATGGCAACCGCCGGGGCGCCACCGGCCGCTGCATTAATTCAAAAAGCGCAGGAACTTCTTGGTTTAAATATGATGCACGTTTACGGCCTGACAGAAACCTCCCCATTTATTCTTTATTGCGAGTGGAAAATGGAATTTAACTCTATGTCACCAGAAGAACAAGCAGCTATTAAGGCAAGACAGGGAATTGAGCTTGCTTTTAATGGAGAAACAAAGGTTGTTCATCAGGATGGAGATGAAGTGGCATGGAACGGGGAAGAACTAGGTGAAATCATTACACGTGGAAACGTAGTAATGGAAGGTTATTATAAAGATCCTGTTACAACAGCAGCGGCCATTAGAGATGGCTGGTTCCATACCGGTGATTTGGCAGTTACTCATCCGGACGGTTTTATTGAAATACGGGATCGTGCTAAGGATTTAATTATTTCTGGAGGAGAAAATATTTCTTCTACAGAAGTAGAAGGAGTTCTTTATAAACATCCAGCTGTTTTGGAAACAGCGGTCATTGCCATTCCTGATGAAAAATGGGGCGAGGTACCTTTGGCTATTATTGTTTTAAAACCTGGTTTAAATGTTACAGAAGAAGAGATTATACAGTTTTGCCGATCGGAAATGGCACACTTTAAAGCACCGAAAGCTGTTGAATTCGTTGAATCTTTACCAAAGACCGCTACAGGGAAACTGCAAAAATACCGTTTAAGAGAAATGCACTGGAGCGGTCCGAAGAGAGTTAATTAAAGTATCCAAGTAATGTTACGAGTTCTAATGTCTAGCTGCCATCTGCCAAGCTTAAGTTTGTCGACAAAAGGGGGTTCGGAATGCTGTATTCGGAACCCCCTTTTTGGTTTTATTGAGATTTCCTATTGGATTATATCATTCTTATTTACGGATTTAAGTCCGTTACTGATCCCGCCATGTCCAGTTGGCCATCTTTTTTAAATTTAGGGCAGCGAAAGTAAGCATCGCGTTCATCGACAATTTTTTAAGTCCCTTCAAGGTTGTCCAACGCATGCCATGTTTCTCTTTGCATCGGCGAATACTTCAATACTTCACCAGCATGAAAGAGGTAACAGTCATAATATTCATCATAGATATTGTCATGTTTTCGGGAAGAATCCATCCAGCTGATCTCTTTGAATTTGACTGTTTTTCGAAAGCATCTTCATCACCTCAAGATATATATTTCCCTTTTAAAATAGGCTTGGTTTTACTGCCACAACAACTTCCTAAACCCAGTTGATTAAAGTGGTGGGCACGAGAAACTCCTCGAAAATCCTCCATTATGCTTTCGCGGAATTTCGTGCGATGTAAATACCTGGATGCTATTCTTGTGCTACCGCATTTCCTTCGTGCGGTGTTGATTCAAAGAGGCTTATTCAATGTCCTTCGGGATTAGCGGGACACGTGAGACCCACAGGCGTGGGCACTGAAGTTTGAAAGGCTCACCGCCTCCCACGAGGAAAGCGAGTGGTTGGGAACGGAAATCAACAGGTCCCCCTCTACAGTCTGTAGCTGCCATCTTCCTCAGCTTTTTTATCGGTTAGGAAATTATAGATTTTCACCTTGTGGAAAACTCCGAACTAGGTTATTGTAATCCAGCTCCAGCGCCCAGCCCCTCGGGGTCATAAGCCAAATCACTCCAGAAATCAGGACAAGGAAAGCTTCGGAAGCATCCGCATCGCACGAAGGAAAAGCTTTAGCTTTTCCGAGGATGACTACGTGATTCGACTTATGCCTGTTGGGGCTAACCAGGGCGCTTGCGCCTTTTGTTCTTAGCTCTAAAATTCAATTTAAATAAAAATTATTAAATGATGGTTTACAAATTAAAAGTATGGGTAAATGGTTATTTAGACGACAATTTAGGAGGAACAATTTTGGCAACACTATTAGAAAATTTGACATCCTCTTTAACCGAAACACGCCAGCGCATGGCTAACCTAAAGGAAAAGGGTATTAGTTCTATGCGTGAAATTTATCCTGATATTCCCTGTAATCCAGAGCTATATTATCAGCTGCTAGAAACATTACCAGATGAAATTTCACGTTTAGAAAAAAGGATTAGGCAACTTAATAGTAAATTTTAAGCCTGCCGAAAATGGCGGGCTTTTATTCGGGAAATAAAAAACATAATATTAATAGGAATAAAAGAAGAGGAACCTACTGAAAATAAAGGTTCTTTATGAATATTGGGAAATAGAAAAAGAAAAATATAATACGTAGGTGATTAAAAATGAGCATAAATTCAAATATCAATGTAGGTGGTCTTAATTTCGCATGGGACCTGGAAAAAGGGAAGTTTCTTTTCGAAGAACAGGACGCAGTGTTGTTTTGGATCACTTCAGCAATGAAAACATTTTTTGATACAATTGAGGAGATTTCAGGTGAAGAAGCTTCCAGCCTAGTATTCGAGTCTACTGGTTATCGCCAGGGATTCGTTGTGGGGGAATATTTTGAAAAGATGAAAGATGTTGATGTAGCCGAAGCTGCCAATATGATAACAAACACTTATGCCTCAGCGGGCTGGGGGAAAACGGAGATAAAGGAACTTAATTTTGAAACAAAAACACTTGTTGCGTATATAAAGGACAGTTGGGAGCACAAAATTAACGTTGCTCAAGGGAAGAAAAAAGGTACCACTTATCTTCCAGCTCATTACGCCGGGGTATTTAGCGGTCTTTTTGGTACAAATATCTGGTACAAGATTATACAGGACCAATTAGATGGTCATGAATACAGCATAATTGAATACTTTCCTTCGGATATAACTGCTTCAAACAATATCCATGAATTATCCCGTAAAAAAGAATCGGAACAAATCAGGCAGCTTGAAGAAATGGTAGAGAAAAAGACAAAGGAACTTGTAGAATTGGTTAAAAGGCTATCATCGCCTATGATTCCTGTTCTCGAAGGAATAGTTGTAGTTCCCCTAATCGGAAAGTATGATGAAGATCGTTCAGAAGAGTTAATTGTTAACACTTTAAATAATTTGCCTAAACACAAAGCGAATTTTCTGGTCCTAGACCTAACCGGAATAGATAAGGATGTTAATCATCATACTGTTAACCTAATCGAAAAAATTGGCGCTGCTGCCTCACTGATTGGCACTCAAACCATTTTGGTAGGGATTTCAGCAGAACTGGGAATAATCCTTACCCAATCAAATATAAATCTTTCACGCTTTGAAACCTTTCAAACCTTGCAGCATGGAATTCATCATGCTTTAGCACAAGCAGGCAAGGCAATTATATAAATTAGAAAAGTGCAAGCGCTCGTTAAGCGAAGCAACTACCTGAGTAAACTTCCTGTAACGGATTCTCTGAATAGACAACATGCAGCTTTGCGACGAGCTGAGCATAAGCTTCACTGAAAAAGCTGTGGCACAGGAGAACTTGAGTTCGATGTTGACTTATTCTAGGGAGAAGCGGGATGGACACTAGCTGCACCAAATATCACCTACGGTCATACTTAATGAAGATATTCAAAGAAGCTTTTCAGGCTGAAAACTAGCTGGGCGCTGGAGCTAGATCAAGAAACTAAGGTGCCCTTTATATGAGGGGCACCTTTATTTGCTTAAAGTAACGAATCATGCTTCCATTTCGCAATGATAAAAGCTGTTGTCTTTAGAATAAACGTCAAACCATTTGTATTTTGGGGCTTTGAACCACTCGTACTGTGGCAAATACACTAAATAACTCTCATTACCTTCAGCATCAAATACAGTTTTAAATATTTTAGCTGTTCCGAATCCAAAGGTTTGATCTAAATATTCTTCCATTCCTTCTCTGACAATACTTTTTTGTTCTTCTTTTTCCTGCCTATACAATTGGATTAGCCCATCAATAAATACAGCAATCAAAATTAAATTAATAGGGATAAAACAAAAACCAGAAATTTAAACATTTAAACACCTCCCTGCAGTTTAAGATAAAAATACTCTCGAAATTAGAGGATAGCATAGCACCATTTCCAGCTATGTATGTATTACGATTGTACATCTCAACGTAAAAATAAGGTGTGAGGAAAATAACACGAAAAGCCATCATCATAAAAAAATTTTGATTACCAAGGAAGCTAGATAATAAAATTAAGTAAAATATGTATACTAAAAAGGCTGCCTGCTTTCGCAGACAGCCTGTAGCCATGTTATTTAATTGTATTAGCGAGTAGTTCCGCCGAATCCAGACATTTGAGATTGAGCCATAGAAACAAGACGTTTAGTGATTTCTCCACCTACTGATCCGTTTGCACGAGAAACAGTCTCAGCTCCTAGTTGGACACCAAATTCTTGAGCAATTTCATATTTCATTTGATCAATTGCTTGTTGAGCTCCTGATACTAATAGATCGTTATTATTACCTCCTGCCATGTTGTTTCACCTCCTTTGTATGTAATCTTAATGTCCCTATTATCAAGAGAATAAATACTTGTAAATAATGGGTATTTAATAACTCTGAATGCATAATTATTGGTTTTATGCATGCTCAAGTTTATGACTGAGAAATTAAGGAAATAGAAATAACGATTTATTAAAAACTTATTTAAACGATTAATATTTATTTCGTTGTGACATTTAAATATTGAGCTTATTTCTAAAAAAATAAGAACAATCAGCATATTTTATCGTAAGATAAACAGACTAAAATTTCTTTGGAGGGAAACTTTTCCTTCCCGCTAAACTTTTTAGGAGGATTCATGGAATGAAAGAAAAAATGGTTGCGGATGAATTGCAAAGCATGTTTTTAGAGGGACTTTTACCTGGAGTTAAAGAAGAATTTGTGAATGTAATTTCAAAGAATTTAAGAACAGGGGAAATAACCATTAAGGAATTACTCCATGATAATTCTAATTTAAAAGAAAAGGTTGCTGAAGCCTTAAACCGAATTCCTTCATATATATGGATATAATGCGAAATATTTTTAAAAACATAATTACCAATAAAAAAGACACACTAAAAAATAGGTGATTCCTAAATGGTAATTGAAGGATAATTTACTGTATATGTATATATATTGCCTGCGAGCAATATCTATTGAGGAAAGCGTTCCTCTTAATAATGAATGATCAGTATCCTTCATACAGCCTATGAAGGATTTTTTTAGCTCATCAGAATTTATATGCGTAACTTGTAAACGCAGGATGGAAAGGACAAGGCAGGCTTCGTCAGCAATATCATCGCACGAAGGAAAAGCATCCGCTTTTCCGAGATGTCCTAGTCAGGCGAAAGGCACATGATTTGCCATTTTAAGTGTGATAAGCAAAACTAAGGCATCAGCAAACGTTCTTTTCGTATATTCAGACAAAATATTCGTTTAAAAGTAAGGTAGTGACCCTTGTTTAGCAGTATAATTTGAAGGAGAGGCCGTTAGAAACGGTAAGCTGAATATAATAGATAAACAGCAAGATTAAAACGGGAGAGATATCTTTTGAAAAAATATGAGACTTTATTATTTGATGTGGACGATACATTACTTGATTTTGGGTCTGCAGAAAAATTGGCATTAAATTTGCTTTTGGAAGAGCAAAAGTTCCCTTTTACAATAGAACTGGAGCAAAATTATCAAAAAATAAACTGGGGACTTTGGCAGGCTTTTGAAGAAGGGAAAAAATCTCGTGATGAGGTAGTGAACACACGTTTTTCGCTTTTATTCAGTGAGTATGGAATAGAAGTTGACGGAGAACTACTTGAAAGAAGCTACCGCAGTTTTTTAAATCAAGGACATCAACTTGTAAATGGTGCATTTGAATTAATAAAAGAACTGTATAACCATTACGATTTATTTGTTGTAACAAATGGTGTTTCAAAAACACAGGATAAGCGGCTGCGTGACTCAGGTTTGTATCCATTTTTTAAGGATATATTCGTCTCAGAAGATACAGGATTTCAAAAACCGATGAAGGAGTTTTTTGATTATGCTTTTGAGAGGATTCCAAACTTTAACGCCGAAAAAACATTAATTATTGGTGACTCTTTAAGCGCCGATATTCAAGGCGGAAGGCTTTCAGGATTGGACACATGCTGGTTCAACGGGAAAATGAAACCAAATAATACTGATATTCTCCCAACCTATGAGATTTATAGACTTGTGGAACTCTATCAAATTTTATTAGAGAAAGAGATTAAAACTGTAAGCTAAACAAAATAAAAAAACGCACAATTCAGATGCGCGTTCTTCATAATTTTTCAAAAAATTATTTCTTTTTCTTTTTTGAATTATCCAGTACAAGTTTATTTTTATTAACTGTCTCTAAAACAACCTGCACTTGAACGTTTTTTTCGTTAATACTATTAACACTTGAAACCTTTGCTTTCCGCCCTTTAATTTTCAGATCTTCACCTTCGGATGGAACACGCTTCAGCAGCTGAGTTAATAAAAGATTTCTGTTTTCAAAAAAAGATACAACGAACATTTTGGCATCACCTATTTCATATAGAATGGATACATAAAAAGCTAATATAGTATCGTTACTTTAAAATATTTAAGAGAGATCAGTTTTAGACCATTTAATTACTAGAAAAAAGGATGACTTTTATGGAAAAAGATTTATTCGGGAAACGAATTGCAATTGGCGCTTCTCGGAAAACGGATGAAATGAGTACACTGATAGAAAAACAAGGAGGGACACCCGTTGTGCGTTCCCTTCAGGGAACAGTGTTTTTAGCTGAGAAGGAAGTAGAACCAGAACTCTTGAAATTTGTTGATCAGGGAGCTGATTGGGTTATCTTCACCACTGGAATTGGTATAGAAACGCTGCTGAACATATCAGAAAAAATGGGGGTTAAGGAACGGTTTTTAAGAAGGATCCGAGAATCTAAAATAGCATCGAGAGGCTATAAATCACTGTCGGCACTAAAAAAACTCGAAATTACCCCTAAAGTAAGAGATGATGATGGGACTACAAGGAGCCTTATTGAATCTCTCAAGGAAATTGATTTTTCTGGTAAAAAAGTAATGGTTCAACTCCATGGGGAAAAGGCTCCAGCACTAATTAAATTTCTGGAGAATGGAGGAGCTGAGGTTTCATTCATTCTTCCCTATCGGCATATACTTCCGGAAACCGAAACGGTCGCTAAACTTTGTGGAGAAGTTATTAAAAAAGAGATGGATGCGGTTTGTTTTACTACTGCTACACAGGTCCGATCCCTTTTTGATTTTGCTCGGGAAAAGGACTATTTGGCAGATCTTTTAAGTGCTTTTCAAGTAAATACTGTAGCTGTTGCAGTGGGAAAAGTAACAGCAGAGGCCTTAAAAGAAGAGGGGATTAATAGGGTGGTTGTTCCAGAAAACGAAAGAATGGGAGCGATGGTAATCGAGCTGGTTCATTACTATCGCAGCTTAAGGTAGTATTCAAGTCATATCTCCTCTATGAATGAATCGTTTTGTTCTTAAAGATGGGGATGAAATAATTCAATTAAAACCCGTCTATTTCAGGCGGTTTTTTGTGCTTTAAGAAACTTTAGATTTTCACCTTATGGATCACTCCGAACAAGGTGATTATAATCCAGCACTACAAGGAAAGCTTCGTCAGCTTTAGCTTTTTCGAGGAAGTGGGTCAGAAAGGAGTTGCCTCATGACGTGGCGTATTTAGCCTTTCATCATTAAAGTAGGACGCTTGCGCCTTTTGTCTTAAGTAAAGACTTGAATTGACGTGGTATATTTTGGTAAAATTCAAGTTGCTAGAGAGACAAAGGTGAAGGGGAAATAGAAACTTGAAAGTAGGGCTAATTCGTCATTTTAAAGTAACCAGAGGATATCCGAATAAAATTGTTACATCAAACGAATTAATGGATTGGATAAATGAGTATGACCAATCGGAGGTAAAAGAAATAGAAGTAGATTTACGCAATATCGAATGGGAAAAATGCTTCTCAAGCGATATGCCAAGAGCACAAACAACAGCTGAGAAGTGTTATAACGGAAATATCATCTATATGGAGGAGCTGAGGGAAATTCCGCTATCCCCGCTCTTTAGGTCAAATCTTAAGCTGCCGCTATTTGTCCACCTGGTTTTTATTAGGCTGGCATGGCTGTTTAATCATAGATCACAGCTTGAAAAAAAAAGAGATGTTATAAATCGAATAAACAGGGTTTTGGACCAGGCTTTAAGTTCTAAAGAAAATATACTGATCGTCGGCCATGGCGGAGTGATGATGTATATGAGAAGAGAGCTGCTTAAAAGGGGATTTAAAGGTCCGAATTTCAAACGGCCAGACAATGGGGTAGTCTATATCTTTGAGAAATGAATTATAGTTAGTTGCAGAAAGCCTTATGAATAGTCACGTTCCATTAGTGACCCCTTTCATGATTTTAGATCGATTTAGGGTAACTAAAAGGGAACATAGTGACCCCTTTCATGATTTTAGAACGATTTAGGGTAACTAAAAAGGAACATAGTGACCCCTTTCATGATTTTAGAACGATTTGGGGTAACTAAAAGGAAACATAGTGACCCCTTTTATGATATTAGAAGGATTAGGGGTGACAAAAAAGAACATAGTGACCCCTTTAATGATTATAGAATCATTTGGGGATTTAATGACACCATTTAAGTTCGTGAAATTCGTTTGGGGTACTAATGTTTGGGACTGAAATAAACAAGGGACCTTTTGATGTCCCTTGCAAAGTTTTACATAAAGAGTTTCATGATTGAAATGATTATACCTGCAATAGCAGCGGATATAGGCAGTGTAATAATCCAAGTGATAACCATTTTTCCAGCTACACCCCAGTTTACGCCCTTGAATCTCTTAGCAGAACCAACGCCCAAAATAGAACATGAAGCTACATGAGTTGTGGAGACTGGAAGGCCTAACATGGTAGCACCCTGCATGACGGTAAAAGAAGATAAATCTGCAGCAAATCCATTTATTGGCTGAACTTTAAAAAGTCTTTTTGCAACAGTTTTAATAATCCTCATTCCGCCTATCATTGTACCTATACCCATTGCTGCTGCACAGATAATTTGGACCCAGAGCGGCACGTCCAGTGTAGATTGAAATCCACCTGCTACCATGGCAAAAACAATAATACCCATTGTTTTCTGTCCATCATTTCCTCCGTGTGAAAAAGCCGCTAACCCGCCGGCAATAATCTGGAATGTCCTAAAGCCGCGTGTCGCACGGTGAGGATTTACATTTTTGAATAATGCTCTTAGGATTTTCATGAGAATAAATCCAATAATAAAAGCGAGAAAGGGAGAAATAATTAATGCTTTAATAATGTCAGTAAATCCCACCCAATTTATTGAATGGAACCCCGACCCTACAATAACAGCTCCAGCAACCGAACCTATTAATGTATGTGACGATGATGAAGGGATTCCAAAGTACCAAGTAACAAGATTCCAAATAATAGCGGCAATTAAAGCCGCAATAACGATGGCTAAACCATTTTCAATCTTAAAAGGATCAGCAATCTTTCCTCCAAT
Organism: Neobacillus terrae; assembly: GCF_011393025.1. GTDB lineage: Bacteria > Bacillota > Bacilli > Bacillales > Cytobacillaceae > Neobacillus_A > Neobacillus_A terrae. The sequence continues at coordinate 315,908 of NZ_JAAOEO010000005.1, read as the reverse complement.
TGACTTTGCAACAGCCTGAGAAGTAATGGCACCGATGAAATTTAAAACCCCTGCATAAAAAACAGCAAACCGAGGGGGGAGAGCTCTTGTCGAAACCGACATGGCGATTGCATTAGCTGTATCATGAAAGCCATTAATGAATTCAAAGATTAAGGCAAGGAAAATAATAGTTATAATGATTGACATTACAGCCTCCAGATTTTAAGGAATTAAGAATTCTTCATAATTATTGTCTCTAATGTGTTTGCTACTGATTGACAGTAGTCAGCAATATCTTCAAGTTCCTCGTATATTTCTTTATATTGAATAATCTTGATGGGGTCTTTTTCGACCACAAACAAATGTTTAATGGATTCACGTAAAATTCCATCGCATTTTGATTCATAGTCTTTAATTTTGATTGCATGTTCTCTAATTTGAGGAAGTTTTTTTGCCGAAAGCAAATTAATAGCTTCAACAATTTCAGAAGAACAATTTTTAATCGCATCAACAAATTTAAGCATGTACTCATCAGCTTGAGTAATGGAATACATTTCGAAAAGAGCCGCAGTTCCTTCCAGACCATCCAACACATCATCCATACTCATGGTTAGTGCCAGAATATCTTCACGTTCAATTTGAGTAATAAAGGCATTATTTAATTCCTGAATAACCTCATGAACGAAGGTATCGCCTTTAGTTTCATATTCCTTCATTTTTTCTGAAAAAATCTTAAGATCGCTGACATTTTTTAATTTGTAATCTGAAAAGAAATCAGCGCTTTCTTTTAAATTTAAGGAAATCTCAGTTAAGTAATTTGCGAACTTGTCCTTCTTTTTGGCCATTATATTACCTCCAAATTCTTTAATGACTAATATGTCACAAATGTTATAGTAGCTAAGTTTCCCGATTCAGGGAAGAAACTTATTGAAAAATTTACATAAACTTTACAATGGGTTTACATTTTTAACAATTGACCAGAGGCCATTTCTTACCCCCTATAATTCCCTGATTTTTAATAAACATTCCAGTTTTAAAGCTGTTAAATCAATTTTTTTAGAAGTTTCTGTCATAAGAAGGAAACCATGTGATTAACTGTCACGTTGACTGTATGGTTATAAATATAGTAAAATTATAATAAATATGTGAGGGGTGAGTAAGTTGGGAAGTTGTATCGAATTGGTCAAATAGCTAAGTTAATGAATATCTCCAAAAGAACAATCGATTATTATACTCAAATCGGCTTACTCAGCCCTACGAGGACGGACTCCAATTATCGATTGTACGGGGAAGAGAGCATCCAGATTTTGAATTTTATTGAACACTATAAAAATCTTAATCTGCCACTTGAGGAGATAAAGTCTTTAATCGAATTATTAAAGACAGATGGCAGTATTGATAATAAAAAAGTAGAAAAGCATTTTGATCAGATTGGCAGTATCATGCAGCACCTTAAAGAGGAAATTATGGTTATGGAGCCAATCCTTAAAAAATTAAACCATAATCAAAAAGAAGTGCTGGTAAGCAAGCTTTCGCTAGAGGGAATTGCGTTGGCTCAAACTTTGTTATTATTATTTGGAAAAGTAGAAGGTTTTTAGAATTTTTTATATTACTAGGAGGTGTATTCCTTACTTAACCTTAAGTGTTAAGAAAGGAGACCATTGATTCTTATAAACTTGCTAATCATAGCAATCTTAATTGCATTCACGGGATTCTTCGTATCCTATGAATTTGCTATTGTTAAAATACGCGGATCACGTATTGATCAGCTCATTGCTGAAGGAAATAAAAGTGCTTTAGCAGCAAAAACCATTGTAAGCAATCTTGACGAGTATTTATCAGCATGTCAGCTGGGGATTACAGTTACCGCTTTGGGATTAGGATGGCTGGGGGAACCCACTGTTGAACATATCCTTCATCCACTTTTTGCTTATATGAATGTAACGGAATCTGTTTCACGAATTACATCAATAATATTATCCTTTGCAGTAGTAACATTTATTCATGTAGTCGTCGGAGAACTTGCTCCTAAAACGTTTGCTATTCAAAAAGCGGAAACAGTTACGCTTCTTTTTGCAAGGCCAATGATTCTTTTTTATAAAATAATGTATCCTTTCATTAAGGCATTAAATAACTCGGCCCGTTTTGTTGCAGGATTATTCGGATTAAAACCAGCTTCAGAACATGAAAATGCACACTCAGAGGAAGAGCTTCAAATCATTATTTCCGATAGTTATAAAAATGGAGAAATCAATCAGTCCGAATATAGATATGTGAATAATATCTTTGAGTTTGATGACAGGACAGCCAAGGAAATTATGGTGCCCCGGACTGAAATTGTGGCTTTTGATAAATCCCAATCCTTAGAGGAATGCCTTAAGGTTGTGACGGAAGAAAATTATACTAGATATCCCATTATGGACGGAGAAAAAGATAATATTGTAGGTATGGTCAATATGAAAGAGGTTTTAACAGAATTTATCAGTGGAATTGATGTAACAACCTCGATTAATGAATTTGCCCGACCCGTCATTCAGGTAATAGAATCGATTGCTATCCAGGAGTTATTAGTGAAAATGCAAAAAGACCGCGTCCATATGGCGATTTTAATGGATGAGTACGGGGGAACGGCTGGATTAGTAACTGTTGAGGATATTTTGGAAGAAATAGTCGGGGAAATTCGTGATGAATTTGATGCAGACGAAGTACCAGAGATCAATAAAATTAGTGAAAATAAAACAATTGTGGACGGAAAAGTTCTGATTGATGAAATAAATGATCTTTTTGGATTGGATATGGAAGAAACAGATATCGACACAATTGGCGGATGGATATTATCCCAAAACATCGATATAGAAGAAGGTACTGTCGTTTCTTATGAGAATTATGATATTAAAATTCTTGAAATAGATGGTTACCACATCAAGTCATTAGAAATAGTAAAGAAAATGAAGCAAGAAGTTGCAGTATAAGATAATTTCCTTCCTACAGCGAGTAGGAGGGATTTTTTTATTTTTAAAATTGGTATAAAATACATATAAGCATTTGGAAAATACAGGGATTAAGAAGGGGAGGATTTCGATGTACGAATTCAAAACTATAGAAAACAAAAACAGTGTGATAGAGTTTATTGAAAATGCTGTAGAGCCAAAAAAACGAGAAGATGCTTATAAATTGTTAGATATTTTCACTGAATCATCGGGGTATGAGGCGAAAATGTGGGGAGGCAGTATTATCGGATTTGGCTCCTATCATTACAAATACGAATCAGGTCACGAAGGCGATTCCATGTTAGTTGGCTTTTCACCACGGAAAGCAAAAATCAGCTTATACTTTGCAACTGGGGATCAACAGCGAGAACATTTATTAAAGGAATTTGGAAAACACAAAGCAGGAAAAGCGTGTGTCTATATCAATAAGGTATCGGATATAAATATTGATGTATTAAAAGCATTGATATTGCAGTCAATTAAGCACTTGAAAGAAACATATCCGGATAAATGAAATAAGAAGGAGCTGCTCTCGTTGACGATATATATAGCGTTATTAAGAGGGATTAATGTAGGTGGGAACAATATCATTAAGATGAAAGATTTAAAGAAAATGTTCTTCAATATGGGCATTAAAAAAGTGGAAACTTACATTCAAAGCGGCAATATTGTTTTTCAATCAGACAATGCTGCAGAAAAATTACAATCACTAATTCATGAAGAAATAAAAAACACATTCGGTTTTTCAGTACCGGTTATATTGAGAACAGCAGCTGAGTGGAATGAAGTAATGAGGAATTGTCCGTACCAAGAAGACTTAAAAGAAGGAGAAAGTATACATCTTACTTTGCTTGATAAGGAACCTTTGATAGAGGTCATTGAACAGCTGTTGAGATTTAAAAGTGAAAGCGAAGAATGTTACATAAGAGGAAAAGATGTCTATCTATATTTACGTAAAAGCATCCTGGATTCAAAGATTTCAAATCAGCTTCAAAAATTAAAGGTCCCTGTAACATCCCGTAATTGGAAAACCATTAAAAAATTGGAAGCAATGATTTACAATATGGAAAAACCGTCTTAAAACTTCAGCACATTAAAATATAGCTTGGGCAAAGCCAAGCTATTTAACTATTTATTGGTTTAAAATTGGGGAAAGGTACCTGGGCTTCAGCAAGTGAGGATAGATTGGTCAGTTCAGCAACCGAGCTAATCTTATTCCAAACTGACATAACCTTTACTGAATGATGAGCCTTCTCAATAGCTTCACTCGATTTCCACTCAGCTATTTCAATTATAGTTCCATCTTCTGCTTGAAGTGTAAGCAGCTCGCGGTTTGTAATTAAACCTTCTTCCCTTAATGTTGAAGTATGTCCTTTTGAAATTTCTTTTAGTTCATTTTCTTTTCCTGGCTTTGGCCGATAGAGGGCCATAAAAATGATAGATGACATTCATCCACCTCCTATAATGTTTATACATTATCATATCATCGGTGGAGTTAATCACATAGAAAAAACGATATTTCTCTCCAGAGAAAAATGATTGAAGAACAAAAAGAAAGTAGGATTTTGTTCCATAAAGAAGTGACACTTTCATGCAGGATGGCATATCCATGTGAATAATGGGAATTAAGAGAGGGTTATTATGGGGTTTTTAAATATATTTAATAATAAATGTGATATCTGTAAAAGGAAAATTAAACCATTAAGAACATTTATTAATGACAAAGGAAAGCGATTAAAACTATGCCTGAGTTGTTCCGAATATGCCGAAAGAAGAGCTTACAGGCTTAAGAAATAAGCACCAATTCGGTGCTTATTTACTTAGAAAAAAATTGTGAAAAATAAATCATCTTCGGCTCCATCAAGCCATCCGATGTCAGCCTTTTTAAATGTATGTACTTGTTCAGTGGTGAGTCCGCCTCCTTCAAGTCAGGACCATAAACGAAAGTCCAGCTGAACGTCCTGACCAGAGAGATCTTCTGAAAAGAAGACCTCCTTGTGGTTTGCATCCACACCTTGATACGGACTTCCGTTGATATATAACAAAGACTCAATGCCCGAGTTGTGGCCTTCATCCGATATCCCAAAATCAAACACTCCAACCACTTTAAGTATGAGGGATTGAAATGGCAGCTGATACCAGGCGTAGAGATCCCGTCCAAACCAAGTTTTTACTATATGTATTGTTGACTATTTGCCAGATAAAGGCGGTTTTGAGCCGATTTCTCACTTTGACCAAGCTGAAAGTTTAAAGAAGAAATCTCCAAAGTATCACGATATCGGTTTGAATCTAATTCAGATAAACGAGCAGCAAGCTTTTTCTCAGTCCAAAACAAAATGATTTCGTACTAGTACATATTAAAATAAGTGTAACACCTTTTATGAAAGAAATAGGAAATTTCATACGTTATTCTTTTGTAAAAACACTAATTTCTTTATCATGGCTACTGAAGCAGGACTTTTCCTTTGTCATTAAGATTTAGGCTCATAAACAATCTTAATCTTTTGTTCATTCATATGTTTTAATACAGTTTATAATTTTAAAATTTAATAGAATATATTTTTTGATAATATGTATTGCAAGGTATTTAATTGGCAGTTTTCTACATTATAATAAATTTAACATTATTACTAAGAGTGGAGTGATGTTTTGAAACGATTTCATTATAGCTGGATTATCCTGCTCATTTCTTTTTTATCTATTATTGTTGCTGGCATTGTAAGATCATCTTCAGGGGTCTTTATTGAACCATTTGAAAATGAATTTGGCTGGGATAGGTCCGTTATTTCTCTTTCTTTCGCTGTTGGTTTGTTTTTATACGGTATATCAGGTCCTTTTATGGCGGCTTTAATTGAAGTGCTGGGCTTAAAGAAGATAATGATAATTTCAATGGCCACATTGTTGACGGGGACGCTGCTTACACTTAAGATGCAAAACTCATGGCAGCTTATTGTTATTTGGGGAATTATCATTGGCCTAGGTTCCGGATTATTTTTAACAGTGCTAAGTCCATATATAGCGAATAGGTGGTTTGTAAAAAGAAGGGGACTTGCAGTTGGAATACTAACAGCAAGCACAGCGACCGGCCAGTTAATTCTGCTTCCCATACTAGCTATGGTGATAGAGAATTATTCATGGCGTTGGGCTATAGGCTTAATTTTGACCTTGAGTTTCGTTATGTTAATCATCATTATATTGTTTATGAAAAGTACACCAAAGGATATTGGGATTTTTCCATATGGGATGGAAGAAGAAATGCAGGAGAGCAATCAAGGATATAAGGAAACTAATCCTATTGTTATTGCTTTTAATGGTTTATTCGAAGCAGTTAAAGTGAAAGAATTTTGGCTTTTAGCTGGCAGTTTCTTTATTTGTGGCCTTTCAACAAGTGGAATAATTGGTACTCACTTTGTTTCTTACTGTATTAGCTATGGGGTTCCCTTAGTTACCGCTGCATCTCTGCTTTCTTTTATGGGAATCTTTGATTTGGCTGGAACTACTCTTTCCGGTTGGTTGTCAGATCGTTTTGATAATAGGTGGTTATTGTTTTGGTACTACAGTCTAAGAGGTGCATCTTTGGTATTACTTCCTTTTGCACTTTTTAAAGGGTCTGTCACCCTTCTGATTATCTTTTCAGTATTTTACGGATTAGATTGGATTGCTACGGTTCCGCCAACTATTAGTATCTCAAGACAAATTTTTGGTACTGAAAAAAGTGGAGTAGTATATGGCTGGATTTTTGCTTCGCATCAGGCTGGTGCAGCAGTAGCGGCATATTGTGGAGGTCTTATATATAAGATATTCAATTCTTATACGTGGGCGTTTTTGTTCGCAGGGATATTCTGCTTATTAGCAAGCTTATTTGTTATAGTAATTAAGAAAAAAACAACTGTCTCCAAAGTTAAAGAGGCTTCTTTAACCACATAACTTTGTTCTGGCTGCCATCAAAGGCAGTTTTTTCAAAGTAAATAAGTTAGCTGGATTAAACGGTTGAATAAATGCAATTGTAATTATATGTACACGAAATTACCGACATGGGTTTTTATATTGAGAATAAACATTTAAATGATATATGGTGGAAAGCCCTTTTCAAATTGAAGAGGGCTTTTAGTAAGGATAATTATAACGGAAGAAGTATGTTAATAAGTAAAGATAATAAATTGCTTCTAGTATTAACCCTGCTTATATTAATATTTGGAATAAGATTTCTTGAAGGATATTCTGCAAAAAAAGTGCCATTACCACAGTACTCTTATATCCCGGCATTTTAATTTTATCAATCACCTGTAGCCGTTCCTCAGGATCCGAATCACGATTTAAAAATAACAATAAGCTCTGTTCATGCCCTTTGCCAATAAAAAACCTCGAAGTCAAGATAGTTTTACAAATACCCAAAGTTTGAAAAATAATAAAATAAAATACTATCAAAATTAGCTGATTCCATTGCGAAACCGACTTTGCAAATAGTTGAGCCTTTTCACTTAAGGAAGAACTTAAAAGTTGATTTACTACTCCAACTATATAGTTATGGTTCAAAATTTACAGTAGAATTCTCTTTCTAAGCCGACTGCCTTCCTTGTGAAATTTTAAGCCTTTCCTATGAAATAAGCGTGTAATTCATTACTTAAAAAGGGGTACCAGAATTTCCCTTGAAGGTTAAATGATGAAGAGCATAATAAAGCCCAATCTAAGCTGTTTAAGGAAATAGGCACTTAAATCAGTAACAACGCCCTAAAAGTTAACATATTTTGGAGGAGAGAGCACACCTGAAATGTGAAAGTTCAGTTACAAAACAACAAATTAACTCTTCAGCTCTCAAGGTTAGTTAATCAGAAATTTAAATATAAAGGGGAGGAAAAAATGCAAAATTTTCAAAATGACCTTCAAATGCTGGGAATGGATAACTTTCAAGTTGGTGAATTAATTCCTATAGATCCGAGCCTAGATCAGCGCCAGTTTGGCGGTATGCGTTGTGGCGGCGGTATGCGTTGTGGCGGCATGATGTGCGGCGGAATGCGTTGTGGTGGCTTTAGTTGCGGCGGCTTCCGTTGTGGCGGCTTCCGCTGTGGTGGCTTCCGTTGCGGCGGTTTCGGTTTCGGTTTTAGCTGCTTCAGCTGTTTTAGCTGTTTTAGCTGTTCGAGCTGTTTTAACTGCTGGGGAGGCTGGTGACAGGTTTCAATATAAACTTAAAAGAAGGTGCCTCTGCATAATGCAGAGGCACTTTCTTGTCGTTTAGGAAATTATAGATTTTTACCTTGTGGATAACTTGAACTAGGTTATTGTAATCCAGCTCCAACGCCCAGCCCCTCGGGGTCATAAGCCAAATCACTTCAGAAATCAGGACAAGGAAAACTTCGGAAGCATCCGCATCGCACGAAGGAAAAGCTTTAGCTTTTCCGAGGATGACTACGTGATTCGTCTTATGCCTGTTGTGGGCCCACAGGACAAGGAAAACTTCGGCAGCTTAAGCATCGCACGAAGAAAAAGCATTTGCTTTTTCGAGGATGTGGGTCAGGAAGGCGTTGCCACAGGACGTGGCGATTTTAGCCTTTCATCATTTGATCGGGGCACTTGCGCCTTTTGTTCGTTAATCATAATGGACAAATAAAAGTACATAGAATAATAGTGATTACTAAGAACGTTGAATGAAGGAGGAGCTGAATGGAAAATCTGACCTCATACTCACGTCTTAAGGTAAAAAGGGATACATTTTATCTGCCTGATCCACAAGGTGGCGTGTATTTTAGAAATAACATGAGTTCATTCCGAATGGAAGGAGGAACAATTTATCAATGGATTGAAAAACTAATGCCAATGTTTAACGGGGAGCTGACATTGGGAGAGCTTACAGAGGGATTAACGCTTCCCTATCAGAACAGGATATATGAGATTGGAGAGGCGCTGTACAAGAATGGTTATATTCGAGATATAAGCAAAGATAGACCACACCAATTAAATCGCTTTGTGCTTGGAAAGTATGCGTCACAAATTGAGTTTATCGAAAATTTTAAGGACTCAGCAGCACACCGTTTTCAAGAATATCGACAGGCAAAAGTTTTGGCTGTCGGGTCTGGACCTTTTTTGGTTTCGCTCGCATCCGCATTACTTGAATCGGGACTTCCTAAATTCCATTTTATAGAAACTGATTTTGAGACTGCAAATCAAGTGCGTATTCAAGAACTGGTTCACAATGCCAGGAAGGATGACTCTGAGGTGATGGTCGAGCAGATTCCATTTAAAAGAGTGGAGGAGAAAAGCTTTTGGCATAAGGCTGTTCAGCCATATGATTGGATACTATATGCTTCATCGGATGTAGATGAACTTAGAAATCTGAATATGGTTTGTAAAAATCAAAAGAAGGTATTTATGCCCGCAATCTGTCTGGAACAGGTGGGACTTGCTGGGCCTTTGGTTCATCACGAATCTGATGGATGCTGGGAGTCCGCATGGCGCCGTATCCATCAATCTGCATTGAGGCCAGATGTTCAGCTGCAAACATTCTCACCAATTGCCGCTTCCATTTTAACAAATGTGACGGTTTTTGAGTTTTTCAAAAAAGCCACTGGAATTGCAGGTTCAAATCAAAGTAATCAAATTTACTTATTAAACCTCGAAACGCTGGAAGGGGACTGGATATCATTCCTGCCGCATCCATTGGCTGCAAACATAAGTTTTTCTCCTAGACTGGTGGAAAACCTTGATGAAAGAATTGAGCAAGAGAGGAATAAAAAAGAGGAGCCAAGCAGACTCCTGGAACATTTTAGTCTATTAACTTCTGAAGAAATAGGGATATTCCACCTTTGGGAGGAAAGAAACTTAAAACAGCTTCCTCTTCCCATGTGCTATGTTCAAACAGTCAACCCATTGTCAGAAGGACCTGCAGAGCTACTGCCAAAGGTCGTTTGTTCGGGTTTTACACATGAGGAGGCCAAAAGGGAAGCTGGATTAGCTGGGATTGAACTGTATGTTTCACAACTGATCAGCGAATTTCAAAGTCAGAAAGAAAAAAGTGCCTCTGGATCAATGGGCATAGGTGCTGGGGAAACCATCGAAGAAGCTGTTTGCAGGGGCTTGCAAGCTAAATTAGAGGAGGAATTGAGAAACAGTGCAAGAGATCATCTTTACACTTCTTTTCGTGTACACTTGGGAAAAATAGAGGATCAGCGCTGCAGTTATTATTTAAACGCTCTGACTTCCTTAAATGGTGCACCGGTTATAGGTTTTGAAAAAGATGTTATGGGATTCCCCGTGATTTGGGTCTGTACGGATGGCCGTCGATACAGCAGTCCAGGCTTAAATCCAACTCTGGCCTTAAGGGGGGCGTTGCAAAATGCGCTTTTGAATCATCAAGATCCTAATTCAATTGACTGGAGAACGGAATCAACGGTTTACCTAAATGAAAAGGATTTCAAACTGGATATACCTTCTTTGGATGAACTAACACATATTCAGCTATTACAAACCTCCATTAAGAATCTGAACAGAAAAAACAAGAGACTCATGGTTTATGATCTTTCATTCGAACCATTTTTAAAGCATGAATTGGCTGGGGTCTTTGGTGTGCAGTTACGAGAGGAGGAATCCTGATGGCTGCTCAAATTCAAATTTACGGAGATGGCTTATTAGCAGAATGGGTCCATGAACATTTGTCCGAGCAGTATAAGGTTGGCCGAATCAGCAATTTGGAAGAAGTAACTATAGAAACGGAGTTAGCTCTTGTGCTTCACGATGCCTGGTATCCATCTGAACATCAAAAGGCGGAAGAAAAACTCCGGACCCTGCGAATCCCGTGGGTTATGGGTTTCGTCATGTTTGGGGAGGGAATCATTGGACCGTTAGTACGACCAAATAAACCGGGATGTTCTCGTTGTGCAGAATTACGGAGGATGACAGCTGGACCTGAACAGCAAGAGACGTGGCAGCTTCAGATGATAATGGCCGAAAAAGGAGGGATAAAGCGGGATGCATGGTCATCCCGTACGGGACTATTGCAGATGACATTGCTGCTAAAAAACGAAGTACAAAAGATCCTTAACGGTAATCATACTTTCCTAGAAGAAGGAATATACATCACGAACCTAAGGACGTTAATAAACTCCAGCCACATTTTTCTGCCTGATCCAAAGTGCCCGAACTGCAGTCCGTTACCGGAAGACAACCCTGAATTAGCTCAAATTAGATTACAATCCAGTCCTAAAATCAATCGTGAAGGTTACCGATGCCGTTCGATGGATGAATTTAAAACAGTACTCGTGAAAGATTATCTGGATTTTCGAACTGGGGTTATGAATGGGAAAATGCAGGATGTCACTCTGCCATTTGCTGATGTCTATGTAAACATGCCTTTGTTTGGAGCGAACGAGGGAGTAGCCGGAAGGTCCAACTCTTATGAGATGAGTGAACTCACTGCCATATTAGAGGGGTTAGAGCGATATTGCGGGATTGAGCCAAGAGGCAAAAAAACTGTAGTTCACGATAGTTATCAAAATATAAGGGATATAGCCCTTAATCCTTTAAGAGTAGGATTACATGAAAAGGAACAATATGAAAAGCCTGATTTCCCATTTAAACCATTTCTTCCGAATCAGCCAATGAATTGGGTCTGGGGATATTCATTTTTACAGGAAAGGCCGGTACTAGTACCTGAATTACTCGCTTATTACAGTTTAGGCCATGGTGAGGGTTTTGTTTATGAAACCTCCAACGGATGTGCTTTAGGGGGAAGCCTCGAGGAAGCTATTTTCCATGCTATTATGGAGGTCGTCGAACGAGACTCATTTTTGTTAACCTGGTATGCTAAACTCCCCCTTCCGAAACTAGACCTTAGATCTTCTAACGATAAGGAATTACAGCTGATGGTCGACCGAATTCGTGACGTAACTGGATATGACCTTCATTTTTACAATTCAACGATGGAACACGGTATTCCAAGTGTATGGGCAGTGGCAAAAAACAGAAAATCCAAGGGCCTGAACCTTATTTGTGCAGCCGGTGCTAACCCTGATCCTGTAAAGGCTGTTAAAAGCACGATATACGAGCTTGCGGGAATGATGTATAGGCATGATGAAAAATTAGAGGAAAATCGTAAGAAATATGAAGGAATGCTGCTTGATCCTTTCGCGGTTCGTAATATGGATGACCACGGGATGCTGTACGGTTTGAGGGAAGCAGAGGAACGGCTCAGTTTTATTTTGGAGGATCATCGTCCTTTACGTACGTTTGCAGAGGAATTTAAGAAGACTCCTGAAAATCCGGATTTGAAGGATGATCTCCAGGATATTCTTATGAGGTTCCGACAGTTAAACCTTGAGGTTATTGTAGTTGACCAAACGTCTCCGATAACGAAACGTAATGGATTATACTGCGTTAAGGTCATAATTCCTGGAATGCTGCCAATGACCTTTGGATATCACCTTACCCGTTTACAAGGATTGGAGAGGGTACTTACGGTGCCGAAGAAGCTTGGATTTAAGGAGCAGCCGTTATCGTATGCACAGCTAAATCCATATCCTCATCCGTTCCCATAATGGGAGAGCAGGAGGCAAAATGTTGAAGCTTGAAACTTTTCTACACAACCTTCATTTTGATACGGAAAAAATCTTTCCGCCGGATTGGGAGGTGGATTGGGAAGATGCGCCCCTTTCATATAAATTGTATCGAGGCTTGCCTGAGTATCCGCTTCCGCCAGAGGTGCCATTATCAATTACGCATCGGGCTTTTGATGGCAAACCTAGTCTGAAAAAGGTAGGTCAATTCCTGTGGTATGTATATGGTATAACTCAATACTCTCAGTCTGCAAATTCCGGAGGTTCTGCAGAAGAGAGGAACCAGTCTTTGCGCCGTTTTGTTCCCTCTGGCGGGGGGTTGTATCCAAGTGAATTATACGTTTATTTAAAATTGGAGGAAGTGCCAGAAGGAATTTATCATTACAGTGCCGCTCATCACCGCCTCATCCTGCTTCGAAAAGGGAATTATGATTCCTACTTATCCAGAAGTCTGGGAAATGGAAGCGATCTTTCAGACTGTTTTGGAGCTGTGTTTATTTCAACTGTGTTTTGGAAAAATTTTTATAAGTATAATAACTTTTCATACCGGCTCCAGGGCTTAGATGCAGGAGTTCTGATTGGGCAATTGTTAGAAGTGGCGAAACAGATGAGCTTCTCCAATCGGGTTTGCTATCAATTTCTTGACCGGGCTATCAATCATTTGCTTGGACTATCCGAACAGGATGAAAGTGTATACGCCATAATTCCATTATCGATTCATCAATTAATCAATTGTGCGGATGGTGTTCATAAAAATGAAGAAAAGATTTCTGCCGATGACTTGAGCAGTGAAGTTGCCTTATTAAAGCATACTTCTTATAACCGATCAAAGAGAGTAATGGATTATCCTGTGCTAAAAGAACTTAATGAAGCATCAATGTATGAAACAACGAACTCGTTTGTGAAGATAAACCAAAAGAAAAGTGTGAAACATGCGTTAGATACTGAGATTGTCTTGCTGCCACGTAAGGAGCTTTTTTCATACGACCTGGCCTCTGTTTGCAGAAAGCGGTATTCTCCAGATATTGATTTTACTATCGGAAAAGTGAGTCAAACACAATTATCAGCATTGTTAAATGAAACATATACCTTCATTTATCAGAATGACCTTGATGACACAGATGAGAATGTTGAGAATCGGGTTTCTTTGTATGGCACCTTTTATAACGTAGAGGGACTTCCAAATGGTGCCTACTCTTATGACTATAGCACCCATTCGCTTAACAGAATAACCGAAGGGGATTATAGGGAGTTTTTACAATTTGGTTTAACCATGCCAAATGTTAATTTGTATCAAGTCCCACTGTGTTTGCATGCCGTTGGAGAAAAGGATTACCTTATTAAGAAATTAGGATATAGAGGATATCGCATCCAGCAGATGGAAGCCGGCATTCTTGTTCAGCGGCTGCTCTTGTCGGCGTGTGCCTTAGGAATGGGAGGTCATCCACTGCTCGGATTCGATGCAAATCAATGTGATGATCTTTATAAAATTAGTTCGAGGGGAAAGACCAGCTTAATTCAAATTCCGGTTGGTCCATACCGCCCCCGTGCCTGGTTAAAAGGAAGTTTGCGTACCTAGTTGTTATACTTTCGACCATGTGCATTCCTTTTTAATCAGAGATGTCTTTTTGAAAATTGAATTTAGCTTTGCGAGTTTGTTAGAATAGAAAGAACTTATAGAATCAAATCCGACTGATAACATACTTTATATACATTTAATTATATACCTTGTAAGAAAGAAAATAGCTTTAAAACAAAGATATGCGGGCAGACCTTTATGAAAAAGATGAATTTAGGGAAACGGAAAATTGAAACAATAAGTTACAGACCGAAGTACCTACTAATAAATAAAACTTAAGATGTTTACACTCTACTAAAATGGAATCAAAAGAGCTTTTTTAGATTTAATAAAATTATAAATTTGGAATGGGTGTGAACGAGCTATGGAAGAAAATAATAAAATTAGACAAGAAATTTTAATATCTGTGAGAGGTCTTTCTGACGAACAATTGAATGAGCAGTTGGAAGAGGACAGATGGTCGATAATGCAGGTGCTAGATCACCTTTATTTAATGGAGCAGGTAATTACTCAATCAATTTCTCGTGAATTGGCAACTGGAAAGGAGAAGGTTGTAGATCCTAAGCCAATTGAATTAGCGGTTATTCGATCAACAAAAATAGGCGCACCATCATTTGTGGTTCCTTCCAACGAGTTTATTACTCTAGAAGAAATGAAAAATAAGCTTTCACAATCAAGAGAAGGTTTAACTAAGCTGGTGAATGATGCTGATAAATCATTATTAAAAAAGCGGGCCTTTCCGCATCCGGCGTTTGGTGATTTAAGTTTAAAACAATGGATACCGTTTGTTGGGTTACATGAAAAAAGACATCTTGCTCAGATTGAAGAGTTGAAGGGAAAATTAATTTAATAAAGTAAGTTTGAGATTTGGTCATAATTCATATTATTGGGTTTCACCGTCTCCGATATGTATTTAATTGAAAACTGCACATAGAAATTAGTGTGCAGTTTTTTATCTTTTAATTGAAAACTAAGAACTTATTATTACTTTTTTCTTTCCCCAATTTAAAGAAAATAAATTATTCGTAATATAACCCAATAATGAAAACAGTAAGACTTATAAGCTTTCATGCTAGTAAGGAAGAGGTAAACGGGTGAGCAGAAGTACTTTCTTATTGACAAAGGTGTAGTTTCTTTAAAAATGCCATTTGATATTCTGTGTGAATAAGAAGAGCGCAAGCGCCCGTTCACCGACGTATGGCCATTTGAAGAAAGGCTAACGTCGCCACGTCCTGTGGGCCTCCACTTCGACTGAGATAAAGGATAAACGAAATGCAAAGCATTTCGATGTTGACATATCGTAGGGAGAAGCGGGATGGACACTAGCTGCACCAAGTATCACCTAGAGGTCATACTTGATGCAAGATATTCAAGGAAGCTTTACAAAGATGAAAACTCGCTGAGCGCTGGAGCTAGACAATTTAAAAGGTAAAACTTTACACTTTCTTATCCATTAAAAAAGGAACCTTTCAAGGTTCCTAAGATAAACTGGCTGGTTGAAGGCTTAATTTATACATATTATATAATAAAATGCTTTAATTTGATTGGGCGATACAGGGTCGGAAGGCAATAATTTTCATTTGAATTTTTTTCGGAGAATCAAAATTTGCCTGTTTGATTATTTTCCTGAAAGAAAGAAAGGATTATCACAGGCTAGCCAAAACAGCACCTATAATTGTAATAATTCCACCGATTAATGACATCAAAGATATTTGTTCATTTAATAACAGAATACCAAAAATGACTGTCCATACTGGAAGCAGATTAATAAATGGGGCGGCTTTTCCTGCACCAACAATTTTCACACCAGCGTTCCACGAGAAATAAGCCCCTACTGATGCGAATGTACTGACATAAAGAACTGCGAGCCAAGCGTTGGCTGACATGTGGATCATATTTGTTTTTACAGTACCAATACAACTGATGGCACTTAGAATTGTGCCATAGAAGGCAGAACCTGCAGTCATTGTTAGCGGGTCAATCTGTTTTCCATACCGTTTACCGAGAACGGTATACAGCCCCCAAGCCAAACACGATAAGACAATTTCAATGTCCCCAATGATTGTTCCCTGTGAATGAGCCTGGTGTTTCCCTTGCAGCAAAATAATAACGCCAGCAATGGAAATCGCGGTACCCATCCATGCTTTTAATTTAACTTGCTCTTTTAAAACTATGGGTGTAAAAATCAAGATTGCAACTGGTATACCAGCAGAAATCATACCAGCCTGTGAGGCACTTATTGACCTTAAACCTAGGTAGTTCAAGGTTGAAAATGCAAACACACCGAAGAAGCCTAGCACGAGAAGTTCCTTCCATTTTGAGAAAACAGGCAATTTCTTTTTATAAAAAGCCATAATCCCTACAAGTATTAAGGTAGAAATAGCCCAACGTATTGTATTAAGTAAAGTTGAGGGTAATGCCTGTCCTAAAAACCTTCCACATATGTAATTACCACCCCAAAGAAGTGTTGCTATTATAAGCAGTGATATCCCGCGTCTCATACATAAAAGTCCCCTTGTAATTTAGTGATATTCTTATAGGAAAATCATAACAAAAACAGAAGAAACTTACCAAGGAATGAATTGATACAACAATCAAAAATAGGGGAGTCAGATATGAGAATAATATTTAAAGCAGTTTTTGGTTCAGTCATCATTCACTTAATATATTTTGTATTTTTGTTTTTAATAGGCTATATAAAAACAAGCTTATATTACCCCAAATTGAATTTGACCAGGTCAACACTCTTCAAAATCAAGCAGTGTTTGGTTACGTTATTTCTCCTAAGTTTAATCTAATAACTTTTGTGAGTGCGACGGTTATTTATGTGGTTTTCATTTTTTTCTATATTCGATTTAAAAGTAACTTTTAAAAAAGTCTTCACGTCTAAGAAGGAGAGGGGTGAAAATATGAAGGTTTTATTGATCTTTCTTATTGTTTTGGGAATAGTGGGATGTTCTCCCAATAATATGGAGGAAGTAATAAATAAACATAATGATATTCAAAATCTGGAAGGCATAAATAGATTTGTAGAAAATGTAAAGAATCAAAAAGAAGCCAAAATTAATTATGTTCAGTATGGGATAGAGGGACAACGCGGTGTAACAACATTAACGTTCAATGGAAAAGACATTCATGTTTCGAATAGTGTAGATGGAAAGTTTATTGGAAAATTTAACTGCAAAAATATGGTGTTTAAAACAGAAGCGTTTAAAAAGTATATTCTCACCAATTGTACCAATGTTGATGGTGATCATGAACTGCTCTCATTTCCAAATAAATAGTAAGATTAGCCGATATTTATAGTTTTCTGATGACATTCTTGTGGACAGCATTTCTGGCAAACAGCTAGGTATTTGTCGAGTTCCTGGCTAATAGAAATAGCCTCGCTGCTGTTTAATCCAAGTTCTAAACCAATCCTTATTAACTCTTTTCTAAGGAACTCTATGTGTTTGCAAAGTTCTTCAGATGCTTCTATTTTGAGGGTGTCTTGATTCTTCATAGAGATTCTCCTTTCAAAGAATTAAAATATATTACAAATCAAAATTATACCAACCGCAACAAGAAAAGTATATATAAGCAGTGTGAAATATCTAAATTTTAGCTATATTTCATTACTTTTAGCCCCTGGTTTTCCTGCCACTCGGCATATAACACTTCTTTAAATTCTTTTATTTTTTTCTTAGATAATTGATTTTTAAGCCATTCCTCATCACGGCCAGCTTCTTTAAGATTTTCAGCCACTACTTTCCCGTCCATAATAACAGCGAAGGGCAGGTTAACTTCTTTTTTAGGAATATTTAAGTCTTGATTCTTTGGGACTCCACTCTCAAACTTTGGTGCAACACTGATCTGTCCATCTCGTTCCAAAATCACATATTCAGCATCATAAATAGAAAAGTAACCCTGTTTTCTCATAAGATGCTGCAGCTGATTTAAATCAATATAGTTGTTCTTTAAATTCTTAAAAACAATTTGTCCCTTATAAATTAACATAGTAGGTTTGCCTTCTAGTATGGCTCTAAGGTAGGAAGATTTTTGAGTTAAAAACTCCACACTGTAGATTAGTAAACCCCAAACGAGAATACTAAATAGTATTTGTTTTAACCCAATTTTGGAATCAAAAATGGCATCACCCACAAGATTTCCCATTACCAGTCCAGTGATAAAATCAAAAGGGGTTATTTGTGAAAACTGAATTTTCCCTAATAGTTTTAACATAACCAGAAGAGCCAAAAAGCCTACTATCAATTCAATCGTAATATCTTTGTACATAACCATAATATTTCTCCTCAAAGATGTTTTTTCGTCCTGTATAGATTGTTACAAATTTCCAAACTTTATGTGCTTCTTATATAAAAAAAAGAAAAGAGAATGCGAAAATGCATTCTCTTTACACATTAGTCATTTATTTTCCGTTTCCAGGTCCAACAATGCGTAAAACATTAACTGTCTTACTTGTTTCTGTCTCCGAAGTGGCAGTAAAGGTAAGTGATGTAGGAACTGGCTGAACTCCATCGGAGCTATTTTTAGGTATTTTCACAAACACTGGAACAGTTACGGTTTTTCCTGCTTCTACTTCGATTACATTATTTTGAAGCTGCAATTGCCAGCCGGCATCTGTTTTTACATTAAGACGAATGAGATCGGTCGCTTCTCCGGTATTTGTTACATTGAAGTTGTAGACAGCGATTTTTCCAGGAGCTGCAAATTCGGATGTGCTATTAAATGCCTGAACTCCGCGGGCATATGGACCTGAACCGTCGATATTTCGGACTGCAACCCGGTAGGAAAGGGCGCCGGCTGAGTCACGTTTTTTTCCTAAAATGTAAAAATGGAGCCGGTTATTTTCATCAGTATATTCGCTGACAACTCCTTCACCGGTTCCTGCCTTGAAAAGACCATCTGCGAGCTGCTGGTAATCTCCTTTGGATAGCATAGAGGTTGTTCCATCTGGCCTATTGAAATCAGGCAGATTAATATCTTCCTTATGAGAGTCGATGACCCAAATGTTTGGTGCAGCCTCCGTGTTCTTTGTCTTTGCTAATAATACACCTGAATCAGGCTGGAATGAATCAAAGCCAACCCGGTCTACAACTTCCAGAGTGTAGTTATTGTACCACTGCGCACCACGCTGCATATCGGCCCGCCAATCATCATTTAAAGAGTTAACAGGGGTGTTATCTACCATGCTTATATTAATGCCATGCAGACCTTGCCTTTCAAAAGCATTACCAGTCGGTACCTCACGTGAAACAATATCAGTGAAAACGGGACCGCTTTCTGCAAGCTTGTCACGGTCAAGGCTTAGATATTGATCGGGTGTAAGGAAGCCCTGCTTGATTTTATTCCGAAGCATATGATGAGAAGGAGCTGATGCGCCTAAAAGGGATGGAACCTGCCAGCGGGTGTGAGGACCGCCGGGACCATTAAAGCTGCCGCGGCTCATCAATTCCCATGGACCGGAGTAGGAACGGGATACTGGAATTCCATAAGGATTATTGTAGTTGTCACCAAGAGTCATAATATGTCCGAACTCATGTGCAAAGGTTCCCATTCCATCATTTTCACCCTGGAGGGATGTACCACCGCCGGCGCTTGACCAAATCCCTTTCGCTGCATACCAGGAAGTCCATGGAACATAGCGCGTTTTTGCGGCATTTGGCATACCAGTTATGCCAGGGCCGAAGGGATTTGTAACGGATTCAGCATTTTGAAACATCATTTCACCAAATTCCTGCCACACACCGGACTCGTCATAACCGGAATGTATGACAAATCGGAAATCGAAGTTTTCGCCTGATGCAGCTATATCCGCCTTAGCTTTTTCAACAGCTTCTGTTCTCAGGCTCCTGCCCTTAAAGCCTGAAGGCATATTTGCCTGCTGGCCAAACTCATTCAGTCCGTATTCAAACTCATTTCCATCCATACGGTAAGGGCCAAATGCCTTTAATTCAATTTTCCATTTTCCAAAGGAATTCTCTCTCCAGTAACCATTGACAGTTTGATAGTGATTGAGACTCGAAGGTTTGTTAAGGAAGTCTTCCCAAAACTTGCCCATCTGATCACGTGGAATATTCCCAGTTCCGATAGGGTTACCGGCAATCTCAGCACCTCGCTGCTGGCTCAAAATGAAGGGTCTGTCCGGAAAATCAACTAGAATTAATGCTCCCCTTATGACTCGATCAGGTTTTACGTCAGATGTATTCCAGTCGATGCCCGGAACAGGCTTATAATCATTCCAGGTCATATCACGGGGAAGTTCCCATGACTGTAAATCAACCGGCATCGGAAATTCTGATAATCCTGGCTGTTTAGGTTTAGCATAGGCTGTAGATGCTAATGTTAAAAAACTAGCTAAAAAAATGAATGACTTCTTCAATGTCTTCATAACATCCATCCCTCCAAAATATGTATAAACAAGTAAATGTTACCATTGTTATGAGATTGGAAGAATAAATAAATGTCAGAATTTTCAAAATGAATATTAAGTCGTAAGTCCAAAGGTGGAGTTTTATTTTTTAGCAGATTTATTGTTAGTTTTTTAGAACTATTTTTCAGTTTGAAGGGGAGTTCTATATTTTTGTAGAATTAAACTATTTAATGGGAGAAGTGATTTTATGGATTCAAAACTATTAGGATTTTTAAAAGAGCTTGAAAACTTTGGAGTGGAGAATGACAGGGAAGAAACAAATAAGTCGAAAAGAATGAGAAATGTAACCTTGGATACGGCTCAATTCCTCTCATTTATGGCCTCTTTAATAAAAGCCACAAACATTCTTGAAGATAGGCACTTCAAATGGTTTTTCTACTTTATGGCTTGCGGATAGCGTTTCAGAGAATGAAGGAAAAGTTACAACAGTGGAATATTCTCCAAGTAAAGCTGAGATGGCAAAGAGTAATTTCGAAAAAGCGATCATGGAAAAATGGATAAACCTAATTGTTCAGGATGCAGGGGAGTACATAAAAGAATTACAGAGGGATTCAATTGACATGATTTTTTTGGACTCCGACCGAAAAGAGTATGTTGAATGGTGGGAGCATTTAAGAACCATTTTGAAAAAGAATGGATTAATAGTGGTGGATAATATTATTTCTCATCAAACAGAATTACAGGATTTTATGAACCTGGTTCATAATGATAAGAACTTTAAAACGTATCAGTCTAACATTGGAAAAGGGTTATTATTATTAACGAAAAAATAAACACTGGGGGAAGACGATGGAGAAAAATAATTAACTGGACAATTAGAGGAAATGTCGCGGCTGTCAGCATGAGCGCTAAACATACCTTTAGTAAGCAAAATCAAACTTCAATAAAATTATTGAAAGGATTAAGAGTTGAAGGAGATGCTCATTCTGGTGTAACTGTGAAGCATCGATCACGGGTGGCACAAAATCCAGAAGAGCCTAATTTAAGACAAGTACACCTTATTCATACAGAACTATTTGAGGAGTTAGGGTCCCGCTATACCATTGAACCTGGACAAATGGGTGAAAATATTACAACAACTGGATTGAATCTTCTTGAACTTCCAAAGGAAACTATATTATTTATTGGTCAAACAGCTCAGGTTAAAATAACGGGCCTGCATAACCCTTGTTCCCAAATAGACCATTTTCAGCCGGGACTGATGAAAGCTGTTCTGAGTAAAGATGCAGAAGGAAACCTTGTTCGTAAGTCTGGAATCATGGGAATCGTACTGGAAGGCGGGGAAGTAATGCCAGGTAATTCTATAGTAGTTAAACTTCCATCAGAGCCTTTTAAAAATTGGAGGTAGTTTAATAAAATGTGTGATTTCGAAGTTGAAAAAATAAAGAATTTGTTATCTATTGAGTATTCTCATTTAGTTTTGGAAAGTAAGGAAAACGGCTTCCGATTTCTTGATCGGTTAGTAAATGATTATAAAAATGGAGAGAATACCTTTGATAAGGACGGAGAGTCTTTATTTGGAGTCTTTAATCAACAAGGAACCCTGATTGCTATAGGTGGATTAAATATAGACCCGTTTTCAGGGGATGAAAAAGTTTGCAGGCTAAGGAGATTTTATGTTTCTGATGCTTACCGGAGAAAAGGGATAGGAACACTTTTATTAAATACAATCGTTTCGGAAGCAAAAAACTATTTTAATGTTTTAGTGTTACATACAGATACCGAAGAGGCTGCTAAATATTATAAAGCATATGGATTTCATAAAGACGAGATTCGCCCCAACTCCACACACTATATAAACTTATAATTTGATATATGCAGCTACATAAGAGACAGGCAACATCAAAGGTAATTTTTTAAGATGGAATTGATTATAGAAACATTAAATTTTATTCAATTTCGAATGAATTAAATGTTAGGGAAAACCAAGTAATATCAAAATGAATTTCTTATAGGACAGATTTTATATTAGTTTCGCCTGGTAGATAATCTAATAGATTGAGAAAAGCTTTTCTTCTTTTTGAAGGCAAGCTTTTTTCATGTTTCTGGGAGGAATAATTTTAGTAAGCGCTATCATTATTTCGGATACCAAAATATTTTTCAATGATGTATTGATTTTTAAAAATATTTGGACTAGTATAATAAAATAAATTAATTGTTAGAAAAATTAGAAAAGTATTTGGAGGGTTTTTAATGGGAGTCATCGAGAAGATCAGCGGCTTTGCTGGTAAGACATTTACACTCTGGGTTTTGGTCTTTGCTGTCCTTGCCTATCTTATGCCAGAGAATTTCAAGTGGGTGGGAGGTTACATTGTTCCTTTGTTAGGTATTGTCATGTTTGGAATGGGCCTGACACTTGAGTTATCTGATTTTAAAGAAGTACTGAAACGGCCAAAGGAAGTGTCACTTGGAGTTATCGGGCATTTTGTTATCATGCCAGTTATTGCCTTCTTGCTGGCGGTCGGACTGGATTTACCAAAGGATGTAGCGGTGGGGGTTATTTTAGTGGGCTGCTGTCCGAGTGGAACTGCCTCCAATGTTATGGTGTTTCTTGCAAGAGGAAATGTGGCGCTTGCAGTAGCGATTGCCTCTGTATCTACTATTCTTGCTCCAATAGTAACACCGCTGCTGATTCTGCTGTTTGCAAGCAAATGGGTTAATATCAGCGTAGCTTCCTTATTCCTATCTATCGTCCAAGTAATCATTGTTCCTTTACTTGTTGGCTTTATCATTAAAAAGTTCTTTGGAAAACAAGCAAAAGCCGGAGCAAAAGCAATGCCACTTGTTTCCGTTATTGCTATAGTGTTAATCGTATCTGGTGTCGTAGCCGGAAGTGCTGAAAAACTAGCACAAACTGGTTTGCTTATTTTTGGTGTAGTAATCCTGCATAATCTTCTTGGATTTTTATTAGGCTTTTTCTTTGCTCGGTTGTGTGGTATGGACCTGGCGAAACAAAAAGCAGTATCAATGGAAGTTGGTATGCAGAATTCAGGATTGGGTGTCGCCATCGCTACAGCTCATTTTTCGCCATTAGCGGCAGTACCAAGTGCCATCTTCAGTGTATGGCACAACCTATCCGGTTCAGTTCTCGCAAATATTTATAGCCGAATGAAAGATAAAAATGAACCAGTTCAAAATATCAACCCTGACATGCAGCCTGTAAATAAAGGAGTTTAACCTATATAACCACCTTGTGCCACTGCACATGGTGGTTTTTTCATTAGTATTCTTTATAAAGAGATTTGTGTATGATAACAACAGGGGGGATGTATGATGTTTGTACATAATATTGATGAAGAAATATCTTTAAGATTATTAGACTTAAATGATGCTGAAAGAGTTTTTGAGCTAACCGACAAATCAAGGAATCATCTTAAAGAGTGGCTGGCTTGGCTCGATTTTACAACCCAAGTGGAGGATTCTAAGGAATTTATTCAGGGTACTTTAAACGGTTATGCAGCAAATAAGAGCATGACTACCGCTATTTTATTCTGCGGTGAAGTGGTGGGAGTCGCTGGGTTCAATAGTATCAATTGGTCAAACAAAACAGCATATATTGGTTATTGGCTGGGAGAAGAATACCAGCGGAATGGAATAATGACAAAGGTTGCTAAAGCCTTGACTGATTATGCCTTTAAGCATCTCAAATTAAATAAAGTTGAAATTAGAGCTGCAGCGGGGAATAAAAAAAGCAGAAGCATTCCGGAAAAACTGGGCTTTGTAAAGGAAGGAACGATACGGCAAGCCGAATGGTTATATGATCATTTCGTAGACCACGTTGTTTATGGAGTATTAGCAGAAGAATTGAATAATAAAATATAGTGAAGTCCGCCAGTTGTGGCGGACTTTTTAATGGTTTTAATTTTCAAAATGGATGGTGGATTTTTATGTAAATTGGATGGTTAAAATATTTCCCCATTACGATATGATTAAAGTATTTAAGTGATTAAAATGATAAGAGGTGCAGCATGGACATTATGTTTGGGTTGGTTATCTTTATATTAATCTTATCTGTAGTTTCAACTTTATTATTAACCGGAAAGTCTGATGAAGACTACAGCAGTTCAACCAAAAGAAATACAACTAACTTAACCTTAATTTATGTAGTGATTATTTTTTTGGCGTTAACTTCACTAGGAATCTATATTTGGTTAACGTAAGAATGAATGTCTAATCTATAGTCATAGGCTATAGATTATTTATTTGGTTTTAGTAATGAGTTATTATAGTAAAACAATACCTAAATTAAATTAAGGATGTAGCATATGGATTGGCAACCTGACAGAGAATCTAGAGTACCTATTTATAAACAACTTGCTGGATATATTGAGAATGGGATCGGTGATGGGACTTTTCCTCCGGATAGATCTTTGCCTTCAGAAAGAAGTTTCGCTAAAGAACTTGGAATAAATAGAAGCACTGTAATTGCTGCCTATGACGAATTGGAATCAAAAGGTCTAATTGAAAGAAACCGAGGAAGCGGCACAACAATCAGCAAAGATATTTGGGGAATTACCAAAAAACGAATCCCAAGCTGGAATAGGTACATTGAAGCTGGATCGTTTTTGCCCAATTTACCTGTTACTCAAAAAATACGGCAGAAATCCGTGGAAAATAAACTAATAAATTTAGCAAGCGGTGAATTATCTGAAGATCTTTTCCCTATGAGTTCCCTTAGAGAGATTACATCAAACAGGTCCTTTATAGGCACATTGGGATATGACCATCCCCAGGGAAACGCTATGCTTAGGGAAACTATTTCTAACCATGTGAAACTATACCGCAGTATAGAAACAAACCCATCATCTATATTAATTACATCCGGAGCTCAGCAAGCTTTGCATCTTGTTGTTCAATGTTTGTTGAAACCCGGAGACGCAGTTGCTATAGAAAATCCATCATATAATTATAATCTGCCGATATTTAAATCAGCAGGAATTAAAACGTACTATTTAAAAGTCGATCAGGAAGGTATAAATCCAGACGATATAAGTGATTTATACAAAAAGCATCGTATCAAGATGATATTTTTGAATCCTATTTTTCAAAATCCTACAGGTGTACTAATGGCTGAAGAACGACGAAAAAGAGTTCTTGAATTATCTTCAGAATATGGGATTCCAGTCGTGGAAGATGATCCCTACAGCTTAACTTCCTTTTCAGGTGAAAAAATTCAAACTCTCAAATCACAAGATTGTAATGGAAATGTTTTATATATTAGTTCACTGACAAAAATTGTCGCTTCAGGTTTGAGAATAGGGTGGATTATAGGGCCAAGGGCAGTAATAGAAAGGTTATCTGATGCCAAGCAACAAGTGGACTTTGGACATGCCAGTTACAGTCAATGGATTGCAAATGACTTTTTAGAATCCAAAAAGTTTGAAATGCATATCAAAAGTTTAGTAAGTGAGCTTGAAAACAGAAAAGACCAAATAGTCGCGAGCCTTCATTACTTTTTAAAGGAGCAAGTTGATTTTTACATTCCTCAGGGAGGAATTCATTTATGGTGCAGGATTAAAAATGAGTTTAATGAAGTACAATTGCTGGAAGAATCAATTAAAAGAGGAGTCATATATGTTCCTGGCTCCACGATGGGATCTGAAAAGGGGTTTGTGCGTTTTACGTTTGGAAGGGAAAAGGAAGAAAATATTAATGAAGGAATCAAAAGGTTTGCTGATGCCCTTTCTACAATATCCACCTAGAATAAATTAAAAAATAAAAAGACAGTCTTAAAGGACCGTCTTTTTTAGCTAATAAGAATTTAAATCTATAAATTCTAATCGCATAATGGCAACTACGGCTCTGCTCTCAACGAAGGCTCGCTAATCGCCAAGTTTTTCTTATGATGACATAGCCCCTTTTTGGAGGCCATCTGAAAGTACACTATAGGCAATGACTTTCTTTTTATATTGTTTTACGACATCAATATGGTCGGCATAGCTGAACACCAATAACCTAACATCCATTTTGCCTCTTTTTGTATCAATGACTAAAGGAGTTATACCGTTCTCTGGATGTAAATACGTTTCCTCGTTTCCGGGCCATATATAATAACGTTGTAAAAAAGTAGCCTCGTTAAAATAATTGATTACTTGTTTTTTATCTTCAACCGCTAATGGTTTTCCGTTGATAGATATAATAGCATTTGCTTCATTTAGTTCAGCATGTAATTTAAATTTGCTGATTAGCCATTCTACAACACCAGTTGGCAGGCAGGTCATTACTATTTTAACAAGACTTATGAGAACTAAAGAAAGTACCACAACCCAAGTCATATTTCATCACCTCCGAAACTCTAGCTTGATTTAGACACCCTTGAAAAGGGGGTGCCAATATCAGTCTCACCACTTTGAAAATATTTGAGATTCCTATTACCAGGAACCACCTTTTCTTAAATATAAAAGGGTATAGATTGAATCACACTTATATATAATAACGCTGCCTGATTAATTATTAACCATCCAATTCTTCCGAAAATGCACCATCCAATTTAAAAGAAGGAAGATTGAAAAAGGTAAAAATACATTTAATTTGCCCATAAATGTTGATTTGACGGGGGTTATTTTTCGAATTAGCAATAGGTTTATCCTACCTGTTTTTTGTGCGTATAATGATTAGTCAATATCTAGCTTGTAAGCTAAAATGCACTCTGAGATATATGTTAATTTATAACGCAGAACAAAAGGCGCAAGCGCCCTGGTTAGCCCCAACAGGCATAAGACGAATCACGTAGGAAATCCTGATTTCTGAAGTGATTTGGCTTATGACCCCGAGGGGCTGGGCGCTGGAGCTGGATTACAATAACCTAGTTCGGAGTTTTCCACAAGGTGAAAATCTATAATTACCTAACCGATAAAAAACAAACACGCTTTGGGGGCTAATCCAAAGCGTATTTTTTTTAATCATGGGCTCTTTTCTAAAAGATAGTTGCAACTTGAAGAAACTATGAGCAAAAATAGGCGAGACTCCAGCGGGAAAAGCAAACCAGGCGAGACCCCGCAGGTCGTTAGCGACCGAGGAGAAAGAAGAACGGAAGCGCCTTGTTCAGCCCCGACAAGCGCTGGAGGGCCTGACGATGAAGTCGTTCTTTACTTCAAAGTCAGGACTGAAGCGACCTCGAGGGGCTAGGTGCTGAAGTTTGACAGGCTCGCGGATTGCCCGCGGAAAGCGAGTCTTTTTTTGCTATTATAAACAACAAAGTTTACGAATAGAGCCTAATCATTTAATGGGGCAGTAGTTTTGAACCGGTAGTTCGGAAATAGTTATTTAGAAGAGTATTTATAAACGCTTCCTACACGCATCTTTCCATCGGGATAATATGATACATACGTTTTTCCTTTATCCTTAAACTCTCACAAAGTACCTTTCATTTCTCCATCAACTTCGCCTATTGTTTTCCAAAATGGGATAAAACTTGGGATGTGGATACCTAATTTTTCTGCTTCGGGAGAAATAGTCACTAATACTAGTTTGGTATTCATAGAAATCAAAGTGTTATTTGGTCCAGCGTGGAAAAGGGGTACAAAAAACAAATATTTAGTCCACCATGTTAAAAATAAAATGATTATAATTGCAATCGGAATAATTAATTTTTTCTTCATACGGCCTCCTATTCTCCTATTCACTCTCCTTTGATGATTTTAACACATAATTCCAATTATCTTAGAATAGATGGGAATGTTCACTTTATGGGCAAGGATTTATTTATAACAATATAAAAGCCCATTTCCTTTATCACAAAAGAAATGGGCTTCACTGATCTAGATGATATTTTTTACGAGGAATTTGATTGTTTAGGGCATTACTTTTTCCATTGGGAATGGTAAACCCGTCAGTTGAAACTATTAAACTGCGTGGTTCTTTACAGCTTCTGGAATAACGGTTTGGTTATCTCCAATTAAGGTGATTTCGCTATATGGTGAATCTTCTCCTACTCTGGAATTAGCCTTGATGATAGATCCGCTTCCTATCACCGCTCGATTAATTTTGGCATTTTCACCAATTATCGTATTAGGCAGAATGACAGAATCCTTAATTACGGCTCCTTTTCCAATCGTCACTCCGGAGAAGAGAACAGAGTGTTCAACATCTCCAAACACTTTGCAGCCTTCGCTTACCAATGATTGATCCAGATTTGCTTTTCTGTCTATATAAGCAGGGGGCTTAATTTGTTCATGGGTATAAATGGTCCAATCCTCTTTTTGGAGTATGGTATTTGAGTCAACCGATAACAAATCCATATTTGCTTCCCAAAAGCTTGGAATCGTACCGACATCCTTCCAATATCCCTTGTAGTGATAGCCATAAACATCACGGTTATCACCAATCATGGAAGGGATAATATCTTTCCCAAAATCTTTGGAAGAGAAAAGGTTTTTTTCCTCGTTTTCTAAGTATGCTTTCAAGAGCTTCCAATTGAAAATATATATCCCCATAGAAGCTAGATTGGATTTTGGATCTTCAGGCTTCTCTTCGAAATCCACAATTCTGCCGGAATGGGGTTCCACGTTCATTATTCCAAATCTGTTTGCTTCTTCCCATGGCACGTGAATAACTGAAATGGTTGCATCTGCCTGAGTTTCCTTATGCTGATCAAGCATTTTACTATAATCCATTTTATAGATATGATCACCCGATATAATTAGGACGTATTCCGGGTTGTAGCTTTCAATATAACGAATGTTTTGGAAAACTGCATGGGCGGTTCCTTCGTACCATCTTTCACCCTTTTCACACTGGTAAGGGGGAAGAATAGTTATTCCGCCATTCCTTCTGTTTAAATCCCAATGTTTTCCGTCACCAATATAATTTTGCAGGGTATGAGGCTGATATTGTGTAAGAACACCAACTGTATCAATACCCGAATTACTGCAATTACTTAACGTGAAATCAATTATTCTATACTTTCCTCCAAAAGGAATGGCTGGTTTTGCTATATATTCAGTTAATTCCCTTAATCTTGAACCTCTGCCACCAGCTAATAGCAAAGCAATACATTGTTTTTGTGTCATGAATGTTCCTCCAGGGGCGTATTTTTAAAGACCTATAAATGGTCGTCTTCCCAAAGCTTGTAGTAGTGCTCTTCTAATTCCACTTCCTCCTCGGAGGTAAGTGATAGGGTATCCTGATGCTTTTCTATGTGATGAGTAAATTTGATAATTTAGCTCCTTTATTTTGTGTGTCTAAGCAATTACGTTTTCCATTGTAACAAACGACTCATTGGCACTAAACGAAAAAATAACGACCAAACCAGTCCATTTTCGACATATCTCTAGAAAAATCCAACCTGCCAATATAGACCTAAGGATGTTTAATGTTTAACTTTATATTAAAATGTCGAATTTCATAAAAAACTTTTAAAGCAAATGTGTCAATTCTGTGAAGAAGGGTAGATTTCACATGTGAGAGATAAAGGGGTGAAAAATGAAAGCAAATGACCGAGGATTTTCAAATGAGATACATCATTTCTATAAAAAATATCCCCCTTTGAAAGGGGGATAAGGATTATTAATATTTTTCTAAAGGCATGCTTTCTGCTGGTCTTGGAAACCACTGATTAATTAGCTTTACATCTTCCTGAGACAGATTCCATCCGAGAGCACCCAAATTGCTTTTAATATGTTCAATGTTTTTTGCTTTAGGTATGGATACGAGGCTTTCCTGTCTAAGAATCCAATTGAGTGCTACCTGATATGCCGTTTTATCATATTTCGCTCCGATTTGGTTTAGGGTCTGTCTTTGTTCTGTACCTTCATGAGGGAACCCAAGACCGCCAAATAACTCAGGTGCATAGCCGAAAGGGGAGTAGCCCATAATAGTTATATTCTGTTCCTGGCAGAATGGCAGAACATTATTTTCAATCCGTCGGTCATTTAAATGGTAGCCTACCTGGTTGCAGGCTAAGGCGTATCCCCCAAGTGCTTTTTGAGCCTCTTCCATTAATTCAGGGGTATAGTTACTGACACCTATATGTTTCACAAGCCCTTTTTCAACTAAATAAGCCATTCCGCGCATGGTTTCTTCTACCTCATAATCCTTGCTTGGCCAATGCTGAAAGTACAAATCAATATAATCGGTCTTTAATCTTTCAAGGCTTGCTTCTGCCGCGTCAATAATGCCCTGGTACGAACAATTTCGGGCTAGAACCTTTGTAGAAATAAAGACATTGCTTCGACAGTCCTGTGTAGCTTCAGCAACAATCCTTTCTGAACCTCCCTTACCATATCCCTCGGCAGTATCAATCAAACTCAACCCATTTTCAATCCCAAATCTTAACGCTTCAATTTCTTCCTTTGCAGAAGCAGGATCTTCACCAAACTTAAAAGTTCCTTGCCCTATAACCGGAATTTTAACTTTTGATTTCCCTAAGTATGTATAAAGCATCCATTTCACCCTTTCCTCTTATTCTAATAAAATGATAGCAACTGCAAGTGGGGATAAGCAATTTTAATGAAAAGGAAAAGGACATTAAGAAGATTTAAAGCTATATTAGAGTCAGTTTGTTCCTTATAGGGGGTATTGAGAACTTTCTTGCGAGATTATTGGGTGAGTTTGTGCTCAAGTAAGCTGCGGAGGTTGTAAAATTGGCTATGTTTAAGCTTATTGTTGATTTTGCACGATGATGCTTGGATCGGAAGGCAAGCGAGGAAAGCGGAAATTAACTGGCAAGTTTAACAGAGCCTTAAAATTAAAAATGAAAGGGAATACATAGTTATTATTAAGAATCTTAATCGTTACGATAATTAATATGTATTTTACTAATGCTTCTCGTTTAGGTAAAGTCAAATTAGAATAGTTTAGAGTAATGGATACGTCATTATAAAGGCATGTCTTTATTAAAACCGACTTGACTTATAGGAATTGTCAAACTAAGATAAGATTATCTCATGTAACAAACGAAATACGATAATAAAAGATTGTTAGAATCCGTCATTTTCAAAATTGACGTTTGATAAGTTTAAATTCCTTTGTGAGGTGGACACATTGCAACTTCAGGTAATAAACAGTCCGTTTAATCAGGAGCAGGCAGAGCTCCTTAACCGTCTTCTGCCAACCTTGACAGAATCTCAACGATTCTGGCTAAGCGGGTATTTAGCCGCTTCTCAGTCTGGTGCAGCTGTTGACACAATTGCGGGCAGCGATCCAACGGTAAATAGCGGGCAGGCAGTTTCTAAGGAAGTAACGGTTTTATTCGGGTCGCAAACAGGGAACGCCCAGGGGCTTGCGAAGAATGCGGCTAAAACATTGGAAGGCCAAGGGTATCAAGTTACTCTTTCTTCCATGAAGGATTTTAAACCAAATAGCCTAAAGAAGGTTCAAAATCTTCTTATTATTGTAAGCACACAAGGGGAAGGAGATCCGCCTGACAATGCACTTGTATTCCATGAGTTTTTGCACGGAAGACGCGCTCCTAAACTTGACGGATTTAACTTCTCTGTTTTGGCTTTAGGGGACAGCTCTTATGAATTTTTCTGCCAAACAGGCAAGGAATTTGATAAGAAGCTTGAAGAGCTTGGCGGAACGAGGCTTTATCCGCGCTTTGACTGCGATCTTGATTATGATGAGCCTGCAGCTGAATGGCTTCAAGGAGTCATTCGCAGCCTAAATGAAGCCCAAGATGGGACCGCCGCACAGGATTTAATACCTGGTGTGCCTCAAACAGTTGGAACAGTTTATTCCCGTAACAATCCTTTTAAAGCAGAGGTTCTTGAAAATTTAAATCTAAATGGCCGTGGCTCAAATAAAGAAACACGCCATCTTGAATTGTCTCTTGAAGGCTCAGGTCTTGAATACCAGCCCGGAGACAGTCTTGGAGTTCTTCCTGAAAATGATCCTGTATTAGTAGAACTTCTTCTTGAAGAATTGAAATGGAATCCGGAAGAAACGGTAACTGTCAAACAGGGAGATGGCCGTTCGTTTAAGGACGCGCTGACTTCTTACTATGAAATAACTGTGTTAACGAAGCCTCTTCTTCAAAAAGTGGCGGAGCTATCAAATAATGAAGATTTGAAAAAGCTTGTAGCACCTGGGAATGAAGAGCAATTAAAGGGATACCTGGATGGTCGCGATTTACTAGATTTAGTTCGGGATTTCGGACAATGGGGAGAGTCTCCTCAGCAGTTTGTCTCTATTCTTCGAAAAATACCAGCTCGCCTGTATTCGATTTCCAGCAGCTTAAATGCTAATCCTGAAGAGGTTCATTTAACGATTGGCGCTGTGCGCTACGAGGCACACGGCCGGGAACGGAATGGAGTATGCTCCATCTTTACTGCTGACCGTATACAGCCAGGTGATACAGTGTCCGTATATGTTCAGAATAACGACAACTTCAAGCTTCCTGAAAATCCTGAAACACCAATTATCATGCTAGGACCAGGTACAGGTGTGGCACCATTCCGTGCATTCATGCAGGAGCGAGAGGAAAACGGTGCAGAAGGCAAGTCCTGGATGTTCTTCGGTGACCAGCACTTTAGAACGGATTTCCTTTATCAAACTGAATGGCAAAAATGGCTTAAAGACGGTGTTCTGACAAGAATGGATGTTGCGTTTTCACGCGATACCGATGAAAAGGTTTATGTCCAGCACAGAATGCTTGAACAAAGCAAAGAACTATTTAATTGGCTTGAAGATGGAGCAGTGGTTTACATCTGCGGAGATGAAAAGAATATGGCCCATGATGTCCACAATACTCTGATCGATATAATTGCCAGAGAAGGCGTAATGAGCACTGAGCAAGCAAAAGAATATCTAGCTCAAATGCAGCAGCAACAACGTTATCAGCGAGATGTATACTGATTTAAATGGAAGGGAGTACTGACACCATGGTGAATCCAATTTTAAAAGCGCCTGAAGGCCCGCCAAGTGATGTTGAAGGAATCAAAGAACGGAGTAACTATTTACGCGGTACTCTGAAGGAAGTAATGCTTGACCGGATCTCTGCCGGAATTCCTGAAGACGACAACCGACTAATGAAACACCACGGAAGCTATTTGCAGGATGATCGCGATCTGCGTAATGAACGTGAGAAACAAAAGCTCGAGCCTGCATACCAATTTATGCTGCGAGTTCGCATGCCAGGAGGAGTTGCCACACCATCTCAATGGCTAGTAATGGATGAACTTGCTGATAAATATGGAAACGGTACATTGAAGCTTACAACACGTGAAACTTTCCAAATGCACGGAATCCTTAAATGGAACATGAAAAGCACAATCCAGCAAATCCATGGAGCTTTACTGGATACGATTGCTGCCTGCGGCGATGTAAACCGTAACGTAATGTGCACGTCTAATCCATACCAGTCTGAGATTCATGCGGAAGTTTACGAATGGTCTAAAAAATTGAGTAATGATCTATTGCCAAGAACTCGTGCCTATCACGAAATTTGGCTGGATGAAGAAAAAGTGGCTGGAACTCCGGAAGTAGAAGAAATCGAACCAATGTACGGTCCGCTTTATCTGCCTCGTAAATTCAAAATTGGGATTGCAGTTCCTCCATCAAATGATATAGATGTCTTTTCACAGGACCTTGGATTCATCGCTATTGTGGAAGATGGGGAGCTAGTTGGCTTTAACGTGGCAATCGGCGGCGGAATGGGAATGACCCATGGTGATACGGTAACATATCCGCAAGTAGCCAAGGTGATTGGCTTCGTTAAGCCTGATATGCTTTATGAAGTTGCTGAAAAAACAATTACCATCCAGCGTGACTATGGAAACCGTTCTGTCCGTAAAAACGCGCGTTTCAAATATACTGTTGACCGCCTGGGTCTAGAAAATGTGAAGGAAGAGCTTGAAAACCGCCTTGGCTGGAGCCTCGACGAAGCAAGGCCTTATCATTTTGAAAATAACGGTGACCGATATGGATGGGTAAAAGGTATACAGGGAAAATGGCACTTAACTCTGTTTATTGAAGGCGGCCGTGTTGCCGATATTGATGGTTACCAGCTGAAGACAGCGTTAAGAGAAATCGCCAGAGTCCATAAAGGAGACTTCCGCCTTACAGCTAATCAGAACCTGATTATTGGCAATGTTTCAAGCCAGAAAAAGAAACAGATCAGTGAGCTTGTAGAAAAATTTGGTTTAACGGATGGAAGCCAATATTCTGCACTAAGACGCAACTCAATGGCTTGCGTAGCCCTTCCTACTTGTGGATTGGCTTTTGCCGAAGCTGAACGTTATCTGCCGCAACTGATTGATAAAATTGATGAAATCATTGATGAGAGCGGATTGCACAATGAAGAAATCACAGTACGTATGACAGGCTGTCCAAATGGATGTGCACGCCATGCATTGGCGGAAATCGGCTTTATTGGAAAAGCAGTAGGCAAATACAATATGTATTTGGGAGCCGCTTTTGATGGAAGCCGTTTGAGCAAAATGTACCGCGAAAACATTGGTGAAGAAGAAATACTTAACGAATTGCGTGTACTTCTCCCTGGCTATGCCAAGGAACGCCTGGAAGGCGAGCACTTCGGAGACTATGTTATCCGTGCCGGAATTATTAAAGCTACTACCGATGGAACAAACTTCCATGATTAATAGATAATCAAAAAGACAGGATTGCTATTTCCTGTCTTTTTTGTTCGTTTTAGCAGCATTTGCGGCCTCTGTAAATTTTCGCTCATATATTTTAGCCAAAGCTGGTACACTGCGGTTATAGTATTGAGTTTCAGAGATATACAAATACCTTGAGTTCAATACATTACCAGGTCCTGCATTATAAGCGGCCAGAGCCAAATCAAGATTACCGAAGCGTTGAAGCTGAATCATATTCAGCGATGAGCGGTTTGTCTTCTACAACCTTAACAATCATTGGTTTCCATCTTCCGTGATAATCTTGACATTTACCATATCTAATAGGGCACGGAAACCATCCTTAAGATTATCTTTAATAATATCCCAATCGGTTAAAACAGCTTTTGTATCAGGCGACTCTTTAATATTAAATTCATATAAAGAAAGGTCCTTAAACCTGCTATTTTTAGAAATTTCGTCACTGATACTTGTAAGTTTGTCATTTTGTTTGCTTGCTCTAATTCCAATCTCTGAAGCTAGCAATTGAACTGTATTTTTAATGTTGGTTTTAAAAACTAAATATTTCTCTTTTTTATATGCCTTTGTATCGGTTATATCAACTTTTCCCTGAAATGGCATGTAAGTCTGCCTTCCCAAGGGTTCCTGACGGATTAACTTGTTAATAGCCCAGTTTTCCGCAGGCTCCCAATTCATCTTTCCAGCTGCATATATCAGTACAGATAGGACTTCTATTAAAATTACTATTTTTCTTAAAATAGGCCAAATAAATATCTTTAGCAAATAAATAATATACTTTTGCAGGGAAACAAGTTGTTTCTTCATGACATAGTCCTCGCTTGGCAGGATATAATCAGGTTAATCGTACCGTGTGAAGTATGTTTAGAATGATAGGAGTTTTGTCGGTTTATTTACAAATTGCCGCTTATATTTTAAAAGGATTTTTCTAAAAGTTTATAGAATACTAATATAAGGGGGAAGCAGAGTAATGTTACTTTACGTTTGATTCCTATCTGAAAATCGGGTTTTATGATAGGAGAGAGATAACAAATATATCAAGTTACAATAGACGGTATTTCATCCTATATGCTTAAGGGTTTTTTTGGGCTGCCAAAATCCGCCCAGACCGGAAAAACGCTTATAAATGTTGGTTAATTTGTTATAAATGCGTTTTAGCATAGGAGGAATTATCTACTCAAAAGTTGCTTAAGAATAAATACATATAAAAAGGTGTGTTTAAAATGATGGAAGAAACAACAGACATTAATATGATAGCATTTTCCATGATTAGTAATGTGGGAACAGCCAAAAGCTTAGTGATGGAAGCTCTTTATGCAGCAAAAGATGGAGACTATGTATTAGCAGAAGAGAAGTTAAAAGAGTCCAGGCAGTTTTTTGTACAGGGCCACAAAATTCATGCTTCATTAATTCAGAAAGAAGCAAGCGGTGATAAAGTAGAATTTTCGATGCTCTTCATGCATGCTGAGGACCAGCTGCTAAGTGCTGAGACAATGTCTGAATTAGTAAAAGAAATGATTGAAATGTATAAAAGAATCGATAACATATAAATGAACAAAAAAAGGATTATTGCGAGCTTTGGTTCGTAATAATCCTTTTTACTGTCTTGAAAACATGTTTCCCCATCTTTTAAAGATTTAGGTCACAAACCGATGTCTTTGTATTTTAACCCCAACTAATCAAATTTTAATTTTACTTATGGATGACAAGGACGAACAGCCATAATAGCAATTCATACATTTTTTGGAAAATAGACAAATAACACAGGCTTTTTAGTAAGAAGTGCGTAGCATGAAGTAAGAAAGGAATGAAATTCATCTTTCATATCTTTCTAAAATTCTTTAGGGAGGTTAATTTATGCTACAAACAATTGCACCTCAAGATATCCAAGGAGCAGTGGATGAGTTATTGATTGCCGGGGAAGGGGAATTTTTGTTTGAAGACCCATTTTCAATGGGGCCTTTAAGCAGACGCTCATCAAGACGTTCATCCAGAAGACGCACATCCAGACGTCGTACTTCTAGACGCCGTACTTCCAGACGTCGTACTTCTAGACGTCGTACTTCCAGACGTCGTACTTCTAGACGTCGTACTTCCAGAAGGCGTTCATCAAGACGTCGCACTTCAAGACGCCGCTCTTCAAGACGTCGCACTTCCAGAAGACGTACATCAAGACGTCGCTCTTCCAGAAGACGTACTTCCAGTAGCTTCTAATTTAACATTACGGTAAGTTTCAAGCTGTTAAAAGTGACAGGCACCTTATATAGGTGCCTCACTTTTTTAGCTAATCAGAATTTATATCCATAACTTCTGAATGCAAAGTAAAACTAATGCATCCGCAAAGGACTTGGCGTATACCAAGTTTTTCTAATGTTTTTAAAAAGAATAAGTATTAATACTTAACCATCTTTTTTAAGCAGATGGTTTATCTTTTGCATCTTTTACGAACAGATGTTCTATAATGGGGATAAGGACAGAAAGGAGGATTACGATGGGGATTAGAGGCCGCGGAAAGATAAAATGGCAGCCTGCTTCTTTTTTGCCTGACCAATTGACGATGATAAGGAAAGCCAGGCTGGAGGATTCAAAGGTGGAAAAGCCTCTTTTAGATGAGTATCAATGGGAGGAAATCGAACAGAAGCTTCTTTTGGCAATGGAGTTTGCCAGCAAGTTGACCATTAAGATATGGGAGGATGGTTTCTTTTATGAATATAAAGGACTGTTGCACAGGCTGGATGAAATGAATAAGGTAATTTATTTGGAGATGGAAGAAGCTTTAATGGTAAAGATAAGGTTTTTTGATATTTCAGATGTTTTTGTAAATACATACATTATTTTAATGTGAGGTTTGTTACAGTTTTCAATTCAAATGTAGTTTATTCTAGTAATAATTAAATGTAACTTCTTTTCCAAAGGGAAAACGACTGCATTTTTTTCTAAATTGAAAGGAGAGAAGCAAATGCGTTTGCAGAAATGGCAATTGCCTCTTCAAACCCTAAGCTTGGTTGTCGGCTTTATGGTTTGGGTTCTTATTTCTTCCTTAATGTCAAGAATTAAACAGGACATTGATCTTAATGCAAACCAGGTGGCTTTGGTTACAGCAGTCCCGGTCATTCTTGGTTCCATCTTAAGAATTTTCCTAGGATACTGGACGAACCGATTTGGTGCACGAATTATTTTTTTCATAAGCTTTATCATTTTGATTTTTCCTGTTTTTTATCTTAGTACTGCTAATTCCTTTACCGATTTAATTATTGGAGGATTGTTCCTTGGGATGGGGGGAGCCGTTTTCTCCATAGGTGTCACATCGATTCCTAAATATTATCCAAAAGAACGGCATGGTTTTGTAAATGGAATCTATGGTGCTGGTAATATCGGAACGGCTATAACATCCTTTTCGGCACCCGTAATTGCAAATAATATTGGCTGGGAAAATACCATCAGATTGTTTTTGATTCCGGTTATTTTGTTTGCCTTATTAAACTTCCTGTTCGGAGACCGAAACGAGCCAAAGGTAAACAAACCCTTATTGGGGCAGATCAAAAGTGTTTATAAGAATGAAAAGCTTTGGTTTTTAAGCTTATTTTATTTTATTACCTTTGGATCTTTTGTTGCCTTTACCGTTTATCTTCCTAACTTTTTAGTATCGAATTTCAGATTAACTCCAGTAGATGCCGGATTAAGAACAGCCGGTTTCATTACTTTGGCAACCCTTTTACGGCCGATTGGAGGCTGGCTTGCTGATAAGGTTAATCCTTTTGTGATTTTACTATTCGTGTTTGGAGGACTAACCTTTTCAGGTGTGCTGCTCTCATTTTCACCAACAATTAATCTCTATACAGTTGGCTGTTTAACCAGTGCATTTTGCGCGGGGGTTGGCAATGGAACCATTTTTAAGCTAGTCCCATATTATTTTTCAAAACAAGCGGGAATCGTAAACGGGATCGTTTCCGCTATGGGAGGTTTGGGCGGTTTCTTCCCACCGCTTGTACTGACAATCGTTTTTGGTATTACAGGGCATTATGCCATTGGATTTATGTCACTTGCTATGTTTGCATTGGCGAGCCTTGTAATAATCGTCTGGATGTATTATCTCGAAAGATTAAGCCTTGAAACAAAGATACTTGAAAATGTGGGGCAAAGCTTGATGGTAACTGACACCGGTGGAGTGATTCAAAAGGTGAATGAAGCTTTTACCAGAGTAACCGGTTATGAAGCGAAAGAAGCTGTAGGAAAATCACCCAAAATCCTGCAGTCAGGAAAATATGAAAAAAGCTTTTATGAAAAAATGTGGTCATCTATGTTAAAAGACGGCTATTGGCAGGGTGAGATTTGGAACAAACGAAAGAATGGGGAACTCTATTTAGAATGGCTTACCATAAGTGAAGTAAAGAATGATGTAGGAGAGGTAAAATACTACCTTGCATTATTTAGTGATATGAAAGAATCAAAAGGCTGAAGGGATCCTTCGGCCTTTTTCCTTTTTGTACTAATAGGACAAGTTTATAGAAATGTAAACTAGTTAGTCTCTGTAGTTCGCAGCCATTCTGTTTACGAAGTGGAGTATGCAGGCATAACCTTCTTTTAATATGCAAAAGTCGGGATGGATGAATATCTCCCTGTGGCTTTGGTCTCACTCGATGTATCAATATTTTTCACCTTTACTTTTCAGAGGGTTATTTTATTGTATTTTTTACCAATTAGTTGATATGATTTAACAAAGCTCTAATTCTTGTATTTAAACTATACTATCCAGTTAGTATCCGTGTTATTCAAACAAAGGAGGTTATTGAAAATGGCAGTTTTGCATCCTAAAATGAATTATTTCTTAGAAAACCTGTTGCCTGTGTATCCAGAAGGCTATTCTCCTACTTTAGAGGATATCCGTTCAAGGTCAAGCGCCGTTAAAGGAACGGTGGAAGCTGTTTATAAAGTAGAAGACCGCAGCATTCAGGGACCAGAAAGTGTAATACCTATTAGAATTTATACACCTGAAGGACAAGGTCCCTTCCCTATAGTTGTCTTTTTTCATGGGGGAGGATTTGTTTTTGGAGATCTTGAAAGTCATGATGCTGTTTGCCGAAGCATTGTGAATGCATCCCAGCATATCTTAGTTGCTGTTGATTATCGTCTTGCACCTGAGAATCCTTTTCCAGCAGCTCCTAATGATTGTTTTGCAGCCGCAAAGTGGGTATATAAAAATGCTTCCGAATTAAAGGGGGATAACACAAAAATTTCCGTTGCCGGAGACAGTGCTGGCGGAAATTTGGCAACGGTGGTTTGCTTAATGGCTAAAGAAAAAGGTGGATTATCGATTTCAAAGCAGGTTCTCCTTTATCCTGTAACAGATTCCTATCAGCCTGGAAAGTATGATTCTTACATTGAAAACGGAAAGGGATATTTTCTTACCACAGATTCCATGGGTTTGTTCAGTAAATTATATGTTCAAAACAGTGAGTGGAGAAATCATCCATATGCAACCCCTTTAAACGCACCAGATTTAAGTGGTTTGCCTCCTGCCCTTATCATTACGGCAGAATATGATCCCCTCCGGGATGAGGGTGAAGTATATGCGGAAAAATTACGTAAATCAGGTGTAGAAGTTATCCTGGAAAGAGAGGAAGGGCTTATCCACGGATTTTTTAATCTTTTCAGTTTAATGGATTCAATAGAGGACCTGAAAGAAATATATGAATCTATTGGTTCTTTTCTAAAGAATTAAGGGGGAATGTATGCTGACAAAGGAACATGAATTATAACGTTACAACTTCGTAACATTATTTGCCCGCCCACCGCCATAAAATGGTTTTATAACTAAATATTTGGGGGGCTAATAATGAATGGGAAGCTAATCGAAATAAGAGGCAAAGAAATATATGTTGAAGTACATGGCAAGAACAATAAATGCCCCGTTCTCTATTTACATGGTGGTCCAGGAGAAAGCTGTTATGACTTTTCTTATCATCAAGCAAAATCTTTATCTGAGTTTGTAAAATTAATAGCTATTGACCAAAGAGGGGTATGCCGCTCCGAACTGATTGAAGATAATGATGCTTTCGGATTGGACGATATTATAGAGGATTGCGAAGAGCTAAGAAAAATTCTGGGAATTGAACGCTGGTCCTTAATCGGTCATTCATTTGGAGGCTATGTAGCTTTAAAGTATGCATATAAATATCCTTCCTCAATTAGTAAGATTATATTTGAAGGTCCAACATTTGACTTTAGGCTCACAACCATCAGTCTATTAGAAAAAACGGCTCAAATAGCAGAAAAGCACGATATTCAAAACATAAGTGAAGAATGTCTGTCTCTTGCAAAAAGTAACAAATCAACGAAAGAACTGGTTGAAGGCTATTTGGACTTAAGCTATTATTTATGCGAAAAAAGAATGGAAATCTACACACATAATTTTAGTAATCAAACGGATTATTCGGTTTATTCACAGGAAGAATGGAACAATTTCGATTATAATGCAGAAGTCCACTATGACCGTTTACGAGATGAAGGGACAATCTACGAAACTCTTTTGCCATTAATAAAGGAAATTCAGTCTCCCATGTTACTTTTACGAGGGAAGTATGACCCTGTTACCTGCCAGAAACAAATTGATGCGTTTAAAAAGAATGCAAGGTATTGGAAGATTTTTATTTTTAATAACAGTGGACACACACCTCACTATGAAGAAAGTAAGTTATTTTCCAAAGTGGTGATAAATTATTTATTAGATAAACCTTTGAAATAACTTCTTAAGGAGAGTTCCAGGACTCTCCTTTTTAGTCGGTTAGGAAATTATAGATTTTCACCTTGTGGAAAACTCCGAACTAGGTTATTGTAATCCAGCTCCAGCGCCCAGCTCCTCGGGGTCATAAGCCAAATCACTTCAGAAATCAGGATTTCCTACGTGATTCGTCTTATGCCTGTCGGAGGCCCACAGGAAGTGGGTCAGAAAGGCGTTGCCACAGGATGTGGCGTATTTAGCCTTTCATCATAAAAATAGGGCGCTTGCGCCTTTTGTTCTTTTTTAAGAATACACAATAGGCAGGTCAAGAATTGGAAAAGGAAAAGAAATTCCACCGTGCTTTTGGAGTGTATTATGTGAGGAAAAATGGGTGTAAAAATTTACTCTGTTCTAATCAAGTGATTTTATAGCTGTTAATATATCCTTTTCTAAAACATAATTATTGGAGGTGTAAGGGATATACATAATAACTAGATTTCTAACCGTATAAATTGCAGGCGTAATGGCTATATCTATTAAAGCGAATTTAGCCTCGAGTTTTTCTTTTATGAATAAAGCATCTTCCCTTGTATTGCCCTGATAAAAATTTAAACACTCTTTATCTTCTAAGAAACAATGTCTTTCTTGTTCATATTCTGGAAGATGAAATAACCCTTCAATCGGATGTATGCTTGAATAAGTATATTTCTGCTCCAGTACAGATGCTGCAAGGTCAATTGATATTGGATAAGGTTTTTCTACTTTCTTATATTTAGCCGTCTGTTTTTTCGCTTTTACATATTCTTCATTTCCAAGGGCTTACCAGTAGCTTTTTCCACCTTTAATAATAGTTATTAAAAAATTTCGGCCTGTATCCAAGAGTGTATATTGGTCATTTTTATTATTAAGCACTTTTACGATAAATTGAGGTTCTCTTTCAGGAAAACCCGTTTTCAAAGTGGGCGGTTCCGACGTATCAATCCATTGTGTTTTATCTATAACTTCTATTAATTTCTGATCATAAGGAAAGGATTTACCGTTTACTATCATAGAAGAAGAATGTTTTTCATTTTCTTTATCGATTATTGTACAACCAGTAAAAAAAACAAATAGGAAGATTAAAGGGAAAAATATAAACTTCTTCAAAACTTCACCCACATTCAAACCTGTTTTCTTAATTTTACCAGTTATTACCACATTCTCAATGGATAACTTTCATGTCAAAGTGAGATGAGGGGTTTTATTCAGATAGTGGAAATAAACCGGGCAAAGGAAACCTTCCAATGCCGAGTATGCTCGCGTACACTCCGCGTAAAGCGAACGCATAAAACGAAAACAAAAAACATTCGGCTATGAATTTACGAAAAAATAATCTATAATTGTGGGGCTGAAAAAGAATAACGGTATTACATTACAGTGAGAAAGAATTTTAGATTTTTAAGTAATTACGAGGATATTTAAGATGGTTCAAATGTTTGCTAATAACTGTAACAAAATTTTTGAACCTGCCAAAGAAAATCATAGAAGATATTAGTGCGAAACGTACAGTCCGATTAAGGTGTGTGAAAACAATGATGGAAGATATTTTATTGAAAGTTCAAAAAGGCGAATTAAGTGTTTCAGAGGCGAAAGAAAAGTTAGCTACATATGAGAATTTAGGCTTTGCAAAGGTTGATCATCACCGGAAGAATCGCCAAGGTTTCCCGGAAGTGATTTATGGGGAAGGGAAAACGAAAGAACAAATCCTTTCCATTATTAAAGCAATCAGATCAAAAGATAATGATGTATTAGTG
Organism: Neobacillus terrae; assembly: GCF_011393025.1. GTDB lineage: Bacteria > Bacillota > Bacilli > Bacillales > Cytobacillaceae > Neobacillus_A > Neobacillus_A terrae. Next base: position 272,316 of record NZ_JAAOEO010000005.1, on the reverse strand, counting down.
ACAAGAATTTCAAAAGAGAAAGCGGATTATATCCTTTTAGAGCACCCAGAGTTCATTTATAATGACACGGCGGAAATTCTTTTCTGGAAAGAGAGCGCTAACACAACTAGTGAGGATCCTTATCAGGGTTACATTGCCATTGTTTGTGCTGGAACCTCTGATCTAAAGGTAGCTGAAGAAGCTGCAATTACAGCTGAAGCATTAGGAAGTGAAGTTCGGCGCTTTTACGATGTAGGCGTTGCTGGGATTCATCGTTTATTTGATAATATTGAACAAATTCAACAGGCAACAGTCTCAGTAGTAGTAGCAGGAATGGAAGGAGCTCTTCCAAGTGTTGTAGGAGGCCTCGTTTCACATCCTGTCATTGCGGTTCCAACAAGCGTTGGTTATGGTGCCAATTTTCATGGCTTGTCAGCATTACTTACAATGTTGAATTCATGCGCATCAGGTATTAGTGTGGTGAATATTGACAACGGATTTGGTGCTGCATACAACGCTGTACTGATTGATAACATCGCAAAAAAGGGGGCCAAACAAAGATGAAAACACTTTATATTGATTGTTTTTCAGGTATTAGCGGGGATATGTTCATCGGTGCTCTCCTGGATGCGGGTGCAGATCCAACCATTTTAGAAAAAGAATTAAAAAAGCTTCATTTTGAAGATGAATATGATTTGTCTTGGAAAAAAGTCGTGAAAAATGGGATTACAAGTACTAAATTTGATGTAGTGTTAGCGGATGACCACCATCATGAACACGACCACCATCATGAACACGACCACCAACATGAGCATGACCACCATCATGAACACGACCACCATCATGAACACGACCACTATCATGAACACGGCCACCATCATGAACACGACCACCAACATGAGCTTGACCACCAACATGACCATCATTATGGACATGATCACCATCACCGTTCATACAGTGGTATTGTAACAATGATTCAAGCTTCCGATTTGGCACCCGAAGTGAAAGAGACCTCTTTAAAAATCTTTCAGAAAATTGGTGAAGCCGAAGGGCATATCCATGGTATTCCTTTAGAAAATGTTCATTTTCACGAAGTAGGTGCCGTTGATTCCATTATTGATATTGTCGGAGCGGCAATCTTAATTCATCAATTAGGAATAGAGAAAATCAAATCTTCAGCGGTTCCTGTTGGCACTGGAAAAGTACAAATAGCTCATGGTACTTATCCAGTTCCTGCACCAGCCACACTTGAAGTATTAAAAGGTGTACCTATTGAACAAAGCAATGTAAGGTTTGAGCTAACAACACCAACAGGAGCCGGCATCGTAGCTGTTCTGGCAGAAGAATTTTGCACCATTCCATCCATGGAAGTAAAATCAATTGGCTATGGCGCAGGGACAAAAACTTTTAAAGACCATCCAAATGTTCTTCGGGTGATTATTGGAGAATAGGATGGGGGAATAAAAGATTATGAGAGGAGTAAAATATGGTTTCTCATCCTCATAACAATGAACATATTGATGATGAAATGATCAAGATGGAAGTAAATCTTGATGATGTGTCAGGTGAATGGCTGGGTTATGTCATGGATTTACTTTTTGACGCTGGAGCTAATGATGTATTTTATACACCTATTTATATGAAAAAAAACCGTCCAGGGGTTTTGCTTCAGCTCCTTTCATCCCGGCAGAAATTAGATAAAATGAAAGAGATTTTGTTTAAAGAAACTACTACCTTAGGAGTACGCTACTATCCTTTAACAGTGCATCGGCTTGAAAGAAAGTTTAAAAGTGTGCAAACGGAATGGGGAACTGTGACGGTAAAGGAAGGGTATCATAATGGAGAACTCATCCAAAGAGCCCCAGAATATGAAGAATGCAAAGAAATTGCGAAAGTCCATAATGTCCCGTTGAAACGGGTTTATGAACAGGTATGGAAGACTATTGATAAAGCTTAATGAAAAATGAGCAGCCAGGCGGATAAAGGTACTTGACCTTTGTCCGCTTTTGTTTTTTTGATATGTAATTTATCAAATGGAACGGTAATATCCGCAAACACTCAGAGGGATAGGGAGCCAGCAAACCCACCATTGAAACCTGAGTGAAGTGGCTGGCAAAAATTTGTGTTATATCGGTAAATAAAACAAAATTAATTTTTTGAAACGAGTAGAACATGCTCACTATCCATGTAAAAAAACGATATATAGGTGTTTGATATTAAAACACACGATTTTAAGCGTTGAAAAAAGTAACAAAAAGAACTAATTCACCTACTTGACAAGATTATTGGGAGATAATACAATGAATATTGTTCACATGTGATGTAATAACCAACAGTTGTTATAAGTTATGTATTCTTTACAGCAAATATCTGATAAATGTGTTGCAATATAATATGTTTTTCCATTATCTAGGACATCTAGCTTCTAAGGTAAGCCTTAAAAAAGAAATAGTAATTTTATACCTTTTATTTTTTTGAGTTTAATTGTAAGCACTTGCAGTAAGCCCTTGCAGTAAATATACAGATGGAAAGGACTTTATTTTTTTATGTGTAATTGTAAGCATTTCCATATGCAAGGAAAGAATTAAAGGATCACAAAATAAAGGATTAAGGTGTCTAATTTTCATCTTTAATGTAAGCACTTGCAAGTGCAATGAAGATTGATAGTTTTAGTTATATGGAAAGATATGAGATACAATGCAGCATTTTTATAATCAAAATTACTAGAAAGAAAATGGGGGAGAACAATTATGCCTTTAGTAATAATTGCAATAGGGGTACTATTATTACTTTTGTTCATTATGGGCTTCAAATTGAACACATTTGTTTCATTAATTATTGTTTCATTCATCGTAGCTTTAGGGCTCGGAATTCCAATGAAGGACGTTGTTCATTCAATTGAAACCGGTCTGGGCGGAACTCTTGGTCACATTGGTTTGATTTTTGGACTAGGTGCCATGCTGGGAAGGTTAATTGCAGATGCAGGTGGCGCACACCGTATTGCAACAACCTTGATTAATAAATTTGGCGCAAAAAGAATTGAATGGGCAATTTTGATTGCATCATTTATTGTAGGGGTAGCATTATTCCTTGAAGTAACGATTGTATTATTAGTTCCAATTATTTTCACAATTGCAAAAGAGTTAAAAGTTTCTATTTTAAAATTAGGTCTTCCAATGGTAACAGCTGCGTTAGTGGCACATGCTTTCTTGCCACCGCATCCAGGACCAATTGCTGTTACAGCTGAATATCACGCCAATGTGGGAATGGTTTTAGTTTATGGAATTATCGTAGCGATTCCGACTGTTATTCTAGCGGGTATTTTATATCCTAAGCTTGCTCGAAAAATCGTACCATCTGCTTTCACTAGAGAAGGAAACGAGTCTTTCGGGGTTCACAAAACATTTAAATTAGAAGAAACACCTGGTTTTGGAATCAGTGTATTTACAGCTTTATTCCCTGTTATTCTAATGTTTTTAGGTGCTATCATTGATATGACTCAGCCGGAATTAGGTTTTAAAGATAGCTGGTTTACAACCTTTATCCGCTTTATCGGTAATTCTTCTACTGCTTTAGTACTTTCTGTATTGCTCGCTACTTATACAATGGGATTAAGAAGGAAAATTCCTATTAAGAATTTAATGGATTCTTGTTCTTCGGCAGTAAATGCATTAGGTATGCTTCTATTAATCATCGGTGGCGGCGGTGCCTTAAAACAAGTAATTGTTGATGGCGGCGTTGGTGATTATGTAGCAAAATTATTTGAAGGTACTCATATGTCCCCAATCCTGTTTGCATGGATCGTGGCAGCTATATTACGTATCTGCTTAGGATCAGGTACAGTTGCAACATTAGCAACTCCAGCTTTAGTTCTTCCGTTAATTTCAACTATGCCTGGTGTTAACTTAGAGCTAGTTACACTTGCTACAGGTGCTGGAAGTGCAATCGCATCTCACGTAAACGATGCTGGTTTTTGGATGGTTAAAGAGTCCTTGGGGATGTCATTGAAAGAAGCATTCGGAACTTATACCATTCTTTCCACTATTGTTGCCGTTTCAGGTTTAGTATTTACTCTAATATTAAGTGCAATTATATAAAAAAGAACAGAAGGGACCATTTTATAGATTCTATAAAATGGTTTCTTTTTTTGCAATTTAGTTTCCAATAATTATAAAAAATATATTTTTGAAATCGCTTTATTAAATGCTTTTACTTTGATCGGAATTCGCTTATAATTTTAATGTGTTGCAAAATGCACAATTCTATAATAATGATGTTTTAAAAAGTGATTTTGCATCAATCGAATTTCCAAGCATAAAGTTAAATATTTTAAAAATATTGAGATAGGTGGAATAAAGATGAACCAAAAGTATGAACGACTTAAAGAAATCTTAAAGGAGATGGGCAATGTAGTAGTTGCTTTCTCCGGCGGTGTCGATAGTACTTTATTGTTAAAAGTGGCGGTGGATGTTTTAGGTAAAGAAAATGTATTGGCTGTCACCGCAGATTCTGAAACATATCCTTCGACTGAATTAGAGGAAGCGAAGAAGCTTGCTAATTTAATAGGTGCAACACACCAGGTGATTGAAACGTCTGAACTCAATATCCCTGGTTATGTAGAAAATGACCGTAACCGTTGTTATTTTTGTAAAAACGGATTGTTTGAGGAAATCGTCCCAATCATGCACCAGAACGGATTTGAAAATGTGGTATACGGCCTAATTGCTGATGATATGAATGAACATCGTCCGGGTGTACGCGCAGCAAGGGAACATGGCGTACGCGGTCCGCTTCAGGAGGCTAATCTTTTTAAAGAAGAAATTCGTGAACTTTCAAAACAATTGGACCTGCCTACCTGGGAAAAACCATCATTCGCTTGCCTATCTTCGCGTATAGCTTATGGCGAAAAAATTACTCAAGAAAAATTAACGAAGGTTGAAAAATCAGAAGCTTATATAAAAACCTTTGGTATTAGACAGGTCCGCGTTAGAACTCATGAGGAAATTGCAAGGATTGAAGTAGAGCCAAAGGATATGCAGTTGATATTAACAAACCACCAAGATATTATGGAGAACCTTCAAAAATTCGGATATAAATATGTAACCCTTGACCTCCAAGGCTATGTAAGCGGCAGTATGAACAAAGTTTTAACAACAAGCTTGAACGAAAATTAAGCCTTATTTTAGATAACTGAATTGGGCGCGCAAATCCTCTAGAGGAAGATTGGTAAGATGTCCTAGAGAAGGGCTATCGGGATGAATCTTTAAATCCGCTAGATGGAAATTTCCTTGAAGGGCGACTCCTCCTAAAGGGAGCCACAATGTGGAGGTTCCGAGATTGTCTCGCGGAATGAGGAAAGGTGCCCCTTACCTTTTATATGAATAGTAAGCGTTTTAATTAAGGGAAGGGTATTTATATTTGATTTTTGCAGTTAGAAGGGGAAGGAATCGATGATTAAAGCGTTGGTTATAGTTCCGTATGAGGGACTATATGAAATGATGAAAGAAATCCAACAGGAAGTACACAATATGGAATTGCATATCGAATTGGGGAACTTACACGAAGGTGTGGCAATTGCAAGGGAAGCTGAAAATAATGGCTATCATTTCATCATCAGCCGTGGCGGTACAGCTTCCATGATTCAAGAGGCTGTATCTCTTCCTGTGATCGACATTCAGGTGTCTGGCTATGATGTTTTACGAATTATAACGCTTGTAAAAGGATTCTCGCGCAAAACTGCCCTTGTTGGTTTCTCAAATGTTACACAAGGAGCTTCTACTATTTGTAAGCTACTTGATTTTGATATTAATACATTAACAATTACAAAAGATACCGAGGTTCAGGATAAATTATTAAATTTAAAGAAACAGGGCTATGAAGTAGTGATTGGTGACGTGGTTACTGTACAAACAGCCAAGCAATTGGGAATGACAGGAGTTCTAATTACCTCCGGCAAGGAAGCGATTATGGATGCGTTAGAGGAAACAAGAAGGTCCTATCGCATTTTCTCGCAGCTTCAGGACGAAGTTTCTTTATTCCAATCCATTTTGGACTGTAACGAACAGGCAGTAGGGGTATTTAACCGTGAAGTGAAAATGGTTTATAGGAATGAGCGCTTTAATAAAGATTTTCCCCTGATTAATTTAGAAAATTTGTCAGAAATAAAAAAGGTTATTCAAGAAACTTTTTTATTGCGCGAGAAACAAACAAATATAGTTCATATTAATCATTCATTTTGGAAAATCACCTCACATCCTCAGGAGGAAACAATTGTATTGTTTCTTGAAAAAGATCCTGCAAATCAAGCTATTGGACTGCAAGGGGAAGCAAGCCTGAATGCAATAGAATTCCAAAATCCCCCTTCCTATATTCCGATTTCCGGAAAAAGCGAAATGATTCAGAATGTGATAAAGGAAATCGATCAATACAGTGAAAGCGAAGAACCTGTCTGGATTTCCGGTGAACAGGGGAGTGGAAAGGAATTAGTCGCCCACACCATTTATTTAAAACGGAAACACTTGAATGAACCTTTCATTGTGCTGCATGGAGAAGTATTAAGTGCTGAACAGCTTAAAGGTTTAATGAACGAAGATTTTTTTCAAAAATACGCTAATGGAGTCATTTACTTCAAAAAAATTGATAAATTATCCCCTTCTGCCCAAAAAGAGCTGTTGCAGATAATAAAGAAGGAAACCAATAAAAAGGTGCAGTGGTTATTGTCTTCTGAAGGGAAAATAGCAGAAAAGGTCCAAAATGGGACATTTAATCCTGAATTGTATAGCGCTTTAAGCATGTTAAAAATAAACATTCCGCCTTTAAGAGAACGAAGAGAAGATATTGAGGATTTAGTTCATGTATTCATTTCAGAATTACATCCAAAATATGGAAATGAAGTTGTGGGAATTCGTCTTGATGCTTTAGAGGAGATTACGAGCTATGACTGGCCAGGAAATGTAGAACAGCTAAAACAAGTAATTGAACAATTGTTCTTGCAAACAAAGTCTTATTATATCGAGAAAGTAGAAGTGGAGAGTGTTCTAACACGATTGGATCAGCAAGAGATAATGAATGATGCATTAGCACAAATCGATCTAAGCGGCACGTTGGAAGAAATCGAGAAACAAGTAATATCGAAGGTTCTTGAAGAGGAAGGGTTAAATCAATCAAAAGCGGCTAAACGTTTAGGGATTAACCGTTCTACATTGTGGCGCAAGCTAAAATAACAGCTTGCGTCTTTCTTTTGTCTGGGAAGTTATAAACCTAAAGCTGGTTTTGAAGAATTTTGATTAGAGCGAAGGCAAAACTCTTTGAAAAGTTATCACAATTGCTAAGTGTATGATCATCATTCGGGGGATAGTATGATAATTGATCTTCGGTAAATGGAGTCTCAGCATTGATGAAAATCGAGGTGGCTTGACTGTATTCGTTAGCCTGCTCTAAAAGCGGAAACTACCCGAGTTATTTTTTGTTGCATAATACAACAGTATTAAATTTAAACCCCAACAAAAGTTAAAAAATAATTGCTAAATGCAACATTATAATATATTATTAAAGAGTAGTCCTGAAAGCGTTTTAGGACAAGGAAACATATAGGATTTATTAATGCTAGCAAGGTACCAAATGAAGGTGTTGCAGAAAGAAATGAATAGACAACCTACCAAGCAATCAGAATAGGCAGCTTAAGTCTAACAAAAAATAAGAAATCGCAAATAACACAACGGAAATTGCGTATAAAGGGGGTCGGGATGAAGGTGAAACTAGCAGTTATTGCAGATGATTTAACAGGCGCTAATGATACAGGTGTTCAATTTGCAAAACAAGGCTTAAATACAATTGTCCTTTTTTCAGATACAGAATTAAACGCTGCGCATTTAAGTGAAGATGTCATTGTTTTATATACGGATAGCAGAGCATTAAGTTCTGAAAAGGCCTACGATGCCGTTTTTCATTTATCAACGCAATTGAACAAATTTGATGTATCTTCAGTCTTTAAAAAGATCGATTCGACCATGCGGGGAAACATCGGTCCGGAAATTGATGCAGTAATGGATGTATTTAATTATAAGACTGCTTTTGTGGTACCGGCATTTCCGAAAAGTAATCGAATAACAGTAAACGGAAATCATTATGTCAATGGAGTACTTCTAGAAGAAACTGAAATTGCTCTTGATCCTGCCTGCCCAGTAAAGGAGAGTTATTTGCCAAACTTAGTGCAGGAGCAAAGTAAGAGGGAAGTCGAATTAATTTCCATTTCTGATGTCCAAAAAGGAAAAAGTCATTTATCAGAGAAAATGAATGAGCTGTCATCTGGTGAAGGTTCAAAAATTATCATTGTTGATGCAACTACTGATGAAGAATTAAAAACAATTGTCGAAGCTGCTCAGTTATTAGGTGGTAATTTTCTTTTGGTTGGTTCAGCGGGAATTGCATATCATCTTACCAACACGGGGTTTCCAGAAGAACAATTACGAAAGGCACAAGTAGATGAACGACTTCCTGTACTAGTAGTAGCAGGAAGTGTGAATCCTATTATCCAGCGTCAAATAGAAGATATGAAAGTGAAATATCCTATTAATGAAATTGTTATTTCTCCTGAAGAATTCTTCTTTGAGGATAGGAGAAAACTTGAAATTGACCGTGTTGTAAGAGTTGGCCAGGCATTACTCCAAAAAGGTGATTTAGTGGTTACGACTAATCGTGAACGGGAAACGATAAATAGAGTCAAGGTTCTTCAACAACAGCTTGGTTTATCGAACTTCGATGTTGGTCATACAATCGCCCAATCTATGGGGGAAATTGCAGGTCAATTAATTGAAAACAATAATATCTGCGGTTCCATTTTAACAGGCGGTGATATTGCTGGAGCTACCTGTAAAGTACTAAATGGCGAAGGAATCCGTGTAATTGGTGAGGTAGAAGCTGGTATTCCATTTGGGAAATTGTTTGGTGGTTCATATGATGGTATCCCGCTTGTTACTAAAGCAGGTGCATTTGGAACGGAACAAGCATTATCAAAAGCGGTTCAAACTATAACCGAAATTAATGCACATGTGAAAAATTGCGATTGGCGTTATTCCGAAATTTTATAAAAGGTTTTTTACTAAAGAGAGTTTTAAAGGTAAATGTGGTTTTGAACAATGGTTATTAAAACCGAAGGCGTAAGACTCCTTCGGGAAAAGCAAGGGAAGATAATGCCCTAAGAAATAAGATGAGAAAACGGAGGAAATAAACATGGCTGCAAATAAACCAAGTATTGCTATTACAATGGGGGACCCTTCAGGAGTAGGTCCGGAAATTATCGTTAAATCTTTAAATGATAAAACCGTCTATGAAAATTGCCGACCATTCGTAGTTGGCGATCTTAAAATTCTAAAAAGAGCTTTAAAGGTAACAAATATTGAACTTCAATTGAACAGTATTTCAAATCCTGAAGATGCTAAATATGAATTTGGAACAATCGATATTATTGATTTAGATTTAGTTTCTGAAGATTTACCATGGGGACAGGTTTCTTCTGAAGCTGGTAATGCAGCATTCCGCTATTTAGAAAAGGCGATTGGTTTTGCTAATGAAAAGAAAATTCATGGAATCTGTACAGCTCCTCTAAATAAAGAAGCGCTTCATAAAGCAGGACATATCTATCCAGGTCATACTGAAATTTTAGCTGAATTAACAAATACGAAAGATTTTGCTATGATGCTATCTGCTCCTGGCTTAAGAGTTATTCATGTAACAACCCATATCGGACTTATTGATGCTGTTAAGAAAAATAATGTTGAACGCCAATACACAGTTATTAAACTAGCTCATGATACTTTACAAAAAGCAGGAATTAAAAATCCTCGCATCGCCGTTTGCGGTATTAACCCGCATGCTGGTGAAAACGGACTTTTTGGTAATGGTGAAGAAGAAGAAAAAATTATTCCGGCAGTAGAAAAAGCACAGGCTGAAGGAATCAATGTCCAAGGTCCGCTTCCAGCAGATACTTTATTCTTCAGAGCAAGACGCGGTGATTTTGATATTGTTGTTGCACAATACCATGATCAGGGACATGGTCCGATTAAAGTATTGGGTCTTGAAGCAGGAGTTAATATTACAGTTGGCCTTCCAATCATTCGTACAAGTGTTGACCACGGTACAGCTTTTGATATCGCAGGTAAAAACATTGCGGACGAGCTATCATTAAAAGAAGCAATCCGCATGGCGATTGAATTAGCTCCTGAGGAATTGTAATAATAAAATAAGCAAGCAGCCGAGCAAGAGGTCATAACTGATCTCTTGCTGGCTTTGTATATTCTAAAATGACTAAACTAAAATCAATGTGTTCGTTTTGAAAGGAGATCGTTTAATGTCTTTTCCTAAAATGGCAAGAATTAGACAACATTTTGAAGTAGAAAGCCTAAGGGATATTCCTGCAGCTATCATTGATCAATTTAATAAAATAAATGCTGATGAAAAAATAAAGCCGGGCATGGAGATCGCCATTACCGTTGGCAGCAGGGGGATATCAAATATTCCAACGATTGTTAAAAGTGTTGCCGATGAAATTAAAAAGAGAGGGGCAACTCCCTTTATCATTCCAGCAATGGGAAGCCATGGCGGTGCTACAGCTGAAGGACAAATCGAAGTATTGGACGGTTTGGGTGTAACTGAAGAATCCACTGGCTGTGAAATTCGCTCATCCATGGATGTTGTAGAGGTCGGCGTAACGTCTGAAGGTATCCCTGTATATGTTGATAAACATGCATATAATGCGGATGGAATCATCGTTATGGGACGTGTGAAGCCGCATACTGATTTTAAAAATAAGATTGAAAGCGGCGTTTTGAAAATGGCGTCAATCGGTATGGGAAAACACAAGCAGGCATTAGCTTTACATACTTATGGCATTAAGGGAATCAGTGAAATGATGCCTGAGGTTGGAAAAGTAGCGATTAGTCATTCTAAAACATTATTTGCTATCGCTATTGTTGAAAATGCTCACGAGGAAACAGCCATCATTGAAGCAATCGAAAATGACAAAATTGAAGAACGCGAAAGAGAATTATTGAAAAAAGCATTTGATTTAATGCCAAGTCTTCCGGTTGATGAAATGGATATCTTAATCGTTGATGAAATGGGTAAAAACTTCAGTGGTACTGGTATGGATACGAATATTATTGGCCGGATTCGTGTATTAGGTGTAGAAGAACCGAAAAAACCGGGCATTAAATATATCATTGCTTCTAATTTAAGTGAGGCAAGCCACGGCAATGCATTAGGCATTGGTTTGGCCGATTTAACAACCCAGCGGTTATATAAAAAAATCGATTTGAAAACAATGAATGAAAATGTTGTTACAAGTACATTTTTAGCTCGAGCTAATATTCCAATTGTTCTAGATAATGACCAGGAAGCTTTAAAAGCAGCTTTACGTGCTACCTGGGGTGTTGTTGAGGAAAAGGCCAGAATTGTAAGGATCCCAAATACTCTTCATATAGGCGAGTTATATGTTTCTGAAGTGATTTTTAACGAGCTAAAAGATAAGAAAAACATCGAGGTATTAGAGGATCTCCAGGAAATGAAGTTTGATGACGAAGGCCATTTCGTGCCTATGTCTGTTATTCATTAAAAAAATGACTTAAATATAAAGAAGAATTGTCCAGCCCTTTTCTCTGCTGGAGTGTTAAGTTTATTTATATTTAAAAAAACACAAAAAACGGCTTTCTAAATGGAAGCTGTTTTTTTGTATTTAACTTTTCACTTGCCATAAATAGCGGGGTTTTTAATGTAGGAGTCTCTGTTAAATCTCATTGTTGATTTTTTCTTAATTTGATTGAAAAAAAAGGCGCGAGACTCCTCGAAAATGCATACGCATTTCCTTCGTGCGTGGGCGATTTCAAGGGAGCTATTCAATGTCCTGCGGGAAAAGTGGTCCAAGAGCGGAAATCAACATGGGAGATTAACAAAGCCAAGTTTGAAAGTAAATTAATGCAAATTTAATTAATAGTTTAGAAAAAGTTAAGCATGGGGGACTATTCTTATTATATAAAAATAGCTTGGTATGGGGGTTTATTATGTTATCAAAATTGGATTTAAATGCTTTTCAATTCATTAACCATCTTGCTGTTAGTGAGAGGGTGCTAAATCCCTTAATGATTTTACTGGCTGAACGCGCTGAATATATATTTTTTGCAGGTCTTATTTTCTATTGGTTCTTTAGGATTTCGAAGAGTGACAATCGAAGAATGGTAGTGGAGGCTTGCCTGGCAGCTTGTCTGGCTTTAGGGATTAATGTACTAATTGGGATGTTTATTTACCGTGACAGACCCTTTGTTCATCACCATGTCAATTGGCTGATTCCTCATGCGAAAAATGATTCCTTTCCAAGTGACCATGCAACCGGGTCATTTGTCATTGCCATGGCTATTTGGCAATGGAAAAAGCGCGATGGATGGTTATGGCTTCTATTAGCCGCAGGTATTTCCTTATCTCGTGTTTGGACAGGCGTTCATTATCCAGCAGACGTTATTGCAGGAATGATAATTGGTACTGTCTCAGCTTTTATTGTTCATAAACTTGCAAACAGTTCAAAAATAGTTGGTAAGTTAATTACTTTTTTGATTAATTTATATACGAAGATAGAGGGTTTAATTTTTAAAAGAAAAGCAATTAATTCTTAGAGAAGATGGTTAAATTCCATCTTCTTTTTTATTGCTTAGCAGTGGTAAAATATGGGTAAGTAATTTTGGTGAAAAGGGTGAAGGAAAGATGGGTGAGCTGCTTGTTTGGTTTTTTGGATTGGTGCTTATCTTATTTTATGGAATGTATGCTATCCACGTTTATTTACCCAAAAACACTAGATGGAAGTACATCACTTCTTCATGCTTATTCCTTTTCGGTGTTATAGGCTGGTTAATGGTATGGCTTGGATGGGGCTGGCTGACAATGGGGATAGTCAGTACAGGCCTCTTAATGCTATTGGTATGTTCTTTTTTATTAGATATAGGTATCGATTTTATTACAAAACACAAGAATGCTTAGTTTTTGGAAGGAGGAAGGTAAATGGAACTTATTGTTAAGGCTCTTCAGGTAGCAAGTAAAGCACACCGAAATCAGAATCGAAAAGGTACTGATATTCCGTATATCAGCCACCCGGCAGCAGTTGGAATGATCTTATTAAAAGCAGGATACGGGGAAGCAGTGGTAGCTGCAGGGATTTTGCATGATACTATTGAGGATACAAATCTGGAGCTTCAAGATATTAAGGAAGAGTTTGGAGCTGAGATTGCTGAAATTGTAGCCGGATGTTCCGAACCGAATAAGGAGCTTTCCTGGGAGGTACGCAAAGAGCATACAATAGATTTTTTAAAAACAGCTTCAGAAGAAATTCGGGCCGTTGCCTGTGCTGATAAATTACATAATATCCGATCAATCATTAAGGATTATGCAGCGGAGGGGGATGCCGTCTGGAAAAGGTTTAACCGTGGCAGAGAGCAGCAGGAATGGTACTACCGAAACTTGGTTGAGAGTCTAGGATATACATCAAACTTTGAACTGCTGAAAGAATTCCAGTTAGAGGTTCAGCATTTATTTAAATAAAGGAGAGATGATTCCAGGTGAAAGAATCTTTTCCTTACCGGGCCGGCTTAGATAAGCTGATTCCCGTTTCAGAAATACCCGTATTAAATAGGATGAGGAGTCTGCCTCAGCCACAGAAAAGACTGCTTTGGAAGATTATCAAAATAACCTCCAAGGATGGTCTTGCCATTTATAATGGGAAATTGATTGACCTTAAAATATTATTGACCCAAGGGCTGATTGAGCAAAACCTATTATACCGGGGGAAGGGAATCAGCCTCTTCGTTCTTCCCGGGGCTCAGCATCTCCTCAGACAATTGATACGAAAAATAGAATGAAACAGTTCCTTAATGCAAAACTTAACCAAAAAAGGTTAGGAAGGAATTTATGATGCAATTTTTAAATCCCCCGGCATTAATGGTGCTGGACGTTCAAAAGGGTTTTGATGATCCCAACTGGGGGAAGCGAAACAATCCTCAGGCTGAGGAGAACATCTTACGCCTGCTGACAGCATGGAGGCAAAAGAATTGGCCAATCCTTTACTCTCAGCATTTATCGCTTTTACCAAAATCGCCACTGTACCATAAAAATAAAACCGGTATTCATTTCAAAGAAGTCATTCAGCCGCTTGAAGGAGAAAAGGTGTTTCCGAAAAACGTAAACAGTGCGTTTATCGGAACCAAACTGGAGTTCTATTTAAGAGATCAGCAAATCAAGACAGTGGTGATTACAGGATTGTCCACCCAGCACTGTGTTTCCACTACAACACGGATGAGCGGAAACCTGGGATTTGATACATACCTGATTTCGGATGCGATTGCAGCCTTTGAAATTACCGATTATAAAGGGATTTACCATTCGGCTGACGAAATTCAAAATGCGGAACTTGCTGCTCTTCATAAAGAGTTTGCCACCATTTTAACGACGGACGAAATATTGGTTCTCTATTTAAAAGATAAATGACGTGTGTATCGGAACACGTCATTTATCTTTTAAATTCAGGAAATCATTAACTTTTCCAACAAGGCCATCAAGGGGATAACTTTTGTACAATTTGCCTGCTAAACGAATAGGATCGCCAAAAAAATAACGTTCATAATGTATTTGCCTTGTTCCAAATGAACTCATGGTTAGGTCCCAGGCTAAACGGAATATTTTCACCCGGTCCTCTGCGTCTTTACTCGCACCCTGTAAATACTGGTCAAGGTCTGTTCTAAGCTTAGAATGAAAGTCTTTTTCGGACGGGAGAGTCACCATACCGCTAGCTCCAATTAACTGGATTATTTCGCAAAAACGTGGGTATAACCTGGGGAAAATGACACTCGCAGCTTGCAGAGGGATATAACAGGGCCTTATATTACCCCATTCATCTATTTCGGCATGAGTTTCTGATTTATCGGCCAGGGCTTTCATTGTTTCAAGCCCCACGATAATTTCTGAAAGTTTTTCCTGTATATGCTGATACTCACCAACATTAATGGTTTGTACAAGAAGCTCTGCAATACCTAACAAAAATTCTATTTTAACTACTTGTCTGGTTATAACCTGATGAATAGCATTAGGGTAAAAAGAACTTTGCAGAATGAAGATGTTGGAGGCTTCTACGTTGTCATAAAAAAAGACTCGATCCCAAGGAACCAAAACATTGTCAAAAACAATTACTGTATCCATTTCCTCGTATTTCGAACTTAAGGGATGATCAAAGGCTGATTCGCCGCCAACAAAGGATTCGCGGCATATAAATTTCAATCCTTTCGTATCTGATGGGATGGAAAACGCGAAGGCTTCGCTTGGATCAAATAACCCAGGAGCTGAATACACTAATACTTCATCCGTAATTCCGCCTTGAGTAGCGAGAAGCCGAGCTCCTTTTATGACAATGCCTTTTTCATTTTGATCTATAACTTTCGCGGCAATTGGATCCTTAGAGTCCTCGAAATACAGATGTGCACGATTAACTTGAGGTGTAATAAGAGTATGTGTAAAGGATAAGTCCTCTTCTAGAGCCCTTTCATAGAGGGCTATTATATTCTCAGGAAAACAATTTTCTTTGCCTTTTAAAATATTTTCGGTGGAAGCAAAACTCATGATAGCTGTGTTCATATAATCCGGACTTCTTCCCATCATGCCGTTTGTGTGTTTTGCCCAAATTTTAATCATTTTCCGTCTTTTTTTTAAGTCCTCCTTCGTTTTGGGCTGCAAGTAAGAAATTCCAACAGGATTTCCGGTTATGGGTGATTTAAAAGTCATTTGGCCTGTAAGACTAGGTTCATTTTGCAAATCGTAAAGTGACGCTTTCGTATGAATGATCCCTTTAAAGGCGGGGTGTTCAGAAATATTGCCCTCTATCTTTTTCCCGTTATACCATATTTCCGTCTTCTGCTGGTTTAAACGATCAATAAAATCTTTCCCATTAATTGCCCCCATTTAACCACTCCTTATTCATTGGACAATTATATACAAGGTACTAGTCTAGCTAGTTTCATTGTATTGGAAAAGTAGTCAGTTTGTTCTACACATTTTTTTTTAGATAAGCCTTGTTTTTAAATGGAAGGAAGGTAACAAAAAGCAACGGTTATTCGTCTTTATGTATAGGGGGGGATGGTGTGAAAAGGATACTAATACTGCCATTTATCATAGTTATATTGGGGTCATTATTACTCGGCTGTTCAGATCATCCAAGCAAGGAGCAAAAGATAACCAAAGTGACAAACGTAAAATATAATGAAATTACAAAAATTGTTTTTTATGATGGCAGAGGCCGGAATAAGCCTGTTACCATAGATAACCATAAACAGGTAAATGACTTTATTCAAATGGTGGACCATTATATTGTGAAAGAAGAGAAGGATCATGAGCCTTCTGTTGGCTGGATACATAATGCAGTCTTTTATAGTGGAAGCAAAAAGATAATGGACATCACATTTACAAATCCTTTAAAAATAGACGGGAAATACTACGTAATTGTAAAAGGTAAGCTAAGCACCGAGGGAATTGATCATTTTATAAGTTCAGCTAATCCAAACTGGAAAAATTAAAGCACCTTTCTGTAAGGTGCTTTAATTATTTTGGATTATGAAAGGGGCATTTCGATAAAGATGTTCCGTCATCGCGTAAAAAATATTGTTTCCATTCATAGTTGTAATCATTGCCATAAGTATTTAAATCAGGGTGAATGCCGATTGAATCATAGTTACTTAGTCTTTCCCGCACGTGTGAGCGTATCCTTTTTGCCTGGTTTTCAGACTTGTTAAATTCCTGAAGGACCCACCGGGGGGTAACTGCCAGCATGAAATAATCAAAATGCCTGCTTTTTCTGTTGGTATGGGCAGGGGACGCACAGTACATAAAATATTGTTCACCGTTAAAACAAAACTCCCACATAGGATTATGGGGATCAGTAGGGAAAAGGTCCGGCCATTTCAGTTCGTCTCGATTTGCAAAACCGTTTAACTGTTCCCAAAACAACTGTTCAAATTGTTCCACGCTCAAAATTTCTGGTGTCTTGTAAAAGATAATAAGGGAAGTGTAGGAGCCAATTTGTTTGAATTTAGAAGAATATTCACAAAGCATGCCAGCAGCTTCATCAATTGAAGAAGCCTTCCTTGGATCATCGGCAAATCCATAAAGAAATCGATTTTTGGCATACCCAATTGTTGCAGGAATGCAGGGGAATGGTTTTTCTTTATCTAACATTTTTTCCTCGAATTTTTCCAGGGCGCTTTTTTCCCATTGTTTCAGCTGTTCCCGCTGGGAGGCATCGTTTGTATATAAACGTTTCAGCTCTATCACCTCCTAATTGCTCTTACAATATATTCGGCAATAAGAATTACGTGTGAATGTCCTGCTCGGATATGGGCAGATTCATAGGTAATATTCTTCAATAATAAATAGGGGAACGTTTATCGTTTTATGGTTCATGTTTTTTCTTTTCCAGGAAGAAACGGGCTGTATTTTGGCGCTATTTGATACGCGAAAGTAAAATTATGTCGTTTTTGTGTAGATTTGGTTAATTACTATTTTGGTATTTTGTTTTGGTCTATAATGATGGTGCGGGAAAATTGTACTACTTTTCGAAAAATTTATTTAACCGGGGGGTTAAAGGGGGAATGTGTATGATTGAATAAAAAAAGAACCCATGAGCGATATGTGCCCGCTAAGACAGCGCCCATGAGTCCTTGGCTGTTGGATTACCAACTATGTTAGTATACCGTTTTATCTTTAATAATGTAAACATTTATTATAGGGGGAAATATTTTTTGAGAATAATACCTTTTTATATAATTGATAAAAAAATGAATATGATGGTGGGGGAGTATGATAAAAACGGAAAGCTGTGTACGAGGGTGATGGAAGAAGTCCTTTCTTTTCTAGTTGACAAGACACCTATTCAAATTCTTGATGAATCTCTTAAATATATAAATTCGGATTTAAGGGCAGCCATTGCCAGTGCTAAAACAATCGTTCCAAGCAACAGTATGGTTCCAGTTGTAATTAATCCATTTCATGAGATTGTGGTATTTTCCCACAAATCCATGAATAATGAGGATGCTATCATCTTTAATGAAATCAAAATTTACAACACTATGGCTCAGGGACTGAAAACGAAAGTAGTCTTTCATAGCGGCCACTCCATATTGGTCGATGCCCTATTGACTCCTTTTAATCATAAACGTACGGCTGCGGCTGATCTGCGGAAAATCACTGCCAGCAGGCTAAGGTTCCCGGAGAGGATTATATTTAAACCCGAAAGCACGCATGAATTTAAAAAAGGTGCCAACGGAAAGTACAATTTTCAAGCTCTGGAAGAAAAGGGAGAAGAATAGGTGAGAGAGAGCAGCTGGGATTTCTGGCTGCTCTATTTTAATCCTACGCTCTAACCTAAAAAGGTCTGGAACAACAGGTATACATTTAGGCTTATAATAACGGCCGCCACAAACCAGGCAAGTATTTTTAACCATAATGGATTGACGAACTCACCCATTTTCCTTTGATCGCTTGTAAATTTAATAAGAGGTACTACAGCAAATGACAGCTGTAACGATAAGATCACCTGACTTAATATTAATAGTTGAGCTGTACCGCTTTCACCATAAAGTGCTGTTACAATTACAGCTGGCACAATGGCAATGAGTCGGGTAATCAATCGTCTGAACCAAGCCGGTAAGCGAATATTTAGAAACCCTTCCATAACGATTTGACCAGCAAGTGTACCGGTTAAAGTGGAGTTTTGACCAGAGGCAAGCAGTGCTACTCCAAATAGGATACTGCCCATGGCTGTCCCTAACAGTGGTGTAAGCAATTGATAAGCATCATTAATTTCTGCCACTTCAGTCATTCCTGCTTTATGAAATGTAGCAGATGAAACAATAAGGATGGCTGCGTTGATAAATAAAGCAAAGAACAGAGCAATTGTGGAGTCCCAGGTTGCATATTTGATAGCTTCCCGTTTCCCCCTAATGGTATTATCATACTTTCTGGTTTGAACAATGGAAGAATGAAGATATAAATTATGCGGCATGACTGTTGCTCCTAATATTCCAATTGCGATATAAAGCATAGTAGGGTTGCTAATAATCTCTGAACTAGGGACAAAGCCTTTTAAAATTCCTCCTATTTCTGGCCTTGAAAGAAAGATTTCAGCTGCAAAACATCCACCAATTGTAATGATGAGTACGATCACAAGGGTTTCGATATAACGAAATCCTTTATTTTGCAACAGTAGTACCACTAATACATCTAAGGCTGTAATGATAACTCCATAAATCAGTGGTATTCCAAATAATAAATTTAAGGCGATGGCTGAACCAATTACTTCTGCTAAATCACAAGCAGCAATAGCTAATTCGCATAATATCCATAACCCCATGGCGACTGGTTTGCTGTAATGATCCCGGCAAGCCTGTGCCAAGTCTCTTCCTGTTACAATTCCAAGCTTTCCAGCAAGTGCCTGAAGCAGAATAGCCATTAAATTGGATAATAAAATTACAGAGAGCAGGGTATATCCAAATAGAGAACCCCCTGCAATATCCGTTGCCCAGTTGCCTGGATCCATATATCCTACGGCTACTAAATACCCTGGCCCTGCAAAGGCCATAAATTTTTTAATCCACGAGCCTGCCTTTGGAATACGAATACTTCGATAAACCTCCGGTAATGTAGGCTGGCTCCGTTTATTCCTCCATCCTTCATTGGGTGATAGTTGCAGTTCTTTTACCTTTTCACTCATAATATCCTCCTTGAGATCTGTTTTTTTTTTTTTTTTTTTGTACTTTTCTAAAAAAATTGCGTCAAGGAAACTTTTTGGGTAAAAAATTTTTTCTTTCTCGTAAAGAAATTATATGAAGGATGAAATAAAACGTTCGTAAAAATGTTGAATATAGGAATTAATTTTGGGTTACGGAAACTTTTGTGGTTTTATAAAAATACCTATGCCAAAGGAAGGACTCCTGAGCAGCGAACAAAGAATCCCATTGATCCTTTTCAAAAGTACTAGGTGCCATGTAGTTAACGATATGCTTTGACTAGATGCTTCATCATCCACTTCTGTGAAACATGAGCAAGGTTCAGCGTGTTATTGATCAATTCTGCTGGATATATAGAAAGCTAAGAATGGGTTACTTAAGGTAAGAGAAAAAGTACGTAAGGAAATAAATATAGAAAAAGCAGGTTGAATTTAAAAAAATAAACTAAGCGCGCCTGGAGCTCCAGTCGCTTTTGTTATCAACTTTTTTCATTAACCAGTTCAAAATGTTCGCAACTAGTAATATATCATGTAAAAACTCAAGCTGATTTTTCTGAATTGATGAGTAAAGAAACTTTCGTGAGCTTCTTTCTAATATTAGTAAGTCCGGTCATCTTCGCCTTCTGCTGCTGTTGCAAAATCTTCAGGAACCAAATTCATTGGCATTAGTACTTCGGTTATTTTGATTATTGCTACAGGTCATCGCTGCTGTTTAAGATAATGCTATAGTCATCCAATACCGGCAGGGGTCCATTTTCTTTCTCGTAAAAGATATAGGGCGAGCATGTGGTGGTTTTGAAACCATCAATTACTAAAGTAGCTAAATGGTCGGATTTGCTCCAAATTGCAAGGCAATAACGGTCTGTGGTTTTTCGTGATCCTTTCTTTCCCAAAATTTATTCCTAACCTTTTGTGACGCTCGATTTATCGATTGCCTGCTTACTATTTTTAAAAAGTAATATCTTATCGCGGTATTTTTCATACTTCTGAAAGAATCGAGGTTTCCCGACTATTTCAAAATCTCGATTCCACTTAAACATCTTAAAAAAGATCTTCCAAGTCGGTTTGTAATTCGATTTTTCGAGTCCTGTTTTTTGGAAAATGAACCTTTTTATAATTCGATATCCTCTTAAGATATAGGGAGTATCCAAAAAGATAATCAATTCCGCTTGTTCAAAACTTGCTGCAACCCAATCGCCATAATGAACTCCTTCTATAATCCACATGCCGGAAGAGAGAATGGTGTTCAAGTATTCTTTCCTTTCTTCTTCTGTTCTTCGTATGTCTCCTGCTTCGTGCCTTATCCACATTACATTATCCAGTTCAAAACAAGGGATATTAAGCTTTGCGGATATTTTTCTCGCCAGGGTTGTTTTTCCGCTTCCTACCGAACCAAGAATATGGATTTTCCTTTTCATTTAATCACCACGTAAATTTCTTTTGAATATCACTTCTATTTATCTAATAAAAACTCCTTTTTTAAAAATTTACTATGAATTTGTTCGAAAGGATAAAAAAGCAAAGGAAATTTGAAATTTAGCTTGTAGGAATGATATTTGGCTCGAGGTTTATACATTTTTTGAAAACACGCTGGCTCGTTTAGAAACTGCCTTTACCGTTATGGTAAAGGTACCCGGGAATACAGTGTAAAGCGCGCTTTCCGAAAGGTTACAAATGGAGAGCTTTGAAGAACTATCTCAGAAATACTCACCCATGATCAACAGGATTATTCATTCCTTAAACATTTATAAAAATAAAGAGGAATACCTCCAGCTGGGATTAATTGCCCTTTGGAAGGCAAGTAAGCGATACAATTTTGATAAAGGAAAGTTTTCATCCTATGCCTATTCCTATGTGAGAGGCTCGCTTATGAACGAAATGACACAAAAAAATCAAAAAGAGGAAAAAGTGATTTATCCAAATGATGAGTTTTGGGAATTAATTGAGGATGATTCGCCTGTTTATTTTCTTGAGGAAGATTTACTTTTGGAATACTGCCGACGTTCAAAACTTTCAGAAAATCAGACTAAGTGGGTTCTTTACACCTATATAAAAGGATTTACTGTAAGGGACATAGCAGATATCGAAAACCTGTCTATTTCTGCTGTTAAAAGGTGGAAGGAGGGGGCAATGGAGAAACTGAAAGAAAGGATTAAAGTATATTGATCCATTAGCTGCCGGATGATTTCCCCTTTCGGCAGCTTTTCTCTTTTAGGCATTATAATAGAAGAGAATATGAAATAAAGCAGCAGCAAGAGCGGCGTATTCCTGTGTCGTAGCTTCTATCACAATGGTATCAACCATCGAAACCTTTGTCAGGGAAGGCATCGAAACAGAAGCAATCAGATGGTTATCACATTTCAAATGGCCATTACCCTTAAAATCCTTTTCAAAGTAATAAACGCGATTGGAAAGTGAAAACGAATAAGCTAACTCGAGCAACTGGACGATATGCTGATTAATTGGGACATTATGAGCGGTGAGGTGTTCAGTTAACCTATAACAGATGCCAGGAAAGGCACTGTTTAAGCTATAAATCGGCTTACCATTTGGCAGGGTAATCTGATAACAATGACGGACTCCATATCGCAATGCAAGGTCAGCGATTGTACCAAGGAAACCAAGCCTCTGTTTTTGCAGCAAAAAAATGGTTTTACCTTCGTCGTTTATAACCGGTATTTTTGTTGTGAGCAGCACAGTGTCTGGAACTTGATAACTCAAGTGATACATCATTTTCCTCCCCTCTTGTGTGAGTCCTTTTTATAATATTAGTTGATTGCCCACTTTTCTATCAACCATTGTATAAGATCATATTCCACCTGCAATTATTGATGGAAGAGATATTCTTCCATGCCACAGACAGAATGGCCCAATCACTGGATTAATGTTTTACAACGGAGAAGGGGATGAGTGCGGGGGGTTAATATTTGGAAGCTGGAAAGATGAAAAGGGAAATTATGAATCGACAGCCTCTTTAACTTTTGACCAATATAAACAGGATCAAGTTGTACAAATGAGTTATACAGAAAATAATGGCGAAAGGGATTACGGCTTCTCTATTTATGATAGACCTGCCAAACCTTTACCGGAAATTATAGAAAAAGATAAGGAACTTCAAGAATCAAGTTTATCCAGAGAAGAAAAGGATTTAGAGCTAGATAAATTATGGGAAGGCAATACCAGCCGTGCCTTTATGGGGAAAAATCAAAATGGAGAGGTAATCGTTCAATTATCAGACAGTAAAGGAAAACCCTAGAATTCGAATGGCAATTGATGAAAACGATATACCACGAATGGAATTTTTAGATGCTGAGGGGAAAGTTATATACAAACTTCCTCCAGAACTATAACTGTACTTCTGTTCGCTATAGAAGAGGGGATAGGAAAAAAATATCCCCATTTAGTTACTTTAAATAGGCGTGTTGATTAATTTTTTTATGTCGAGTATGGTTTACAGATGCATACCCTCGTGGAAATTTGTCCAGAGCAGGACTTGCTCAATGGTAGACATATTCCACATTTCTGTTGGTGAAAACTCCTCTTCTAATCTATCACCATATGACTCCTTAATTTTTCCAAGCTGCCCTCTAAGCCATGCCTTCAATTTTCCAGGGAAGGAGTTTCGCCGGTAAAGTTCTTCCGAGAGGTTCCCCAGCCAAACCATTCATTGAATTGCTGATTAACATCTACATCTTCTTTAATCAATGTCTTAATCCACATATATCGTTCAATATAAACGTGACCGAGATTCCAGCGAATATTATTTTTAAAACCTTTAGGAATGATTTCGGCTTCGGCGTCTGTAACATTTGCGGTTTTTAACAGTAACCTCTAAAACCTTCTAATTGCTTAAAAAAAGTTTCCTGGCGAAGCTTCATTTATTGTACCTCCTATATTTTATACAACTAATATTCGCTTTCTTTTATCGGTTTCCTAAGAAGCTTATATTTATTTTAGGAATTTATTACTTTGATTAGCGAAAGAGCATAAATGATAACAAACAGCATAAAATAAGATTTGTAAATTGAATCCAAAGGATCAACTAAATCTATTAAAATTTTTTATGTTGGTTTTTTAATTTTTTTCTTGTTTGTTCATAGTTCGTTCATATTTAGTAGGTATGATAGTTCTTGGGAATTGAATCAGTACTTTTCCATTCTAGCCACAAAAATAGGACAATGGATGGATAAAAAATATGGTATAATAAGGCTTCACTTCGTTTACCGGAGCTTTTGGTAGGTGAGAGGAGATTAGAATGGAAAAGAATAAACTTATAAAAAAATTAGAAAATAGTAATATAGTCTTTTTTGCCATCGCTGTAATTTTATTTTGGATCAAGACGTATGCAGCGTATCAATCAGAGTTTAAATTAGGGATAGATAATAATTTACAAAAGTTTTTGTTAGCTATAAACCCCATTAGCACGGCTTTATTTTTTATCGGGCTAGCTTTACTTTCTAAAAAGCATGCCAAAAAATTAATGATTAGTATCAATTTTCTATTGTCATTTGTTTTATATGCTAACATCGTTTATTACCGATTTTTCAATGACTTTATAACTGTACCGGTTTTAATGCAGGCGAAATCAAATGCAGGACAGTTGGGAGACAGTGCAAACTCCCTAATGAACTTGCTTGATATTTTTTATTTTACGGATACGATTATCCTCATCGTACTTGCATTAACTGTATTCAAAAAGGCAGTATCAAAAACACGTAAATCCTACCAAGTGGTTCTTTTATTATCTGTAAGTACTTTTCTTTTTAACCTAGGATTAGCAGAAAAGGACCGTCCGCAATTACTATCGCGTTCCTTTGACAGAAACTACCTAGTCAAATATTTAGGGGCATATAATTTTACCATTTATGATGCCATCCAAAATATTCGAACTTCAAGTGAGCGGGCAATGGCGAGCAGCAGTGATATTACAAATATCCAGAACTACCGAACAGCTCATTATGCGCCACCAAATCCTGCATATTTTGGAAAAGCAAAAGGAATGAACGTTATTTATGTATCACTTGAATCATTCCAGAATTTCATGATTGATTATAAAATGCCTGATGGACAAGAAGTAACGCCTTTTTTGAATTCCTTAGCACATGATGGCAGCACGTTTTATTTTGATAATTTTTATCATCAAACGGGACAAGGTAAAACATCTGATGCGGAATTCTTAATGGAAAACTCTTTATATCCTTTAGGACAAGGCGCTGTATTTGTTAACAAAGCTCAAAACACATACCAGGCAACACCTGCCATTCTGGGCCAGCAAGGCTATTCATCTGCAGTATTCCATGGAAATTACAAGACATTCTGGAATCGAAACGTTATGTATAAAGCTTTGGGCTATGACCAGTTCTACGATGCGGAGTATTATGATATGAACACTCCAGGAAATACAAAGAACTACGGTATGAAGGATAAGCCTTTCTTCCAGGAATCCATGCCAATGCTTGAAGGGTTGAAAAAACCATTCTATACAAAATTTATATCCCTATCAAACCATTTCCCATTTGAAATGGATCAACAGGATACAAACTTCCCAGCAGGTGATTATGGCGATTCAGTCGTAAACAATTATTTTCAATCTGCTCATTATATGGACGAAGCTCTTAAGCAATTTTTTGATGCCTTAAAGGCAGATGGATTATACGATAATACTGTCATCGTCCTTTATGGTGACCATTATGGTCTTTCTGAAAATCATAATACAGCTATGGCAAAAGTCCTTGGTGTTCCAAAAATCACACCAGCTATAAATGCTCAGCTTCAGGAAGTTCCATTGTATATCCACGTACCAGGTGTAAAAGGCGGAGTCCAGCATCAATATGGAGGCGAAGTAGACGTTCGTCCGACACTCCTTCATTTACTAGGTATTGATACCAAGGATTACATTGAATTTGGGTCTGATTTATTATCAAAAAGTCACCGCAACTGGGCATTATTTAGAAATGGTGATTTCGTATCTCCTGGTGTTACAGCCATAGGGGAGAAATACTATAATCCAGTGACTGGTGAATTACTGCCTGATCAAAAGGCATATAAATCAACTTCGAATGAAGTAAATACTGAACTGCAAATGTCTGACGAGGTTGTGAATAAAGACTTACTGCGTTTTTATACACCACAAGGATTTAAACCGATTAATCCTAACGCGTACTCTTATTTAGGACCGAATGATGGAAAATCTAAAAAGGCTAAAACAAAAACATCTGCTACTGAATAAGAGTTTTTTGAGAGAAGGAATTTTTCCTTCTCTCTTTTTATTTGGAATAAAGAGAGGGGATTGGCGGAAGGGTATTTCTGCTTGGCGGAACAACAGAGCGATTTGGCGGGATTCTTTATTGGTTTCGCGGAATTTTGGCTGAGATTGGCGGAATAGAAACAAAAATTGGCGGAAAGTACGTACCGTTGGTTCACCACTAAACGACCTTCATTGCCACCTATTTTCTTTTTAGCATTGGTTTTCGGAAACTAAACGAGTTTCATTGCCTGATAGGAATTGCAATATCGGCATTAACAAGATTATCAGTATACTCAGGGGTCAATTGTTTGTCTACTATCAGATTAGAACCAGGAAAGTTACAGCTTCCTCCAAAGAAAAAATCCGTAAAAACCTCACTAAGTCACATAACGTTTGCTTGGCGGAGCGGAATTACTAACGAAGAAAAAAGGATGAGACTCGTTCTTTTAGCGAGTTTCTTTTTTTGCGCATTTTAGCCGGGATATTTGCAGAATCCCGAGAGGCACAAGTTTTTTATAATTGTACCAAGGTCCGCTCAAGCTGTCTTAATGAGAAAAGCCAATCTTTTTAATTTTCTTTCTTCAAATTTCATTTTATAATTTATTTACAAAGTTTTTATTATTTTAAAAAAATATCATGTGATCATGGGAGGAATGAGAGGGTTGTTGGAAATTCGAAATGTAAAAGTCGAAGATTTAGCTGAACTTGTGGAGATTGAAAACTTGTGCTTTGAAAAAGAAGAGGCTGCAACGAAAAATGCCTTTGAAGTCCGAATTAAATCCATTGCCGATAGTTTTTTGTGGCTGAAGAGAAGGGTAAAATAATAGGTTTTATAAATGGCCCTGTCATTGACGTTCCTTATATTACTGATGATCTTTTTATTGAAACAAAGGCTAACCCAACTGCAAGCGGTCATCAAAGTATATTAGGAATAGCGGTTTTACCGAAATATCTAAAACGCGGCATTGCATCAGCATTACTTGAACGACTGGAAAAAGAAGCAAGAGTGAAAAAACGTGAAACGATCACTCTTACATGCAAGGAGAGTTTAATTCCTTTCTATGAAAAACATGGGTATCTCAACAAAGGAATATCCAATTCAGAGCATGGCGGATTCGTTTGGTATAACATGATTAAGGATTTATAGATTAAATCAAGCCGCTTTTTAAAAGTGGCTTATTTTTTAGAGCCTCGGAAACAATATCTAAAAACATAAAAAACGTCCGTGCGAAACGGACGTTTTGACTATGCACTTTTAGCTAATCTTCTTTTACGTAAAATCCGCTTTTCAAGATAATAAGTTCCAACAGTAAGAACCCCAAAAATGATAAAATAGTTTAGAATTACCAGGAATGGGCTTCCTCCGCCACGGTCTTTATGTCGTTCGCGGCCATCAAATCTTTCATGCTGACCATTAAAATTCCCTGGAGGCGGTCCTTGAAAATCGGACCCATTACCGTTCTGGAAGTCAGGTCTTTGTCCATTTTCAGCGAATTTTTTTTCTTCAAAATTCCCCATACTGGAAGAAGAAGTGGAAGCAAACCATTGTATTCGGCCTGCTAGGATAGCGATTGACAGTATCGCTGAAACAATCGCTTCTTTTCTCCATTTACCTTCTTTAAACTTAAACATTTTCTTAAATACTCCCATTATCCATTTCCAATGAACACCAATATGAATTCCAACCAGGGCGAGAGTCAAGTTAGATGAAAGATTATGTAGTCCCCGAATGGCCCCGGCTGCTTTCAATGGCAAGACTAGGTAAGACAACACGTGAGATAAGGATACCTGTAATAATAATAGTTGCCATTGAAATTAGTAGGAGTATATTTAATGCAAAACTAAAACGAGTCTTTCCCGGATGAGCAGGGTTAAAAATTTTCTTGGAAGTCTGGATTACCCACCGAAAATTCAAGCCGATGTGGGTAAGGATGGCAACTCCAATCAATAGCCCGACAATCTCGTGAAAAGGCAGTCCATTTAGGACCCTAGGGTTCATTAGTAAAGCAAATGTGATCGCCATTAGTAAATCTAATGTTATTTTGATTATATTCTTTTTCAATTTCATCCCTCCAACAATCCTTATACTAACAGTCCAACCTTAAGAAATTCATAAGATTTGATTTTTTTCCTAACTTAATTACTTTTTAAAACAAAATTACCAAAAATAATCAGAGCGTAGAAGGAAACTAAGTTAAATAAATAGAAGAATAATGAAACTCCTTAAAAATGATAAATGGCTCTGGCCATTATTTCGATATGAATTGTTATTTTTCTTAAACTATTTCACAGTCATCAAATTTTAATGGGGGTGATTACCATTAGCGGTTTTATTGTTGAATTGCTATTTGATCTCGCAGGTGAAATTATTGGACATTTCATCCCGGAACGAGCTCTTGAAACAAAATTCCAGAAGAATATTAACAGATTAAAGGAAGAAACCTGGTTTGGTGAATTGGAAAAGGATTATAGATATGAATACATTATCTACCAAAATAGCAGAGTGAAGCGATTTTTAAGCAGTGAAAAAAATATAAAAATGATCACCAGTATGGATGAGGAGAGAGACGATTTCATTAATCTAATTAAAGAGGAGCATTAGATTTATAAAAGGCCGATAGCTAAAGAGAAGCACACGCGCCCATTCAGCAACGTATGTAATGCGATGAAAGGGAAAAATAGTAGAATTGATGAAGAAGAAATAGTAAAGTGGGCATTTCTTTATAAAGCCGTGCAATCGTAGTAAAAATCGTGCATTTTCTTTTAAGATTCATGCATTCTTTTATAAAAATCGTGCATTTCCTTTTAAGATTCGTGCATTCTTTTATAAAAATCGTGCATTTCTCTAAAACAAGTTTAATATTTTCTAAGGAAAGTCCGGCTTTTATCCTCGAAAATACATTCCGGAACAGAAAAAATTTATTTTTTTGATGTAAATCATCTATTTTTAATAAAAAAAGACCGCCAAACTGATATATTTCCAGAATAAGGGGCACTTATTAGTAGTGCCCATTATATGAAATATTAAAAAATTAGGCCGCCCCTTAATTGGAACCATCTTTCAAAACGACATTTATTATAAGGAGGGAATACATTACTGTATTAAGCAGTCGTTTTTTAATAGGTGTGATTGATGAAAACTAGAGAAATTGGAGCCTTGTTTGCATTAACTGCCCTATGGGGGTCCTCGTTTTTATTTGTTAGAATTGCTTCACCGGCAATCGGTCCGTTTCTTACAGCTCAAGGCCGTGTTACCTTTGCTGCAGCTGGTTTATTGATTTACGCATTTCTAACTGGCCAATCAACGATGTTTAGGAAGAAATGGAGACAATATCTTATTGTGGGGTCATTGAATGCTGCAATTCCTTTTACACTTGTGGCCATAGTTTCATTTCAATTGAATTCTTCGTTAATATCCATCATTAATTCCCTTACTCCTTTATTTACAGCACTTGTGCCTGGGGCTGGTTGAATGAAAGGTTAACTTTAAAAAAGTGGGCAGGTATTTTCCTTGGTATAATTGGAGTTATATTGGTTGGCCGGAGCCCCCATTCCTCTTACGTTAAAGGTCATAGCTGCTTTTTCCGTTCTATTCTTTCAAGTTTTCTTATGGTTTGGCAGGTGTGGTATACTAAAAAACTTTTGAAAGTGTCTCTCCCGCAGCTGTCGCCTTCGGCCAGCAAATGGGTGCTTCCCTGATAATTCTTCCATTCAGCTTATTAAATTTACCTAAATCACTATCTGCTATAACTCCTATTGTTTCCTTATCCGTTATGGGAGTAGCCCTTTTAAGTACTGCGATGGGGTATCTTGTCTATTACTATTTAATAAAAAATATAGGACCAACTAAAACGGTAAGTGTGACCTACATGATTCCTTTGTTCGGTATGGTTTGGGGTGTTTTATTTTTAAAGGAACAGATAACCATAGGTTCAATTAAAACAGAGCCTAGTAACACCAGGTTCTGTTTTTTGTTGCAGCTTTTACCTCATGGGGTACCAAAAATAATACTCTAGTGCTATAATATATATTCAGATGATATGGAGATGATATATGATGACCTGGGCTGTTGTAGTTTCTATAATTCTCATCAGTTTAGTTAAAATATTAATGACTTGTCTTCCAACTGGTATTGTGGAATGGCTAATTAGTAACTTTGAAGTGCATTCAAAACTTAAAAGCGAAGATGTAACAATAACGCTTGGTGATAGGCACTTAGAAGGACAATCTAAAATTCAAATTATTCACGACTTTAATAATGCTGCATTTTTAGAACGAAATTATATCTGGCCAGGGAACGAGCAAGTATATTTAAACCCTGAAAACAGTGGTACTCGCTTGGTTATAGATACTAAAAGAGGCAAAAAGGACGTTAGGCTGTTTGTGTTTATATACAACGATCGCATTGATGTTGTAAAAAAGTTCAAGAAAAAATTACAAGCTTATAGTTTGGATTCTGAGAATCTCCAAAAGCTTTCTTTGAAGGAAATAGGGAATGCCATTTAAATATGAAGATAATCAAGTGCATTGATCTAAAAGGATTAATGCTTTTTTTGTCAATTTAGCAAATTAGAATTTTACCTTGTGGATAACTCCGAACTAGGTTATTGTAATCTAAAAATAAAGGCCGAAATTAGGACAAGTATACAATCAAAAGTTCTCCTTTCTAATATAGCTATATTAAAAAGGAGATAACAAATGACAACTATACCTAATTTCCCTAAGCAATTCCTTGATGAGCATTTAAGATGGCATAACATGCATATGGATATGCGTTCACAACCTGGAAGTGGAATTGAGTTCCTCGATTTTCATCGTTACTTTATACAGAAAACTTTAAGCTGGTTTCAAGAGCAGGGGTATAACCTACGCAGGGTAGAACCTTGGTCTTCGATTCCAATGGAGTGTAAAAGGCATCCAGCATGGAGAAGAAGCCTAGATGAAGCTGAAAATCGTATTACGAGAAATCTTTCATCGTTTGGTTCGGCTGATGAATTGGGCAGTTTTATTCAGAGCTCTAACCTTCATGCTGCTATACACATAATCGGAGCGGATGTTTTCGGCGATGAAGATTTTAGTCAAGTACCACTTGCACCGAGGAGTACTCTTTTCTATAATTGGCACCGGCTGATTGATAACTGGTACAGTCAGTTTGAAAATAGAAATAGAGGATAATTAATTTTAATAAAATCGCTTAATAAAGTTCTTTTGATGTACCCGCTTAGGTAAAAGCACATGCAAAAATATTGAAAAGCAGTGGATCTTCCAAGAGGAAATTCACTGCTTTTAGTATTTTATTGAGAAAAAATTGGTAATTTTATTAGACTCATTTTCTAAGAGAAAATTGCAATTTGAACAAAGGGTGAGCAAAAATAGCAAGACTCCACGAAAATCATTTAAATATGAATAAGAACTCAGATTGAAGTTCCTTTGCTTAAGTAAATAATATTATTATGTAAACTACATAAATACCATTCTATTTACTTCACTTATTAAAGGTAAAAGATTTTAAACAAAATGAAGGTTTTAGTGAAAGAGAAGCGAATTCTTTTTATGAAGGACAACTAAAGTGGAGGAATGAATATGACTGAATTGTACCCTATTTTAGAAGGTGCTGAACCGTTCTACTTTGAAGGAAATCGAGTGGGAATCTTAGTTTCTCATGGTTTTACAGGATCGACTCAAAGCATGCGGCCTTTAGGTGAGGCGTATGCAGCAGCTGGGTTTACGGTTTGCGGACCGCGTCTTAAAGGGCATGGTACACATTATGAAGATATGGAAAAAACTAGCTTTCAGGATTGGATTTCCTCGATAGAAGAAGGTTATGAATGGTTAAAACAACGTTGTGATACTATCTTTGTTACTGGTCTGTCAATGGGAGGAACGCTGACACTTTATATGGCGGAAAAACATCCCGAGATTCGTTCGATTGTTCTTATAAATGCGGCTGTGGATATTCCGGCAATGGACCCAGTGAGGCAATTAGAAGGAGTCAGATTTTTAGATGCAATTGGATCTGATATTAAAAAACCCGGTGTCAAAGAGCTGGCTTATGAAAAGACCCCTGTTCAATCGATTAAAGAAATTTTACAATTAATAGATGAGGTAAAGGAGAATCTATCAAAAATTACTTGTCCTGCATTAATTTTTGTTTCAAATGAGGACCATGTGGTACCGCCAAATAATGCAAAAATTATTTATGATGGTATTACTTCCGAAATAAAAGAAATCCATCAGTTGAGTGATAGTTACCATGTTGCAACACTTGATAATGACCAGCGGGTAATTATAGAAAGAACCTTAGATTTTATCAAACAAGCACTTTGAGGAGACAATTTATTGTCTTCTTTTTTTTGAATAATAGAGGTTCATTGAGAGAAAACTAGCAGATTAATAGAGTAAAAAGTTCTTAAAAGGCACAGATAGATAAATTTTAGGTGCTGACATAATTAGTTTTACCAAGCAAGTGGGATCAACTTTTAAATAAAAAAAGAAGCCTTTTACGGCTTCTTTCAATATGTGAATTTATCTGCGAGTTTTTGTGCGTTTTGATTCGATCCGTTCGAATTCTCTAATTTTATCAGATGACGTAGGGATAAATGTATTTTTAATTTGAAGAAAAATATGGTTTAACATGGATAATTCCTCCCCCATAGCGGGTTGATTAACACTATATGGTTATTATAAACCTCTATTTCCACTAATGGAAGGATCTCCCAAATACACAGAATAGGAAAATAACTTGAAATCTTAAGAATATTGAGTAAGAATTTCCAAATTACATACAATTAAAAAGATCCCCATTTAGAAGCTGCAAAATGGGGTGAAAGACGGTGTTTAATTAAACCCAACTTCAAATTTTTTTAGCATAGATAGGATTGCCCAAATGCCTCCTCCGACAAGTACAGAAGACCACCAGTTAAACTGGAAGGTTGGGCCAAACTTTGGTATTAAAAGATTTATTAGCATGAAGATTAACATGGAAAACGCTGCGAAAAGACCCACTTTTAGCATATTTTTTTTCTCATTAGTTTTGTTTTGAAATAGCGATTGCCTGATGATCCTAAAGATATACCATACACCAAATAAGGTGATTCCCAAAGTAACTGCAAACTCAATAAGAGCGGTGAATGGATAAATTGTTGTGGGGATACTCTTGAATTGTGAGGCAGCCAGTATAATCACACCACGAATCATTAAAAACCAACTTACGATATTAATGACTATCCCACTAATAAAAGGAAAAACTTTTCGTTTCCGCTCCTTCGGTAAATTTTCAATAATTTCATCTGCATAGCCTTTGGGATCATCACCGAAAATGTCTTGTGCCGACTTGCCTTCCTGCTGGCCATCCAGAAGGTGATCAAGCATTTCGATTAATACCTCCTCGGACTGTTGCTCGGAAAGAGTTAATTGCAGACGAATGTAAAGTAACATGTCCATATAGTATTTTTCATTCTGAGGGTTAAGAAGCTCTCGTTTTCTGTTATTCTCCTCAATTAATTGTTTGGCCTTCACGGTAAATTCCTCCCTTTAAATAAAGAATTAACTGGATTAACGATGTGTTTCCACTCATAGGCAATGGTATTAAGTGACTCTTTTCCTTCATCTGTTAATCTATAATATTTTCGGTTGGGACCTGATTCGGAGGGCTGCATTTCTCCCTTTATAAGTCCATTTTTTTGAAGTCGGAGCAAAACGGGATAAATAGTACCTTCGCTCACATCAGCCAATCCGATATCCTGAAGCTTCTTGGACAGCTCATAGCCATAAACAGGTTCCTTTTCTATAACAGCCATCACACAGCCATCCAAAACTCCTTTTAATAATTGACTTCTTAATGACATTTTATAGCTTCCTTTCTTACTCCTTATTAATAAGGCAAATTGGTTAAGGACCGCTATTTGGTTTAACAAGATAGCTAAACAAAAAAAAGAACTACTTTGTTATACATGGTAGGTAAGTATATTTTATCCTTTTTATTCCATAAATGTCAATTACAATTATTACGGACACATCGATAAATTTATGGCGTACAATCTTTGTCTATAAAAAACATCGTAACACCTGACTATGGTTAGGAATTTTTTGTAAATGGAATAAAAAGAGGAGGTAAACGAATGCATCCATATTTGGATCAAAGCAGTACCCAGTTTCTGAGGGATATGAGTGATCACCATGAAAAGGCAAAAAAGCATTTATTTCAATTTGTACAGGTAGAATAAAATGATGGTTCAGTTTATCAAGGAATTTTCCACAGCTATGACCATGATAAAATGTATATCATTATGCCAAGCGCCAATCTGCCTCATACAGCAATGGAATCAAGTGATGAAAGCAGATTTTTTCCATTCTGGGGACCATTTGGGTTATTCGGCTTCCCATTCTTTGGAATACGAGCATTTGGTCCATTTTTTCCATTCTTCATCTAAACCTTTCTATAATAATAAGGCTTGCAGTTGGAATGTCACTGCAAGCCTTTTGTATTTAGAACTTGAACATTCAATACGGTTTGGTTTTTTTGATATTAGAAAAGTCGGTAATTATCATTACAATCTTATTTTATTGATTTTATGAGAGTCCTTAAGTCAAAAAAGGTAAGACTTTTTTAAAGAGCAGAGAAATGGGGTAAGACCTATATTATAACGAACACTGGGAGGATGTTTATATGAAAAAATCGACAAAGAAGCTTGTTTGGAGTTCACTGCTTTCAGCCGGAGGCGCCATCATGGCTACTGCAGTCTATAGAAAGGTGCAAAAAATAACTATTAAATTTATTGAAGATGCCGATAAGAGGAAC
The DNA here is from genome assembly GCF_011393025.1 of Neobacillus terrae. GTDB lineage: Bacteria > Bacillota > Bacilli > Bacillales > Cytobacillaceae > Neobacillus_A > Neobacillus_A terrae. The sequence continues at coordinate 237,486 of NZ_JAAOEO010000005.1, read as the reverse complement.
AATGAAAATATAAACAAATAAAAAATCCTAATAGATTTCGAAAGCACTTAAACAGAAAAGAAGAACGATTTAAGTTGCTTTCAACCATTCAGGAAATGAAGCTAGTAAAAATGTTAGGTGCTTTGAATAAGAAGTAAAAAGCATAATTAAAGGATTCAAGACTTGAAATTCTTTCGTGAGCCAAGAGGTGGGGTTAGTTAATAATGAAATTGACGTAATATTATGAATAGGATATAGTGAGTAAAAACTTCCAGTAGAAAACTTAAAAAAGGAAGCTGCTGCTTGCTGACTAGCAGTATGCATTCCCTATGGACCTAGTATTTATGGAAACCAAAAGAGAGACAGGATAATGTATAGCCTCTAGGCAGGCATATTATTTTTACAATAATAAATCAATTGGGGGCTAATAAATGATAATAAGGCAAGCGAAATTATCTGATGCTGAAGGAATAGCTAAGGTGCACGTAGATTGCTGGAGAACGACCTACAAAAATATCATTCCTGACAGCTATTTAGACAATCTTACTTATGATAAGAGGACAACTCTATGGATAAATAATATTTCAAGGAGCGACAATAATGTATTTGTTGCAGAAAGTAATGAGGGGGAAATTGTTGGATTTGCCGACGGAGGAAGAAGGGATACCAATGACGTCGAAAACTCAGGTGACTTAACTTCCATTTATATCCTAGAAAAATACCAAGGGAAAGGAATTGGAAATAAGCTGGTCGAGAAATTGTTTTCAACATTTAATGAGTTAGGATACAAAAAAGTATTTGTTGAGGTATTAGAGGATAATAAATCCAGGTTCTTTTATGAAAAATTGGGTGCGGAACTTTACAGGTCGACAACAATTGAAATCCAGGGAAAGGTATTAACTTTATTAATTTATGAATGGAAAAGCTTAAATCCTTTACATTTAACCGATAAGGAAAAGACTTCTAAATAAAACGTTTGTTTTTGGCAGGATACAATAATATCACACTTAGAAGTCAAGGAGAGGATTATGAGCAGAATCCCCAAGGATGCTTATCAATTATTGGACGACTATATTACCTTATGGAAGAAACGTTTGCCGAATAAACTTAAAGGATTATATTTGCATGGATCAATTGTACTTGATGCATATATTAAAGATTCAAGTGATATTGATTTTATTGCTATTACTGAGAATCGTTTACGTAAGGATGAAGTACAGGAATTATCGGAGATCCACCACATTATTTCCAATAAATATAAAAAGCCAGAAATGGATGGAGTATATATTCTCTGGGAGGACTTAGGTAATATTGCAACTTATGATAACTCCTATTACCCATACTACAATGGAGGAAAAATGGCCTTTGACACTCATTTTAACCCCGTTACTTGGTGGCTCCTTAAAACGAGAGGAATAAACATTTTAGGACCAAACAGAACAGAACTTAGAATGGAACTTAACCAACAGGAACTGATTTCTTTTGTGCTGGAAAATATGAATACCTATTGGGCAACTCGTGTACATAGATTAGAGAATTCAAAGGAGAATCTACTTAAACTTTCTGCTCAAGAAATTGATTTTGAAGTTGAATGGACCGTCCTTGGATTGTTACGTCAATATTATACCTTAAAAGAATATGATTTTATTTCAAAAATGGGCGCGGGTGATTACGGATTGATACATATGCCAGAAGAATGGCACAGCATCATCCGGGAAGCAATAAATATTCGCAGAGGTGTGAAGGCCAGGATTTTCCCTGCTAAAGAGGAGAGAATAAATTCTGCTTTAAGCTTTCCTAAATATTTAATGAAACACTGTCAGGAACTGGTCGAATCTTAAAAAAACGAAAAAAGCTCGCCATGTAGGACGAGTTTTTTTGTTTTAAAAAACACATATTATCAAGTTAACTGGAAAAGCTCATTAAGCTGTTTAACTAACTCTTTTGCACCATCCGGGCTTAAAATAATTTTTCCATTGGCCAATTTGCGGTTTTTATCTGATATTTCTCCAGTTAAAGAACAGGCCATATCAACGATATATTTTTTTAGAATGATACTATCTCCATCCGTGTAAATTTCTAACGGATCCTTTTCTGAAATGTCTAAAGTCCTCCGGAGTTCCATCGGTATTACAATACGTCCCAGTTCATCCACTTTTCTTACAATGCCAATTGACTTCATATTTATATATCTCCTTATATTAAAAATTAGTTCTGCTTACTTGACGATAACTCTATAATTCAATCTTAAAAATATAGGCCTTATACCCATTATTAGTTCGATATTCATTCCTTTAACAATGCTCATTCTACTTGTGTTTCCTTAAATTTTCCTTAAAATTTTCCAATTTTTAAATGAGATTTCTTAAATAACTGTTTTTCTGGTAAAAGATTAACTAGTCAGATACCTCTCTACTTTTATTTTTTTAATAATAGGGTAGAAATATGGAGGATACGGTTCATAGAAAGGGGTTTTTATCTTGAAGGTATTAGTAGTTGGAGCAAACGGACAAATCGGGAAGCTGCTTGTGGGGCTTTTGAAGGAAAGCAGTGATTTTAGTGTGAGAGCATTGGTTCGAAAAGAAGAGCAGATTAAAGAGCTTGAAAAGTCAGGTATAGAAGGGACATTGGGTAATCTTGAAGGTACAGTAGAGCAACTGGCTGATGCTGCCAAAGGTTGTGATGCCGTCGTGTTTACAGCAGGTTCTGGCGGACATACAGGACTGGATAAGACACTGCTGATTGACCTTGATGGTGCTGTGAAAATGGTGGAGGCCGCTGAAAAAGCAGGAGTAAAACGATTTATTATGGTAAGCGCACTTCAAGCGCATAACCGTGAAAATTGGAATGAACAAATTAAGCCTTATTATGTAGCAAAGCATTATGCTGACAGGATGCTCATACAAAGTGATTTAACATACACAATCATCCGCCCAGGCGGCCTACTTAATGAACCGGGCACAGGCAAGGTGAAAGCCTCCGAAAACCTTGAAAGAGGATCAATACCTCGGGAGGATGTAGCTAAAACAATACTGGCGGTCATTAATGAAGAAAATACATTTAATAAAGCCTTTGATCTGGTGTCAGGGGTAACTCCTATCGAAGAGGCAGTGAAGAGGTTATAAATGTTTATTAACTCATATCAACAGTGGTTTAGGTGGAATTTTATTTCATATACTTCAAAAATAGGCCAAAAACAAGAGCGAGCCGAGAGTCAATCAAATCCCGTGTAAAATACAAGCTTAACCCCTATACTATAGGAGAATATCGAACTGGAGGGATAAAATATGCATATTGAAATGTGGACAGACTTTGCTTGACCTTTCTGCTATATTGGCAAAAGGCGTCTGGAGGACGCCATTAAGCAGATTGACCATCCAATAGAAGTAACCTATAAATGCTTTGAATTGGATCCATCAATGGAACGAGATATAAAAGAAAACATGTATGAAAAATTAGCCCAGAAATACGGCATGAGTATAGCTCAAGCAAAAGCAAACACTCAAAATATGGTGCAAATGGCGAAGGAAGTTGGTTTGGATTATCAAATGGATACCCTTATTCTAACAAACACCTTCGATGCTCATCGTTTGACAATGTTTGCTAAAAGACAGGGTTTAATGAAGGAAATGACCGAACGGATTTTACGCGCCTATTTTACCGAATCCAAACATATTGGAAATCATGAAACTTTAACAGATTTGGCAGCAGAAGTTGGGTTAAACCGGGAAGCTGCAGAAAAAATGCTTGCAAGCGATGAAATGGCTGACGAGGTTCGTGCCGATGAGCAAACAGCCCAGCAGTATGGCGTTACGGGTGTCCCTTTCTTCCTTATTAATAAAAAATACGCTCTTACTGGTGCCCAGCCAACTGAGGTGTTTGTACAGGCATTGAAGAAAATCATTGCAGAAGATGAAATCACCGTTTTAAACAGTCAAGACGGGGTTATCTGTGATGGAAATGGATGTGAAATCCCTAAAAAGTAGTATAGGTTTGCTTTAATAAACTGTAATACTAAAAATTAACATAAAGAACTAGTATCCCAGGGGTACTAGTTTTTTTATTTTGGCAGTGAAAGTTCATTGATGATTTTGATTTGGAAAGCCATCCCCGAGAGATATTTTTATAAGAAGTTGGGTGTTTTTTTACAGTCTGATGGAAAAATTAAACAAGACACTAGGTAGGATAAACATTGCTTTCTATAGAATTAAATTAATGAGATTATCGAGGAGATGAGAGTCCCTCACCTAAGGGGATGATTAGTTGTCTGAGAAAAAACAACTGCTAAAAGTTATGAAAGCACAATATGATATATCAAAACCAAACCTGGTGCAGGTAATATGCAGTACACTCGTGGCCTTAGGTCCTCCCCTAAATCTTTTATTATTATTTTTTGGAAAACCAACGAAACATTTGTATCTCTTGATTATTTTTACGATTTTTTCAATAGCACTTATTGTTTGGACTTGGGTAACTTACTTAAAAGATAAAAGGGAATTCCGTAAAAACAAACGGTATTTAGATGAACTTCTTCAATTAAGAAAACAAGCAAAAGAATTAACATACGAAGAACTTGAAAAACGGTATATTGATATCCTGGAAAATTTAAACAAGAATGAATGAGATTGATAAAATAAGAAAAGTAAAAATTTTCATAAATATATTGTAATTTTCTAATAATTGGATATAATGATTCTAAATAATGATAAAGTCACTGATAAAGAGAGTAGTTATTTTGCGAAATTAAAGCGAGTCAAGGATGGTGTGAGCTTGGCATGCAGCAGGTAATGAACCGCACTTTAGAGATGTTTTCCTGAAAGTGAGTAGGGAATACCGGGGAATCACCCCGTTACCAAATGGAGTGGTTTTTATTTGATAAGAACAATTAGAGTGGTACCACGGGATCAATAAACTCTCGTCTCTTTTATTTACTAAAGAGGCGGGAGTTTTTTTATTTTGGAGGAGGAGATAAAGGATGAACTTTAAGAATGACTTTGCTGATGGATTGTATGAAGCTCTAAATGGGCAATTGGACAAAAGCAGATTGGTCTTAATGGTTGAAAAACCAAAATTTGAGTATATGGGTGATCTTGCATTTCCTTGTTTTGAACTGGCAAAACTTTTTCGAAAGTCACCCCATAGCATAGCAATTGAAATTGCAGATAAAATCCAATCTCCTGTTTTTGAAAAAATCGAAGCGGTAAGTGGATATGTAAATGTTTTTTTAGATAAAAAGAAGGTTTCTTCTGAAGTTATTAAGCATGTACTTTCCCTAAAAGAAAATTACGGCGCTATAAATCTTGGCAATGATCAGGTTATCACTATCGACTTTTCCTCTCCCAATATCGCAAAACCCTTTTCAATGGGGCATTTACGCTCAACTGTGATTGGTAACGCCCTTGCATTGATAGCAGAAAAATGCAGTTATCGTCCTGTCCGGATTAATCACTTGGGTGATTGGGGCACTCAATTTGGAAAACTAATTGTCGCGTACAAAAAGTGGGGAGATGAAGGAAAAGTAATACAGCATCCCATTAAAGAATTACTAGTATTATATGTAAAATTCCATGAAGAAGCAGAAAAGGACATCTGCTTGGATGATGAAGCTCGAGGCTGGTTCAAAAAGCTGGAGGACGGGGATAAAGAAGCACATAGTTTATGGGAATGGTTTCGCGAGGAGTCATTAAAGGAGTTTTCAAAAATATATGAGTTGATGGGGATAAACTTTGATTCCTATCATGGCGAAGCTTTTTATAATGACAAGATGGAAAGAGTGGTAGAGCTGCTTAAAGAAATGAATTTACTGGAAGAATCAGAAGGTGCACAAGTCGTTCCTCTTGAGGAGTTACCTCCATGTTTAATAAAGAAAAGAGATGGAACTACTCTTTATGCCACCCGTGATTTGGCAGCAGCCATTTATCGCCAGGAAACATATCACTTCGTTAAATCTTTATATGTGGTAGGGAATGAACAGACCTTGCATTTCAAACAATTGTTTGCGGTGCTAGATAAAATGGGCTGCCAATGGCAGGAAGGAATGACTCACGTTCCTTTTGGAATGATGTTAAAAGACGGCAAAAAAATGTCTACTCGTAAAGGGAAAGTGGTATTGCTCGAAGAAGTCTTAAAAGATGCCATAGCTCTTGCATTAAAGGATATTAAGCAAAAGAATCCAAACCTTGTTTCCAAAGAGGAAGTCGCCCGCCAGGTTGGGACGGGTGCAGTTATCTTCCATGACTTAAAAAACTACCGGCTAAACGATATAGAATTCTCCCTGGAAGACATGTTAAGATTTGAAGGGGAAACTGGACCATACGTCCAATACACTCATGCGCGCACTTCTTCGCTGCTAAGAAAAGGGCAGTTTAAAGAAACCATGGAACTCTCGAGCAGTTTTGATATAGAAGCATGGCCGATTATTACTTCCTTAATGGCTTTTCCGGAGGTTATTAAACGTGCTATGGAAGAATATGATCCATCGCAAATTGCCAAGTATGTCATCGAACTCTCAAGAGCCTTTAATAAATATTATGGTTCTGTCCGTATTTTAGATGATGAAGATGACAAGCAGGCAAGATTATCAATCGTTTATGCTGTTAAGATTGTTCTAAAAGAGGGTCTTCGATTATTAGGAATAGGAGCTCCAGAGGAGATGTAAACAAAGGGATTGCAGCAGCAATCCCTTTGTTATTTAAATTTCTAATTGAATGAGATTACCTGATGGGTCCTCAACAATTATATCGCCGTCAATACTAGTGCTCATGTAACCTAGATTACTTAAATCATTAACAGCCTTCGTTCTAGCCTCATTATTTGGAAAAACAAGTGAAAATCTTTCTAGCCCAACACTATACTTTGCAGGTTTAGGGGCTCCGGTTCCATTCCATGTATTTAGTCCAATATGGTGATGATAGCCGCCAGTCGATATGAATAGCGCCTGATTACCATATTTACTTACAACGTTAAATCCTAAGCCCAGGCAATAAAATTCCTTTATTTTATTTAATTCAGCCACATGTAAATGAATATGACCTATCATGGTCTCAACGGGGAGTGCCTCCCAAGGAGCTCCTTTTCCTTCCTCAAGAAGGCTGTCAGCATCTAATGGATTGGTTGCCATTAGGACTTCGCCGTTTTCCCAATTCCAATTAGATGAAGGCCTGTCAACATAAATTTCGATTCCATTTCCATCGGGATCCGCAAGGTAAAGTGCCTCACTTACAAGATGATCAGAACCGCCTTGTAAAGGGTAACCAAGCTTCAGAAAGTGGTTTAATACTTTTCCTAAATCCGTCCGGTTAGGTAATAAGATGGCGAAGTGATATAGTCCGGTTGTTCTTTTTTGCTTGGGAATAACATTCTCCGGCTGTTCAATGGTAAGGAGGGGAGTATTCCCATCTGCACTTAATATTGCTTTTCTTTCCGTTTGTTCCAGTATTTTAAAACCAATCACATTATTGTAAAACGAAAGCGAGCGGTTTATATCTTCAACTTTTAAAAAAACCTGCCCAACAAAAATATTAGGTTTGCGGTGGAAGCTTGACATTTAACGTACCTCCTTTTGATTATCTTTTGATTTTGCTTTGAATCAATACATTAGATGCGTTTATGACAGAAAAAGCCCGTTTAGTACGGACTTTATCCTTATTATTTTCGTAACGTTTTGAGTGCTCCGCTCCAAGCGATAACTTGTTCAAGCATCAAGTTTACATTATTTTCGTGTAAATCTGATGGTGTGAATTCGCTGAAGTTTGTAAAGTCGGTAAATAACGATAATGTTGGATGAACACGAACATCGGCAACCAGCAATTCACCCAAAATACCCCGCAAGTGCTCAGCTGCTCTTGCTCCGCCAGTAGAACCATAGCTTATTATTCCAGCAGCTTTGTTATTCCACTCATCACGAGCTGAATCTAAGGCATTTTTTAATGCACCTGAAATGCTGTGATTATATTCAGATACAATGAAGACAAAACCATCTAATGAAGTAAGTTTTTCAGACCAAGCTTTTAATCCAGGTTCATTACCTGTACCTTCACCTAAGAATGGTAATTTGAAATCTGCAATATCAAGGATTTCATAATTAGCATCTCCACGTTTGTCCGCAATTTCCTTTGCCCATTTTCCTACTTGTGGGCTAACGCGGCCTTGTCTCGTACTGCCTAAAATAATTCCGATATTTAATTTTTCCATTTTTTTCTCCTCCTTATTAGCTGAAGTCCCAAATATATTGCTAAAAAAGCTCATAAGTTTCACCTCATTAAAGTAAGTAAAAAAGCAAATAATTTATTTCAAAATAAGATATCTTGAATCTGAGATAATAGTAACTCATAGCTAAGCTAACTGTCAACCGAAAAATCTCGAAATTGAGATATTTTTATTGGGTATGAAATTAAAAGGGTAAACAAAGAAAGATTAAACCACAAAAACCCGTATCTATTAAAGTTTTGCTGGTTAAATGGAGAAGGGTTTTACAATCATATAGGGAATATAATACATTGATGGTTTTTTAATTATAAGGAGATGGTTTTATGTGTGGGATTTTTAAGTAAACATTTAAATAGGGATGCATCTTTGCCACAGCATCGAGCAATTCTTTTAAAAAAAGCTTTAAAGGATTTAACTGAAGATCCTTATGTTTTAGCTGTTTATTTATGTGGATCATTAGCAAAAGGAGACTTTGATAATTTCTCGGATATTGATTTACATACAATTGTGCTCCCAGAAAAAAAGGAATCCTTTATCAAAGGAAAAAGGGAAAGAGCGCAAAAGTGGGGAGAAGTTTTATTTTTCGAAGGCTTTAATCCCTTTGTACCTCATGTAGTCACTCATTATGATACTTTTGTTAAAGTAGATAGCTGGTATCATACACCAGAAGAAATTATTCCATCAATTTGGTTAAAAGAACTTGAGGTTCTTCATGACCCACATAATACTTTAAGTAAGATAAAGATAGAATCCTCTAAACTGGTTTACGAACCATCTTCAGTTGATGTTGAGTTTTGGAGAGGGAAGATCCTTGCGTTTATTCACGAAACCTACCGAGCAGTAATGAGAAATGAAATATATTATGCCTTATCTAATCTGGAGAGACTGCGATGGCTGATTGTTTCCAGCTGGTATTTGGAAATGGAAGAACATTTAGATAGTCCTTACGGAGTTTGGTCAAAAATTGAGGGCAAAAGAAGTAAATTAAAACAATGGCAATTATCTCTTCTAGAAAATTGGGACACCAATCACAATTCCAATGGAATAATGAAAACGATGGTCAGTATAATTCCAGAATTTTATAGACTAAATAAACATCTAAGTAAGAAGGTTCAAATTGACTCAAATGAAGAGAACATTAAAAAAATCGTAGAAATGGCTTACTAAAAAAATATTGAAATACAGGTGCATTAATCCTAAAAGGAATAATGCACTTTTTTGTTGAATGTTAATATTTACATTTATTCATTAAATTTTGAAGGTGAATCAATATGTATGGATTTATTGCTATTTTCGATGGACAAACAGAACAAACTATAAAAGATATTTGGGGAGAATTGACAGAAAAGAACATCTCCCATTATTCCTATGAAGTTGAGAATAGAAGACCGCATATAACACTAGCGAGTTACAACAACATAAAAATAATTGATTTTATTGATAAGATGGATGAATTTTATAAATATAAGCCATCAATTGATGTAACTTTTAACACCATTGGCTCGTTTTTAAAATCAGGAGCATTATTTCTTTCACCTGCGGTTACAAAAGAGCTGCTGGAATTTCATTTAAACCATCACAAATCTTTCGAGCGATTTAATAATTATCCTAATTCATTGTACTTACCTGATAATTGGATACCACATTGTACGATTGCAAATAGGCTGGCTTCAGAAAAACTATCCGAAGCATTTAATTATTGTTCAAACAGAACCGGGATCTTATATGGAAAAATAAAAGAAGTTGCCTTAATTGATGTTTCTATTAAAAATAAGGCACCCATTATCTACTCAAAAGTACTTACAGACAAATAGGGTGAAGAGACATTTTGAATAAAATTCTTATGGCGTTTGCAGGAGGAACAAATAAGTCAGCCGCACTGGGACTAAAAAAATTATTGTATAACAGCTAATAAATTGAAAACGATCATAAAAAAAGGCAACCCAAGTGGATTGCCTTTTTTTTATGAAACAGCAGGTTGTGAAAGGTCCGTTGCTTTTTTCAAATCTTTATCGGATATATCAATATTCGATTTCTTAAATTCATTTTTTAAAACCTTTTGAATCATATCTTGTGTGACTTTACTTTGCTTCACCTGCGCGGTAAGGGTATTTTTCATCTTCGCAAATGATTGTTTTGATTTTGTGTCAGTCACTTGAATGATATGGTATCCATATTGTGTTTTGATCGGAGCGCTGATTTGGTTTTGTTTTAGCGAATAGGCAGCCTTTTCAAAATCCGGATCCATTACGCCTGTGCCGAACCATCCGACGTCTCCGCCCTTAGTGGCACTGGCAGTATCTGTTGATTTTTCCTTTGCTAAATCCTCAAACTTTGCCCCACTTTTAAGCTTTGCTTCTATATCATTAGCTGTTTTTTCGTCCTTTACTAATATATGGCTGGCACGTATCTCAGGTTTATAGGCAGCGTATGCATCTTTTAACTCTTTATCTGTTACCTTAATGGTTTTAAAGGCAGCTTTTTGTTCCAAGAGATTTAGTTTTACAGTGTTTCGGTAGTCATTTTCATCTTGAAAACCATATTGCTGTAAAGCAGTTTGAAATTGAGCTCCAAGTTGGTCTTTTGCCTTTTTAACTTCCGAATCTATTTCAGCTTTAGAAACGGTATATTCTTTTGACAATACCTTTTCTGCAGCAAGCTGCTGAAGCGTCTGTGCTCCATACTTTGACTTCATAGCCTGATATAACTCATCCTGCGTGATATTCCCTGCATCGGACTTCATAACAGCACTGCTGCTGCACGCCGATAAACCCAAGGCGCTTATTAAAAATCCTGCGAGCACCCATTTTTTCATTACGTCACTCCTAAATTTTTTAATTTTCAAAGGGAAACATACTTCCATATATGCCTCTTAAATGTTTGATTAAAAATAGAGTACCTGACGAATATGAATAAAAAATGAACAACCCATGAAGAAATAGAGAATGATGAAAAATACATAAGAAAACGCAAATAATTAGGTTCACAGACCGGATGAACGATTTCTTCCAAATGAATCCAAAATCGCCGTTCATGGACATAAGGGTACTATTCTGCCTTCCTGCTCAATAACTCTCTGCGTTTAAAGCACAAAATATAAGGTTATTTACTTTATGGGGTATATATATTTAATTTCACGTTTAAGGGAAACTAAAAATGATACCTGAATAACTAGACGTATAACAGTGAAGGAGGCATTATTAATGGCAAAAGTATTGGCTGTTTTATCAAGTGGATATAAGGATGAAAAGAATGAGTATGAAACAGGCTGGTGGGGCGAAGAATTGTTTGCGCCCTTACAAGCTTTAGAAAAAGCTGGCCATCAAGTTGACCTTGCTTCACCTCAAGGAGGAAAACCGACAGTTGATAAGGTAAGCTTCTTACCTGAGTATGATCCTGAAGGAACCTATAAAGCTCTTTATGAATCAGGCCGGGCAGATGAAACCAAAAAGCTATCCGATATTAATCCATCCGATTATGATGTTGTATTAATTGTCGGGGGGCATGGTGCCATGTATGATTTAGCTAAGAATGATCACCTGCACAGCATTATTAATTCCGTTTATGATAATGGAGGTATTGTTGCGGCAGAGTGCCATGGACCCGCTCCGCTAATTTGGACCCTTCGCCCCGATGGAAAAAGTATAATTGCTGGTAAAGAAGTGACGGGTTATCCAAATGAAATCGAGCCAGAAGGCTTGTTGGATATATTACCATTTAGTCTGGAAAACGAATTAACAAAAATCGCAATTTATGATAAAGGTGACCTTAGTAAAAAGGGACATGCTGTATGGGCAGAAGAACAAATCGTAACAAGCCGTGACCCATTCTCTTCAGAATTGATGGGCGAGGAATTAGTCAAAGCCTTAGAAAAAAGGAAATAGAAAGTGCATGTGTACGTTTAAACTGAAAAAACCTTAAACAGACATCATGAAGGAAGGGAAATTACCAATGAGTAATACTTTTTATGAAATGTACATTGGTGGCAATTTTTCCCAAAGTGGATTAGGATGAGAATTAGGGATTCAAGGATTACTTGCCTATACACAGGTAAAACATATTCATGTTGATCTGATTCCATCCACTAAAGGATACAAAACCTTATTGCCTGATAAAGATTAATGATAGAACTGTGGAGCATTGATCCATTATGGATTAATGCTCTATTTTTTTAGCTAATCAGAATTTATATCGATAAATTCTGAACGCATAAGAAAAACTAAGACATTCGCCAAAAGGCCTTGGCGAATGCCAGGTTTTTCTTATATAAGTTATTTTGAGCACTAAAATGATGGCAGGTGTCCAGCTTAATTGGGTGATAGATGGCTCTAGATTTATTACTAACCCATAGACCAAACTCTGTAATAATTTCCGGCTTTCTTTTAACTCCTTAAAGAACGAATTACCAGTTAATATCCAACTTGATGATTTCCTATATTTATTTTTTTCTCAGCTGAATAAGGGGCGTTTCATAAAAGGAAAAAAGGGGGTTTTTACAGAATCTTTATCAGTGGGAGGAGGTTCTTTAAAGAGTGGGCAAAAAGCGGCTTTCCATTTAATTGATTAGGTTAGGAAGGTTGGTCAAACTGCCCAAGAAAGAATAATTAATTGATATAAATTGTATTAAAAGGAGGACCCTTATGAACAAGACGGCTTCTCTGTTTCTCATTATTGCTTTGTTATTGGCTGCCTGCAGCCATGAATCATCCACAACACAAAGAAAGCTGCAGCACAAAAAGAACAATTCCTCACACACTCCAGCGAAATCCGACACCACTTTAGGTTCTGCCAAAACGACCACTGAATCAACCCAGCCATCCACTGAATCAACCCAGCCAACAACGGAAAATACGGCTACTTACACACCTCCTCCTCTGCGCACAGATGGAAGATGGATCCAGGAGGGAAGGCTTTATATCATTCAAGGCACGATTACTCAGTTCAGACGATTTAAAAATGGAAATTCTTCCTTGAGAATACAGGTAGAAACATCCTACCAAGGGGCAGGCGGTGCCTATTGTCCATATGAAAATAATAGGACCTATTCCTTTCTGCTTTTTAAGGACCCAAAGATAAATCTTCTGCATCAAAAAGTCAGGCTCCTTGTCGGCCCGATAACCGTTAATGACCGGGATATTTTTGAAGGAGCAGTATTCCTCTATATCTTGAGGAACGGTCAATTTGTAGATTTACAGGGAAAGAAAGCTATTCTGCCCCCAACTGAATCAGACTGGCATTACCTTGAGGAACATCAGGGCTCTTCTGATTAAGAAGAGCTTTTTCATTTTTATTTTTACTAGGATTTAAGATGTAGTAAGAAACTTTTCCGTTGACTAACGGAAATTAAATATCTTTAAAATGGAGCGCTTTCAGTTTACCGTGGTAATGGAGATATTTAATGAAATATAGCTTTAGGATATAAAATCAATAATAATCGTACAAGGGAGCCAAAGGCAGAGGAAAGACAAATTAGTTAAATTTGCTATTTGAAGGGGTACATTGGTCCTAAAATGATCAGTGTATTTTTTATTGTAGGGACAGAAGTAAAATTCCTTTTTTTTTAGCATTTAATAATAATGCAAGGAAGAACAAAAGGCGCAAGCGCCCTGGTTAGCCCCAACAGGCATAAGACGAATCACGTAGGAAATCCTGAATTCTGAAGTGATTTGGCTTATGACCCCGAGGGGCTGGGCGCTGGAGCTGGATTACAATAACCTAGTTCGGAGTTACGCACATGGTGAAAATCTATAAATTCCTAACCGATAAAAAAACAGCTTCAAGCTGAAGCTGCTAAAATTATATTACGGCTTTCAAAGCCTCTGAGTCATTTGTTGTGATATTTTTAAATTGAGATTCTAAAATAGCTAAATCCAATTGATCTTTTTCTTTTAGGTTATTCATTATAACCATAGATGCATAAATTCCAATAAAGAATAAACCAATCGTAATCAACCAAGCAGCAAACATTTTATTTCCTCCTTTGAATCTTTTAAAAGTATTTTAATTGATTTTTTAAAAAATCTATGTGACATAAATCACTAAGAGGAAATATAAATTTTGGGTCCGGAATACTTGTATAGCCTGGGTTATTTATCTAAAATCTTCTTTAAGAAATGAGAAAAGAAAATAATACCCACTGATTATTGAAACACTGGTATAACAGAATGAATAATTAAAGACTTAACGGGCTGCTTTTAAAGGTCAGCTTTTTAGTATTTAAACGTAATATAGACTGTAAGAGCAAGAATGAGGATGAAAAGCGACTTCCATAATTGGTAAAATAGGTTGCAGTTAGAGTGAAGGGAGTATGTTCCTGATGACAAATTTGGTATTTTCTTTTGATGAAATGTGGGAGAAAATCCTTGCATGTGACCGTACATATGATGGCTTCTTTTTTACCGCGGTGAAAACAACAAAGATTTATTGCAGGCCATCCTGCAGATCCAGAAAACCCAAAAAAATAAATGTTGAATTTTATTTAGCAATCAGTCAAGCGGAAGAAGCGGGTTACCGGGCATGCAAGAGATGCCAGCCAGAAGCTGAACATTCCCCACTTGAAGGTATGGTAAGACAAATGATTTCCTTCCTGGTCAATCATTATAAACAGAATCTGACTTTGGAGGATATTTCCTCACATATTGGTGTGAGTCCCTTTTATTTGGAAAGACTTTTTAAACAGGAAACTCAAGAAACACCACGTGCTTATTTGGAAAAAATAAGAATTGATAAAGCAGCGTTTTTGTTAAAAAGTACTGCAATGACAAACCTTGATATTTGTTACGAGGTTGGGTTCCAAAGTCCTTCAAATTTTTATAGAGTGTTTAGACGAATGAAAAAATGTACACCGAATAAATATCGAAACCAGGTAAGCCAGGAGGCTGGCATATGAGCAGTTCAAACTTATCGTCTATGATAAAAATTAATACGCCAAGGGACTTTAATTTTGAGGAATGCTTGGTTTTTTTGGACAGATCGAATCAGGAGTTGCTTCACAGGATTAAGGATGGATATTTATATAAACTTATAAAGGTCGATCAAGAGTTAATATTATTGAAAATAAGTTACAAAATTGATGCTCTTAATGTGGAGTTCCCATTAGGAGATCCATCTAAAAACGCACGAAAATTGGCTGCCGAATTTATAGTGGATTGGTTTGATTTGGAGCAGGATTTAGCAGACTTTTATGAAATGGCCCTATACGATAATATTTTAAATCAAATAGCGAGTAAATATAGAGGATTAAGAATCATTGGCATTCCGGATTTATTCGAAGCTCTTACATGGGCTATCCTAGGGCAGCAAATCAATCTAAAATTTGCTTACACATTAAAAAAACGGTTTGTGGAACGCTTTGGGGAAGGCCTAATGTTTGAAGGAGAAACCTATTGGTTATATCCTTCCTTTGATAGGATTGCAGAAATAGACATAGAGCATTTGAGGGAACTTCAGTTTACAGTCAGAAAGGCTGAATACGTTATAGGTGTAGCAAAAGCAATGTCAAAAGGCGAACTAAAGAAGGAAAACCTTCTTAAGAAACAAGATTATCTGCCTATCCATAACTACTTAACAAATATGAGGGGAATAGGAGCCTGGACAGCAGATTATGTTATGATGAAATGCCTTCACCAAAGGTCTGCATTTCCCATTACAGATGTAGGGCTTCATAATGCAATAAAGTTTCAACTAGGGCTTGAGGGCAAGCCAACCATTAATGAAATTAAAGAAATGGCATTAAACTGGACAGGCTGGGAAGCCTACGCAGTGTTTTATTTATGGAGGTCCTTATATGACTAATCAATATAAATTAGATTATCCATCTCCTATAGGGGTACTCGAAATAATAGGAACAAATGATGCGGTCTATTCCATTTTGTTTGTTGACAGGGAAAATCCGTTATATGTTAAGCAGACTGACACGCCAAAGACACTGGAGAATTGCTATCATCAGCTTGACGAATATTTTAAAGGGGAGCGGCAGACATTTTCCTTTCCCTATGTTTTCGAGGGCACCATCTTTCAAAGAAAGGTATGGGAAACCTTAAAAGGTATTCCTTTTTCTGAAACTGCTACATACAAAGATATCGCTGTTTCTATAGGTCATGATAAAGCCATACGAGCAGTAGGAAATGCCAATGGAAAAAATAAGCTGAGCATCGTGATTCCCTGCCATCGAATTATTGGCTCCAATCGAAAACTAACTGGATATGCTGGAGGGCTATGGCGGAAGGAATGGCTTTTGGAACATGAGAAGAATAGTAAAATGTAAAATCAAGGGTCCTCCAAATCGGAGACCTTTTGTATTATCATACCCCGTATCTTTTGATGGTACAGAGCCGTTTAATTAGATAAAGGATTTAACATATACTCTGGTGTATATATTAAACTGTGACCTTTAAAGATTAAACAAAAGGGTGGGTGAAATAATGACAAAGGCATTGGTTATGGGCGGAACACGATTTTTCGGTATTCATTTAGTAGAATCATTGTTAGAAAGAGGGATAGAGGTAACAATCGCTACAAGAGGCAATACAGAAGATCCATTTGGTGACAGGGTTCACCGGATAAAGGTTGATCGTTCCGATTTAGATAGCATGAAAATAGCTTTTACAGATACAAAATGGGATATAATTTTTGATCAAATTTGTTATTCAGCAAAAGATGCCACGGAAGCGGCTGAAGTTTTTAAAGGGAAGACAGACAGATATATTTTGACCTCCACTTTGTCTGTATATGATTTGCCGGAAAACGGTCAAGAATTAATGGAAAAGGACTTTTACCCTTACAATTATCCAATCGAAATAAAAGAGGGGAACGAGGTATCATATCAGAAAGGTAAACGCCAGGCAGAGGCTGTAATCTTCCAGAAATCAGGTTTCTCGGCAGCTGCAGTTCGCTTTCCTATTGTTTTGGGACTTAATGATTATACAAATAGACTCAAGTTTCATATAAATCGAGTCTTAAATGAAGAAGAAATCTATTTCACCAATACCGATTCTTCTTTTGGATACATTTCCGAAGAGGAAGCAGGGAAGTTTTTGGCATGGATAGGGACATCTGATTTTGAAGGCCCATTTAATGCCTGTGCGACTGGTACTTATACGTTAAAGGAATTAATGGAGTTGATAGAAGAACGAACAGGGAAAGCTTTTATTTTGGCGAAAAAAAAGAATGAAGAAAATGAGTCGCCTTATAATATTCCTGCCTCCTATTTTATGAGCAATCAAAAGGCAGCTGACCTGGGCTACAAATTCACTGATTTGTTTGACTGGCTTCCAGGGTTGATAAGCAAGTTAATTGAAGAGGAAACAGCGAAAATGAAGTCTTAAAAGTATAAAGATTGCATTGTAACGAAACCATCAATAAGAAGAGTGCATGGACTTTTAAGGGTTTATGCACCTTTTTTTATGATCCTCAATGGCTTATTAGGCTCCCCAAAAAGAGATTATTTGTTCATTCCCGAATATATTAGGAAGAAAGAATTTTAGTTAAGGGTGATAAAGTGCCAAAACAAAAAGCTGCTTTTTTAGTAATTCTATTGGTAGCTGCATTTTTATTGGGATATAGTTATTTTAAAAATTATTATTCCAGCGAAGGTATATTAGAAAAAGTAATAATTCACGATGGCTATACATTACATCAAATTAAAAAGCCTGTAACAGTTGAGGTTTATATTAAGCCAGAATGGATACCTTTTAAAAACGGTAAAGAAAAAGAAGTTAATATCAAACTAAAAGAAAAAAATAATACAAACATTTTCCTTAAAGATGTCATAAATCGGAAAAATGATCTTTATTTCAGTTTTACAACGACATTTAATATGAGTAGCAATAAGGGAAGTTTTTTATATAACGAAATATTTCATGAGGATGGTTCCTTTACTGATAATTTATCTCCTAATGATTATTATTTATATAATAACAATCATCAAAAAATCGAAGTAGGTCAGGTGGGGCAGGGCCCGGATTCTGACTTTTTCTTTGGAATAACACCCGACAATTATAATCTTATTAAAGAAGGATTTTATGTTAAGTACTCAGGGTTTCATTTATATAAATATTCAAAGGATTAAGGGATGAAAGATTTTAAAAAAACTATTTTAGATACAGAAGAGGGATTACTTTTAAAGTCCAGGGATAATTAATGATATGTTGGTAATCATATTATTGATTTTAAGAGGGAGGTCAGTTATATGAAAGATAATGAGGATATAACGTCTGAGGGTTTAAATCAAATATTTGAAGTTATAAATGCAAAAGGTGATACTGGGGAATTAAATGAAATACTGGATAGATCAAGTACTGATTCTGACAAGGAAGATCCAGAAGGTAACAATCAGCTAATCTGACCTGCTGGTTGTTAAAAATCTTGCTGCCAAATCGGCAGCTTTTTCAATAATAAAAGGTGCATGGTGAGTGTTTGATATTTATTAATTGGCTCTTTTCTTGGAGAATATTGCAATTTGAAGAAACTGTGAGCAAAAATAGGCGAGATCCTCGAAAATGCATTTGCATTTTCTTCGTGCGGTGACGATTCACCGATGCAATCTCAACGTCCTGCGGGAAAAGCAAGCCAGGCGAGACCCCGCAGGTCGTTAGCGACCGAGGAGAAAGAAGAACGGAAGCGCCTTGTTCAGCCCCGACAAGCGCTGGAGGGCCTGACGATGAAGTCGTTCTTTACTTCAAAGTCAGGACTGAAGCGACCTCGAGGGGCTAGGTGCTGAATTTTGACAGGCTCGCGGATTGCCCGCGGAAAGCGAGTCTATTTTTACTTAAACAACAAAGTTTACTAATAGAGTCATTAATTTAGAACAAATGGAATTAGTGAAGAAATAACCAGGTGTTATTCCTAATGCAGGTGAAAAAGGAGATAAGTTCTATAATTGGAGGATTATTTTTGTGTTATTGAATATTTTAAAAAAGAGTCGAAAAGTAAGTTGAGGTGAAAACACTTATGATAACAAGGTAGCACTTCCTATTTAATTTATCTATAATAATAATTCCATGGCTATCATTGTTATTTTTAGGAAAGCGTAATATGAAACGTTTTTCTTTATCAGGGGTTTTTATTGTAATTTTTGAGATCATAAATCATTTATATGGCCACAGGAGGAATTGGTGGAAGTTTTACGATAAGCGAAAGTCATTTATTAAGGACGAACTTCCTTTTAGTGTTGGTTCTTACATGCCTATTTCTCTATGGATACTTAAAATTTCGTATGGTAACTTCAAAAAGTTTGTAATACTTAATGTCATCTCTGATGGACTCTTTGCTTTTCTTTTTATTGATGTTCTTAAAAGATTTAAAATCATAAGCCTAAAGCGGATAAATCATATTCAGTTCTTTATATACTTACACTATAAAGCTTATTTATTATATGGAGTACAGTATTTGATTGAGAAAACAAGAAGATTTGTTGTTTGACTACATAAGAGTGACCTCGAAAGCACTTTTTTAAACTTCCTTCTTGATCCTTATAGAGCAAAGGAAACATAAAATAAGTTACTATATATTTTTCCAGCTAATCGTGGCATGAATCCAAAAAGGATTGATGCACTTTTTTGTTAAGGAGGAAAAGACGCCCAAGATAAAGTTAAACCACTAGCAGGAGTAATTGGTCATTTCCCCTTTGAACTGGAAGATGGATTCCAAGAAGGATTTTCCTCCTTCTATGAGGAATAGTTACTCGGATTATTACTAAAGAAGGGGAAGGTTTTAAAATGGAATTTAAAGAATTGATAAAGAGTTCCTTTGTATTAGTAGGTTACAGTGCGCCAGGAAAATGGGGTAGCAATATTGTTTATCCTATACCAGAACTATGGGAAAAATCGTATAAATTTATCAGTGAAAACAATGCAGATAAAATAGTAGGAGTTTGCCTTCCTCCAAGAAGTGATCATTATTTCTATACCTGTGGAATGGAAATAGATTTTGTTGATTTCCACAAAGTTGAAAAAGGAATGACTATACATACCTTTCCTGCACAAAAATATGTTGTCTACAAGCATATCGGGCACGTTAAAAATATTCCAAATTCATACGGGAAACTATGGAAGGTGTTTGATCAGGAAGGCTATAGAATCAGAGAAGGAATGCCCGAGATTGAGATAGTAGAAAGTAATATGTTTGGAAAAGAAGAAACAGATGAGTATGTAATGGAAATTTGGATCCCTGTTGAATAAGCGAAATGGAAGAAAATGATCCTTCTCATCTAACGAGACCAGTTTAAGAAGGTCAAAGAATATATTTTTACTCGTCACAACATTGTCATTGCTTTCTCCTAGTAATCCCGCATACAATGAGAGTTATTTGCAATGGAGGGAACATACATGGAAAAGGCTATTCAATTTTTGGAATCGTACATGGATAAATGGAGAAGATGGGCGGAAATGGCCGACGGCGTAGGTATGCCAACCGAACCATTTACCCGCAAGATAGGAGATTGCTCTACCCATTATCCGCCATATGAAAGAGGGAAAATCCCCCACTCCTAAAATGAAACAGTTTATTGAAGATGTAGTAAATGAACACCTGGAGAATATGAATTTGGGCAAGCAGGATGAGTTGGGTCAGGATATAGTCAAAATACTGGAAACCATCCGTTTTGAAAAAGGACATAAAAATGGAGAAAGGACAGCTGGCCCAAAGCCCCTGTCTTTTTTGTTTACGCACTTATTCTAAAGGAGCAGCTTCATTGAAGAAGGAATTCTGATACAGAAAATGGAATAGTAAATAGCTATAGGAGAAGAGGGCAAACGTGTGAGGAAAAACAAAAAATAGTTTATATGAATACATAATCAGGTAGTCATTTATCCTCTCAAACGTGCTGCCTGTTTTGCCGGGCATTTTTTTATTGAACTAGGAAGAGTTATTCCGGCCTAAAACAATTATTTTATCATTCTAGTAAACTTAAAATAAAGGTAAAAATCATTCTTTTAAAGAGGTGGAATCCAATATGTATATACCAAAGCATTTCGAAATTAAGGACCAAGATGTTATTTATAACTTTATCGAAGAGTATAGCTTTGCAACTTTATTTTCTCAACATAAGGGGGAACCTTGCGCCACTCATCTTCCGTTGCTATTAAATAAAGATGAACATGCTTTATATGGACATTTTGCACGTCCGAACGGGCAATGGAAGGATGCAGATAACCAACTAGTTCTTGTGGTTTTCCAGGGCCCACACTGTTATATTTCACCTTCTTGGTACGAAACGACCAAGGCCGTACCTACTTGGAATTATGTGTCTATTCATTTATATGGAAAGATGGAGATGATAGCGGATGGAAAAATAATATTTGATTCTTTAAATGATATGGTTAAAAAATATGAAAGTACAGATAGTTCATACAATTTAAATGATGTAGACCCCAGTTTTATCGAAGGAATGAGTAAAGGAATTGTAGCGTTCAAAATAAAAATTACAAAAATTGAAGCAAAAGCTAAATTAAGTCAAAATCATCCTGTGGAACGGCAAGAGTTAATTATTAGTCATTTAGAAAGAACAACTAATCAAGATAATCTACAAGTAGCCGCGCTTATGAGAAAAAACCTTCAAAAATAAAAAACTTGTTCTGATTGAGGTTAACAGGGATGGGGTTGCTTAAAAATTTAAATCGCCTATTATTTTCATAGTTTGAACATGAGATAAAATACACTTAAAATGAAACACTGAATATAACTTTAGAATTTCAATCTCGATATTTAAAAATGGTATAATAATTTATTCAATCATTAAAGAATTTTCAAAAATGGATAAAGGAAGACATACATGCGTACGAAGATACCGGTATATGAACAAATAGCGATTGATATTGCAAACCGTATATACAATGAGAAATATAAGGTCGGAGAAAAAATTCATGGGAGATCTACACTTGCGAGCGAGTATAATGTATCTCCTGAGACGGTTCGCAAGGCCATGAAGATCCTTGAGGATGTTGAGATTGTTAAATCAACCAAGGGGGCCGGGGTTGAAATTTCCTCCAGGGAGAATGCCTTAACTTATATTAATCGCTTTTCCAATATTGAAAGTGTAAAAGATATGGAAAAGCAGATGAGGAAGCTAATGACAGAACGACAAAAGCTGGATGAACAGCTTTTCGAGACCATGAATAAAATTGTGGATTATTCCGGCAAGCTGCGACATACCAATCCTCTGGCTCCCATTGAAGTGGAGATAACAGCCGAATGCCCCTATATTGGACAGACGGTTTCAGAACTTAAATTTTGGCAAAATACAGGCGGTACGATTGTAGGGATTAAACGGGAAGGGGAATTAACCATTTCTCCTGGCCCATATGCCAGTATTCAGCTCAATGATATTCTGCTCGTAATTGGCAACGAGAAAACACATAGCAGAGTTTGGGATTTCTTGTATAGATAAAAAAGAAAACGAGCCTGGATTTTTCCAAGCTCGTTTTTTATTTAACTTAAATTAAGCCTTCATCAATTAAGAATTGCTTCGCAACCTTTTCAGGCGATTGCTTTAGACTATCTACTTTATAATTTAATTCACGCATTTTCTCATCAGTCAAAGTTCCTGCCAGGGAGTTCATGACTTTCTTCAATTCAGGATATTCCTTAAGCGTTTCTTCTCTCACCATTGGAACAGCATAGTAAGGAGGGAAGAAGTTCTTGTCATCCTTAAGGACTTTTAATTTAAATTCCTGAAGCATGCCGTCTGTAGAAAATGCATCGATAACCTGGCTCTTATTGTTCATTAAGGCCGTATATCTTAAACCGCCGTCTACAGCCTTTAGATTTGCGAAGTTCATAGTATACTTTTGTGCTAGACCAGGCAGACCATCTTTTCTGTTTGAAAATTCGATGGTAGTACCAGCGGTTAATTGATTGCTGACTTTTGCTAAATCTGAGAAGGTTTCCAGACCGTACTTTTTGGCTGTATCCTGTCTGACTGCCAGGGTATAGGTATTATTAAATCCGAGCGGTTTAAGCGTTTCAATACTATACCTTTTTTCAAATTCATTTCTTACTGTGGAATAAACCTTATTAGGGTTATTCGAAACATCTTTTTTCAAAATACTAACCAGGCCTGTGCCTGTGTATTCAACGTAAGCATCAACATCACCCTTTTTGAGGGCACCAAATACTACCTGTGTTCCGCCAAGGTTTACTTTTCGTTCAACTGAAATATCCGTTTTTGCTTCAATTAAATCAGCTGTCATATGGGCAAGAATAATCGATTCGCTGAAATTTTTTGATCCAATGACAATTTTATTTTTAGCGTCCACCATTTTATATACATACGATGAACCAATTCCCAGCACTAATAGAACAATAGCAGCAGGTATTAAAATCTTTTTGAACTTAGGTTTTTTCTGTTGTTTAATAGAACCATTCATTTTACTTGTATAAGAAAGCTTTGATTCCATTTTACCGACTGCAAAATCAATCAGTAAGGCTAGGATACAAGCAGGAATAGCCCCAGCAAGAATCATGTTATTATCGACTGTTGAAACACCAGAGAAAACAAGATAACCCAGTCCGCCGGCACCGACAAAGGCAGCGATTGTCATAAGTCCAACAGCAGTTACTGCAGAGATACGAACTCCAGCCATAATAATTGGGAAGGCAAGAGGCAGCTGAATTTTCCGCATTGTCTGACTCTTGGTTAAGCCAATTCCCCTTGCAGCCTCAATAATATCAGAATCGATATTGGTTAAGCCTGTATAAGTGTTTTTTACAATAGGAAGTAAAGAATAAAGCACAACCATAATGATGGCAGGAGTACTGCCTATGCCGATGAAGGGGATTAGGAAACCGAGCAGCGCCAAGCTTGGTACAGCCTGGATTACATTCGCTATCCCAAGGATAGGTTTAGAGAATTTCTTGTTTCTTGAAATCAGGATACCAAGAGGAACTCCAATAATGATGGCAATCAATACAGATACAATACTCAATAAGATATGCTGTCCAAGCAAATCGATGATTTGCCCGGTATTTTTGGTTGCGTAGTTAAAAAAGTCCTTCATTAAAATGCCACCTCCAAATCAAGTAATTGACTGCTCAAAGCAGAAAGAATGCTGCTCCGGGTAATCAGCCCTTTTAAATGACCAGAGTGATCTACTACTGGCAAATAACCAATTTTATTGTCATTCATCATCTTTAGAACAAAAATGAGATCAGTATCTTCCGTAACAGAATAAACATTCCGTTCCATGACTTCACCCACAGGCAATTTCCGGTCAACAAGTTTAATATCCTTTAATGTCACAAGCCCGATTAAGGTTTGTTCACTGTCTGTGACCATAAGGCTATCTACTTTGTTTTCCTTCATAATTTCTACTGCCTGGAAGACATTCCGCTTTGGCAGAACCTTTACAGGACTAGTAATCATAATATCTTCTGCTTTTAACACCTCAGGATTGTTCCAAACACGGCGTTTTCCTAAGAAGCTCTCCACATACTCAGATGCTGGATTCTTAAGGATATTTTCAGGCGTATCATATTGCAGGATATGGCCATCTTTAAGAAGACAAATTTTATCCGCAATTTTATAGGCTTCGTCCATATCATGGGTTACGAAGATAATGGTTTTGTTCAATTCTTTCTGCATGTTGAAGAGTTCTTCCTGAAGGGAACTTCTTGTAACGGGATCAAGAGCGCTAAAGGGCTCGTCCATAAGGATAATATCGGAGTCAGTTGAGAAGGCGCGGGCAACTCCAACACGCTGCTGTTGTCCGCCGCTTAATTCTTTTGGATAGCGGTTAAGGTATTCTTTTGGATTTAAACCGACAAGCTTCAAGAGGTACTCTGTTTTCTTTTCAATTGATTCAGGTGATTCTCCCTTGAGCTTCGGAATGAGTTCAAGATTTTCCTGGATGGTCATATGAGGAAATAGACCGGTACTTTGGATGACATATCCGATGTTTCTCCTCAAATCTACGGGATTGATCTTTGAGATGTCTTCTCCGTTTATTAAAATTTTTCCTGAACTTGGCTCAATAAGGCGGTTCACCATTTTTAACAGAGTGGTCTTGCCGCAGCCGCTGGGCCCTATAAAGACGACCAGCTCACCAGCGTCGATTTCCAAATTGAAATTGTCAATGACTGCACGTTTCTGATAGCTTTTAACAATGTTTTCAAATTTAATCACCAAATTCCCCCTAAAATGTTATTTATATATTCACCCGTTAAGTAACAACTTAATAATAACATAAAAGTTGTTTCTTATGAAGGGTAATTTGAAATACATGTAAAAAGGGAAACATTTTTCTAGTTTAAGATGAATTTAACGTTTTGGTCCTTGTAACAATAAAATTAAGCATTATATAATAGCCACTGGTTTTTCTTACATTGATCAACTTCAGGTCAATGAATAAAACCTACTGGTAAAACTAAATACTAATAAAAAGGGGAGGAGAACACTTTTGAAAACGGGTCAACTACATATAATCGAACAAATTAGCAAGGCAGATATTGAAGAAAGTAATAGATGGATAAATTACTGGCAGGAGTATTCTAACTACACAACTTGGCAATTTTGGGTTGTTCTTGGTATGTTTGTTATTCCTCTGATCTTATTAATTCTTTTCATTGACCGAAAAAACATATTCCAGCTTGGATTTTATGGGTATAGTGTTCATGTTTTTTTTACTTATACAGATGCCATGGGTACACTCAGAGGCATATGGATTTATCCCTATAAATTTCTTCCCCTGCTACCATCAAGTATTACTCTAGATGCTTCATTGGTACCTGTTACTTATATTCTGCTTTACCAATACACACTTAATAGAAGGAAGAATTATTATATTTGGATGCTTCTGCTCTGTCTTGCTTTAGCGTTTTTTTTGAAACCGCTAATGGTCGGAATTGGACTATTTCATTTTAATGGGAAGGAGAACTTTCTATTACTTTTCACTTGTTATGTAATAGTCGGCTTAACATCTAAATGGGTAACTGACCTTTTTAAATTTTTGAGTAAAACTACAAAATGGAGTTTTAATCGAGACAACAACTAAAGATTAATCAACAGGGAAAAATCAAGAAGGTGGTGCTGCGGCATCATCTTTTTCACTGTGAAAAAATCCTTTTTCCTTAATTAATCTTCGGAATGTTTGTGTCATGATCTCCCCACAGCTTCTTCCTATACTAACGGACAGAAGGATTATAAACAGCCGTTTGATCCAGTCTGACATTAAATGCCAGGTTAATTTCCGTCATTTTATAAAGGATGGAAAATAGCGACACCCTATCATTGTTCTATATATCGTAACCATCCTGAACCGAGAACGGTTTTTGCAATTAGTAGCTTATTCCCACCCAGGAAATTTATAACAGGTATTTTAGAAGTTTTGTCGAAATAGGTTCACTAACGATAAAAATGGAGTGGACTTTATTATGGAATTTATGATAAACCATGAATGTTTTTATAAAGCAATTTCAGATGTCAGTAAAGCTGTTTCTCCAAAAACCCCTTTTCCCATTTTGACAGGTATTAAGATAACTGCAAATAATGATTATTTAATCCTTGTGGGAAGCAATTCTGATATTGTCATTCAAAAAGTTATTCCTATGATGATTAATGGAGTAAAGATATTAGAAATTTACCATACTGGCAGTGTGGTTATATCTGCTAAGTATCTAAGTGAAATTGTTAGGAAGCTGTCTGATAAAATACATATAAAAGTGAGCGAAAAACAATTAGTAACAATCCAATCAGATGAGATTGTTACTCAATTGAATGGATTTAATTCTAATGAGTACCCCAGCCTTCCTTCAATCGATGAAGCGAAGATAATCAGAATTCATCGAGATGAATTAATAGATATGATTAAACAAACAGCATTTGCTGCCTCCAAGAGCGAGTCAAGACCTGCCTTAACAGGGGTCAATATGACCTTTACTGAGAAGCGTCTTACATGTTCAGCAACAAATTCACATCGTTTAGCATTAAGAGACCTGGCAATAAAGTCCAATATAACCGGTTCTTACATAGTTCCTAGTAGCAGTCTAAATGATCTTACTAAATTAATGGATAACGAATCTGATGAACTAAATATTTTCTTAACGGAAAGACATATAGTTTTTAATTCAAAAACAGTTTCACTCTTTTCAAGATTAATTGAGGGGAATTATCCTAATGTTTCAGGTTTAATTCCTAACCAATCAAAAACAACCATTACAATGAATACCAAACAGCTATTAGAAGGTATAGATAGAGCTAGTCTTTTTGCTAGTGAGTGGAAAAATAACAATGTTCATATTGAAATTCAGGATGGCACAAAAATTGGAATTTCTTCTACCTCTTCAGAAGTAGGGAAAATAGAAGAAACACAGTATATTAGATCATTTAAGGGGGAAACCGATTTAAGTATTTCCCTTAATGGAAGCTTTTTAATGGATGCCTTAAAAGTAATAAAAGAAGAAGAGGTAAGATTAAGTTTCTGTGGCTCGATGAGGCCGGTGCTCATTGAACCCATAGGTAATTCAAACTATCTTCATCTTATTTCTCCCGTCCGATCTTAATAAAATTGCAAATGAAAAAATCTACCGCAGAACAGTAGATTTAATAGGGGGGGTGATGGAAAAGATCGATCGATCCTTATGTAAATAGATTACCCGTTTCTGCTTAAAGTAATCATATAAATAGTTATTCTGGCCATCATTATCAGTGGCCTTTTTCTTTTATGCAATAAAGTAGGGAAATAAACCCAAATAGAGAATTTGAAATAGTTATAAAATAGAAATTATGTCGGTATTAATTAAATGAGGAAATTATGTATACAGCACCAAAATATATTGTTTCTGTAGCTACTATTGTATTAAATAATAAAGGTGAAATTATTTTATTAATAAAAGGACCAAAAGAGGATGGGAGATTCCTGGCGGTTATGTTGAATAAGGAGCATTATAGTGGTTATCATTCAGAATAATTGATTTTTTGGAGAGATGGCATGGGTTTTTTCCATGAATTAGTAGAATAGATATTCTATTACTTTTAGAATGGGAGTCTTCCTAACATGTCGGATAGTCAGCATGTTTTATTAAAAGACATAAACTTGGTTGATGTTGTTTCAGGATTTGTTTTTCCTGCATCAATACTTATAAAAGATGGTTTTATATCTAAAATTTTCAATAATGATGAACAATATCTAAGCGAAACAGGGATTCGGATGATTGATGGAAATGGAAAGTGGGTAATTCCTGGCTTGATCGATATGCATGTTCATATTAAAGATGGATTTGCTCCATTGTTTGTAGCATCTGGGGTTACTACGGTTCGTAATACTGGGGGAAATGTATTAGAGCTGAAAAAATTAAGAGAAGCTTCAGGTGACGCTGCTACCCCCAGAGTCTTTTCTGCTGACAGGGTGATTGATGGGCATCCTGGACTTTGGGGAGAAACAAGCCCTTGGAATTTTAATACTGATGATCCCAATGCAGCACGTGAAGAAGTAATCAGGCAGGTGAAAGCAGGCGCAGATTTAATTAAAGTATACGGCTGGCTTTCAAAAGAAGTGATGGCAGCAGTGGTACTGGAAGCAAAAAAACATCAAAAAGAAGTAAGCTGCGACTTGATCCATTCTACTAAAGTAAATGCCGTAGAAGCGGGAGAAATTGGAGTAAAGTGGAATGAACATGCATCCGGAATCATCCAAGCAATGTATCCACAATGGAATATGGAGGCTGATGAACAAACCTGGAAAGAAGTTAATTGGAGTGAGCCAGATTTATATAAAATAAAAGAAGTTTGCATTCAACTCATCCAATATGGAGTAATTATTTGTCCTACAATGGCTCTATTTGATCAAATGAATAGATTGAATGATTGCTGGAAACCGGTAAACATAGTATTAAGTAAAACGTTTGAAAATAAAGGATTAATCCGTCAGTGGGAACATTTATCTCAATATGTGGATGCATTAAAGCAACAGGGGATTCAAACTGAAATCAATAAAGCGATTGCCAAGACATATTTTGACCTTGGTGGTACAGTTGTAGCCGGAACCGATAGCCCCGCAGGGATTTGGAGTTT
The DNA here is from genome assembly GCF_011393025.1 of Neobacillus terrae. Lineage (GTDB taxonomy): Bacteria > Bacillota > Bacilli > Bacillales > Cytobacillaceae > Neobacillus_A > Neobacillus_A terrae. Next base: position 208,295 of record NZ_JAAOEO010000005.1, on the reverse strand, counting down.
TCCCGGAATGCTTCTCCACCGGGAATTGGAGTTATTTGTGGAAGCAGGATTTAGCGAATTGGATGCAATAAGAGCGCCAACCTCTGTCGCTGCCAAATCACTTAACCGGTTAGAATTAGGTATAATACAAGAGGGGGCCATTGCGGATCTTGTCATTTTAAATAGTAACCCATTAGAGAATATCAGGAATACAAAAGATATTGATTTAGTTATAAAAGGAGGCAAAGTTTATTCTCAATCTGAAATCCTGGAAAATGTCCCGAGTGAAGAAGAAAACAAACGGAATTTAGAGGATTTTATGAAAATCTTTAATGAAACAAAAGACCCTATAAAATACTAAAAAAAGATAGTTTAATAATAAGTATTCCAATAATAGTAACGAGAAAAGAATAAAGCTGTCCTAGGCTTTCTAGTCCTCTGAATGGCATTCCAAAATATCTTAGTGAAAAACCCAAAACAACGAAGATGAACAAAATAATTATAGAAGGTTTAAATCCAATTCTCTCCATACTCTCACTCCCTGAGTTAATTGTAAGAGGGAGGATATGGAAAAACAATCTTAAATTTGAATTTTCTTACAAAAGAGAGGAACGGTACGTATGAAAAATGTTACTAAGTTTAAAATCTTAAAGCCAGCTAATGAAGTATTTGAAGCATTTGTAGATCCCAAAAAAATCGGAAACTTTTGGTTTTCATCAAGTTCTGAAAGATGGGAACAAGGTAAAATCATTACGGTTAAATATGAGGAATACAATGCACAGCTTGATATAAAAGTTTTAGAAATCGAGAAAAATAAGAAAATTGTTTACGAATGGGGTGCAAATGGAGAAGGAAATATTGTAACCATTTCGCTAGAAGAATTGGACAATTCCAATACAATTATCGAAGTAATAGAAGAGGGCTTTAAAGATAATGATGAAGAATTGATTAGTCAATTGTTAGATAATAAAGAAGGCTGGGTATTTATGTTGTCTTGCTTAAAAGGGTATTTGGAATTTGGTGTTACCCAGTTAAGAGGCGGGTTAGTGAAGTAGCATATGAACGAACTCGAAAAAGCACATTTAGTCAAATGTGCTTTCTTTAGCTCATCAGAAGATATTTTAACACACGACGGACAGCACAAGGAAAGCTTCGTCAGCTTTGCCTCGTACGAAGAAAAAGCATAGCCTTTTTTGTGTATATGCCGTTTTGTTCATTATAAGCAAAACTATGGCTTTCGCCAAAAGGGCTTGGTGAATGCCAAGTTTTTCTGAAATTTTTACACAATAATAACGACTTTTCCCTGTGCATGGCCTTTTTCAAAATAACTGAAAGCCTCAGGTACCTCACTTAGCTTATAACATCGATCGATAACTGGTTTTACTTTACCTTCTTCAAGAAGTCCTTTCATATATATAAGATCTTCTTGGTTTTGCCTTTGTAAAAAGGTACCCATTTTCTTTTTTTCGGTAAGTGAAATCCAAGGACCAAGAGTCATCGCCTGGAACATTTGAGAACCTGATCCTCCTACATGCACAAATATCCCATTAGGCTTTAATGCACGCTTATAAGAAGATATCGAATGATGGCCATTTACACCAATAACCACGTCATAAGTTTCTGCCTTTTTCGGAAAATCTTCCTTGGAATAGTCTATGACATGATCGGCACCCAAAGATTTTACTATATCTAAATTTCTAGTGCTGCAAACAGCAGTAACCTCAGTCCCATATGATTTGGCAATTTGTACAGCAAAGGTACCAACTCCTCCAGAAGCACCATTTATTAATACCTTCTGTCCCGGCTGAATTTTTCCTTTATCCCGCATTCCCTGTAAAGCCGTTACGCCCGCCATCGGTACGGCAGCAGCTTCCTCAAATGAAATATTCGAAGGTTTTAGAGCTAGTGCATGTTCGGGAACGGATACATATTCAGCATAACCACCCCAGCCACAGCGGGAAAGGTCCCCGAAAACCTCATCGCCTGGTTTAAACTGTTTAACATTTTTGCCAACTGCTTCAACCAGGCCTGCTATATCACCTCCGGGTATGGAGTATTTTGGTTTTAAAAGGCCGAAAGCAAAGCGGGCTAAAAAAGGTTCACCTTTTAGAAGGACCAGGTTACCAAAATTGACAGATGATGCATGTACTTTTACCAGTACTTGATCCTCCTTCGGTACTGGTTTTTCCACCTCAGTTAATTTAAGAACATCAGGCGATCCATATTTATCATAAGTGATAGCTTTCATAAATCTCCTCCTTTTATTCGTTTCTCATATTGTTATTTAAAAGATATTCCAGTTGAAGGAAATTAAAAACTAGAATCCAACTTTTAGCCCAGATTTATTTTAATTATAAGAACAATCTGGCTTCGCATATCCTTTAAAAAGTTGCCGAAATAGTTGAGAACTGCAATACCGGATAAAGGCGAATTAGTTAAAAATAATGGAATTTTATTTCATTAAAAAAACACCCCTTTCAATGAAAGAGGATGATTTTTAAGATGCTTATTAGTGCAAGACACACACAATTATTGTAAATGGATTTTCTTATCTATATCTTGTTTTTTAACTACATTTCTCTTGCAAGTTCTTCCCGATTAGGAGCAAGAGGTGGTTGTTCAAACCATTTATTTTGTACCATCAAATTAAACCATTTTTTTGTAACCATTAGATTTTTTAAAATTGTACCCTCATAAGCAGTCACAAGGTCTGTTCGCATGGCTGACGCTAGACCAGTACCATGATAGTTTTGGGCAGCCTGAAACAAGAATCCTATATGATAAAGCATTAATTTATCAGAAAAAGGAGAGTCCGTAGAAGTTGTCACTTCTGTTTCCAAGGATTTCGGAACGGGTAAGTTATCAGCTTGCATTATTTTTCCAAATGCTTTTATCTCAGCATCTGCCGTTTTTTCAGAATCAGTTAGAAATTTTCTTACCTCTTTTGTTTGAGCGACTTGACTGAAAGCAATGGAAAGTGTTTTAGCTAAAATGCTCTTTTTTAGGTTAAAAGAAATACTAATGATTTCTGTCGCTGATAATTTTCTTCCCTTACCGAAAAATCCATCCGTGAAATCTTGGCTGGAAATAAATTCAGGGTTTTTTGCTGGATAAAACAAAGGATCTCTTTGGAAAATTCCTTTTTCAAGCAATAACTCAATTGTTTGATGATACATTCTTTTCGCATCGTTATCGCATGAGTCGTAAAATTCTCTTAAGTCTTTCCTTACAGAAACTGCTAGAGAAGTGGTGTGCCCTAGCAAACCATGTAAGGTCATGATATGTAAATAATTCAGGCAAAATATATCCGTGAACAATCTCTGTTTACCTTTAAAAAGGTCTGAATCGTTAAACCCAATTGGAATGGGAAATCCTTCGTTCTCTATAAAAGAAATAATTTGTTTCTTTTGGTTTTCGAATGTATGAATTGCATCCTCAAAAATGGCTTTTATTTGTTCGTCTTCAATAATGGTAACCATATATTTATTTACTGCATTTGCCATTGTGCCGTTCACATATTCTCCCCAAAGTGTTCCTATTTCGGAAGATGTGAGTCTTAATTTATTCTCTTCCACATTATCACCTCATGTCTATTATTTACTAATTTCTAGTTGATATGAATTGAATTTACTATGCTAAAGATTAGAACAATCAAATGGATTTCACTAAGAAGAACATGATGAATAAGGTAGTAGGAAGACAAAAAAATTATAAGAAGAACAATTTGATAATTTTTCCAGGTTAAATTACTTAAATGATTCCATTGGAATATCAAATGATTTTAAAAGAACAATTAAGGCAAGGATAGAAATTAGCCAGGCAGCAATTGGTCTTTTAACATGCAGTTTTAAAACAGAAAACATAACAATATTAAAGAGGATGGACCAATACATATTCCAACCATAATGATGTTCAATTAAATGCAAATAATCCCGATTGATAAATTCAATACTGCTATAAATAACTACCCAAAATAATATCCACAATACCTGTTTATATGGCAGTTTTGGAAAATTACCTAGATAAATAAGCATTGTAGAGGAATATGCGAATAGCATAATCACTATATTTATGATAAAATGACCGAATAAAAATTGGGTTCCAAATATGGTTTCCTTATAAGTCCATAGCATGTGATCATGTAAGAGAGTATTCTTAAACAAATCACCACCTACAAAAAATAGCCACGTTGGATAGTAGGTCCGCCAGTTTTTCCAATCGCCCCATTTAATAGCAGCAGCTAAGAATAATAAATTATAGAGTATATGCATATAAAAACTCCTTGCAGAAATACAAAGATTCATGAACGCTGAAATACATGGCAATTTTTTGTATATTGCATTGTTTTTTAAAACTTTATTGGTAAAATTTCTATTTAGAGGATTATTTTGAAATCCGGTGGGTAAATAGCTAACTGTAGGGTGGATGCCCCTATCCATCCCTCTTCCTATTTAATCTACTGCCTATGTCTGGCGGTAGATTTTTTTTGCCCAATTTACATATCTTCTTTTTTGCTTTTTGTTTTATAAAGATCATAACTGTATTGAAATCCGTACATTGAAAATGCTTTGATAAGGAACAGAAGGGAAAGCTTAAATTTAGATAACCTTACGAGCGAAGCGTATCCCATTCTCTTAAAAATACCGACTAAAATATAGGTGAAAAATGAATCGATAATGAGGTTGGTGATAAAATATCTTTTTAAATTGCCATAGGTAAATTTTAATGTCCAAAATGATCCGACTATAAATGGGCCTACAATTAATGGTAATTCGCCTAGAACATTGGGTTTGGCCTTGTGAAAAAACCACCACCATTTTTTCTTTTCTGCTAACCATCCTTCAACAGTCACGTATAGAGTAATAAACAATACACCAGGGGTAAATTTTTTCAATGTCTTTCCGCCAAGAAAGGGAACTGACAGCCAAGGAAGAATGGTCAATAAAATAATTAAATTTTTAAGTCTCCTCATATTAATCACCAACTTTAGTTTTGGAATGATAATATTGTTTCCATAAATGATTTAGTTATGAAGGATTTATATATTTTTAAACAGCCAGTTATCGTTTGATTAGGTGTATTTTTAGCTTTTGTCCAATTTGGAGTGGGAGTGACGATAGTAATTAATCTTCCTTATATAACAAAGGAGTTATCAGGAAGTTAGGCTGAGTATGGATATTTCATTGGGATTCCATTGGGGTATGTGTTTTGTACCGGAAAAGTAGGATCCCTAATTATTGGTGGCCTTACAATTATCTCGCTAGGTATCAATCACAGTATAATCTTTGCTGTTTGTTACCTTTTATCATAGGCTTTTTTCTATGAGAACGTTACAATTTGAAGAAACTGTGAGCAAAAATAGGCGATATCCTCGAAAATGAATTTGTATTTTCTTCGTACGGTGACGATTCACCGATGCAATCTCAACGTCCTGCGGGAAAAGCAAGCCAGTCGAGATCCCGCAAGGTCGTAAGCGACCGAGGAGGCGTGCTCCTACGCCAGAGAATATTCGAAGAAGCCGACCTTCAGCTCGTCGCAAAGCTTCAAGTAGCTGCACACAGATACTTATCACGAAGTTATCTACAGGCAGAAGCTTGATTGCCACCGGAAACCGAGTCTATTTTTTCTTTTATAAACAACAAAGTTTACGAAAAGAGTTTTCTTATAAGAGGGACTATGTCATTACGTGTACTCATTGGGAACAATTTAGGCGAAGTCTGGTGAATACGGCGTGTTCTTATAAGTAGGCTTGCTGATTTGTACAAAGTCTTTACTGGGAATATGTCTTTCTTTTTTTTAGTTTATTAACTGCCAGTTTTCGAAAAAGATGAGGCCTTCTAAATTAAAGAATGGTATTTCAAACCATTTTTTTAATGGTTAACTTTTGTTCACAAAGTATCTACAGACTGAAGTAAAATGTTCATCTAATATTACATTAAAACCTACTGGATGTGATAATAGTGAAAACAGATTCTATAGCTGTTGTTTATAAGGGAAAGGATTATATAATGCTTTCACAAAGTGCCATTGGTTTCTGTGAAATAGTGCAAGAAGGAAATCCTGAAATAAAGCTGGTTCATTTTTCTGAGTTAAAACTGAAAAAACAAACAAAAGAAAAGCTGTCAAATTGACAGCTTGCTTTTTTTATATTCACAATAAATATCCATAAATTCTGAACGGCGGACAGGACAGGGAGGCTTTCTCAGCTATATCAAAGAACGAAGGAATGGAACTTGTTTTCAGAAGAAGGCCAAGTAAGGCGCAGGGCACTTCTTAGCCTGGCATGAAGAAAAAGCATAGCTTTTTGAGAATGTGCCTTTATAAGCGTTATAAACAAAACTAGGGCACGAGCCAAATGGACTTTACGAATTTAAAGTTTAGCTAAGGAGTAAATATAGAAATTATGATGATAATTATAAATGATAAGCTTCTAAAAAAATATGCTTGGAGAATTACTGACTAAATTCATATAGCAGCGTTTTGGAGACTAGGAAAATCGGTAAGAACATTTGATCCGCTAAAACAAAAACATTGGTTTAAAAAGATATACGATGATAAGAAATATCACCGCTTGTTTTTTACCAATAGACATGTTAGAGGATATTTACAAAGTTCCCTTCGAGTTAAAAGAATGATTCAAAGTGTAAAGGCGCAAAGAAAGTTTTTATTAATACTTGAAAAACAATTAAAAGTTTAAGTTTTATACCAAGATAATGAGTGTATCACTGCTGTCCCGTTTTTCGCCGGGAGTGTCGGAGATTCCCTTCGAATCAAAATCTAGTTCAACAGTCAAAAAGCTTAAAATAAAGAGATTGTTTAAGTAAAAACATGATGTAAGCGTTTTATTGTGAATAATCAGTGAAATTTTCTTTATTTTTAAACTTTTTTGACCTTTACTTAAAACTCTCTGCGCCGTATTATCAGGATTAATAATAAAAATTTAACAGCCTAATTCCGAAAGGAAACGGAGGACCCACTTAATTGGGGTTAATTCTGCGATTGTTGCAGGAGGGATGTTACTTCTTCGCCATCCTACCCGTCAGCTAACTTCGTCGGCTAAAGCGAAGGAGGTCAAAAGACCACCTTTTTGAAGGTGTTTTTTTTGTGCACTAAAGTACAAAAAGAATACTTGCGTTCAAGGCGGTTTTTTGTTTTTTTATAGGGATTGGAGGAAAACAAGGTAAAAAAAAGTTTGAGGTATGATTCACCGTCTTTCAGAAAAATAGCCAAGGAATAGAAAAAGAGTAGATTTAGATAATGAAATATAAAAACATGGGCCTTGGGAGAGATGAAAATGTTAATTGAAAGTATTTGCCCAAAATGTGGAGAGATCAATACGGTTGATCACAAGGGAGAAAAAATTCTTTCAGTAACCTGTAAAAACAAGCATTTTTATGATCATGTTGTCATTCCGTATTCCAGAGCTTCTGATATCAGGGATGACAAGCGTGTTAAGCTCGAGGAAATGATAGTGGAGAAGAAGTTTCACCGAATGAGCGATAAATCCACCATTTGTCTTTTAATCTTTGAAAATGGATATGAAGTAGAAGGCCGTTCAACTGTTCGTGATAAGTCTGATTTTCGATTGGTGATTGGAAAAGATAAAGCATATGAACAAGCTTTAAAGAAAGCAATGGTAGCATTGGGAGCATATTTAATATAGTAATGTTAATCTAAATGAATGAAGGCAAAGGTAAGCTGTCAAATTGACAGCTTTTTCTTTGGATGTAGGAAAAATTTTACAAATAAATTTACTTAATTTGTTACTTAGTTTATTATATACATAGAATAACTATATATATAAAAATATAATGTATCATTTTTATTATTTTCCTCAAAATGGGGAAGGAGAACAGAGGTGACATGATGGGTTTTTATTATTTATTATTACTCTTTGCAGGTGTTGTTCTGCTTATTGTTGGGGCGCTAAAAAAAATTAAAAAAGTTTTTTTCCCGTATGTTCTTGGCATTGCTTTTATTGTTATTTCGGTACTCTTATTGATGCCTGGAAGTTCGGATTTTATATCCAAGCTTTTGATTTATTTATTTTATTAAAGTTAGCAAAAGTGACAAGTGACTGTTGATAAGCGAAAAGTCCGAAAGCAGGGCTCTCTTAGACAAAACTTAGTTGAGCGGTCAATCATATGTCCTTGAAAACTTTTTGTTTCGGTTCCTCGGTTGATACATGAAGAATACTGTAAATGACTCCTTTTATTTCTTTAAAACTGCTTAAATCGTTTAGGAAGTAGTACGCATCGTAAAACCATTTTTCTGGATTATAAATAATGAGGTATTCGGTACCCTCAATCTTTGGTATTTCTTCATCTATTTTATTTTTTAAGTTATTTAAGCTTTCCTGAGGATGAATTTCTTTTGTGATTTGAAAAAGGAATTTATTTTCTTTGATTTTAGAAGTAGTTGTATCAATTAGAGGAATGCCAACATTTACGCTCTGCCATCCAAAAGACTTTATGATATTGTCATAAAAACCATCAAATAAGAATTTGTTAAGTCCGTTGCTGCCTTTCCAAAGGTAAAAGGGACTATAACTATTTTGTAAATTATCATTGATTCCCTTTTCTGTTACTAAATACAGTTTGAATTTTAGATCGTCAAATCCGTCTGTTTTATGGCCATTATTTCTTACCCTGTCCTTGATAATATTCATATCATAATCACTTGGTAAGGAAATCTTGTACTGGGTAGCAATCATTATTTTTCCCTCCTTATTCTCGCATGGAAAAGAATACCACTTTATTAAAACATAAATGACTTTGCACTGAAAGTATGTTGATCCATAAAGGATTCGACCTACTTTTTTAATTTTTAAAAGGATATATATGAAAAATGTTGAATTATTAGTTAAAACTTAAATACATGGTGGGAAAATAAAATGGTAGTGAATAAGGAATTAGCAAAGGTTTTAGAAAATTCGGAAATAGATTGTTTAAAGTCTAGATTAACTGCAATTGAAGGTCTCGTTGGTAATCCAATGGGTGTGGAAATAAAAACCTTTGGGAAGGCAACAGCTTTTTCAATCAAAAATATTCCTGGTCCATCCTTTAATACGGTTAAAGGGTTAGAAGATGGGGATGAAAAGTACATTGAAGAAATCATTGATTTTTACCGTCAAAAAGAAATACCTGTAAGATTTGAGCTCACTCCTGGACATGTTTCTTCTAATTTACTTACATACTTATCCGAAAAAGGATTCTATCAAAATGATTTTCATACAACTCTTTACGCACCTACATACAAAGCAGAAGAAGTAATTAACACAGATGTTTCTATCCGAAAGTTAAAAAGAGATGAATTTGATATTTTTGGTGAAATCTATACAAAAGGTTTCGAAATGCCATCCTTTTTAAAAAATGGAGTAGCTCAAAATAATGAAATCCTTTATGACAGAAAAGGCTGGACTTTTTTTTAGCCAGTGTTGGAAATGAACCGGCTGGGATTGGGGTTTTATTTATTAAAGACAGTATTGCTACTCTTGCTGCTGCCGCAACGATTCCTAACTCTAGAAATAAAGGTATTCAGAGGGCTTTAATTAAGCAGCGGATGTATCAAGCCAATTTAGAAGAATGTAAGTTAATTGTTGGTCAGGCTAAGTTTGGGTCTGTTAGTCAAAATAATATGGAAAGAGCGGGTCTTAAAATAGCTTATACCAAGTCCATATGGATTAAAAAAACAAGTAAAAAAACCTCCCCATAAAACAAGGGGAGGTTCACAATCATCTATTTAGATGACTATGTCTTTTGGAATAAAGGAAATAAACGATTAAACCGGCAGCTATCCAAATAATAAAGGAAATCCAAGTAAGCCGGGATAGACTTAATGATAAGTAAATACATAGGAGTGCACTTATAGCTGGAAGTACTGGTACCCATGGAACTCTAAAGGAAGGCTTTAAATCCGGGTATTTTTTTCTCAGGACTATAATGGAAATAGAAACCAGGGTAAAAGCAGCCAGAGTTCCCATATTAACTAGGTGTGCCAAGGTGGTTAAATCAATAAATCCAGCAATACCTGCAGCTACTGCCCCCGTTAACCATGTATTTTTATAAGGGGTGCGATATTTATTATGGACGCTCGCAAAAACCTTAGGCAGCAGGCCATCGCGGCTCATAGCAAATGATAATCGTACCTGGGCATATAAGAGTGCAAAAATAACGGTTGTAATTCCTACGACAGCTCCAACAGAAATAAGGCCAGCAAGACGATCCTGCCCTACAAAGTTAAGAGCAAAAGACACTGGGTCTGCTACATTTAATTTATCGTATGGCACCATTCCGGTAAGGACAAGTGATACCGCAATATATAAAATGGTGCAAATAGCGAGTGATGCCATAATACCTATAGGCATGTTTCTTTGTGGGTTTTTAACTTCTTCAGATGCCGTTGCAATAACATCAAATCCAATATAGGCGAAGAAAACTGTTGCTGCACTTGTAACTACTCCTTGAAAACCAAAGGGGAGGAAAGGTGTCCAGTTTGCGGGCTTAACATAGCTAATACCCGTAAAGACAAAAATAAGAATAACGGCGAGTTTAATAAAAACCATTAAATTATTAATACGGGTACTTTCTTTTGCTCCTCTGCTTACCAAAGCTGTTAGCAACAAAACGATTAATACAGCAGGAAGATTCACGAGTCCTCCCTGATGGGTGCCAGGCGCGGAAGTTAGCGAATCAGGAATATGAAGTCCAAAACCTGATATAAAAGACTGGAAATAGGCTGACCAGCCTGTTGCTACGGCTGAAATAGCAAGGACATATTCCAGCATAAGATCCCAGCCGATTAAAAAGGCGAAAAGCTCGCCTAATGTAGTATAAGTATAGGTGTACACACTTCCTGAAACAGGTACACTTGAGGAAAACTCTGCATAACAAAATGCTGCAAGCGCACATGCAATACCAGCCAAAATAAAAGAAATAATAATAGCAGGTCCTGCTCCTTTAGCCGCCACCACGCCTGTAATGACGAAAATGCCAGTGCCTATGACACATCCTACACCCAGGAATATTAAATCCAGTAGGCTTAATGATCGTTTTAGCTGTTTTTGCTGGCTGTTAACCATCATAGAATTGATTGATTTTTTACGAAATATTGAATTCATGTTGTCCTCCAAATAATTTGTTGAAAAATTTAAAAAATAATATATTTAGAAATGCCATAATGTAAATGGTCTTTCTGATTGGAAACTAAAGAAAGCCCACCAGGATTAGAGGGTGGGTTTCATGTCTAAAAATAGTTTGCATGATTTCCTTTTACAGTATGGAATAACGGCAGCAGAAATCTTACCAAACAGAACATAAAGCCAGTCAAATTTTTTTCTCTTTTATGCTTCTTTTTAACCTTACAAATGCGACAAAGTCCACTATTTCATCAGCAGATAAAGGTTTTTCGTCTATTGAAATTTTAGCATCAGGTTTTTCTAATAGGTTCGTGATTTCTATATAGTCCTGTTCCTGATCTGTTCTCCCAATTAAAAAATCTACAGTGGTTTCAAATAAATCAGCGATATGAGATAACGACTGAAGAGAGGGTTCACGGTATCCAGATTCATATCCCGCATAAGTGCTTTTCGCCATCCCCAGCTGATCAGCCGTTTCCTGCAGGGACCATTTTTGCTGTTTTCTTAATTTGGATAAATGTTCCAGCATCGTTTCTAACTCCGTTTTCTAAATATTTAGGTCATTATAACATAGTAAAAAAAACGAGAAAAGAAAAAGGTACGCGAATTGAATACGAAAAGTCTTGAAATTTCGGAATATAGTTCTATAATAACTTATAGAAATACGCATATTGCGAAAAAAGTTCCTATTATGGAGATGTTTCTTATGAAGAAAATACTATTGCTTGCTACTGGTGGTACGATTGCTTCAGTTGAAGGAAATGAGGGACTTGTTCCAGGTTTATCTGTTGAAGAATTACTTCATTACATACCGGATTCATCAGAGGATATAAAAATTGACGGTAAAATCTTAATGAATATAGACAGTACGAATATGCAGCCAGAGCACTGGGTTAAAATCGCTGATTCAATCTATGCCCATTATAGTGAATACGATGGATTTGTCATTACTCATGGAACAGATACATTAGCTTATACCTCTTCTGCACTTTCTTATATGCTTCAGGGTCTGGAAAAACCAGTTGTGCTAACCGGCTCACAGATTCCGATCAGTTTTAAAAAAACGGATGCAAAGAAAAATGTTGCTGATGCGCTTCGATTTGCCTGTGAAGAAATCGGCGGAGTGTTTGTCGTATTCGATGGCCGGGTGATTCTCGGAACGAGAGCGGTAAAAATGCGCACCAAAAGCTATGATGCCTTTGAGAGTATCAATCATCCCTATGTTGCTTATGTGAATAATAAAGAAGTTAAATATCTTTGGAAACCTTCATGCGAAATAAAAAACCTATCATTAAATACAAATTTATGTACGGATGTTTTTTTAATGAAGTTATATCCTGGTATGAAATCAGAGATGTTTGATTTTCTTAAGGATTTATATAAAGGAATTATTATTGAAAGCTTTGGAAATGGTGGTTTACCTTTTGAAGGAAGAGACTTGGTATCTAAAGTTCAGGAGCTAACTGAACTGGGTATTGCCGTTGTCATCACAACGCAATGCCTTGAAGAAGGTGAAGATTTACTTCTCTATGAAGTTGGACATAAGGTAGCCCAGCTCCCGATCATTTTATCCGGAGATATGAATACGGAAGCAATCTTGGCAAAATTAATGTGGGCGCTTGGACAAACTGATACAATAGAACAGGTTAAAGAAATGATTGAAACTCCCATTGCAGGAGACTTAACAATAAAATCGGAAAAAGAAGATTAATAGGAGAGCGATAATATGACAGTCACAACGAGTAAATTTCGCCTTGAAAAAGATTTTTTAGGATCAAAAGAAGTCCCAGCTGATGCATATTATGGAGTTCAAACACTTCGTGCTGTAGAAAACTTCCCTATCACTGGTTATCGCATTCATACGGAATTAATTAGGGCGATGGCCATGGTTAAAAAGGCAGCTGCAATGGCGAATGCGGATGTTAAACGTCTTTATCCTAGTCTTGCCGATGCCATTGTCCAGGCGGCAGAGGAAATAATAGAAGGTAAGTGGCATGAGCAAATTATTGTCGATCCTATCCAGGGTGGGGCAGGAACATCAATTAATATGAATATAAATGAAGTCCTTGCGAACCGTGCAATTGAAATACTTGGGAAAGAAAAAGGGGACTATTCCGTTTGCAGTCCTAACACCCATGTTAATATGTCTCAATCTACGAACGATTCATTTCCAACAGCAATTCATATATCTGTTTTAAACCTTTTGGAAAATTTGTTAGCAACAATGGAAGATATGCATTCAGTTTTCGAAAAAAAGGCGAAGGATTTTAATCATGTGATTAAAATGGGACGCACCCATCTGCAGGATGCCGTACCAATCAGGCTTGGACAGGAATTTGAAGCATACAGTCGCGTTATAGCACGTGACATTAAGCGTATTAAACAATCAAGGCAGCATTTATACGAATTGAACATGGGAGCAACTGCTGTCGGAACCGGATTAAACGCTTACCCTCGATACATTGAATTAGTGGTTAAGCATCTCGCTGACATCAGCGGTCTGCCGTTAACGGGTGCTGAACACCTTGTCGATGCAACTCAGAATACGGATGCATATACAGAAGTTTCCGGAGCATTAAAGGTTTGTATGATGAACATGTCAAAAATCGCAAATGACCTTCGGTTAATGGCTTCAGGTCCGAGGGCAGGACTAGGGGAAATCACATTACCTGCCAGACAGCCTGGATCATCGATTATGCCTGGAAAAGTTAATCCTGTTATGCCAGAGCTTATTAACCAAGTCGCATTCCAGGTAATTGGTAATGACCATACGATCTGCCTAGCTTCAGAAGCCGGACAGCTCGAATTAAATGTCATGGAGCCTGTCTTGGTTTTTAATCTGCTTCAATCGATCAGCATTATGAATAATGCATTTCGTACTTTTACAGATAATTGTGTAGAAGGGATAAAAGCAAACGAAGATAGATTAAAAGAGTATGTAGAGAAGAGTGTTGGGGTGATTACTGCTGTTAACCCGCACATTGGTTATGAAGTTGCGGCTCGTATTGCTAGGGAAGCCATCTTAAGCGGAGCGCCGATTAGGGAATTATGTTTAAAATATGATGTTCTGACTGAAGAGGAACTAAATTTAATCCTGGATCCTTATGAAATGACTCATCCCGGAATCGCAGGCGCTTCTTTATTAGAAAGGGATTAATAGCTTCCTAGAAAATATTACACAGGCTTTAAAGGAAGAAGGTTTTCTTGGTACTCTATTAGTAGGTATGTGGTTTAAAAAGGATACCCGTATTTCACTTATTGCTGGAATTGTATTTTTAGTCCTTATTACGATTAGGTATTTTGCGTTTGGAATAGGGAAGAGGAAATTAGAAGAATTCAGGCAAACATCATAAAAATGGAGGACCTGTAAAAAGGTCCTCTTTTGAAACTAATTATAAATGCTGAAGGCATAATCAGAACTAGGGCATCGCGAAGTCCTTTAGGCAAAGGCCTAGTTTTTCTAAGTCAACATCAAAATAACTTTGAACACACTTTCTGTTAAAAACCCCCGTCTTGTGGAAAAAGTGGGACTTTTTGAAGGGAAAAAAGAACATTTAAATAGAAATGAAGTATTTTACGATAGAATTTAAGAGCTATTTAAAAGAAATGAAAAAATTTTAAAAAGAAATGAAGAACCATGTGAAAGTAATGCACGATTTTTTAATAGAAATGCACGAAATCGAGAAATGAATGCATGATTTTTTAATAGAAATGCACGATTTCAAGGAAGGAATGCATGATTGCAAATAAGGAATGCATAAAAAGATTTCTTAATGCACGCCGAGATTGGCTATTGCACCGAATCACTTGTTAATGCACTTTTATGTGCTTGAAATTCCAGGTCATGAAATGAAAAGGGATAAAGTTTCCTTTATCGAATGTATTATATTATTGGAATTAAAAAACTAATTAGCTTCGGCGCCTCGCGCTTGTGGCCCGCCACTCTCAGCGATAACATAAAGCTCTTGCCTCACAGTATTTTCAAGTAACAAAGCACCATGTTACTAAGAGTTTACCCAGGAAGTTGTTTTCTTAAAGTATTTATCCCCAGTTTAGCACTTACATGGCTCCTATAACCCCTTCTCCATTAAATCTCTTCTTTTTATCTGATAACATCCCTGTGTGCTTCCATGATGCTGTGACCATATCCCACGAATATTGCTAGAAATATAACTAAAACAAGATAGGTTATAAGAACAGCCCATTTGGTTTTAGCATCCGTTTTATAGTAGCCTTTCAGCCTGTTTAATTCAGATTTGAAGTTTTTTAAATCGGCAGAAAGATTTTTTTCGAATTGTTCCATTAAAAGTTCAGCGTTATAACTTTTGAGACTGTTGTCCTTTTCTTCGAGCACTTTTTTCTTGTATTTTATCAATTCCATTTGTATTTTCAGCTTCCGTTTCTTGAAATAGTCAAGATTCTCCAATCTTCTTTCTTCTTGTTGGATTTGAGTTAAAATCCATTCGTTTTCTTCCGGGTTTCCCCAACCGGCAAAAAGCTCTTTTTCTAAAAAAGCAATTTGATCTATCAAAAGATCATGATGCAGGATTTGTTTTCGTCGATCGAAAAGAGCAGTTATGCCAAATATGAGGATTAGAAACATAATAATGCTTGGATTGAAGTATGTGTACACAGCCATTCCTAAAAGACCTAAAAACCAAATTTTCGGTGATAATACACCAACAATTCTTCCGCCATCGAGCGGGGAAACTGGAGCAAGATTGAAAAAGTTTAGGAAGGCACCAACAAACATTAACACACCCCAAAGAGGTTCATTCGTTGCCCAATACAATCCGGCAAAGGGAAGGAATGCGATTGACCCAAGGATAGGACCGCCGAACGCAATATAGGATTCTACTTTCGCATTGGGAATCTGCCTTGGATCCACGCTAATAACAGCCCCTACAAATGGAATAAAAATCGCAGGTTTTACCGGAAAGCCTTTATTCTTCATGGCAATTAAATGACCCATTTCATGCATGAACAATAAATAGACGAACCCAACGGCAAATTTCCAACCATACGCAAGTGCATAAACCCCCACAGAAATGAACATGGAAATTAATGTTTTAAACTTTATAAGCTTTGCAAAAAAAGCAAGAAATTTAAGTTTTCCAGCGAAAAAAGTTCCTAAAGCAATCAGGCTTCCCCATACCGTTTTGTTTTTACTTTTGCTTTCCAACCAAACACCCCATTTGTGATATTTATATACTATTATAATCTCTTACACTAATAATTGGTCTTATTTTCCTTATGTAAATTGTTCTATAAAAAAGGGAATTGTTTAAAACTGCCTTCATATTATGATGGGTAGGTAGCCTTTTGTGACCGAGTTTCTAAGTTGGATTAAAAAAAGGAAACAAATAGAGGCTTCCGTTAAAACTATGTAAATGCGAAATGGAGTACTTTTATGATTCTTGTGATTGATAATTACAAAATTACTCTAATGCCTGGCTGATCAATAGTGTAAGAATGTGGAATTGGTTTAAGGGTTTTGAGCACTTGAAGGTCTTTGAACAACGAATCTGGCTTCCCTAGTAAGTAAAAGGCCGTTCATCCGGATAATTCTGTACAAATCATGGTTGTTCGATAAGAAAGTGTCTTTGATTTTTCAAACAAAATGACCTTTAGTCGGTCTTTTTTGCTTGGTTAATGATTTTTCTATAAAATGTAAGCAGAGTTATTGATATACTGTATCTATCAATAGTATAGGAAAGAGGAAACACATGGAGCTTTTGAAAAGTTTTTTTAAAGACAATGGAGTCAAAAAGGTAATTGCTTTGGTATTGCTGGTAATTGTTTTGTACAGTATTAGAGGGTTGTTGAATTTATTGTTATTGACCTTTATTTTTTCATATCTCTTTAACAGTCTTCAACAAGTTCTCCGTAAAACCATTTCAAAAGTGGTACCGGTCAAAGAGAAGTTGATCACCGTTGTGATGTATGCTGTTATTCTTTTCGCCGTCATTTTCGGTTTGACACGATATATCACACGTTCAGCAAAAGAATTAAGCGGAATAGCCAAAAATATAGCTTCGTTTAATATCGACAAATATACGAATCAGTTAAATCCAAGAATTGAAGCATTTTTAAAAGACATAAATTTGGAATCGTATGCAAAAGAAGCTGTCACATCAATCATTCATGCTATCCCGCATGTAAGTGAATTCAGTCTTCAATTGGTGTTGGCTTTCCTTTTAAGCTTTTTCTTATTAATTGGTAAAAAAGAGATAGCAGATTTTTGCAAAAAACTAGAAACAAGTAATATCCATTTTTTCTATTCGTATTACAAATACTTAGGGACGAATTTTGCCAATACCTTTGGCCGGGTTCTCCAGCTGCAAATTCTTATTTCCCTGATAAATGCTGTTTTATCGATTATTGGTTTAACAATACTTGGATTTCATCAGGTTATCGGCCTTGGTGTTATGATGTTTATTTTGGGACTGATACCAGTAGTTGGAGCCATCATTTCTTTTGTACCGCTTGCTATTATTGCGTTTACAATCGGCGGTATATCAAAAGTCTTATCGGTAGTGGTTCTGATTTTGATTCTTCACGCCTTGGAGAGCTATGTTCTTAACCCGAAATTAATGTCACAAGCGACTAAACTTCCTATTTTCCTGGCTTTTTTAACCTTAATCATATCTGAGCATTATTTAGGGGTATGGGGAATGTTATTAGGGATTCCTTTGCTCATGTTTTTGTTAGACCTTTTCAATGTAGAAACCAAAGAAATATGACCGCTCAACAGGGCGGTTTTTTTATTTTCTTATGGTTGAATCCCAAAAAACAGTGTGGTATATTAATACAGTATTAAAAATGACCAAAAAACAAAAATAGTCATTTTGATTTTAGAGGTGAAGTTATGGGAATAGATCGCAGAAAGTTAATTGTTGAGGCCGCTGAAAAATCCTTTTCTTTGTTTGGTTATAAAGCGACAACAATGGATCAGGTCGCAAAACTAGCTAGTGTGGGCAAAGGCACCATTTATACCTTTTTTAAAAACAAGGAAGAGTTATTTGCTGAAATTGCTTCTACCTTAGTACACGAGATGAAAGCAGAGGCGGAGGCTGTAATTCAGCCAGGACTGCCCTTTACGGAAAATGTCCATCGTGCTTTATTTCGGATGCTTGAGTTCCGCTCGGAGCATTTGCTCATGATCAAACTAATCCAGGAAGAGAAAGAGATGGGGACATTAGCGGTTACGGAAATGCTTCAGCATATAGAGAATGAAATCATTGCTTATATTAAGCATAAACTAGAGGGCGTTAATCATACGATTTTGCAGACTGACCTGGAGATAACTAGTTTTTTGCTGTTTAAGCTATACATTGCTCTAGTATCGGATTGGGAAAAGAATCACGAAGCTTTAAGTTCCGAAAAAATCGCAGAAATAATGAAGGTATTTTTATTAAAACGACTTTCGGATTAGAGTTTCTTTTTTTGCTGAAAAATGACTAAATGAGGTTTTTAGTCAATTAGATTACAACAAGACTATCAATGAGGTGAATATAATGAATGCTTTCGCATCGATAAAAAGTGAATTTATGCGGATCCTTCGCACGCGGAAGTTGCTAATCCCCATTATCGGTGTGATGACGATTCCGGTGCTTTACAGCGGAACTTACTTATGGGCTTTTTGGAATCCATATGCCCATTTGGACAGAATGCCAGTTGCAATTGTAAACAATGACCAGGGTGCCGTTTACAATAGCAAGCAGTTAAAAATTGGCGATGATTTAGTTAAGAATTTAAAAAAGAAAGAAACCTTTAATTGGGAATTTGTCAGTGCAAGCAGGGCTAAAAAAGGCCTGAAAGATCAGGATTATTATTTAGAAATTGAAATACCTGAAGATTTTTCAAAAAATGCAACGACACTGCAAAGTGATCATCCAAAAAAACTCAATTTAATCTATACAGTTAATGAAGGTAACAACTATTTGTCCTCAAAAATTGGTGACTCAGCCATTGAAAAAATAAAAGAAGAAGTTTCAGGCTCTGTAACGAAAACGTATGCTGAGTCTATGTTCAAATCTTTAAAAGATGTAGCAGAAGGGTTGAATAAGGCTAGTAACGGTGCCGGAGAACTCCATAAAGGTATTACCGACGCCAAGGATGGTGCAAATCGTCTAACTGAAGGAATTAAAACAGCGGGAAACGGCACAACCAATTTAGAGGACGGGGCAAAGACGGTTAATTCAGGTGCCAAGACGTTAGAACAAAATCTTGAGGTTCTAGCAGAAAAATCAGTTGCTTTCTCTAAAGGAGTAGATTCTGCTTCTTCTGGTTCACAACAGCTTCAAAGCGGATTGCAGCAATTCAGCACGGGCCTCGGGCAAATGAAAGAGGCGAATACTAAGCTGTTAGCAGGTGCAACGCAATCGGAGGCTGGAACAAAGCAATTATCTGATGGCTTAGCTTCAGCCGCGGGAAGTATGCCTGAACTGCAAAATGGTTCAAAAAGTATTGCAGAAGGTGCCTCTGGACTCTCTTCTTCCGTTGGAGAATGGAAGAATGGGGCAGATAAAACCAAAGCGGGTGCTGATAAGGTTAGTAACGGTTTACAGGATCTGCTCGCAAATGTAAAAGAGATGGAAAAAGGTACGCTTAATCCAAAGGAACAGGCAGAATTAAAAATAGTTGAGGAAAATCTTTCTCAATTATCGGACGGAAGCCAGCAGGTAGCCGGCGGTGTTGGTTCTTTGGCAAGCAATGCTGAGCTAATTAAACAAGGTTCCGACTCATTGGCTGCAGGTGCTAATAGGTTAAATCAAGGCCAACAAAAGTTAGAAGATGGGATAAACCTATTATCAGGAGGAGCTAATAAGCTGACTGGTGGACAGGAACAGTTAAAGCAGGGGCTTGCCCAGTTTGGTTCCAAGCTTGATGAAGCCCAACAAGGTTTTAGCCAGATTGAGAATGGCAGCAGTTCCCTAACTTCAGGATTAGGGCAATTAGCTTCCGGCTCTGCTTTAATGCAAAACGGAACCAATAAACTTGCACAGGGATCAAAACAACTGACAGATGGTACAACTTCGCTTTATAGAGGACAAAAAGAATTGAATAGCGGAATGACCAGCCTGTCAAATGGTTCAAATGAGTTATCAAATGGCATGAATAAACTTTCCAATGGCTCAAAAGAATTGAGCGACCAGCTGGGAAGCGGAGCTAAAGAAGCTGGTGAGGTGAAAGCCAACAAACATGTTTATGATATGTTTGCAAAGCCAGTAAATGTTGAGGATAAGAAAATGAACCATGTTCCAACATACGGAACTGGATTGGCACCTTATTTCTTGTCATTAAGTCTATTTGTTGGTGCGCTTATGCTCTCAGTTATTTTTCCAATGTTTGACCCAGCCTCAAAACCGAAGAGCGGATTCAGCTGGTTTATGGGTAAAGCAGGGGTTATTTTAGCGGTGGGAATTGGCCAGGCGCTATTAGTGGATGCTATCATGTTGTTGGGCCTTGGGCTTGAAGTAAAGAGTGTTCCCTATTTTATCATGCTAACTATTTTTACAAGCTGGACATTCCTAGCTATTGTTCAATTCCTTGTTACTGTGCTTGATAATCCGGGACGTTTCCTGGCTGTTATTATCTTGATTTTGCAATTAACAGGCAGTGCGGGAACGTATCCAATTGAACTAAGTCCTAAATTCCTGCAAGACATCATGCACTACTTGCCAATGACCTATTCAATTTCTGGATTTAGATCGGTAATTTCAACAGGAGATTTTGGATTTATGTGGGATAGCATTGGACATATTGCCATCTTCTTTGCTTTATTCCTAGCTGCCACATTAACTTTCTTTATTGCGAAATTCAAGCGCCAGCCTAATATACAGGTGCAAGAAGTATAGGAGAAGGACGGACCAATTAAAGGTCCGCCTCTTTTTTATTTCCTCGTCTCTTTTCGGATAACAGGAACAACTTCTGCTGCTAATCGTTCTATGTTTTCAGCCGTTTTTTATAGGGAAGTCCGCTGATATCCATTTGTGCTAAAAACGCTGTGGCCGAAAAGCTCCTAATGGTGCATGATTTTTTCGATGATTTGCTGTGGGCATCTGACAATAAGGGCAGCTTGATTTCATTCGAAGCAGAATAGTATGCCAGGGGGGGACTAACACCTTTCTGCCTGGGAAGTATAGGTCTTTGGATGATTCGAATTGATAATACAAGATCATTATGTTAAATTGAGAACAGGTTTTCTTTTAAAACATAGTATGCTTATAGGATTTATAAGTTTACCAGAGGTGTGAAGGAAATGGGAAGAGAATTTCTGGATGTTTTTGAAGAATGGGCCGATTCTTATGATGCTTCAGTATTGGGGCAAGATGAGGAATATAAAGAGGTATTTAAGAAATACGATAAAATTCTGGAGGAAGTGGCTTTACGTTCAAGGGGAAATGTTGTGGAGTTCGGTGTAGGAACAGGCAATATTACTGTTAAGCTGCTCGAGAAAGGGCATAAAGTAACAGGAATAGAACCATCAAAACCGATGAGGAAAATTGCAAAAGAAAAACTGGGAAGACATGCGGAAGTTATGGATGGCGACTTCCTGGTATTTCCTGAGCTAAATAACGTTATGTCCATTGTCAGTTCATATGCTTTTCATCATTTAACTGATGTAGAAAAAGAGGAAGCGATTAGCCTTTATGGCAAACTTTTGCCTAAAGAAGGTAAAATAGTGTTCGCTGATACAATGTATGAATCCGAAAAAGATTATTTAAAAGCAATTAACAATGCAAAGGAAAAAGGCTTCCATAATCTTGCGAGCAATCTGCAGTCCGAATACTATTCGACCATTCCCATTTTAAAAGGAATGATGGAGAAAAACGGTTTTTTAGTATCTTTTTTTCGATGCAATGATTTTGTCTGGATTATGGAGGGTGTTAAATTATAAACCTTTCCAGCTATTTCTGATGTTAGAAGTGGCAAAATAATAAAAAGAAATAAATCAATAGCCCGGAAAGGGTGTTTGTATGAAGGTATTTAAAGATATCCATTCAATAATCGGAAATACTCCAATTGTAGAAATAAACAGCTTTTCTTTGCCGGAAGGTGTCCATATTTTTGCCAAGCTTGAATTTATGAATCCAGGAGGAAGTGTGAAAGACCGATTAGGTCAGGAGCTTCTAAGAGATGCAATTGAAAGCGGAAGGTTAAAAAGAGGCGGAACTATAATTGAACCAACCGCTGGAAATACTGGGATTGGTATAGCCCTTGCTGCGCTAAACCAAGATATAAATGTGATCTTTTGTGTTCCTGAGAAATTCAGTACAGAAAAGCAGCTAATTATGAAGGCGTTAGGAGCGGAAATCGTTCACACCCCTACTGAAAAAGGTATGAAGGGAGCTATTGAAAAAGCTGCAGAGCTGGTGGAAGAAATCCCTGGTTCCTTCTGTCCTCAGCAATTTTCCAATCCTGCCAATCCTCAAACGTATTATAAAACCCTTGGTCCTGAAATCTGGAATCAGATGGATGGAAAAGTGAATATATTCGTTGCTGGAGCTGGATCTGGCGGGACCTTCATGGGTACGGCTAAATTTTTAAAGAAAAAAATAAGGATATCAAAACGGTAATTGTTGAACCTGAGGGTTCAATTATCAATGGCGGGCAGCCAGGACCTCATAAAACAGAAGGGATTGGAATGGAATCGTTGCCTGATTTCATGGACCCGTCTTATTTTGACTACATCCATACTATTTCTGATCAGGATGCCTTCAGCCTTGTAAGTGAACTGGCATTAAAAGAAGGACTTTTGGTTGGAAGTTCATCGGGTGCAGCTTTTAAGGCTGCTCTTATTGAAGCTGAACAGGCAGCTACAGAAACGAATATTGTCGTTATTTTTCCAGATGGAAGTGAAAGATACTTAAGTAAGAATATTTATGAAGGTGGGATTTAAGATGAAAAGGAAGACAAAGCTTATTCATGGCGGGATCAGCAGTGACCCGCATACTGGTGCAGTTTCAGTGCCAATCTACCAGGTCAGTACCTACAAACAGGAAGGTGTAGGGGGACATAAAGGTTTTGAATATTCACGTACCGGTAATCCAACAAGGCAGGCTCTTGAAGAATTAATAAAAGATATTGAAGGCGGCACTGCCGGCTTTGCTTTTGGTTCGGGAATGGCTGCTATTACAGCAGTCATGATGCTGTTTAATAAAGGAGATCATGTCATCATGACAGATGATGTATATGGCGGAACATTCCGGGTGATGAGCAAAGTGCTGAATCGATTCGGAATTGAATCGACCTTTGTAGATACAAGCAACCCGAAAAATATCCACAGTGAGATACGTGAAAATACCAAAGCTCTTTATTTAGAAACACCAACCAATCCGCTTTTAAAAATTACAGATATTGAGGCAGCTTCCAGTTTGGCAAAAGAAAACGGTCTCTTAACAATTGTTGATAATACTTTCTCCACCCCTTACTGGCAAAATCCAATTGAACTTGGTGCAGATATTGTATTGCACAGTGCCACCAAATATATTGGAGGACATAGCGATGTGGTAGCAGGTCTTGTGGTTGTAAACACCGAGAAGCTTGCACAGGATCTCCACTTTGTGCAAAATTCTACAGGTGGTGTACTGGGACCTCAGGATTCATGGCTATTAATGAGGGGGATCAAAACCTTGGGTATCAGAATGGAAGAGACAGAGGAAAATACTGCAGCTATTGTAAATTTCCTGAATCAGCATCCTTCTGTCAAAAAGGTATTTTATCCTGGCCTTGAGAACCATCCAAACCATGAAATTGCCAAAAAACAGGCCAGAGGTTTTGGAGGAATGGTGTCATTTGATGTGGGCAGTGGGGAAAAAGCGGATCATCTATTAAGTAAAATTCATTACTTCACTTTAGCTGAGAGTCTTGGTGCGGTTGAAAGTTTAATATCCGTGCCGGCCCGCATGACACATGCATCCATTCCAGCGGAGCGAAGAGCAGAGCTCGGCATTACTGAAGGTTTGGTTCGCATTTCGGTAGGGCTAGAGGATGTAGAAGATTTAATTGAGGATCTTCGAAAGGCGCTTGAGTAAACAACCAATTATTTTAAAAGCAGTTCCATAATTGTGCTGTATCTATAAAACACATAAAAGAAGCAGAGTACATTTTGAATTACTCTGCTTTTTTTATGTGTACATATTAGATCCAACTATTACTTATCTTCTCTTAATAAATAATCATTCCCATCCTGATCTTTGAATGAAAACATCGTTCCAAATGGCATTCTTAACAGATCTTCAACTTTTACGCCATTTTGTTTCATTTTCTCATAGGCTGCTTCTATGTCGTTTGTGCTGAAAAGAATAGATGGGTGAGCAACGGCCTCTGGTTTTTGCTGTTCCATTGCCTCTTTAGAATAGAGGACCAATGTAGTAAACTCGTCATCACTAGGCCCAACCTCTATCCAGGAAAAGTCTGGCCCCATAGGTTGTTCCATTTTTAGGACAAAGCCTATTTTATCAATCCAAAAATCTTTTGCTTCTTCTTGGTCTTTCACATAGACAGTAACTTTTCCAATTTTATTTATCATTTTTATGTACTCCTTTTTTACACTTTTTTCTTTTAAATCCTTAATTATTTTATCAATCACTTTTGTTATTATCAATTCCCTTTATGATTATAATTTGAATAAAGGAAAGGTAATAACGTTTTTAACCAGCATCGGTATAACTTCCTTCAAAAGAATGTAAATTTTTATAAGTAAGGAATCCTCTCCAACTATTAATTTTGAAACACCTGATGAACAACTTGATTTAGATTAATGTTCCCAACATAGTTAAGGAAAAAGATATTCAAATCGCGCTAACAAACTCATTAGGATTTGGCGGGCATAATGCCAAAATAATTTTTAAAAAGTTTAGTAAATAAACCGCGATAATACGTGGAGTAGATGCTGCCAGACAGAGTCGTGAAGAAAAACAGCAGAACATTCAGCTGTTTTGTCCGGGTTAAACGATTCTTCCTTTTCCTTTACTATATCTCCTTCCACTTCAAAGGCTTGATATTTGTTGTTTTTATTGTAATAAACGTTTACAGAGTACTTTTCAAAAGGGTGTTTTTTATTATATCCACGGAAAAAGAAACAAAGTGGCATAAAATAAGTAAAAACGTATCGGAAGTGTTTATAGTGGAAAGAATTTCTGTTGTTTTACAAGGAAAAGATTATATTTATAACTTTTTCAATGCATGGATGCAGCAGCTGATTTGGGAGATTGGGTTATCTTTTTCCATAAAAGTATTGTGATTAAAAAAATGGTAAACCCATCTTATGTATGCGAGATTTACTAAAGAAAAAATATATGAAAGGTTAGATATGATGAAAAGATTAGCTGTTTTTTGTGTTAGTATGTTGCTTATCTTTATAGCGGGATGTAATTCGGAACATTTAAAGGTGGACCTTTTGACACCAAAAACATTTACCCCTGGTCAAGTTTCGCCGATAAAAATGAAAGTTACTGATAATAAAGGTAACCCAATAAAAGGTGCAAAAATTAGTGTTAAATTTAAAATGCAGGGGATGAATATGAAACCTGGGAATGATTCCATGGTCGCTAATGAAACAGGAGATGGATTGTATACTGGCAACGCCAATCTGCAAATGGAAGGGGATTATACTGCAACCATTAAAGTGGACCAAAATGGGAAAAAATTCGAACAAGAAAAACGATTTTCTATTATAAGGAAATAAGATAATGATAAACTCGCTATGATAACAATGAGGGGCAAGCAGCTTTAGTTTATTGAAATCCAATTTAAAGAAGCTTTTAAATTAGTTAAATAATAGTACAGAAAAGGCTTAAGGAACACTTCCTAAGGCCTTTTTTAATTGAATAAACAAGCTGATTTGTTTAATCGGAACGGTTCCTGGCACCCATAAAGCATCGCATCCAAAACAAATGTGGTTCCATTATCGGGGAGTTTAAATAGACTTTTAATTTTATACTTCGAACTTCTATGTAAAAATAAGATATAAATAATGTAAGAAAAAGGAATGCGGAGGCGGTTAAAGGGGCTAGGAAAAATTTTTATGGAGCATACATCCACAATAACAAAAGTGCTTATTTCAATGGCAATTCTCGTGTAGTTTGCTTATCGAGTTGAGCTTGGCAACAACGCTAACAAATAATCTTGAGAGACTAACCCATATGTTTAGTTTCTATTTCCCTTGCTCTTAGTTCAGGAAAAAGGATGAGGGGTGTGATGAATATCACAGCAGAGTTAAGTTCCTTATTTTATAATTTACAATCAGTAAGTTTATGAAAAAACTTTTTTCCGCTGAAAGGGATTATGTGAATGCCCAGTCTTATAGAAAATCTTAAAGAATCACTAAAAGAGACCAAAAATCGATTGGAACTTATCAATGAACACGGCAATAATGCATTAAATGTAATTTACCATCATGGTTTTCCTCAAATCCGTGGAAATATTCAAGAATTTCTACCAAAAGAAATCCAAGGGTTAGAATTGAGAATCCGACAATAGGAAAAGGAAGAACGATTAACATATAAATATAGCAATAAACAATAATAGGGTCTAATGGACTCTTTATATTTTTGATTATCAATAGTGGCATACAAAAAGACCCGAACTAATTGGTCTTTTTTCTTTGGTAATAAATCAACAATGTTTTTAATAGAGCCTTAAAACAGAAAGAGGGCGGAGATACCTCCTGCCCTTAAATTTACCTACTCGTTCATAGAATCGCTTTTATTTCTCACATTACGATTCTTAGTTTGAGCATCTCCACAAGCACCCTAGCTAACTTGAATGCCAAGCGCACTGCCTGGACTACCGCCGCTTACCTACCCACGTCTCACTTTCACTACCACCTTGGTTCATAGTTTTGATGTCACTTCGGTTTGCGTTTCCAACCGATTGATTGATTAGCATGGTTACGGCCATGGATATGGGAGCTATCCTTTACGCCACCACCATGGATCCCTTCATAATGGTGGATGTTATCAGATTTACCAACATTGATACTGTTGTTAATTCTCATAATGGATTTAACCCCATGGTGCAATTTCTTCAGGTGTATTAAATTTTCAAAAAATCGATTGAAGACTTATAAGCAGGTTGACACAAATTATAAACTTTATTAGCCTGTTTCCATCAAAAGGTTTTCCTAAGTTTTGAAGTAAATCCGAATTTATCTCTTCAAGATAAACAACTTCATTTTTGTATATGTTAATTAATAAAATCGAAGGAATAAATGAATGAGAGCAGAAATTAAAACAACTTAAAAAACAATTAAGACCCATACTGTGTAACAGAGTGAAGGAAGCACCGACTGTGGCGCTTCCTTAGAGGTGTAAAGGGTCTGGCCTGGTGAATCAGTCAAAGCCTCTTAAGGGACAGCAACGCAAGAACTTAAAAAAGATTGTTTTCTACCATTTCTTTTTGTGTTTCTGATTATCACAGTTGCAATTCACGACAACGATTGGGTTACCCACATTTGTTAAAGTTACAGTGTCAGTATCATTTTGTGCCTGTGCTTGAGTTTGTCGTTGTAGCTGTGCTTGCAGTTGCGCTTGCAGTTGCGCTTGAAGTTGCGCCTGCCGCTGGTTCTGTGATTGGACTACACGCTGTGTCTGTAATTGAGTAAGAAGTTGCTCTTGGAGAACTTCTTGGATTTTCAATAGCCTTTCTCTGACTCTTTCATCCATATGAATTCCACCTCCTTATTGAGTTATTAGTAACATATGAAAAACATAATTGGTTTGAAGTGGACAAGCGCGGAAAATTAACAACATTGAAACGGATGCCTATGCTCCATAAATTCATTTATCACCATATATTTATAATGTGCTAGGGATTAATTACATTAAGAAGGTTACCTGTAATAATGGGGTGCATAAAAGGACGCACAGGTAAAGCAGTATGATCTCTAACACATATTTCGGATGGGCAATTATTTCTTCGATTTGTTGCAGCATCTTACGTTGAAGTAGTGGAACGGTCTTTCAAGAATGGGATGCCTTATTCACGTCATGTAATGGCTGAACAAGTGATAGAAAGAGTTTGCAATTTTCTCGTTTGGGTTACTTTACTCTTTCACAGAATATATCCAGTTAGTTGCACTGTTAATCATTAACAATTAAAAGAAGGACCCCCAATAGGGTCCCGTTGAAGTAAATAGCAATGCTGAATGAAAACAAGGGAAATGGAACAGGAGATTGTAAAAGGTCAAAAGGCATTAGCCAGACAAATTTTTGCAGAAAAAAGCAAGAGACTCTTATAACTGAGACGAAGGCATTAGTAGAAAAGAGAACCCGCCAGGCAAAGCTTGCAATTGACCAGGGTGAAGAAGAAATCGCTAAATTGGCTGTCCAGGAAAAACTCACTCATGAAAAGCAGCTAAGCCTATACCAAGGACAACTGGAGTCAATTAAAGAGCAAACAAAAATTATTTTGGAAAAATTAGAGCAGCTAAAAGTGACCTACCAGCAGATGCAGCAAAAGAAAATCATTCTTGCTTCAAGAGCAAATGTTGCACAGTCAATGAAGCAAATCCAAAAAGCAACGGTTTCCTTCCAGTCAGACTCAATTGCGAGATGAATGGCCCGTGCAGAAGAGAAAGTTTTACTGATGGAGGCAGAAGTGCAGGCTGGAAACCAATTTCCTGCACCATTAGCATTTTTGGGGATTGCATTATACATTAGTTTTATTATGTCAAAAAGAGCGATGATTCCCATTAGCGGAGCATTTACAAGACAAAGAAAATTCGTTGCTTTACGCCTCACATGAGCTCCGTACACCATTAAGTGATTTGTTATCTTCCATTGATGCAATGGAAATGACGATCGAATCTCAAAAGGAAGATTTTATAGGAAAAGTAGTTTTGAATATGAGGCAGGAAGTAAAGCGAATGACCAATCTCGTTAGCGATTTGTTAACACTGGCCCGTTCGGATTCAAATTTATTAGAGACCAGGGCAGAAGCTTTTGATTTTTGCGAACAGGGAGAAAAAACAGCAGACTCCATTCGCCCTCTTGCTGATGCAAAGGAAATCACACTTGACTTGAAAACCCCTGCTGCCATACCTGTAACCGGAGACCCTCAAAGATTATTGCAGCTATTAAACATTCTTTTAGATAATGCTATTAAATACACTTCGAATGGAGGAACTGTAAAATTATATTTGTCTCATGAAGGAAACGATCTATTTATCAAAGTACAGGATAATGGAATGGGTATCGCGGCAAAGGACCTCCCTCATATTTTTGAACGGTTTTATCGTGCTGATAAGTCCCGGGGGAGACAAATGGGGGGCAAGGTCTAGGACTTTCAATTGCAAAATGGATTGTGGATA
Source organism: Neobacillus terrae (assembly GCF_011393025.1). GTDB lineage: Bacteria > Bacillota > Bacilli > Bacillales > Cytobacillaceae > Neobacillus_A > Neobacillus_A terrae. The sequence continues at coordinate 178,860 of NZ_JAAOEO010000005.1, read as the reverse complement.
CCCGCCATGGAGCCATCAAAGTGAGCAGTGAAATAGGAAAAGGAACCATCTTTACTGTTCGCCTCCCTATATTTTGCAAATCTATAAACATCTAAAAGAAAAATACTATTTAATTATATTCGTTTCCCTTGTAAGAAAAATAACCGTGAATTGAGTTTTTTAGCAAAAATGGGACTGTATAATAGAACATACGATATCCGAAACAAAAATCCCCTCAAGAAGGGGATTTTTAACTTAAAGGGGATATCATTAGACCAGAGCTGTCATTTTGGCAGCTTTTTTACTGTATAAATGGGCAGAAAAGGGGTTTTTCGAAATTTTAGAAAAATAACTTGCTAAATAGCAGGGGAACAAGGGCCAAATACAGAATTGCTTGGGCTAACAGGACCATAAATAAAATTCATATAACCCAATTTAGGAAACTCCTAAAAGTGATACTTTTTTAATCCCAACATATGCTTAATTACCAATTCAGTTTTTTTGAAGGGAGATATCCTCATGCCAAGGATAAAATTTATGATTAGAGGGTTTCTGAATGAACCTTTATGGTTCAAATTAATAATCTCTATAACTTTTCTAGCTTCCGTTATTTTAAGCAGTTCATTTTTTTCAAATCATGCTTATTTGCAGAGTAGTTCAAAATTAGCAGCGGCCATATTCTTTTGTACTTATGGTATTAAAATTAGGAGGAGTTTTACAAGAGCTTTAATCTTATTTGCATGCTCTGTTTTTTGTATTTACCTGTCAATCATGGCATTGTTTTAGTGGGAAATCCAGTTAAATTTTAAAAGAACGGATATAACTTTTGTTACGAATTAAAATAACCACAAAAAAGAGAAATAGAGTGACTACTTCTCTTTTTTGATTATTTAATCTAGTTTATCCTGATTTTCCTTTTCATAGGCGATAACTACAACTTTCTTGTTCGCCTTTTCGCTAAGCTTATCCTCAATAGTTTTTAGCTCATCAACTAAATTGTCTGACAGGTTAGCTGCTGTATAGGACTGGGAATCCATCATCTTCACCTCTGCTTTTAACAGTATTCTTTCCGGCTAAATTGGAGTGTATTCAAGCTTTTTTTCTAAAACGCTGCGTAAAGGATCATTTTGTGGGTTTTGCAATGTTGATCGGTGCGGAAGACGGGAAACTCTTCGAAAATGCATTTGCATTTCCTTCGTGCGGTGTGAATACGAGGATGCAGTGTCAATGTCCTGGGGGGAAAAGAGTGTCAAAGGGAGACACCAGAAGCGGAAAGCAAGCGCCGAGAGCAAAATCAACGGGGCAAGTTTATCATAGCCTTCTAAAAAAAATGAACAGAATGGAAAATTAAATTTAAGCCAATACATAATTACTTGCTTTATATAGAAATTTCCGCTAACATAAAAAATATAATTTCTACATATTGATTTTCTTAATTAAAAACAACTACATATAGTTACGCCTTGAGATGCGATGCCAGTAGGCTTAATAGGGAATCTGGTTTAAATCCAGAACTGCCCCCGCAACTGTAAATGCGACGAAATGAACAAACCACTTTACAATATGCTCGGAAACGGGTGCTTGTATGGGAAGGGTTCAAAGTAGAGTGAAGCATGAGTCAGGAGACCTGTCATATCTTAAGTAGTTTCACTTCCTCGGGGATTGGGAAGATGAAACGATGGCAATCAGAAGGTTTGTCCAATTCTTTTTTTCATATTCCTTTTGGTGTGATCGTTTCATCCGCTCAATAACATGAGCGGATTTTTTATTTTATTGGAGGGGATAAACATGAATAAAAAGCTGGACGCGGAACACCAAAATGTAATAAGGGTTATCGATGAAGCAGCCAAAAAGTATGGATTAGAGGTATCCGGATTAAAAAAGAGATTGGCAGAATTGGAGTTAACAGAACAAGACGCCAACCAGCAAGCAATGTTTTATGCTTTGAACAGGATTGCCATGGATCAGCCGGAATGGACATTTGTGGCTGCCAGACTCTATCTCAATGAATTGTATCGGGAAGCAGGGAAAAATCGAAATTATGATGCTGCTCTGCTGTATGGAGATTTTTATCAGTTAGTTAAAACCTTGGTAAAAAAAGGGGTATATTCTGCAGATTTATTAAGTTATTCAAAGGAAGAAATGGAAGAATTTTCGCACGAAATCAATGCTGAGAGGGACCATTTATTTAATTACATAGGTTTATTTTTATTGGCTGACCGTTATCTTGCAAGGGATTACGAACGAAACATTTATGAACTCCCGCAAGAAAGATTCATGGTTATAGCTATGACCTTAATGTTGAAGGAGAAAAAAGAAAAAAGGGTTTCCCTCGTAAAAGAAGCATATTGGGCTATGAGCAACTTGTATATGACTGTTGCGACTCCTACATTATCAAATGCCGGTAAATCATATGGACAATTATCCTCCTGCTTTATTGATACAGTTGATGATTCTCTTGATGGTATTTACTTAAATAATTGGGATATTGCAAGGTTAAGCAAGGATGGCGGAGGTATTGGAATCTACTATGGAAAGGTCCGAGCGCTTGGTTCTGATATTAAAGGCTTCAAAGGAATGTCTTCTGGTGTGATTCCTTGGATACGCCTGATTAATGATACGGCGGTTAGTGTAGACCAGCTCGGACAGCGGCAGGGAGCAATCGCTATTTATCTGGATATTTTCCATAAAGACATTATGAATGGCTTTCTGGATCTAAAGACCAACAACGGAGACGAACGTCGTAAAGCTCATGATATTTTTACCGGTGTTAGCATTCCTGACTTATTTATGGAAAAGCTTCTTGAAACAGACGAAATGGGGAAAAGTATCGGTTTATGGCATACTTTTTGCCCACATCAAGTGAAACAGCAGATGGGCTGGAAAGATATAGAGGGAAATCCGTTGGGACTGGAAGATTTCTACGATGAAATTGATAGAAAACATTTTACCGAAAAATACAATGAAGCGGTCAATAATCCATTACTTCCGAGAAAAACATACCGGGCAATGGATATCATGGCGCGAATCATGGTTGCTCAGCTTGAAACAGGCACGCCATATATGTTTTACAGGGATGAGATAAACAGACAAAATCCCAATAAACATCTGGTGGGAGAAGGAAGAACTTCTATCTATTGCAGTAATCTTTGTACGGAAATTTCTCAGAATATGTCGCCGACAACCATTATAAAAGAGTACCAGAATGAGGATGGTGACTTAGTCATTGTTCGCAGACCAGGTGATTTTGTGGTCTGTAATCTGTCTTCTATTAATTTATCAAAAGCGGTTCCTGCTAATGTCCTTGAGAGAATCATTAATATACAGGTCCGTATGCTCGATAATGTGATTGATTTAAATACTATAACAGTTGGACAGGCACAAGTGACGAATAAAAAATTCAGGGCTGTCGGTCTTGGAACTTTCGGCTGGCATCATTTACTGGCATTAAGAGGAATGTATTGGGAATCAGAGGAAGCTGTACAATATGCTGATCATCTCTATGAAGATATCGCTTTTTATGCCATTCGTGCATCAAATGAATTAGCAAAGGAAAAAGGAGCTTACAGCCAATTTAGAGGCTCGGAATGGGAAACAGGAAAATATTTTGAGAGAAGGGAGTATACCTCAAAAAGGTGGAAGGAACTTCAGGAAGAGGTAGCGCAGACAGGAATTCGAAATGGATGGCTGATGGCTGTAGCCCCTAATTCATCTACAGCAAAGATCGGCGGGTCAACCGATGGCATAGACCCCATATATGCGGTGGAATATGCAGAAGAGAAGAAAAACTTTAAATTTAAAGTGACTGCTCCTGATCTCAACCATATTACCTATGAATTCTATCGGCGAGCCAGACATCAAATTGATCAGAAGTGGAGCATCAGGCAAAACGCAAAACGGCAGAGACATATTGATCAATCAATCAGCTTTAACATTTACGTAAGGCATGATATAAAGGCGAAAGAATTATTAAACCTGCATCTAGAAGCATGGAAGCTGGGCTTGAAAACCACCTATTATGTAAGAAGTACTTCTCAGTCAGAAATCGAAGAATGTGAAGCCTGCCATAGCTAATCAAAGGGAGATTAAAGATGAATATTAATATGCCATTAAATAAAAGTAAATTATTAAATCCATTGGAGCCTAACCGTTCAACAGGTATTATCAACGGTGCGTCTTCAGGATTGCTCAATTGGAATGACATTGCCTATCCGCAAATGTATGGTCTTTATCAGACACTATTATCAAATTTCTGGAAGGCTCAGGAAATCAATATGCAGGATGATATTAAACAATGGGATTCTCTTTCACCGGAGGAACAGGTTATTTTTCTAAGAATAACTACTCAGCTTGCTTCCCTCGATAGTCTTCAAACACCAACAATGAGCCAGGTGATGGACTATGTGACAGATTCAAGCTTTAAAGCGATATTTGCTGTCATTTCCCAGCAGGAGGCTGTCCATAATGAATCCTATTCTTATATTCTGAGTTCCTTAGTCCCTTTGAGTGAACAAAATCATCGATTTAATGAGGCAAAGGAGGATCCGATTGTTCAAAAGAGGAACGAGCTTATTTTAGGAGCATATGAAAAGTTCAGGCAAAATCCGTCGCCCCAAAGTCTTTTTGAACTGGGGATCAACTCTATTAATTTAGAAGGTATTTATTTCTATGCAGGTTTTGCCTTCTTCTATAATCTTGCAAGTCAGCAAAAAATGCTCAAAACGAGTACGATGATTAGCTATATCCAAAGGGATGAGATGCAGCATTCTTATTTTATTTCCCAATTTATCCGAATCCTTTTAGCGGAAAATCCCGAGCTTAATACTGAAGAAAATATTCAGTATATATACGATACAATCGGCAAAGCGGTTTGCCTAGAAAAGGAATGGGCTGGAGTTGTTTTGAAAGATATTAATGGAATTGACTTAAAAGAATTTAATGGTTATGTGGAATATCTGGCAAATAAAAGGCTTCGCCAGCTCGGACTTGAAAATTTTTATGAGGATCGAAATAATTCAATGCCATGGATCCAGGTATTCAGTGACGAGATGATCAATGAAACAAAGTCAGATTTCTTTGAGCAAAAATCCAGAACCTATACCAAGGTTACCCAGTCCAACGGCTTCGATGAGCTATAAAATAGCCCTTATTTATACTTCGGTCACTGGAAATACGAAAAGATTAATAGAAATATTGGAGAAGTGTTTCCAAAAATATTCTCACTCCCTTCAAATTTTTATAGCTCAAGAGTTTCCAATCGAGGAGATGGCGGCCTATGATGCTATTATTATTGCCACCTATACATGGGGAAATGGATGCATTCCTAAAGAAATACGGCAAATTTATCGAGGCTTCGAAAGGCCGGATATAAGAAACCTAGTAACAGGGGTTGCGGGGACTGGTGACAGCTTCTATCCTAATTTTTGCGGAGCCGTTGATGCATTTAGAGACATGCTTGTTGTTCAAACGAACCTAGCAGCAACTTTGAAAATTGAGTTAGCCCCTCAATCAAAGGACTATACACGTTGTGTTAAATTTTCGGACTCTATAATAAAACGCTTGAGATTAAAGTGATAAAAATATGAGAAGAGGTGCATTAATCGTTTTAGGTTAATGCACGCTTTTCTGTAACCAAACGATTAGCTTTTTCCTACATTTAGTTCCATAAATGTAGAGATACTTCTGAAGCCAAGCTTTTCATAAAGAGATTTAGCTGGATTACCCGTAAATACATTCAGCTGTATGGTCTCAACCCCTAAAGCAGAAAGATTTTGAATACCAGCCTTTATTAAATTTTTTCCAATTCCAAAATTTCTGTATCCGGGAAAGACGTACAGATGAAAAACGTTGCCAATGTTTTTCCCTGTCATCGAACTTCGATCTAAACCTATTAATGCCCAACCTTTTAACCAACCACTTTCTTCCTCTATAAGGTAATACGCACCATTCCGAATAAGTGGCAGAAACATGTTATAACCACCATAGGGATCATTAGTGGAATGACTTCTTGTGCTTTCTTCTATTACATGTCCTGTAAGCCTAAGAATATAATCAGTCTCCATTTCGTTCGCTACTCTAATTGTCATATCAGCACCCCAGAATATACATACTCTGATTTAATATATATAAGCGCCAAGATGTAAGTGCTTGAACTAATTCTTATAATAGCTGAGTATTTAATTGTACAATTGGGAACAGGATTACTTTCAAGAGGGTACAGGAATTTATTCCTTGTTCAAGGAGCAAAGCAGGGGAAGGAGTGGAATTTGGTTGTTAAATTCTAAAAATAATGAGGAGACTGAGTTTAAGGGACTGATCAGTTTCTCCTACTCAATCTCCATACAAATTTTTAAAGAGTTTGATGTTCCAACGTGCTTTCGACAGAAACACCTTTAGTTTTAATGAATCTTTGAATCCTTTTCATTGATTCTTGAAGCTGTTCCATTGAGGCTGCGTAGGAACAGCGAATATATCCTTCACCACATTCACCGAACACATTACCAGGAACAACAGCTACTTTTTCTTGAATGAGAAGTTCCTCTGCAAATTCCTCTGAGGTAAGACCAGTTGCTTTGATCGAAGGGAAGACATAGAAGGCGCCACCGGGAGTATGGCAATCCAAACCCATTTTATTAAGGGATTGAACCATATAGTTCCGTCTTTGTCGATAGCTGTTTCTCATATTTTCAACTTCTCTGTATGTATTGCGAAGGGCTTCAAGGGCACCATGCTGCAGCATATGGGGTGCACACATGATGGTATATTGATGGATTTTTAGCATTACTTGAACCAATTCGGCTGGTGCTGCTAGAAACCCTAATCTCCAGCCTGTCATAGCAAATCCTTTTGAAAATCCGTTGATTAAAATGGTTCTTTCGTACATTCCCTCGATGGATGCAAAGCTAGTAAAGGCTTCGTCATAGGATAATTCCGCGTAAATTTCATCAGAAACCACTAATAAATCATGATCTTCAATAATCCTAGCAATTTCCATTAACTCTTTTTTAATTAGTGAACTGCCTGTTGGATTGTTAGGTGAACATAGCAAAATAGCTTTGGTTTTATCCGTTATCGCCTTTTCAATTTGTTCAGGTGTTACCTTAAAACCATTTTCAGGTGATGTGGAAATGGGTACGGGTTTACCGCCAGCAATGGAAACTAACGGGGCATAAGAGACGAATGCCGGTTCCACAATTAATACTTCATCGCCTTGGTTCAAAATGGCACGGAAAGATAAATCAAGCGCTTGACTGGCTCCAACCGTGACAAGGATTTGATTTTCGGCTTTATAACTGACACCAAAAATGTTCAGAAGGTAAGAAGAGATTTCCTCCCTTAGTTCCAGCAATCCCGGGTTAGCCGTATAGGAGGTAAAACCTTGTTCTATTGATAGAATGGTAGCTTCTCGTACATTCCAGGGAGTAACGAAGTCTGGTTCCCCAACTCCTAAGGAAATGACATCTTTCATCCCTGCAGCTAAATCAAAAAACTTCCGGATGCCGGAGGGCTTGAGCTGATTTGCAGACTCAGAAATATAGGAAGAATAATTCATGGTCATGGTGTAATAACCATCCTTCTGTCTTTGTCATTCCCGCGGTCGAAAACCACACCGTCATGCTTGTATTTTTTTAACATGAAATGAGTAGTGGTGGATATGACATTTTCGATTGTTGATAATTTTTCCGATACAAATGCAGCAATTTGATTCATCGATTTTCCTTCTACAGTAATCGATAAATCATAAGCACCTGACATGAGATACAAGGAGGACACCTCTGGAAATCGATAAATTCGTTCAGCTACATCGTCGAACCCGACTCCCCGTTTAGGTGTTACCTTTACATCAATCATGGCGACCACATTTTCTTGGCCTTCCACTTTAGTCCAGTCAATCAATGTCGGGTAACTGATAATAATTTTTTCGTCTTCTAATTTCTGAATCGTTTTTTTGACCGTTTCCTCGTTGGATAGAACCATAGAAGCAATGGTTTCTACCGGGATTTTATTATTTTCCTCAAGGATTTTCAAAATTTCTATTTCTTCACTGCTAAGTTTCATTTCATGCCTCCTGAACTGTACATAAGATAAAAATAAAGACTGAATGCTAAAAAAGGTTTATTTTTTATACATCTATACCCTTCGTTAGTTAACCTGGCAATTGATTTAAGTGTATCAATATTAACTTAATGGTTAACTAAATAATAATAATCTTTCATTTAACCTTGAATAAAAGAGTTAAAACCTAAATTAATACGCCCATTTTAATAATCTTGGTTTATCTCTTTGTCGCCTTAACGATTTAGAGATCGAAAAATTTATAATGTTTGTACTTTTAGGTATTGTATCACCTAAATCAAAAGAAGGAAAATGCATTCTTAGAAAGGAGAGGAGCTAAGACTATTACTATTCAAGGCAGCATTTTTGTTATATAGCTACCATGAAAATAAGTAACTTATATAATAGAAAAATACTAACCCTTAAAAAAATATGCCTGCTTGATGGTTAAATAAAAATGAGAGCGTTTAACTCATCGATCTATAGAGTGGTGATAAATAAGTATTGAGAGTTTGATATATAAGTTCTTTCTCTGTCGTAAAGTAGGAATTTCGCTTTCTATATTGAGAGAGTTGACGATATTTCGTAAAAGGCCTATCCGATGTTTCTCAAAGGTTTCTATAAAAATAGAGCTGCAGTGCAGCTCTATTTTTATAGATTCATTTTGCTTTACTCCTCGTCAGTTATTTTCGCAATAATATTATAGGTTTTTTAAATGTGAAAGTCGCTACTTATACCAATCGTAAGAAAGCTTTTATGAAAACGATTTCATTATAATTCGAAAAGTTTAAATTGACTGAAAAGTATAATTATATTATTATTCTAATATTAAATCTTTTTCGTTAAACGAAAGGATTTTATTTCATCATAGAGAGCGAAGGTGTATTTATGTCTCAAATGCTAGCATTATTTATTGTCATCTTTATTTTATTTATTGGGGATTTGGTAGCTATACGAACCAAAGCGTGGGTACCGTCCATTTTTATCTGTGCTGTCCTTTTTCTCGCTGGATACTGGACCTTTTTTCCTAAAGATATTGTTTCGATCGCCGGTGTACCACCAGTTGTTGCAACCATGTTAATGTATCTTTTAATTACCAATATGGGAACATTGTTATCATTGCGAGAGTTAAAAAATCAATGGAAAACGGTTGTAATTGCTCTTTCTGGGATACTAGGAATCATTGCCTTTTTGTTCAGCATTGGAACATTAATTTTTGGTTTTAAAACAATAGTTGTCGCAATACCTCCTTTAGTTGGTGGTGTTGTATCTGCCTTAATTATGTCAGAAGGAGCAAAGGAAGCGGGGCTCACCTCTCTGTCGGTATTCGCCATTGTTATCTACGTTATGCAAGGGTTTGCAGGATATCCACTCACCTCCATTATGTTGAAGAAAGAAGGAAAAAGACTCCTTAAGCAATATCGTAATGGTCAATTGACAGAAAAAGAATCAATAAAAGCATCCGCTGAAATAGCAGCTACAGCAGAATCCGCACCGATTGATCTAAAGATTTTTAAAAACATGCCGGAGAAATATAACACAGACTTTTTTAAATTTTTGAGGCTTGCCTTTGTCGCTTTTCTTGCTTATGAAGTTTCAACTCTATTAGCACCTGTTGTTTCTATAAGCCCGTTTGTCCTTTGTTTATTATTTGGGGTTATCGCAAAAAGTATCGGTTTCTTGGAAAAACAGGTATTACAAAAAGCAAATGGGTTCGGTTTAGCCATCATGGCGCTTATGCTTTTCATCTTTGATGGATTAAAACAGGCAACACCAAGTATGATGCTAGAAATTCTATTTCCTCTTGTTGGTACGATTATTTTAGGTGTGATAGGAATGTATATCTTCTCATTCTTTGCAGGTAAAGCCTTAAAAGTTAGTAAAGAAATGGCGTTTGCCGTTTCTTTAACGGCCTTATATGGATTTCCGGCTGACTACATCATTACAAATGAAGTAATCAAGTCCTTAACAAATGATGAAAAAGAAAAAGAAGTCTTAACAAACAAAATGCTGCCATCTATGCTTGTTGGTGGTTTTATCACAGTAACAATTGTATCGGTTGTTTTAGCAGGTATTTTGGTGAAATTTTTGTAAAAGATCGGAGGAAAAAGGAATGGATGAACTTCGAGCAAGTATTGAGGGGCATATTGACACACTAAGTAAATTTACAGCTACTCCTGGAGTTGGGACGACGCGGCTGACATATAGCAAAGAGGACAAACAGGCGAGGGAATATATAAAAAATAAAATGACCGAATATAGATTACAAGTCAGTGAAGATGGTTTTGGCAATATTTTTGGCAAACTTAATGGGACTCTTAAAGATGCACCAAGCGTTCTAATCGGTTCACATTTTGATTCAGTCCCTAATGGAGGTTCCTTTGACGGTCCTGCCGGAGTTGTAGCTGCTCTTGAAGTGGCAGCCCTTTTTGCACAGAAACAGCTGAAACCAAAATACCCCCTTGAGGTGATTGCACTTATTGAAGAAGAGGGGGCAAGGTTTGGCGGCGGATTAATGGGTTCAAGAGGTATTACAGGCCTGCTAAGTGAAAAAGATTTCAAAAACTTAAAAGATAAAGATGGAATTTCTACTGAAGAAGCAATGGTTAATATTGGTCTAGACCCCTCTCTTCCTAAAAAGAGAGATCCAAAAACCATCAAGGCGTTCTTAGAATTACATATTGAACAAGGCCCGGTACTCGAGGAAAAAAATATTCCCATTGGTGTTGTAGAAGCTATTGTGGGTTTGACCCAATTTAAAGTAACGGTAGAAGGAAAGGCTGGACATGCTGGTACTACCCCCATGGCACGCCGATCAGATGCATTAGTGACTGCTGCCAGGATGATTGCTCAATTTCCTACTTTAGCCATTGAGGAAGGAGAAGGTACCGTTATAACAACTGGCCAATTAAATGTATTTCCAAACGGTGCAAATGTAATTCCTAATAAAACGGTCTTCACAGTCGATATCCGCTCGAGTAAAGAGGAACATATACAGAATGTAGTTCGTCAAATGACTGAATTAATAGATTTATATAGTCAGGATGTAATCCGAATTTCGGCTGAACAGTGCTTATATATGAAGCCCAAGGTGATGAACCAAGAGATTATTGCCCATTTGAAAGAATCGAGTCGTAATCTAGAGATACCGTATTGCTCCATTAACAGTGGGGCAGGGCACGACGCTATGGTCTTTTCCGATTTTACAGACGTGGGTATGGTGTTTATTCCTAGTAAGGATGGATTAAGCCATTGCCCAGAGGAATGGTCCGATGCGGGAGATATTGCAAAGGCAGTACAAATTCTATATGAGACAACAAAGAAACTAACGGAGGCAGAAGAGAAATGATTAATGTAAAGATAAAAGAGTCGATACAAAATTATGATGAAGAATTGAAAGCTTTACGAAGAAAGCTGCACAGCGAGCCGGAGCTTTCCTGGGAAGAAGAGAATACAACTAATTTTGTTTGTGAATATCTTGATAATCTAGGTATTCACTATCGAAGAACGAAACCGACTGGTGTTATTGCCACAATTGAAGGTGGAAAGCCAGGGAAAACAGTCGCTTTGAGAGGTGACATGGATGCATTGTCAGTAGAAGAATTAAATAAAAATTTGCCTTATGTATCAAAAGCAGAAGGAAAAATGCATGCTTGTGGCCATGATGCACATACTGCAATGCTTCTCATTGCTGCCAAAGCCTTAAATGAACAAAAGAATGAATTGCCAGGAACCGTCCGTTTTTTGTTCCAGCCTGCGGAAGAAGTAGCAGAGGGAGCAAAAGCTATGGTGAAACAAGGGGCTGTTGATGGTGTGGACAACGTATTCGGAATTCACATCTGGTCACAAATGCCAACAGGTAAAGTGTCTTGTCCTGTTGGACCCGCATTTGCATCAGCTGATCTATTTAAAGTAACATTTAAAGGAAGAGGGGGGCATGGTGCTATGCCCCATGATTGTATAGATGCAGCGATTGTGGCTTCTTCGTTTGTCATGAATGTACAAACAGTTGTTTCAAGAACCATTGATGCTCAAAAGCCTGCTGTTCTGACAATAGGAAAAATGGTGGTAGGCACTCGTTTTAATGTTATTGCCGAGAATGCAGTCATTGAAGGTACGGTTCGTTGTTTTGATCCAAAAACTAGAGATCATATTGAATCCCAGCTTAGGCATTATGCTGAAAATGTTGCCGCTACATATGGTGCAACGGCTGATGTTGAATATATACGGGGAACACAAGCAGTGATAAATGAAGAAAAAAGTGCAAATCTGGCTCAAATGATTGTCAAAGAGGTTTTTGGGGAAGATGCTGTTTATTTTGAAAAGCCAACAATGGGTGGTGAGGACTTCAGCGACTATCTTGAAAGAGTCCCTGGATGCTTTGCTCTTGTGGGCAGTGGCAATCCAGAAAAAGATACTGAGTGGGCACACCATCATGGCAAATTCAACATTGATGAAGACGCACTTACTATAGGGGCTGAGCTATACGCTCAATACGCTTGGAACTATTTAAATAAGTAATATTATCAAGGGAGCCTTTCAAAGGGCTTCCTTTTTTAATGGATAGGAAAGTATAAAGTTTTACCTTTTAATTTGTCTAGCTCCAGCGCCCAGCGAGTTTTCAACCTTGAAAAGCGTCTTTGAAGTCTTGCATCAAGTATGACCAAAGGTGATACTGGGTGCAGCTAGTGTCCATCTCGCATCTCCCTACGATAAGTCAACATCGAACTTTTTAAATGCTTCTGTGCCATAGCCGATTCAAGGAAGCGAATGTTCAGCTCGTCGCAAAGCTACATGTTGTCAATTCAGAGGAGAAACAACAGGAAGTTTACTCACGCAGTTGCCTCGCTGAACGGGCGCTTGTGCTTTTCTTATTGAGACCCAGTGGAGTTCAACAAAAGAGGTAATAATCGAAATGTCGTACCCGAGCCGGACTTCGTAGTGATGAAAAGCAGAATGCAACTATGTTTTTTTTCATATCTGTCACAAAGTGGCTTCTTTAATCGTCATGTGTTTAGAACGATTAAAAGGAGACGATTGCAATGGAAAATGTGATAAAAATAGTGGTTGTCGGTGGCGGGTACGCCGGGATTAACCTTATAGAATCACTGAAGAAAGAGTTCCATAAGGAGCTAAAGAGGAACATAAGAATTATCTTAGTTGATAAAAATACTTTCCATTTTAAAAAGGTAAAATTATTTAAGGGGATTGTTAATGAAAATGTGTCAGATTTACATGTTCCTCTCAAGCATTATTGCCGCTCAGTTATTGAGTTTATTCAGGGAGAGTTAACAGCAATTAATTCTGAAGAGCAAAACGTTCTCATTACCAGGGAGGATGAATCAGTCATTCATCTGGATTTTGACCGGCTAGTGCTCGCCTTAGGCAGCGTCGTGCGAGAAGCGGATCCAGAACGTGGAGGAATTTCGCTCAAAGGTTTAGAAAGCGCCCAATGTATTCGTCAACAATTATTGGAAAAGATGTTATCAGCCAAGAGTAATCTTCGAGTGGTTATAGCCGGAAGTGGGATTACAGGTATCGAAACTGCAGCAGAAGTAGGGTCATGGCTAAAAGAGGAAACTGAAAAAGCAGGGAGAAAACCTAACAGTGTTGAAGTATTTCTTATTAATGATAAACAGAGATTATTATATGGAGCTCCTGAAAAAATCGGGAAACGGCTTCAGAGCAGACTAATGAGACACGGTATTAAGGTTATGCACAACAAGAAGGTTGAAAGATTCCTAGATGGTAAAGTTATATTCTCTGACAATACCGAACTCAAAGCGGATGTATGTGTTTGGACGGTCGGGTTAAAACCTCATCCAAGCATTTTCGATTTAGGTCTTTCTCTCACCGAAGAAGGAAAAATAAAAGTGGATTCCTGGTATCGCTTAGTCAAAAGTGAGAATATTTATGCTATTGGAGATTGCATTCATGTGGTTGACCCTATAAGCGGGACGGTTGCAGCAATGAGCTGCAAGGAGGCAATATCTCAGGCGCAAAGACTTGCCCAAATTATGAAATCACATATTAGGGGAGATCAAGCAAGTGTACATCAAACCTATCCTGATCTTATTTGTATAGGGCTCGGTCCGAAAGATGGTTTTGTTTGGGCACAAAAATGGGGAGTTGATTTCGTGCTTTCAGGTAAACTGGCAGAAAAAATAAGAGAGTATACATGGAATATTGCCAGTATTGCCCGCTGAATGAAGGAGGTAAAGATATTGGGGTTACAGAAACTCTATTCTCAGTTTCAGCCGCTTCTATTTTCGATTGCTTACCGGATGCTCGGCACTGTTTCTGATGCAGAAGACATCGTACATGATGTGTATGTCCAGGCAGCTGAAAAAACGATGGAACATGTGGAAAATAAGAAGGCTTACCTTTGTAAAATGGTTACAAACAAATGTATTGATCATTTAAAATCAGCTGGGTATAAACGTGAGACCTATACTGGTCCCTGGCTGCCGGAACCATTAATTCTAAACGAGAACGATCCTTTAACTGAAGTGATGAATGGAGAAGCGTTATCATTTGCCATTCTGCTCATGCTGGAAAAATTGAAACCTATGGAGAGAGCCGTTTTTATTCTTAGGGAAGTGCTAGCCTATGATTATAAGACAATTTCTCAAATATTGAATCGAAGTGAAGCAACTTGCAGAAAAATATTCAGCAGGGTAAAGATCAAATTTCCTCTGATAAAAGAAGAGGTGGAAGAATCGCTTGATCCAAAAAAAGACGAAATTATAAAGATATTCATAACAGCTTTACATCATGGAAATTTTCAAAGAATAGAAGAATTATTGTATAAGGATATAACACTGTATTCTGATGGTGGCGGAAAAGTCTATGCAGCTTTAAAGCCAATATGCTCCAAAGATCTTGTTTTACGTTTTATCAGAAATTTACTTTCACATAATCTTAATGTGGAGAAGCCACCCATTTTTAAAAGGGTTAATGTAAATGGTGAAACTGGACTCTTAGTAAGTGGGGAGGACAATGTCAAAACGGTTATTTGTTTCCATGTAAAAAACAGCCACATTGCAGATATCTATATAGTGAGAAATCCAGAAAAACTACAACATGTGTCTCTTCCAGGGCACTAATTTAGCGAAGAAACACAGAGTTCGATTCCTCTATGAACCATTTCTACTTTTTTATTAATACGCATGTTAAGAAACCAGGCTTGTTAAACGATTGATTGTTTATGTTAACTAAGGGAACTGCTTTGGCAGTTCCTTATTTGCTTTTTAAGGAGGGTAGAATGAAAAAGGTCCACCATCACTGGCAGACGTTTAAAGTGCTTCTATCTTTTGAATCCTTTGCTCCAGTCGGGCTATCTCTTGGGGCAAAGTATCTAAAAGTTGATTATATAATTCAAGATTGTAAGGGATAGCAGGATAAACCGTTCGCATTGAATCAATACCCTTATCCTTAAGTATTGTATACCTCTGGCGTGTCTCTATTAATGAAAATTTCAGATTTTCTAAAAGAGTTGCCATAATAGTCCCCCATTGAATTGAGTAAATAACTAATTCATTAACCTCTAATTAAATAGATAAATATTTTCTTTATGAAGGAATAAAAGGGGTACTTTTTCTAGTTTTTAAATTTCCAACTAACAGATTTATTAAAAAAGAATATCCAGGTGAAATGTAAATGAGAAGAGTTTACCGTATTTCTAAATAACGTTGAAGAACCTTTGGCGGGAAGAAATGTAGTGGCAGCGGTCTTAAGGATACAGTAATGGAAGGGGGCATTAAATAATCACATTGTGCTTGCTTCAAAAAGTTGTACATTGCTTTACCGCCGACTGAATTGGCAGAATGAATTGTTATGTGTTTTGCGAACAGTTTTTCTTTAACCATTTTTTGAACAAGCATAAAACCATTTCTAGTTTTATTTAATAAATCGTGATCCAAAGAGAGATGTTTAATATCAAAGTTTAACAATAGCTCTAAACACTCATCAATAGTCTCGGCTAGTACATAACCACTGGGTGCTTTTCGATAGTCATCTAGGAAAACACTAATTGTTTCCATTCATACACTCCTTCCATTATACAAGGGCTGACTAATGATAGTCGAATCATCCCCAGATAATATGTTTATCTGTATTAAGTGTAACACAATAAAGAAAGAACGAGGTGTTTTCGCCATAAAAAGCTAATATATTACACCCTTTTTAAAATAAAACTTTAACGAGTTCTTCTTCAACTACCACGAGAGAACAAGTTTCTTCATGCTATTTCAAAAGGTGAAAGTCCACAAAGTGTAAGTTCATTAAAATGGTAGAACAAACAGATAGGGTAAGTAGAAGAAGGTCTATAAAAGTTTTCTTATAGAATCCCCCGCAGGATTAGGCTCTTTTTATTGAATTTTTCTATTGAAGTAATGTGTGAGTTTACTTTAAAAAGACCTTCCATCTGTTTAATTGGTTGCCTTCTCATGTTATAATTAGGAACTTAGGATAATTACGACTTTTACTTATAAGAACGGATGCCAAAAAAACAGCCTCCGCAAAGCGATAAAATATTGAGGTGTAAAAGAATGAATAAACGATGGACGATAGGTAAAATTAAAGAATTTGTTGAAAACAATTCGGAAAGTAAGCTTCTATCGAGGGAATATCAGGGCTTTTCTCAAAAGTTACTATTTCAATGTGCTTGTGGCAGCAACTTCGAAAAAACATTTACGAAATTTAAAAATAATAACCAACGTAAATGTGACTTGTGCCAACCGCCAAAAGCGGCACGATAACGTATAGTCAATAAACGAAGTGCCAATTTCTATAAAAGAGAAGTTGGCACCTTTTTTATCGGTTATGAAATTATAAATTTTCACCTTGTGGAAAACTCCGAACTAGGTTATTGGAATCCAGCTCCAGCGCCCAGCCCCTCGGGTCATAAGCCAAATCACTTCAGAAATCAGGACAAGGAAAGCTTCGGTAGCATCCGCATCGCACGAAGGAAAAGCTTTAGCTTTTCCGAGGATGACTACGACAAATATCTAAAAAAGAAAGAAAAAGGAACAGACGGAAGCCCCACCATTTTTGCTTATCGGGAAAGATCCTTTTGTATTCACTTGGTTATCTTTTCCAAAACACAAATTAAAAAGGACGCTTTTTCGGCATCTAAATTGGTATTACATCAACATATAGAAACCTGTCCTTCTTGGTAAAGTAGTCCGGAGTAACTCTTTGATCACCTAATTTGTATTCGATAGGGAAGTTAAAATTTGGACCGTCAAATACAAAGGTGTGAAACTCTCCATTTTCTCCGCAGAGATCAAGCACTTCTTTTGGATAATCTTTTATAAATTCCCAATCATATACTCTGCCAGAGAAAGTTTTATCTAATTTATCCAGATCAATGCAAGTTAAGACCGTTTTAAAACCTTTGTTTATAAAGTCATTTGCTAACTCCTTTACAGGAATTCCCCATAGCGGAAACAAGGGTGTAATTCCTGTTCCATTAAGCATTTTCTCTCTATATTCCCTTACATCCTCAAGGTGAATATCCCCGAAAACGATATGAGTAACACCGTCAGCTTCCATTTCTTCAACAGCCTTACCCATGATTTGCTGATATTTTTCATTTGAGCAATCCTGTGGTATCCTTACTTCCCGTAATGGAATACCTAAAGACTCCGATTGCAGCATAAGCAGCTCATAACGTACTCCATGTACAGAAACCCTGTCAAAACCATCTGTCAGGGTTACAAGTAAGGAGTCTATTTCATAGTCTTGACTATTTTGAATCCTAAACAAAGCAAGGGTTGAATCCTTCCCGCCACTGTAACTAACCACAATCTTTTTCATTTTAACCCTCCAAATCTATCAATCTACTAAAAAAAGAGGTATAGGTTATAAAAAAGATACCATAAATATTCTCATATTAGTATGAAAGAAAAAGGAGAATACACATACTGAATCGAATATAAAACATTGGAAAATAGACTGAATAGTCCTTTTTAGGACTGATGGTAACTATTTAATGGTAGGTAACTGTTATTTTTTTAAAAAACAACTGAAAGGCTCAGGGAATTAAAATGGATGTAAAACTAGAAAAAGCGTCTGAGAAGGATGCGAATGCTATATTTGATATTCAGGTCAATGCTTTTAAGCCTTTGCTTGAAAAATATAAGGATTACAATACGAATCCTGCAAATGAAAGTGTAGATAGAGTAAAGACAAGAATAAATTTTTCGAATGGCGGTTTTTATAAAATCCTGTTCAAAGATATTCTTGTAGGAGCTATGTGTATTTTTTGGAAGGAAGATACACAGTTTTGGATTAGCCCAATGTTTATTTCACCGGGATATCAAGGAAAGGGCATTGCCCAAAAAGCGATAGCCTTGATTCAGGAAATGTTCCCGCAGGCAGAAAGCTGGGAATTAAGAACTATTCAAGAGGAAGAACGAAACTGCTATTTATACGAAAAAATGGGCTTCCAGATGGTTGGTGATAAACGCAGCCTTAATGAAAATTCTACCCTTATCCATTATAAAAAAATTTGTTAATTGGCTATTCAATAGCATACGAAGGATTGCAGTCAGCAGTCCTTTTTTATTTAGGAAAAATAAGTATAAAAAACCAAGTCGAGAATATTTTCTTCAATATTCATTTGTTTCATTCTAATAACAGAGGTATTAATCCTTTCAATTGATGTAGTCTAATTCAATAATCATTTGGAAATATTACATAAGGAAAGGGGTGCACACTTGTCATATCCCAGTTTTGATAAAATCCATAGTAAGCATACTGAATTGGAGAAAATGGAAAACCAATATTGGCAAAACCACGATTTGTTTTCTTTTCAATGGTGGTTACTTCTCTTGGTATTAATTGTCCCCTGGATCATATGGGTGAAATTTGTAGACAGAAAAAGAATAAAAGAGATTCTTTTGTTCGGTGTCTTATTAATAATCTTAATTGGTCTGATGGACGATATTGGGGTAAATCTTTCCCTTTGGTCTTATCCTTATAAACTAACCTATTTAGTATCAAGATTAAGTGCAGTAGACTACGGAATGATTGTAGTTATGCATATGTTTATTTACCAGAAATTTAAAAAATGGAAATCATTTTTAATCGCTAATGCTGTTTTAGCAGCAATTTTTGCATTTATTTTTGAACCTATCTCAGTTCGGTTAGGTATTTACAAATTAGATAATTGGAAATATATTTACTCCTTTCCGATTTATATATTAAAGGCCTCCTTAGTTAAATGGATCATTGATAAATGTTTAGAAAAAATGAAGAGAACTGAGTGAGTGTTTTTTCTACAATGTTAAAAGTTCATTATAACAGGCGGAATTTTTCAAGCAGGAATGAAGAAGAATACCTTTCCAAAAAAGAAAGCAAACTAATTGTGGGTACTAGATAGGTGGTATGCCTGGCAATTTACATTATGGATACAGGAGTGGTGAAATAATGGCTCAAGACAAGAAGAATAACCAATTTAAGCATAAAAAAGCGATGCCAAAAACAGATGTGGAATTTGCGGCAACTGGACTTGAAAAAATAGCATTAAGAGCTCAAAAGAGCCAAAATAAATAGCAGCAGGGGACATTTTAAAAAAGAAAAAAAAACCTCATGAGATATCATTATATAAAAGCTTTACATTAAACACTTTCGAGGGAGATATTTATGGGAGACTTTTTAGATTTATTTGGCGATGAAAAAAACGCTGAAAATAATAACAGCCAAATTAATAAGAGCAATCAAGGGAACGAAATGAGTGCAAGTTCCCAGGGAAATCATCTAGCGGTTCATTACAGCTTCATAAAGAAGAGTTAGACATAACGAAGAATAGTGTTAGTGCCGGAGAAGTAGTTCTCTCAAAGGAAATAGTAGAAGAACAAAAAACCGTGTATGTTCCTGTGATGCATGAGGAAGTAGTTATAAAAAGAACACCATTGAATAATGAACGAAGCGATTCAACCATCACTTCCGAAGAAACCATAAATATTCCTGTTAGTCAGAGCAGGTCGAAGTAAATAAGTACACGGTAACAACGGAAGAAATTTATGCTTCAAAACGTCAAGTTGAGGAAACTCAGCAGGTACAAGAAACACTTAAACACGAAGAGGCCCACGTGAATACCACAGGAAGTGTTGATATTGTTTCTGACGATTCAGGCTTTGAAGATATAAATAACAGTTAATAAGAAAAGCCCAAGCGCCCGTTCAGCGAAGCAACTGCTTGAGTAAACTTCCTGTTATTTATCTTATGAATTGACAACATGTAGCTTTGCGACGAGCTGAACATAAGCTTCCTATAATATGCTGTGGCGCAGGAGCATTTAAAAAGTACGATGTTGGCTTATCGTAGGGAGAAGTGGGATGGACACTAGCTGCACCAAGTATCACCTAAAGGTCATACTTGATGCAAGATACTCAAGGAAGATTTACAGTGGTGAAAACTCGCTGGGGCTGGAGCCAGACAATTATTAGGGTCAAAAGATTTTATAATTCTTATTTTTATATAAAAACACCTTTTCATATCAAGTTAATGAAAAGGTGTTTTCACTATTTTTACTATGGAGGAGTTTTAGGTGTCTGAAAAGAAGAAAAAAGCACATATTGATCACGACGAAGTGTCATTTGAACTACATAAGGAAGAAATACAGGTAAACAAAAAATGGATTGAAACTGTTTGATGTTTCTATTTATAAAAGAACTTATACAGAGGAAAAGCAAATTATCGTTCCAGTAACCCATGAAGAGTTAATCATTGAGAAAAAGAAATTAAACCAAAAAGGGGAGAAGGATGGACAGATTGAAACAACGAGGATTCCATTAAGTGAAGACCGGATAGAGGTTAACTTACACCCTACCGTCTTGAGGATGTTCAAATTTATAAAAAACAATTTGAAGAGATTATACATGTTATTGAAACAGTAAAGGAAGAAAAGGTTCATATAGAAACCGTTGGAGATATAAAGGTATTGATAGACGATCAATTATCCAGTATGAATGAATGAGAAAACAGAATCGATTTTTTTGTATAATTTAAAATGTTGGTGGGTTAATGAATATTTAGAGTGTTTTTAAAGGAGATAGTATTTCGAAAAAGTCTTGTGAATTACGTTTCGCTATTGTACTAGGAAATTTAGTTCTGTTTTAAATAATAACGACTGAAAAGGGTAAGGCGGAACATCTTTAAGAGAGTGATAAGAACTATTTCATTCAAGGCAGAGATCAAGAGATGATAAACGGATTTGAATAGTGGGCTGAACTTATATTAAAGAAATCATTAGGCAAGAGATTTTATTTTTATCAATACTATAACTAATTAGTACAAGTCCCTGTTGATTAATTTGATAAATAACCTATATTTCGGATGTTTCCTAAATGAACCTATGTTACATATAGGTGACCTCGGTATTGTACCGGCGTCATTTTGTTTACCTAATCAGGATTTAGATTTATAAATTCTGAACGCAAAAGCGCAACTACGGCTCTCCCAACGCCAAAGGCACGGCAATGGCCGAGTTTTCTAAATTTCCATTGATACCTATGGTTGTTATACTTCCTTTGTTATTGTATTCAACGTTGTTTAAAAGATTTAAGAAAAATTTAAGAATTAGTTTAATTTTTATTTAGAGTTTATGGCTATCCTTATCCTGTACCAAAATATTATAAAGGAGGAAAAGAAATGAATACTAAGATTCTCTCAGCCGTTGGAATCAGCGGCCTGCTAATGGCAGGAGGTGTTTTGTCTGCATCTGCGTCTGCTTCAGGTTATGATCTTTTTAAAACATCCGTAAAAAAGACTCAGCATGTAAATAGCTTTACTGCTAATGTACAAGCTTCATTAAAGGATAACGATACGGTCATTTACAGTGTGAACTCGTTAAACAAAGAAAATTTGAAGGCTGATAGTGGAAGCAGCACAGTATCTGTCATTAATAATGGTCAAAAATCAAATGTAGAATTCTACAATAATAATCAACAATCAGTTGTGAAAAGCAGCAAAGATAACAAGTATTATGTAAAACAAGAAAGAGAAAAGAAGTGGGATGATTCCAAAAAGAAACACGAGGAAGAATCATTTTCTGCACAAAAGCAAAAAGACATCGAAGCTATTTTTGATGCCCTAACGAAAAACTATCAGGACAGTGTGACAAGCAAACAATTGCCAAACGGCAATACTCAGCTGGAACTTGACCTATCGAAGAATGAAATCCCTGCTGTCGGACAGGCGGTTATGTCTTTCTTCCTTAAAAACCTTGACCAGCAGACCGGTGAAAAAGTTCATGAAGGATTCGGACCACTTCAATTTGCTGATTTGAAACCATCTATCCCTCAATTAGTAAAAAATATTTCTGTTTCCAGGGTTGACCTTAAAGGAGAAGTGAACCCAGACCAATACTTAACAGGCCAAAAGGCTGACGTATATGTATCAGGAACTGATGCAAGTGGTAAAGAACATAATTTAGTGCTTCATATTTCAAGTAATCTGGATAATTTGAATAAAACAAATGCAAGTACTATTGATTTAAATGGTAAGACAGTTGTGAAAGTACAAGATCGCCATGATGGACATGAAGATTAATAACTTTAATTAAATATTGTTAAGGGCAGAGGGAGTTTCTCTCTCTGCCTTTCTTTGGCTAATAAGTGAAACTGCGGCTTTGCGCGCCTAAAGACTTGGCGAATGCCAAGTTTTTCTAAAAAAGGAGGGTCAACATGAAAAAAATCCTTGAAGTGCAGAATGTGACAAAGCGATTTAAAAATGGCAGAGGAATTGAAGGTATCAATTTGACTGTTAATCAGGGTGAAGTGTTTGGTCTGCTAGGACCTAATGGCGTTGGAAAAACTACCTTAATGAAATGCATCGTTGCTTTATGCCAGCCTGATAGCGGCTCAATTTTCATTCACGGGCATAATGTAAAAGAGCAATTTGAACAGGCCCTTAAATCTGTTGGAACTTTAATTAGCGGTGTAGAAGCAATCGATTATTTGACTGGTTACGAGAACCTCTTGCTTATTTCACGTTTATATCCAGAAATAGAAACAGGCAGGATTGAAAAAGTACTTGAATGGGTTGGAATGGAAGAACACAAGAATGAAAAGCTTAAGTCCTTTTCAACCGGAATGCGCCAGAGGTTATATCTGGCTGCAGCGTTATTGGCCAAGCCCTCTTTCGTTATACTAGATGAGCCAACAAATGGCCTTGATATCGAAGGGAAACTAGACTTTCAGCACCTCATTTCCAGATTGGCAAAAGAGGAAGGAGTTACTTTTATTTTATCAACCCATTTGATTGAAGAAGTAGAACGTTTATGTGATAGAGTTGCTATCCTTTCAAAAGGAAAAATTATTGGAGAAGCAACAAAAAATGAATTAGAAAAAAATAAGACATTTGAATCGTTTTATATTGATTGTATTAAGAAACGAAAAGAGGTGGGGTAAATGCTGAATGTAAGAAATGAATGGATGAAATTAATTCGAAAGCGGTCTGCTATAGCTCTATTGGTCATTTCAGGACTATTGCCACTAGTAGCCGGTCCCATCATTAATGTTTTGCAGAATCGGTTCAGTTTTACGGCATTTGACGGAGAAAGCTTTCCACTTGTAATGCTTAGCCTTGCTGTTTCTTTTTATTTACCATTATTACTGGCATTGGCCATTAGTGATGTCTTTTCTGGAGAACAGGAGCAAAAGACGCTTTCTTTTTTGCTGGTACGGCCAATTTCAAGGATGAAAATATTCAAGTCGAAAACGATCAGCACCGGGCTTTATTTACTCGCACTTCTTCTTATTATTTGTATTTCTTCTATTCTGTCCGGCGCGATTTGGCTTGAAAACTTTACCGTGCATGGTTTGTTTTTAGCAGTTGTTTCGTTTATGCTATCATGGATTCCATTAATGGCTCTCGGCCTGTTATTCATGTTCCTGGTTCAATGGATAGGATCAGGCAGCCGTGCTTTAACTTTTTCAATTATCCTTTATTTGGCCATGATGGTGGTGAATTTTCTGTTTCCAGGACTGGCACGCTGGCTTCCAACCTATGACACCAATTGGTACCAAAGATGGATCAATAGCGGACTTAATACTCTGGTAATGGGAAGATGCTTGTATTTGCTTTCCTGGTGTGCCATGTTCTATACACTGGGATACTATAAATTCAGCAAGAAAGAATTTTAAGTTTAGGAAGCGGTGGAATAAATGTCAATTCGCCTGAGATTATTGCTGTCTTATATAGCAATGATTTTTATCCCAATCCTCTTTGCTATTGTTTCGGCCTTATTGGTAGCTTTGCTGTTTAGAGGAGATGTAAAGGAGCTTCGAAATATTTATCTGCCGCCCGAGCATCAAATAGATTTGTCCAAAAAAGATGAATTTTTTCTGGATTTGCACCGCCAATCGATTAAAGACCCAAGTTTATTTTTAAATCCAACGTATTTAAACAAGATTGATAAGGAGTTGAAAAAATCCGGTTCATCCCTGGTCATCCGCAATGGGAAAAAGATAACTTATCTCTCTGAGACGTTAAAAGGTCTAGATACAGCGGAGCTTCCACGGTTCGGTGCTTATCGTGATATAGACCCCGTTGAACGAATTGACCATCAATTCGTCTCTATTAAACAGCTTGATTTTTTCTTTCGGAATGGTGCTGAGGGTTCTCTATTTTTTATTTCCGATGCGAGCAGCCTCGCTAAGTTTGTCCGCTCCTTTTTTCCAGGATTATTTATCGGCTTAATTCTTATTTTAATCATCACAAATGGTTTATTAACTTACTATGTTTCCAGAAGTATAATCCGTCCAATTAGGGAGCTGCAAAAAGCTGCCAAAGAAATGAAGGATGGAAATTTACATGTGGAAATTGAACCAAGATCAAAAGATGAGTTGGGACAGCTTGCAATGGACTTTGATGAAATGAGAGTCAGGCTAAAAGAATCCATGGAATTGCAAGCTGCTTATGAAGCAAACCGTAAAGAACTGATTGCCAATATCTCACATGATTTAAAAACACCCATTACCACAATTAAGGGTTATGTGGAGGGAATCCGCGATGGCGTTGCGAATAGTCCTGATCGAATGAACCGTTATATCCAAACGATTTACAATAAATCGATTGATCTTGACCATATGATTGATGAGCTTTTCTTATATTCAAAACTAGACTTACAGAGACTCCCATTTCTTTTTGAAAAAATCCAGTTTGATCATTATATCCAAGACTTTGTGGAGGAACTTCAATTTGATGTAGAGGATAAGTATACGGAAGTTTTATTGGAAATTGAAAAAAACGGAGTGTATAAAGTGTTGGGTGACAGGGAGCATCTTAAAAGGGTCATAGCCAATATTGTTAATAACTCTTTAAAATATATCGAAAAGGAAAATAAAAAACTTTCCTTTCATTTATGTGACATTCAAACACATATTCAGCTAAGTATCAAAGATAATGGACCTGGCATTTCTCCTGAAAATCTGCCTTTAATATTTGACCGTTTTTACCGCGCTGATTTAGCTAGGGGAACTGAAAAGGGTGGCAGCGGCCTTGGCTTATCGATTGCTAAAAGAATTATAGAGGAACACCATGGATCCATTTGGGCAGAAAGCAGTGAAGGTGAAGGCACCACAATTTCATTTACACTAAAAAAAGCAGGTGAACAGGATGAAAACGATCTTAATCATTGAAGATGAAAAAAGCATTGCAGAATTGGAACGGGATTATCTTGAGATAGATGGATTCAAAGTGGAAATTGCCTTAACAGGAAGAGAAGGGCTGGAAATGGCATTAAATCTGGAAGTAGACCTCGTTTTGCTGGATCTTATGCTCCCAGGTATAGATGGCTACCAAATTTGCAAATCGATTCGTTCAAAAAAGGATATTCCCATCCTTATGGTGACTGCAAAAAAAGAAGACTATGAGAAAATCCGCGGACTCGGTATAGGTGCAGATGATTATATTGTAAAGCCGTTCAGTCCAAGTGAATTAGTTGCAAGGGTAAAGGCCCATTTATCTCGCTACGATCGGTTAATTGGAAAGGATACGCAAAGTGACACCATTATGATAAGGGGTCTACGAATTGATCAAGCTTCCCGAAGGGTTTATGTAAATAACCATGAAGTAAACTTTACGGCTAAGGAATTTGATCTGCTAACCTTTTTCACTCTCCACCCGAACCATGTTTTTAGCAAAGACCAGTTATTTGAGCGGTTATGGGGGTACGATTCCCTGGGAGATATTTCAACTGTAACAGTACACATAAGGAAAATAAGAGAAAAAATAGAAACAGATCCCTCAAACCCCCAATATATCGAAACGGTATGGGGAGCAGGATATCGCTTTAAGGGAGAATAAGAATTTTAAAAATAAGCACTGTTAAAGCGATATTGTTTGGAATGCAAATCAACAGGATGTTTAATCAAAATCTAAAAATAAAAAGGCAGAGGTCAACTATGAGCAATACTATCCATTCATTGTTTTTAATGTTATCAAGTATGGGTTATCTGGGAATAGCCCTTGGATTAATGGTCGAAGTAATTCCAAGCGAGGTAGTTCTTGCTTATGGGGGTTATTTAATTTCATTGGGAAAAATGAGTTTTGCGGGTGCCATTTTTGCCGGCACGATTGGCGGAACGATTGCCCAATTATTCTTATATTGGCTGGGCAGCTACGGAGGAAGGCCTTTTTTGGATAAGTACGGTAAATACTTATTGATCAGGCCTCATCATTTGGATGTTGCACAAAATTGGTTTAACAAATATGGAACTGGAGTTATTTTTACAGCGAGGTTTATTCCGGTTGTTAGACATGCTATCTCCATACCAGCAGGCATTGCCCGTATGCCAGTTTCAAAATTCGCCTTATACACTGTGCTAGCAGTTATTCCATGGACGGCATTATTTCTTTATTTAGGAATGACATTAGGCAGCAAGTGGGATCAAATTAACACAGCGGCAAAACCATTTGTACAGCCTGCCATTATTATCGCCATTATTTTGGCTGTTTTATATTTACTATTCAAATGGAGACAGAAGAAAAAGACGAATGCTTAAAAGCAATGGAGGTAATCATCATGTTTTCACAAATGGATTTCAATGCGTTTCAATTTATAAATCATCTGGCTGTAACGGAGAAATTTCTAAATCCTCTGATGATTTTTCTTGTCGGTTAGGAAATTATAGATTTTCACCTTGTGGAAAACTCCGAACAAGGTTATTGTAATCCAGCTCCAGCGCCCAGCCCCTCGGGGTCATAAGCCAAATCACTTCAGAAATCAGGATTTCCTACGTGATTCGTCTTATGCCTGTTGGGGCTAACCAGGGCGCTTGCGCCTTTTGTTCCTGAACGGGCTGAATATATCTTTTTTGCTGGCCTATTATTTTATTGGTTTTATAAAATCTCAGAAAGCAAGAATAGAAGAATGGTAGTAGAAGCATGTCTCGCTGCATGTCTTGCACTGGCTATCAATGTATTGATTGGAATGTTTATATATCGTTACAGACCGTTTGTACATCATCATGTTAATTGGCTGATACCACATGCTAAGAACGATTCCTTTGCAAGTGACCACGCGACAGCCGCATTTGTTATCGCAGCAGCAATATGGCAGTGGAAAAAACGTGAAGGATGGGTTTGGCTTCTTCTTGCGGCTGGTATTTCCTTATCCCGCGTCTGGACAGGTGTCCACTACCCGGCAGACATAATTGCCGGTATGTTAATAGGTACGGGTTCTGCGTTTGCAGTCTATACTCTTGTGAACCAATCTGAAAAGGCTGCTGGGTTAATTCGCTTTTTAATTAATTTATATACTAAAGTTTAAAACCTTATTTCGAGAAAAAAAAACGATACATTCATAGAAAACGAGATAGCTTATGGAGTATTCATTGTGCTCTATTGAAGGTTGGGAGGGAATGAAATGAGAAATGGTAAAAAGAAAAAAATTCTTATTCTTTCTGCCAACTTTGGAGATGGTCATAAGCAGGTTGCAAAAGCTATAACAGAATCGGTTGAGTGTTCGTACTCAGAAATGGAGACTGAAACTATGGATATTATGAAATGGATACATCCACGTCTAAATCCTCTGGGTCATTTCCTGTATGTTAGGGGTATTAAAAAGCTTCCGTTTTTATACAGTTTGATTTACAAATCAACACGAAAACCTAATGCTTTCTCATTAAAGTTAAATTCCATCCTATCTTCAGGTTTGGAACCTGTCTTGGAGATTATTAAAAAAATAAATCCTACAGCTGTCGTCAGTACCTATCCTTTTGCGGCCGGGATAATGTCTAAATTAAAGGAACAGGGACTATTAGATGTCCCTATTATTACTGTAATAACGGATTATACAGACCATTCCTACTGGCTGCATCCAAACACGGACCTTTATTTAGTTGGTTCGAAAGAGATAGGTGAACGGTTAGTTAAACTTGGAGTGGACCCTGAAAGGATAAAAGACACTGGTATTCCGATACGGCAGCAATTTTATGAAAAATATTCAAGAGTTACTATTGCTGAAAAGTATGATTTTGATCCCAAAAGGTTTACTTTATTGGTTATGGGTGGGGGTGATGGTTTAATCGGAAAGGGTTTCTCCAATTTGGAAGCATGGAGAAATTTACCGGAACCAATACAAATCATCATCGTTTGCGGCCGAAATAGAAGGTTAAAGTCCCAGCTGGAAAGCAGGCTTAAGAATTCCATTCACAAAATTAGAATTGTCGGCTTCTGTGGAAATGTCGCTGAATTAATGGCGGTTTCAGACCTTATGATAACAAAGCCGGGAGGCGTAACGACTTCTGAGGCTATTGAGATGGAATTGCCCATGCTGATTTATCAGCCGCTGCCAGGGCAGGAAGAAGATAATGCCGATTTTCTTCTCCGGGAAGGAATGGCGGTAACCGCCAAAAATGAAAAAGATTTAAGTGCACTGCTCTATAGCCTGGTCTGTGATCCAAAGCATCTAACAAATTTAAAATTAAGAATGAAGGCATATCACCGATGGATTTTGCCACAGGATCCGGTAAAAGCTATTTTACAAAGCATACAAAATAATTAGATATAAACATAGGCACGCATTTATTTGCTCTAAAAAAGAGCTTCAGCAACTGAGGTGAACAGCAGTATGTTAATGATATTATTATTTTTTTCCCTTATTCTGCTTTTATTTTACACACTCCTTCCTTTCTTTATATCAAGAATAATTGGAGCGGGAGGATTTAAGAAAAATTCCGATTCTCAAAGTATAGCTTTCACCTTTGATGATGGACCTAATCCAATTTATACTCCCGAGTTGCTGAATATTCTAAAGGACAACGATGTAAAGGCTGCTTTTTTCGTTCTTGGATCAAAGGCTGAGAAATATCCCGAGATAATTCGACAGATCCATAAGGAAGGCCATTTGATAGGGCTTCATAATTATGTGCATCGATCAAATTGGATTATGTCTCCTTGGAAGGTACGAAGGGATTTGAAAAGAAGCGCAGAAATCATAGAAGGAATAACTGGAGAAAGGCCGACTTATTACCGGCCGCCTTGGGGTTTATTAAACATTTTTGATTACTTTTTACTTAAGGAATATAAGATAGTTTTATGGTCATTAATGGCGGGAGATTGGAAAACTGCCGGAGGAAAGGAACGAGTAAAGAAAGTTCTTCTTTCAAAGGTGAAAAAGGGAGATATTATTCTTTTGCATGACTGTGGGAAAACCTTTGGGGCAGATGAAAAGGCCCCACGAAATACAATAGATGCATTAAAGGATGTTTTAATGGAAGTAAAAAATCGAAACTTCCATTGCTCGAGAATTGATGATATTTTATGAGTTCTTTGAAGTAAAGGATGAAGAGGTATATGGAAGTAATTTATATATATCTTGGGAAAGGATTAAAAATAATAAAAAATATTTTAATGGTGAATCATATGTTTATTAAAAGAGGAAATTAAAGCAGGAGCCAATTGGAGGGGTCCTGCTTTTACTTTCTTTGTGATTGTAGATATACCATTTACAAACTCTGTAACTACAATTTTTCTGTGTAACTAATAAAATATGCGTGTCTTTTATATCTTAAATGAAAAAGTTTGGCGTACGTCTAATAATACATAAGGAAAGGATCATTGTATGAGTTTAAAAAAGCATCTATTTATAGCATTTATTATAAGTCTAGTGTCGTTGGTGGGTTTTAGTTTAATTGACTTGTTTATTAGCGATAAAAAGATTATTGATTTTGATAGTGATATTATAGCGTTTATACAAGGAGGGGAGTCTCCGTCTTTGACTGCTATTATGAAGTTTTTTACATTTATCGGGTCAGGGCCATGTGTGGTGTTTATAAGCATCGTCCTTTTATTTACACTGTATAAAGTTCTTCAACATCGTTTAGAATTAATTCTTTTTATCGCAGCTCTCGCTGGTTCAGCTATTTTAAATGTAGTATTAAAGCAAGTTTTTCATCGTGTTCGACCAAATCTTCATCGGTTAATTGATATAACTGGATACAGTTTTCCGAGTGGCCATGCTATGAATGCCTTTACTGTCTATGGAATGATTGCCTTTTTACTTTGGAGACATATTCCCCACAGGTTCGGCCGCATTGTTCTTATTCTTATTTCCATTTTCTTTATTTTATCTATTGGAATCAGCCGCATCTATTTAGGTGTTCATTATCCAAGTGATATTATAGCCGGTTATTTTGCAAGCGGCTTCTGGCTGGCCATTGCCATTTGGGTCTTTCAGCTATACAAAGAAAAACAATACAAAAGATTTCATTCAGGACATGAAGGTAAATAGCTCTTATAAAAAAGCAAAGGTATTATCATCTATTGATGTGTTTTAATAGGTGCCTGAAGGCTGATAAACTTTAACATGGCGGGCATAAGAATTAAAACGGCAATTAATCTAAGGGACTGGACGGTAACCACAAAAGTAGAGTCAGCATTGAGGGCCATAGAAGTGGATGCCATTTCTGCTACCCCGCCTGGAGCAAAAGCTAAGAGGCAGGTAACCAATGGTATTTTAGTTATTTTTGAAATCCATATAGAAAAAATGGCCATGACTGTAACCATTAAAAACGAAGTCGCCAGCCCGCCATAAATAATTCTTCCTAAGCCCCTGAACATTTCCTTTTTTACCTGGAAACCGATACTAGCTCCAATCAAAACCTGTGCCAGGATGACTATAATGTGCGGCCAGAAAGGGAAGGCGTCATTCTTATAAAAATAAGTAATAATCAATTGGGATATTGACGCTCCAATCATGCTTCCGACGAGCCAGGGAGCAGGCAATTTTAATCTTTTTCCCATTTCAGCTCCTATAATTGATCCTATAATCAACAGAATGGTCCATAGCAAGGGGAAATATTCAAGATTAGAATGATTACTATCCGGCAGGTTTATATGTAGTTGATTATTCACTTTTCCTGCAATAAAAGGAACGGTTCCAATAACAAATAAAATCCTGATGGTTTGGATTAAGCTTACAACCAGAGCATTAGCGCCAGCCTCTTCAGCAATTGCAGGCATCGCGGACATTCCCCCGGGTGTCGTTCCAAAAAGGCAGGTAATCATACTTGCTTTGCTGAAGTGCCACAGCATCATTCCAGAGAGGAGTGCCACAGCAATTGACATCATTAACATTAAGGAAATGAGGATGAAGTGATCCTCAAAAGTATTCAAGCTGGAAAAATGAAGGTTTTGTCCCAATTGTATACCCAAAATAGCTTGTCCGATTTGCCGCCAATAAGGGTGTATGCCTTTGTTTGTCCTGGAAGTCTTTCCTCCAGGTTTCAAAATAAGCGAAATTATGCTTGCTGTAAACAAACTTCCCAACAGCCAGGCTATTGATATTCCTGTAGTGTATAAAAGAAGGCCTCCTAAAGAACTAATTGTTAATAAAGGAACATTCTGAAGCATTAGCCTGAGGTTTTGCATTAAAATTCTCCTGCTCTTTTAAAATGATGCTGTTACTTAGGTGGGTTACCTTGTTGCAGCGGAAGGTATGGTACCTTTTTAGGATTATAGTTAATGACATCAGATGAAAATATCTCGATAATTAAATTATTCCGTAAGGTATGGGCTTTTATTAGAACCGGCTGATTGTATTTGTTTTTAAAGACAAAATCAGGTCCATTCCAGCTTACTGTGGCATCCCGCCCAGGTGGCGTGTATGGAACCTCTTTGCTGTGCGAGAAGCGTTGAATAATATTTAAGCCAGCATTGTCTACAGCATTAAAAAGGGTAGACGATACCTGACAGATTCCACCACCAATATCTTCTGATATTTCCCCTTTCATGATGACAGGAGCAGGCAAATATCCCTTTTCAGAAGTTCTTTTTCCAACTATGTTATTAAAGGAGAAAACCTCACCTGGGAACAGAACGAAATTATTAATAGCTTGTGCAGCAAGAAACAAATTTTTGGTTCTTTCTTTGTTATAAGAATTGAAGATTGTAGTATATTCTCCAATTTTTTTATTTCGAATTTCCGCAAGCAATTCACTGTCAACTTTTGGATAAATGGTTTGTATTGGGATCTCTAATTTAGAGGCAGCATTGTTAAATAAATAAGAATACACCTGTTCTGTAAAAAGTTGACGATTTAATCCATAACCCAATTGTTCTGGTATCATATTACCGTATGGATCTATAATGGCATTTGTAGGTTTTTTTAAAGCATTTTTATCGATTTGGTCAATAACTTTATCCAATTTTTCTGTATCTATAATAGGCAAAAAAGGATAGCTTCTCGATAAATCAGTAGGATTAACCATTGTAATAGGCTGCCCGTTCCTAGTGAGTACTAAATTGTTGTCCGGTGGCATAGGTTCTTGTTGAGAAAATAATAAAAATCCAATCACCCAAGTAACATTCATACTCATTAATACCTCCCTCATAATATTATGAGTAAAAAATTTCATTTTATGTAATATGAAAAAACAATGTATTATTGAAATCAAATGTTATGGGTTTTTTGTAAACAAATCGGACTCCTCATGACGGTTCTTTGGATATCAGTGAGTTTCGTTAGGAACTAATTAATAGAAAAAATTGGCATTCCCCAGGACTTATTAGATGCATTAGGAAGGATTAAACCTTAAGACGTAAGTAAGTGGCATCCACAGGGATAATTTTTATCTGTTCTAAGTAAAAGATGCTCTGCCAAAGAAAAATATTTAAAAAGATGAATTTTTAATCTTACTTTAATTTTTTTACTTTATAATAATATAATGTTTAATATCAGGTTGATAATATTAAAGAAAGGATCCAATATTATGAACTACTTGATAAAGACGCTAATCATAATCGATATTCTTATTATATTGGCTATTATTTGTGGTGAAGTCTTTTTTAGAATTTGAATAATGTTTATATATCGAGAAAAAAACCTATATTAATAATCCATTTACTAATGGGTTATTTAATATAGGTTTTTTGTGTATTATTTCCTATTGAAAAGGATATATAAAATAAGTCAAAACACCTACCAAGATTCCTGTAAATGCACCAAAAAACACTTCCGCCGGCTGGTGCCCTAATAATTCTTTTAATTTCTCTCTGGACTCTGTTTTCTTCAAGTTAGGGTCTTTTAGTGTATCAATTAAACGATTGAAGTCAACTAATAATTTATTTAAAACCTCAGCATGATACCCTGCATGTCTTCTAACACCTGTAGCATCATGCATCACGATTAAGGAAACTACAATACAAATTGCAAAATCATCAGAATAAAGACCAGAAGTTAATCCAATTGCCGTAGTTAAAGAAATAATAGTTGCAGTATGAGAACTTGGCATACCACCTGTGCTAAACATTAATTTCCAATTGAGTTCTCTGGATATTAAAAAATGAATGGGGATTTTTACTATTTGTGCGATTAGCATTCCCAAAAGAGCAGATAAAATTGGATAGGATAGAAACATGTTGCCTCCTTAAAATGTTGAAGGCTTGTGAAATCAAATCAACGCCTTCAAAAAGATTATAATCATATTTTGTTCTAAACCAAATGAATTTACCATAGCGTCTTCCTGATGTAAATGAAAAAAAGAAACCGTGGAATTAAAATATACCATATTAAAATTCCTTGAAAAATATTTATTGGGGGATATACACTAAACAAGCTTTGCAGCCAGAAAAGGAGAATTATTTCAGTAAAATATAAACTGTTCGTTATTGTTTTATTAAAAATTTATTAAATTACGTTCTATTTTTAAATTAGGTGTTAAATTAAAAATTGATGTAATAACTTATTTGGTTGCCAGGTTTGTTCATTGAGTCCTTTCTTGTTTATATGAAAACTTTCCAAATAGAAGAGTACATTCTCTATATGGTCGGTTTTCCATCTTTATTCCGTTATTTAATATATAAAATTTACAGCTTTAAAAAAGCAAAGCAAAAAGGAATCGAGGAATTCATGTCAATACTAAAGCTTAAAAAATTATTTCAACAAGAGAAAACATATTTACTGATTGCAATTTTTATTATTGCACTTTGGGTGTTGCCATATTTTGTACTTGGACAAGATGCACATATGAGGATTCATGATAATCTGGATTCCAATGTAGCCTGGTACAAAGTATTAATGAGTAGCGGGCAGCTTTTTGGTCCTCTTAATGCAAATATCCCACAAATCATAAACGGGCAATTATCCCGAAATGCTCTTTATTCCGAATACTACGGCATTATAGAATTGTTTCGGTTCTTCCCCCCGGTTACTGCTTATGGATTAAATATAGCAATTACTCGGTTTACAGCCTTCTTAGGAATGTATTTACTTTTAAAAGACTATATCATTAAACCTAAGGAACAGGGAATTATTCGAGCTGCCGCCGCCTTAACCTTTTCTCTAACTCCTTTTTGGCCTAATGGCATGTTGAGTACACTAGGAATGCCTTTAGCCTTATGGGCATTTTTAAATCTGCGGTATCATGTGAAAACAAGGCAGAGTTGGATTACGCTTACCCTGTTGCCGTTTTATTCTACTTTCATGTTAGGTTTTTTCTTTTTCTTAAGTGCAATGGGTGTATTTTGGCTTGTTGATGCCATTAGAACAAAAAAAGCTCAGATTAGAATGTTCCTTTCCATTCTGTATATGACTCTCCTCTATATGGCCATTGAATATCGTACTATCGCATCGCTAATTTTTACAACCGAAAAAACGAATCGTTCGGAATTTAATGAGTCAAAAAATACCTTCTATCAGACGATTGGGCTAATCTTCAAAAACTATTTTATTGGACATAACCAGGATCAAACGCTATATGAGTTCATTATCTTCCCAACCGCTTTGATTGCACTTATTATAGTTATCATTCAAAAAAGATGGAGACAGGAAAAGCTATTTATCGGGTTACATCTGGCAAACTTTTTGTTATCTGTATGGTATTCCTTTTGGTGGTATCAAGGGTGGGGGCCTTTAAAGCAAAAAATAAATGTTTTAAACACCTTTAATTTTTCCCGTTATCATTATTTAAGACCGATGTTCATTTATATTTTATTCGCAGTTTCTCTTCAAATATTGTGGAGGATTAATAAAAAATGGCGTATATTTGCTATACTTTTTGCCATTTTGCAGCTTTGTGTTCTTTTTCCATCAAACGAGGAAATTTATTACCGTCATTCTCCTTCTTTTAAGCAGTTTTATGCAGTTAAGGAATTTGAGGACATCAAGAAATATATTGGAAAACCGGTTCAGGATTATAGGGTCATTAGCATCGGACTTCATCCTGCAATTGCCCAATATAATGGACTTTATACACTTGATACTTATAATAATTTTTACCCTTTGTCATATAAGCATCAATTTCGAAAAATTATTGCTCCTGAACTAGATAAAAACCTCACATTAAAGGAATATTTTGATGAGTGGGGTGGAAGATGTTATGTATTCGTAAATGAACTAGGAGAAAATTATATTTTTTCGAGAAATTCATCAAAAGTAATCCGAAACCTGGATTTAAATACAGCAGCTTTGAAAAAAATGGGTGGAGATTATATTCTTTCCACAGTCCGGATACAAAACGCCAGTGAAAATCACCTGGAGCTACAAAGGATCTTTCATAAAAAGGAATACTATTGGCGGATATATTTATATAGAGTTTTGTAAAAAGAGGATACAGGAGATACTTCAAAATGCCTCTCCTTCCTTATTATTTGGTCCTTAGAAAACTCATTTACTAGTTTCTGGAGGGTATTAGAGTGCATTTTAATATACAACAGTATGGATATCCAGGTGTTTTTTTTGCATTTTTGCTTGAAATGGTAGGGGTTCCTTTTCCTGGAGAAACTATTCTTACCTTATCAGGCATACAATGGAAACAGGGGACATTTTCATTTATGCCACTGATTCTTGTAACCCTTTCAGGAACTCTAATAGGCTCCAATATTGCTTATATGATTGGCCGCTTTTTAGGACGAAGCTTTATTTTGCGATTTGGAAAATATGTAGGAATTACAGATAAGAAATTTAACACTGCGGATGAAAAGTTTAAAAAATACAGTGTCCTTTTGGTTTTTGGGGGGAAATTTGTTGCAGGAATTCGAGTTTTTTCAGCTTATTTAGCTGGTATAAATCGAATGTGCTTTTGGAAGTTTACCTTTTATAACTCAACAGGTACTCTTTTGTGGATAATTGTTTTTATTTTATTGGGAAGATATGCTAATATCTTTTGGGGGCAATATCATCATTTATTTCTATTATTAATAATTTTGATCATTCTTTTGGGTATGATCACTACAGTCATTTTTATTAAACAGCATAGAACTAAAAAAATTAAATCCATGTAGGTTCATTTATTTTGAAAATATTATATTAGAAAAATTAATAAAGATATTTAAATCATTGGGTTCATACTATTTTTCAGCGGGATTTTCTTTATTTTTACCTAAATTGATAAATTTAATAATTTCTTAATAAAAAAGGTTTATAGTTAAAAGTGTAAAAAGTAAATCATTTACTTTAAGACATTATGAATGAAATGGAAAATAGTAAGGTTTCTAAAAGCAAGCTATGCGTTTTTAAAATAAATCAAGTGATTATATTCGCTTGATATAAATATAGATAAAGCCATTCCATTTACAAACTCCTATCCTTGTAAAGACATTTTAAGGAGAAGGAAGAGATGGAGTTAGTAAATAGGAAAGAAATATAGAAAGGGTTGAAATCTATGAATAAAAAAATTCTGGTCATTTCTTCGGACCATACTGGTCATGGACATAAAAGTATCGCTGAATCATTACAAGAAAAAATTGGTGTGAATACACAAGTTGATATACATGTGGTTGACGGTTTTGCTTTAGGTGGATCCGCGTTATTAAACATTGGTAAATCTTATGGACCAATTACTCGATATTCTGCCCAGCTTTGGAACGCGATTTGGCATTTCTCTGCTAAGAATTCTTATCTAGTGGACAAGTTTATCGAAGTAATGATTCGAAAGAATTTACTGGCTGTACTGAATGAAGTAAAACCTGACATGATCTTATCGATTCATCCTAATTTCAATGGCTCTGTTATTAATATCCTTCGTAAAGAAAATATACACATTCCCTTTGGCACCCTTATTGCGGATTTAGTGAATATTTATCCTTTATGGGCAGACAAAAGAGCGGACTTTATCCTGAGTCCTACCGAGGAAGCAAAAGAAAAATGTTTAGAATTTGGGGTTCCTGAAGAAAAAATCAATGTAGTTGGATTTCCAGTTCGGGAAAGATTTAATGCCCAAACCAATTTCCGGAAAAACGGGAAATCAAATTTCAACTTTTTATTGATGAGCGGTGGTGAAGGTGTAGGCAATATGAGCGCCATTGCAGAAGAGCTTCTTGAACATTTTGATTGTACCGTAAGTATGATTGCGGGCAGAAATGAAACATTAAAAGTGGAATTGGAATCTTCTTTAAAGGGTCGTTTCGGAGATCGTGCCAAGATTTATGGCTTTGTAAAGAATATTCAAGAATTGATGCTTTCAGCAGATATTGCGATTACTAGAGGAAGCCCAAATGTAATGTTTGAGTGTATTGCGACTAATTTACCAATTATTATTACAGGCGCTTTACCAGGGCAAGAAAAAGATAATCCAAGGTTTGCCGAGAAGCATAATTTAGGAATCTTTTGCCAGGACACTAAAAATCTTACATCGATAATGGAAGAATTATTAGACCATGATGAGAAACGGTTATCTTCGATCATCAAATCACAGAAAGAATTCATCAACAGACATGCAGCAGAAGATATTTTGAATTTTCTTGTCTCTGTAGAAGCAGAGGAATTTGAACCTATTAAGAAAAGAAGAGTTTCTTTCGCTCTGGCTTTAAATAAATTTTTGAACTAAACTGAGATCGCTGAGGCGATCTTTTTTTTGTGCAAAAAAATAGAAATCTCAATGAAATTCAGATGATATTCGGATAGGGTAAGCTAAAAAAAGTAAGAGCTAGACCGAATGGTGGGGTTATTCTGACATTGTAAAGCAAAAAGAGGAAGAGCGAGTCTGAATGAAGGTGATATTCTGACAAGGGAACGAGAAAAGTGTATGAGCTTGTCTGAATGAAGGGGTTATTCGGACAGAGGAACGCTAAAAGAGGAAGGGTGAGTCAGAATCCAGGATCTTACCCGGACAGGCTAAAAGGAATCTCTTTTAGCTTATCAGATTTTATATCCATAAATTCTAAACGCATTTAACGGTTTCTATTACACCTCTGGAATGTCCGTGAGCAGTATCTACTACAATGACATCAACATTTGCCTTTACAAGCTTTTCTACACGTTTCATTGTATCTTTTGTAACTCCTACGGCTGCACCTGCCAATAGTCTTCCTTGACGGTCTTTTGATGAGTTCGGGAATTCAAGACGGGCAGGATAAGGAAGGCTACGTCAGCGATAACATCGCACGAAGGAAAAGCACCAGCTTTTCCGAGGAAGTCCTAGTCAGGCGAAAGGCACAGGACAAGGAAAGCTACGTCAGCTTTGCCTCGCACGAAGAAAAAGCAAAGCTTTTTCGAGGATGTGCCGTTTTGAGCGTGATAAGCATAGCTAAGGCATCTGCCGAAAAGGACTTGGATAATGCCAAGATTTTCTAATAACAAAATTGCTAATAAACGAAGATCTTAATAAATTCGAACAAAAAAACTAGGGAATGCTTATGGGCATTCCCTAGAACGAATGGTTATTTTTTATTAGGACCTAAATACTGATAATCATCAGGATTAATCGGTTTAAACCCTGCTGGTGTGTAAAAACGTAATAAATCTGCATTAACCACTTTATCAGACATATTAAGTTCATTTATTACCTGTTCGTTGATGGATTTACAAGCAGTCTGGTCGATTTTTAAATTCCCTGTGTTTGTATCATAGCATCTTCCGTTTATTTGGGTAACTTTGCTTGATACATAATTGCCATTTCTAAATAATGCCCAATTTCGATGCTGTGGTGATAATAAATCTGAACCAAACTCAATATATTTCTTTGTGTCAATTCCTAATAAATGAAGAAGTGTTGGGCGAACATCGACTTCCCCGCCAATTTGATGCTGTATCCCGCCTTTTACTCCGGGTACGTGAATAAATAATGGTACCTGTTGCAGCTTTGCATTAATGACTGGGGTAATTGCAGGAACCCCCAAGACTTTTGCCATCGCTTCTGCATGATTTTCTGAGATTCCGTAATGATCTCCATAAAGGATAATTACTGACTTATCATAAAGCCCATCTGCTTTTAAAGAATCAAAAAACTGTTTAAGTGCTTGATCCATATAATGTGCAGATTGAAAATAATTATTTACAATTGCATCTCCAAAATCTCCAGCAGCGAAGTTAGTATCTCCCGGATCCATTTCAAACGGGAAATGGTTTGATAAGGTAATAAATTTAGTATAGAACGGCTGTTTTAAACCTTCCAGCATTGGGATGGATTCCTGGAAGAAGGGTTTATCCTTCATTCCAAAGTTCTTTATATTTCCCTTTGACATATCGTAATAAGCTGCATCGAAAAAGTGTTCATAACCTAATTGTTTATACATCACGTTACGATTCCAGAACTCCTTATAATTACCGTGGAATACTGCAGTTGTATAATCCTTTTGATGTAAAATCGTCGGTGCTGACTGATATGTGTTTTGATCCTTATTAATAAATGCTGCTCCAGAAGATAAGGGATATAAAGAGTTTTCCATTAAAAACTCAGCATCAGATGTTTTTCCTTGTCCGGTTTGATGATAGAAGTTATTAAAGTAGAAGGTACTTCCATCATGAGCTAAAGAATCCAAAAAGGGAGTTACTTTTTGTCCATTCGGCATTTTATAATCAATCATAAAGTTTTGGAATGATTCTAACGAAACATAAATAACATTCATTCCTTTTGCTTTTCCAAAATAGGCTGGATTTGGAGCAGAATAATGATTTCTTCTATAGTTTTCTACAGTGGTAATATCACTGCTGCTTGCCATTACCCTCATGCTGGTAAGTTTGATATTTTGCAGAACATCCAAAATAGTAAAGTTATAAGTTCCTAAATACTTAACTAAATAGTTTCGATCAAAAGAACGTGATAATAAATGCGGCCGGTCTTTTTCCGCCAATGCCAGATTAAAGAGAAAAACGCCGGTGGCGAATAAAAAAACAAGCTTAAAAGTTTTTTGCTTCATAATAGAGGCTTTTTTAAATACAGTTAAAGCAAGAATGATTAAGATGACCGTATCTGTAAAATAAAAAATATCTGTTGCGTACATTAATGATGCTGCACTGCTACCTAAACCCTTGGCATTTGAAAAAGCCTGTACAATATCAGGTACGGTGATAAAATCGGTAAAATAGCGATAATAGACAATATTGGAATATAAAAGGAATGACAATAAGAAATGAATGATAATCAACCATTTTTTTGTATGGTTTTTAGAAAGTAAAGCGAATCCCAAAAATAGTAAAGCGGAACTGAGAGGGTTAATTGCTAATAAAAATTTTTGTAGACTATCATCAATCCCTAATTTAAATTCAATTTGATAAGACACATACGTTTTGATCCAAAACAGGACTACCGCAACGGTAAAAAAGGCAATGTGGCTTTTTTTTATTTTGTTAAAAGAAATAATCTTCTCCATTATGAATCTCCTTTCCCTGAAAACACAATCGAGTAAATTAAAAAAACATCTTTATCTGATTTAGAGCAAATTTCATTTAATGTTTATAAATACACCTTATATTATCAGAACAATAACAAGGGTGAAAAGTATTTAGTGAATTAGATTAGCGCTATTATTTTTCTTTAGAGCCGCAATGGATGATATCGGGAAAAGTCTATTAAGGAATAAATGCATTTCCAAAATCGTAATTTTAACTTGGAAATTTAGAATTTTGTTTAAAGGTTTTTTTCTCACCAAAGTATTTACCCTTTTTTTCTAATCATAACTATTGTCTATAAGAATCAAAAAAAAATGCCAGGCGCCTCCCACAGGAGATACCTGGCATTTTTTATATAAAAAAAGGGGGGGATTAAGCATTGCTTTGCCCTAGCAACAATTATTATCTTAAGTTTAATATATGAACAAACTATAAACAAAGCATTATATTTTTATGAATAATTAAACAAACCTTATTAAAGAGGACAATTTTAAAATACACCTTTAACACATATTTTAAACAGTTAGTAAGCAATTTAATAAATATTTAAGAATTCCTTTAGAGGATTTTTATGAGAGATGGGTATCTTTAACCTGTGGGACAATATATAAAGGACAAAAAAACATACCCTAGAAAATTTTTGATTGCTTAATAAATTCAAATGAAAGCGAATGGGGAATGAATAATGGATATAAAAAAGGTGTTATTAAACGGGGATGAAATTCCAGTATTCGAAGGTACTTTTAGGTTATCTAGTATTGGCAGAGATGAGTCCCTTGAAGTCGAACTGAATGTCCATCCAACTGTGATAAGTTTTGCGGAAACCTTAAACTATACTGAAGAGAAAATCACTATCATAACAAGTGATAATGATACAATAATTGGTACTTTCGAAATACTTACTGGAAATTCAAGTATTTTATTAGTTGGTAATCCAAAAATAGTGGAAGGAATAGACAAGATTTCTTTTGAACAAAAAGAAAATAGAAATGCCTCGGTTGAGCTACAAGAGTATAAAGCACTGGATAAAGAATTGAAGTTAAACCAAAAAAACATTCTTATAAACATAATTCAATCATTATTAGAGGACGAAATCCAGGATAAAGGCAACCGTATGTTTATAAATACAATGCTTAAAAAGATTTTAAATGGAGAAAAATTAAATTCATTCGAGCAATATATCAAAAATGAAATTAGTTACTTTATAGAAGAAGTAATGACCAAAAAAATACTGTAAAGAGTGGGGGAATCATCTAAGAGATATTACTTCAGGATTTTGCTTTTTAAAAAAGGAGGGATTCTATATGAATCAGCCTATTTTAACAATTGTTGTTCCTTGTTTTAACGAAGAAGAGGTATTGAAGGAGACTTCAAACCAGCTATCTAAAGTAATAAACGACCTGATTGAAGATTTACTAGTCTCAAAGGAAAGTAAAATTTTATTTGTGGATGATGGAAGCAAAGATAGAACCTGGGAGATAATTGAGGAAGAAAGTTTAATTAAATCCTTTGTTACAGGGTTAAAGCTTGCCAGAAATGTTGGACACCAGAACGCACTGATTGCTGGGCTCGAAACAGCTGCAAAACAATCGGATTGTGTAGTATCAGTGGATGCAGATTTACAGGATGATATCAATGTAATACATTCATTTGTTGAAAAATATTGGGATGGATACGATATTGTATACGGTGTAAGAGATAAGCGTGATACTGACACATTTTTTAAAAGGAATACTGCTCTAGGATTCTATCGTTTTATGGATAGGATCGGTATAAAACTTGTTCCCAACCATGCTGATTTTCGGTTAATGAGTAAGCGTGCATTAGAGGAGCTATTTAAGTATCAGGAGACAAATATTTTTCTTAGGGGACTAGTCCCATTGGTGGGTTTTAAATCCACCAATGTCTATTATGATCGAAGAGAAAGGTTTGCAGGTGAGTCCAAGTATCCTTTAAAAAAGATGCTCGCATTTGCTTTTGATGGGATTACTTCCTTTAGTGTTGCTCCAATCCGGTTTGTTACTTTCCTAGGCTTTCTTTCATTGGTTTTAAGTGTTTTTGCTGGAGGATATGCTTTAATACAAGAAATTATAGGTCATACTCAATCTGGATGGACTTCATTAATTTTATCTATTTGGTTTGTCGGAGGCCTGCAGCTTTTGGGTATTGGAATCATCGGTGAATATATTGGTAAAATATATAGCGAGGTTAAAAGGCGTCCAAAGTATGTAATAGAAATTGATAGATACACTTCAAACACCATGGAAAAAAATATAGTTTAGTTCGGAGTTAAACTGCAAACAACTAAGCGGCTTTAACTT
Source organism: Neobacillus terrae (assembly GCF_011393025.1). Classification (GTDB taxonomy): domain Bacteria; phylum Bacillota; class Bacilli; order Bacillales; family Cytobacillaceae; genus Neobacillus_A; species Neobacillus_A terrae. Next base: position 135,441 of record NZ_JAAOEO010000005.1, on the reverse strand, counting down.
CTCGGACATAGTTTTTATAAAATAAATACCGTCTTTTGGGTTAATATCTTACATTCCTGCAGCAAATGATGAAAGACCAATTTATTATATTAGATTAAGATTAAAAAATGATTAAATTTTCAAAAGAGTTCGTTTTTTGCGGAAGCCTGAAAGGGATATTAATTTTAACCCCCGAATTATTAATATAGTAAGAATTTAGATAATCTAAATACTTGCTATATTACATAAAGGGGCGAAGAAAATGAAGTGGAAGAAATCAGCTTTGACTATTGGGACGGCAGCTTCCCTATTATTAGGGACATTGCCAGCAGTTTCGTTTGCACAACAGAATGACAAAGTAGCGATTCAGCAGGGGAACGGGGCAGGAATTTTGGGGAATGCCAATTATTTTGGCGACCTGGACCCAAGCACAGTTGTAACCGTAGACATTGTAATGAAACTCCAAAACAAAGATGGGCTCGCTCACTACATTAATGAAACCACCGACAAATACAGCATACATTTCCGAAAATACTTAAGTGTTAATGATTTTAAGGAAAATTTCGCTCCATCATCTAGTCAAGTCTCTGCAGTCACTAAATATTTGAATTATTTTGGCATTACAAGTAAAGTCTATCAGGATAACTTGATTATTACGGCTTCAGGTACTGTCGACCAATTTAACAAGGCATTTAATGTCGATATCCAAAAAGCAAGTTACAAAGGGAAATACTTTCATGCGACAAAAAGGAATCCAACTGCCCCAAAAAATGTAGCAGAAAATATCCTCTGCATCTTAGGGCTGAGTGATTATTCCAATTTCAAGGCCAATTCTATCAAGCGTTCCGATACAATTGCACCAGAAGACAACAACAGTCCGAGTGGTCCTCTTAGCCTTACACCGCAGGATTTAATCAAGCAATACAATGTAGGTCCTTTATATAGCAAAGGTGCTGATGGTTCAGGGCAGACAATTGGTATTGTAAGCTTAGCAGACTTTAATTCTGATGATGCATATTCCTTCTGGGATCAAATGGGGATTAATGTTAAACCAGATCGTATTGAAAAAATTAATGTTGATGGCGGAACAGGCTGGGATGGATATGATGAAACAACCTTAGATGTACAGCAATCCGGAGCACTTGCGCCGAAGGCTAACATTAAGGCCTACCTGGCACCGAATTCTGATACGGGATTTGTAGATTGTTTTGCGAAAGCGATTAATGATAACAAAGTTCAAACTCTATCAGTGAGCTGGGGATTAAGCGAAACGATTCTGCAAATGGGTGTACAGCAAAATGTAGAAACTCCTGAATATGCGGAAAGCTTTAACCAGCTTTATATGCAGGCTGCAGCGCAGGGAATTTCGATGTTTGCAGCGGCAGGGGATGCAGGTGCCTATGATACAGGACGAAATGGTTACTATGATCTCTCTGTAGATAATCCTGCTGACAGCCCATATATCACTGCAGCGGGAGGTACAACCCTGCCATTCCACTTCACTTCAGCATCAACAGGTATAACTGTATCAGTAGACAAAGAGCGCGCCTGGGGCTGGGATTATCTTGGTAATTATTTTAAAGCAAGAAATTTACCGTTAACAAGGTTAGTAGAAGGTGGCGGAGGCGGCTTTAGCAAGCTCTTCCCGACTCCGGACTATCAAAAAGGCGTCAAAGGAGTAAATCATTATTCTGCCGTACAGGATTTCACGATAAGTGATGACTTCTTAAGTGTAACTGGATTTAACGGTACCCCAAAAGTGATTCATGGTACTGATTCAGGACGTAACATGCCTGACTTATCCATGAATTCTGACCCATACACAGGTTATTATGTATACTTAAGCGATCCAGGTGCTCCTGGCCAAAACAGCGGTTATGCTGTCTATGGCGGAACAAGCTTCGTTTCGCCTCAGTTAAATGGTTTAACGGCATTGATTAATAGTGCAGACCACACACAAGTTGGTTTCTGGAATCCTCAAATCTATCGTTATGCCCAGCAAAAAGACTCTCCATTACACCCATTAAATGATGCTGGCGCAAATAATGATAACGGCTATTATACCGGAACTCCAAGCACTATCTATAATCAGGCAACTGGTTTAGGTACACCAGATGTAACTAAACTCGCTGAAAAGTTCGGTAAATAATTTTATATTTTTTAGAAAGCTTGCAATGAGTTTCTCTTTGCAGGCTTTTTCATTGTTTAGGGTTTATAGATTAAGAGTAAGTTATAAAAAATAATTGCTAAAGGTATGTAGCAAGGGCTGGGAAATCTTAGCGAAGAAGAGAAGAAAAATATTCGGACACAACTCAACATTCAAATTGAATAAAAAAATAACCTTAACTCTTTATAGGAGCTAAGGTTAAATGTCTTTCTTCTTTATTTTATTTTTTGAATACGATTTGCTATTGTTACATTTATCGGAGCTGTTTGTTTTTGTATATAATGAACTAAAGCATCTAAATCTACTTGGACGGTTACTTGATTTTTACCTGAAGTAAAAGCAGCAAATCCATCACCGCCGCTGGCTAAAAACGAATTCATTGTAACGGAGTAAGTTTGGTTTGGTTCTATTAGTGTACCGTCTTCAAGCGTCAATGAAACGACTTTGTCTGTTCCTAATGTGCTTTCATAAGAGTACTTCATTCCTGAAATTTGGAGCATACGGCCTGTAGCCCATTGCTGGTTTAACGCCTGACGAATTTGTTCTCCATTTAAGTCCATTGTAATTAATTGATTATTAAATGGCTGAACAGTGAATAATTCACCCCAAGTAATCTCTCCGCTGTTGATATTAGCACGAATGCCTCCAGGATTAGTAATGGCAATTTGAGCATTTGTGGAAGCACGCTGTGCATCAGTAATAAAATCACCAAGGTTTGACTCCCCGCTTATACTCTGATCCTGTGTTAATGCTGTTGTTGCGCTGCCTACGACTTGATTAATTAAAGGAGCGACTTTTGCCTCATCATCATCTATCATTTGTTTAACCTGAGAGTCAGGCTGAATGGCATCCTGATAGGTATTTACAATTTCCGCATCACTTTTCACTACATCCTTCGTTTTTGGATCAATCCAAAGATGAACATAATCAAAGGCGGTACCATTAGAATATGCTTGAACAACTAATTTTCCGTTCACTTTGGTGTTCATGTACGCATGGTTATGGCCGCCAAAAATAAAATCCACTTCAGGATCTGTATTTTGATCAATATCATAGACACGGCCATTTGCGTTTGAGCCATCATTTGCAGAAGTTCCTGGATCATGTGCCAATACAACAATCGTTTTTACACCTTGTTTTTTTAACTCTTTTGCATATTTATTAATAGCTTCAGTTTCATCTGTAAATTCGATGTCTTTTACGTTTGAAGGCATTGTAATAGTAGGGGTTTCAGTTGTTACAACTCCAATAAAACCAATTTCCACACCGTGGACTTTTTTAATCATATAAGGAGGCAGAATTGGCTTCTTAGTGTCGGAATTAATGACATTTGCGCAGATATGCTTCAGAGTTTCAAAAGGGTCAAAGGAAAAATGTCGAAGGCAAAAAGATGTATGTTGAGTATAAAGGTTCTTTAAAGGATACCTTGAATGAAATGAAGGAGGATCTTCAATCCTCCATTTCCTATGCGGGGGGAAATAAGCTGTCAGCAACCGTACTGTAGATTATGTTATTGTAAAGAATTCAATCTTTAATGGTGATAAAGTATATTAAAAAGCGGGAAAACCTATTTTAATTGTGGATAAAAATGGTTAATGCTTGGTGGATACTATCTATCTACTCGCTCCATGGAGTAAATGAACTGCTGAGCAGCTGACCGGTGCTGGATTGAAAAGAATTGTAATTTAAAAACGATTTTCTGATTACTTTACATTTTTTAATCGTGTGCTATAGTTTACTATATTCCAACTTAATATTATGATCGAATTACACTAGGGGGGCCTTTGGCTGAGATAGAACATTGTTCTAGACCCTTTGAACCTGATCTGGATAATACCAGCGGAGGGAAGTGGAGCGAATCTTTATGTCAGCCTAATTTATTATGACATTAACCTTCAAACCATTCATTTCTCTGGAAGTGGGTGGTTTTTTATTTTGTATTTTATTAAGGAGCGAAGAAAATGAAGGCTGTATCCGGAGATTTATCTCAAAAAATTGCACACGAAGTGGAATCAAGACAAGAAGAATTAATGGAGCTTCTTACCAAATTAATTTCTTTCCCAACAGTAAGTCCGCCTGCCCGGAATACAAATGACGTACAAGAATTTATTCAAGACTACTTAAAAGACCTGGGCTTTAAAACGGAAAAGTGGGATGTTTACCCAGGAGACCCTAATGTTGTTGGGATTTTAAAAGGAAATGCTTCTGAGCAATATAATAGTTTGATCATAAATGGGCATGTGGATGTAGCGGAAGTTGGAGATGATAAAGAATGGAGTAAATCTCCTTTTAGTACCTATTTTAAAGATCAATATATTTATGGACGTGGCGTTGCCGACATGAAAGGTGGCATTGCAGCATCGCTGATTCCGATCAAGTTATTAAAAGAACTCGGTGTAACACTGAAAGGAGATTTACAATTTCAGTCAGTTATTGGAGAAGAAGTAGGTGAAGCAGGAACACTCGATTGTACGGAAAAAGGATATACTGCTGACTATGCAGTGGTAGTTGATACAAGTGATTTACATATTCAAGGACAAGGCGGAGTCATTACCGGCTGGATAACAATTGAAAGCAAAGAAACTTTTCACGACGGTCTGCGAAGGAAAATGATCCATGCAGGAGGAGGGGTGAAGGGAGCCAGCACGATTGAAAAAATGATGAAAATCATTGCTGGGCTGCAAGACCTCGAACGTCACTGGGCAGTTACCAAGAGCTATCCCGGTTTTGAACCTGGTGTTAATACCATCAATCCTGCTGTTATTGAAGGTGGCAGACATGCTGCTTTTGTTGCTGATTGTTGTGCTCTTTGGATTACGGTACATTTTTATCCTAATGAAGATTATGAAGTAGTTATCAAGGATATTGAAGAGCTTATCAGCGCTGTGGCCGCAGCAGATCCCTGGTTAAGGGAAAATCCTCCCAAATTTAATTGGGGGGGAAAATCGATGATTGAGGATCGTGGAGAAATTTTTCCTTCCTTAGAGATAAATCCAGAGCACCCTGGAACACAACTTTTAGCCTATTCGTATGAAAAATTATTAGCCCAAAAACCAACAATAGGAATGTCATCCACTGTCACTGATGCTGGATGGCTGGGAAGAGCAATAATTCCGACCGTCATTTTTGGGCCAGGAACATTAGAAGATGCTCACTCTGTTAATGAAAAGGTTGAACTGCGTCAATTATTAGATTTTACTAAAGTACTAGCTGTATTTATTGCCAAGTGGTGCAATAGTAGAAAAGAGGAATAGGAATATGAAGTTTACTGACATTCTTTATGAAAAAATAAATGAAATATGGCAAAAAACTCATCAGCATCCTTTTGTGGTGGGGATGGGGACAGGGGAATTGCCTGTTGAATCGTTTATTCGGTACATGAAACAGGATTATGTCTTTTTAATCGACTATTCCAAGCTTTTTGCATTAGGTGCGGTCAAGGCTAAAGATATCGAGACGATGGCCGCTTTTGCAAAGCTGCTTCATGAGACATTGCATGGGGAAATGGATTTGCACCGCCAATATGCAGAACGATTTGGTATTACCAACCAACAGCTTGAGGAAACGAAGCCACTACCAATGAATTTAGCCTATACACGTTATATGCTAAATGTGGCTCAGAATGGTTCTCTTGAAGAATTAATCTCTGCACTGCTGCCTTGTATGTGGAGCTATTGGGAGATAGGCAAGATGCTTGCTGAAAAGTATCCAGGATCAAAAGAGCAACCCTTATATGGTGAATGGATCAAAATGTATTCATCAGATGAATTTGGTTCCTTGGCCACCTGGCTGATTGATTTGTTAGACCAATTGACTGATGGGAAACCTGAGAGAGAACTAGACGTCCTCGAAGATCATTTCCTGACAACATCCAGGTTTGAATATATGTTCTGGGATATGGTCTATCAGGGGGGCGAGTGGCCTGTCTAGTTCACAAATTTTATCAATAAAAGAGCTTTCGTATGCTTTTCCCGGTGAAGAGAAGGGAAAGTACATATTTCAAAACATTTCTATGAATGTGCTGCCAGGGGAGTTTGTCTCAGTTATTGGCGCAAGTGGTTCAGGGAAAAGCACCTTATTCAAACTGATTGCTGGATTATTAGAGCCTGATAAAGGACAAATCTGCATTAATGGCCAACAATTTGGAAAGCGATTAGGAAAAGTCGGATATATGCCCCAAAAGGATCTGCTTTTACCGTGGAGAACTGTTGTAGACAACGTTATGCTACCAATTGAGCTTAGCAAGGAAAAAAAGCAAGAGAAAATGAGTGAAATAAGTGAAGGACTGGCCAGGTTTGGCCTGGCAGGTTATGAAAATGCTTATCCCCATGAACTATCCGGAGGAATGAAGCAGAGGGTCGCCTTTTTAAGAACGATCATGACTGGCAGAAAACTATTATTGCTTGATGAACCGTTTGGCGCCCTCGATTCAATGACGAAGCATAATATGCACAGCTGGTTGTTAGAACTTTGGGTAGATCTGCAAAAAACAGTATTGTTCATCACTCATGATTTGGAAGAAGCGATTCTGTTAAGCGATCGAATTTATCTTCTGCTAGATAAAGGAGCGGTAAAAGAATTAAAGGTGGAGTTGCCGCGGCCGAGACGTTCTGAACTTATTTATCAAACAGAGTTCATTGCTATGAGAAAAGAATTGGAGTTGCTGATTCACAATGAAAAGTAGATTCAAGAATTGGGCAGAGAACTATGGCCTGTTTCTATTGGTTGTTGTTCTCCTTATAAGTGTATGGGAATGGGTCGTTAAACAAGGATTTATTCCATCTTTTATTTTGCCTGCTCCCACATCCATCTGGCAATCATTGATGGAAAACCGGCAGCTTTTGCTGGAACAGCATTTACCTGCCACTTTAAAAGAGGTATTGCTTGGTTTTATCCTGTCCTTAATCGGCGGTGTGATAATTGGGGTTGGCATGCACTTTTCCCGTGCGTTAGAAAAAGTACTTTATCCATTTCTCGTTATTTCACAAACAGTGCCGCTGATTGCGATTTCTCCTATTTTTATCATGTGGTTCGGCTACTCTATTTGGAGTAAAATTGCCGTTACCATACTAACAGCGTTCTTCCCCATCGTTGTTAGTACATATGATGGGCTTAAAACTGGGGGAGGAGAGTACCGGGAATTATTGTTAACCATGGGGGCCAATCGCTGGCAAATTTTCAAGAAAGTCCAGATACCTCTGGCGCTGCCTGCCTTTTTTTCTGGACTGAAAATGTCTGTTGTTTATTGTGTTGTCGGGGCCACGATTGGAGAATGGCTGGGTGCGAGTGAAGGATTGGGATACTTTAGTAGAAGAATGTCTGGCAATTTGCAGGCGGATGCCGTGTTTGCCTCCATATTCTTGCTGTCATTAATGGGAATCGTGCTCTTTTTACTAATTGGTTTGGTAGAAAAGCAATTATTGAAAAATAAAATTCGTTAAAAGCAGAAGGGAAGTAAAAGGAAATGAAAAAAAGTTTTTTTGTTATACTTAGTTTGTTTTTACTATTATTAAGTGCTTGTAGTGCTGGAAATAAGGATAACCAGGCAGGCAATAAGAAGGTATCAAAGGATAAAGTTCAGAAGGTTACTATAATGTTGGACTGGTATCCTAATGCCGTTCATTCCTTACTTTTTGCAGCAAAGGAGAAGGGATATTTTAAAGAACAGGGATTAGATGTTGATATCAAGATGCCAGCTGATACAAACGATCCGTTAAAATTGGTTGCTGCCAACCAGGTCGACATGGCGATCAGCTATCAACCAGAGGTCCTTGTAGCACGAGGAGAAAATATTCCTGTTAAATCATTCGCTGCACTTGTTCGTCACCCATTAAATCAATTAATGGTTCCTGCTAATGGTCCGATTAAATCACCAAAGGATTTAGAAGGTCAAACAATTGGATATCCTTCGATTCCATTGGATGAGGCCATTGTTCAAACGATGGTAAAATCTGACGGCGGTAATCCACAGAAAATTAAAATGGTCGACGTTGGATGGGATTTGATTCCGGCGATGGCAACGAATAAAACAAATGCGCTTATCGGCGGTTATATCAATCATGAGAAATTATTGCTCGAAAAAGAGGGCCACCCAATGCTTGCATTAAACCCAAAGGAATATGGCGTTCCAGATTATTATGAATTAGTTTTGGTTGGAAGCGAAAAAGGACTTAAAGAAAAACCAGAAGTGTTTAAAAAGTTTATGGCTGCTATCACAAAGGGACAAAAATATGTTCAGGAAAATCCAGAAAAGGGTCTATCTATTTTATTGAAGAATGCAGATAAATCGTCTCCGCTGGATAAGGATGTTGAAACAAAGAGCTTACAAATCCTTCTTCCTTTAATGGATGCAAAAGATAAAGCATTTGGTTATCAAGATCCACAAACATGGAAGAACGTTGCAAAGTGGCTGAAGGACAACAAGGTAGTAAAAACGAAAGTTAATAGTAAAGATGCATTTGTAAATCTATAATAGGCACCGGGTACCATTCAATAAGTTGGGTGGTACCTGTTTTTATGCCTGGTTTGTGGACCTACAAGTATTACTTAAGAAACATCACGATCAATTTCTAATAAATTCAAGACCATTAGGTAAAAACCAATGGAATTACATTAAAAATACCATCTTAAGTTAAAAACGAAGCCATTCCCCGTTTCCTCTCAACCATTCTTACCTTCGTAACATGACTTTATAATACTCATCTACGAATTTAGAATTGTAATAAGCATTTGCTGTTGTTTGTTCTTTTGTTACGATACCAACCAGCTCCAAATCTGGGTTCATGAGTGAATAAATAATTGCTAATGAGTCGTCAATTCCATGGTCACCAAATAATAAATTTTTTTTTTTCATTGTATCGCTCCATTTTACTCACTCCTACACTATTCAAAAATAGGGAGAATCTTTCTCTTTATATAAATTAGGGATATTCTAACCTGGTTCAATTAAGATCTCCAAAAAAAAAGAGCTGCATTCGCAACTCATTTCTTTACCATATAAACAGTCCAACCACCATTGCACTCATCAGGGAAACTGCCATTCCGCTTACAAGTAACTTCCAGACGTTTTTTCCAATTATATGAGATTTTTCTTCATCAACGACCGAATTGAAGGTTCCATAAATCATTCCCACTGTACTGAAATTGGCAAATGACGTTAAGAAGGTCACAGCAACAGCTACTGTATGCGGAGCGAGGGTACTAATTTTATCCTTAAGGTCAAGCATGGCCACAAACTCATTAGTAGCAAGTTTAATCCCCATTAATTGAGCGACATACATGGTGTCCTTACCAGACAAACCGAGCAGGTACGCGAATGGGCTAAAAATAAAGGAGAAAATTTTCTGAATGGTTAATCCATGAACAAAGAATCCTAAAATTCCATTTAAACCCGCCGTCAGTGCTACATAACCGATAACCATGGCTGTAATGACAATAACCATACGGATACCAACAAGCATACTGTTGGAAACTGTTGAAAAGAAATCCTTACGCTGACCTTTCTCAGGTACAAATACGATATCTTCTTCCTTGCTAACTTCAACGGGATTTAACATGTTTGCAATCAATAGGGCATTCAAACAGTTTAACGGTATAGCTGCAAATACATAAGTCGCCGGAACCATTGATAAATAAGCGCCTATGATGGATCCGCTGATACTGCTCATACTCATTATTCCAAAAGTTAACAAACGCTGCTGACTTAATACACTCAGCTGTTGACGGACGACGGCAAGCGCTTCTGTGTTTCCTAAAAACATCATTTGGATAGAGAAGAAGCTCTCAAGCTTCGGTAATCCGGAAACCTTTGCAATTAACCAGCCGACTTTGTCAATAATCCAAGTCAGAATACCGAAATAAGAAAGGATATCAAAAAATGTAATGATGAAAATGATAGGCATCAAGGCGCTAAAAAAGAAATCCACATGTTCATTAGCCATAGCCGAAGGGAAAACGAAAGAAATTCCTTCATTGGCGCAGGAAATAAGCCATGTAAAGAAAGAGGCTATTTTATTGATAGTCCAAGTTCCAATCTTAGTAGATAACATAAACCATGTAATGAGAAATTCTACAATTAATAACAACACGATAAATTTCCACTTAACATTTCGTTTATTTGGTGATAATAGATAAACTATTCCCAATACAACTAAAACTCCTATAGCATTCATCAGAAAATACAAGGTTATAACCTCCCATAAATATTATTCCTATAAACATTTTCCTTATACAAAAAAGGCTCCTATTTTTCGCACTTTCAGCCAAAGGACAGAAAGCATGAAAAATAAGAGCAAGGTATCTAACATCGCTTCAGTAACACTCAAATGAACCAAAGAAACTTCAACACTAATATTTAGCACACTTCCTCGTAGTCCTGCACTTTACGGCTGCCGGGTAGAAACTATCAGACCATGAACACTGATATTATACAAGGATATTAAATTAATAGGATAGATATCAGTATATCTTTAAACTTTAATATATCAAGATGTTTAGGAAATGTTGTAATTGTTATTTTAGTATAAATTTTACGATAATAAATTTTTAGAAGGGGGAGTAGTTGTAGAGGATTATAGGACAATTAATATTTTCATCTCTGCAAATCTAATTTCTTCCTTTAATTGAATAAATAAAAATAACTGTGCCCGTGGAATGCAGCATAGCTATTTTTAAAAATGGCTCTATTCTCAGAGATTGTTCCAATTTGAAGAAACTGTGAGCAAAATAGGCGAGATCCTCGAAAATGCATTTGCATTTTCTTCGTGCGGTGACGATTCACCGATGCAATCTCAACGTCCTGCGGGAAAAGCGGGCCATGGGAGACCCCGCAGGTGCAAGGCGCCGAGGAGGCTCCCGGATCGCCCGCGGAAAGCGAGCGCCGTGAGCGAAAATCAACAGTCAAGTTTAAAAGAGCCAATTATTTAAATAACCATTTCTCGTGCCCATTGCTAAGGAGAAATGAAGTGGGAACTAGAAAAGGTCACTATTTCAGCACGCTGAACCAAGTCAGTGAAGTAAAATAAAAGTATTCCTCCTGTTTTAGTGGGAATTACATCAAAACTATCCCTCTAATTTTTATAGCAGGAGGGGAGTAGGTATTAATTTTTAATAATTGGGCCTTGTGTACTGGACGAGACTGGGGTTGCAATATCCGATTGGTCAGTTTTACCTTTCGCCGAATGCTTCTCTAAAAATAGGCAGCTTTGTTCAGCAATAAACTCTTTGTCATTGTCTAATGAAGCGACATGATAGGAATTACATAGGCGGATGGTTTCTTTAACTTCTGAATGGATATGGTTGATAATATAATCTGTGTTTTCTGGTGGTACAACATGATCCTCATTAGAACGGAAAGCCAATGTTGGACAGTGAATGCTATGTAGCTTATTCCGGGTATGATCCATTAAAGAAAGCAATTGCTTTATAGACCTTAAAGGCGTTTTGGTATAGGTTATTTCATTCGCATTTTTTGCTTTGATATCTGGCTGTCCTTCTTCAATAAATTGTGGGTGTTGTTTAGATTTATATTCATTCATAATCGGAATGGTGCTTATTGCTGCATTTATGAGGATTATACCTTTGATATCCGGAAATTCGGATGCGAGATTCAATGTAAGAGTGCCTCCCATTGATTGCCCGATGATAAAGATTTCAGTACAAAACTGTTTGAGTAACTGATATCCCTCCTCCAAATTTTTAATCCAATCCTGATAATTGCAATGTTCCATATCTATATAATCAGTTCCATGACCGTCTAATCTTATACCGTAAACAGTGTATCCTTTAGATGATATATATTCCCCTAAAAATCGGACACTTTGCGGGGTGCCTGCGTACCCATGAGATATGAGAATTCCAGTACTGTTTCCTTTAAAGAAGAAAGGCTCAGCTCCTGGTATAATGATGGGAAAATTTTCAGCCATAAATTTTTACTCCTTTCATTTATATAAAATAAAAGCACCTACCACATACCTGGGTTAGGTGCCTTTGGTTTTCCAATCAGCGTTAAATATTAAAGTAATCCAATCATATATTAAACTATTCCGATGAGTCAAGTGGGTTTTAATCTTTTTTTCAAAAATGTATAGAAGAAATTATTTTTTAGAAAGAATTTCAATAAGCTAGTCTGTACAGTTAAAATTTTAAAATCAATCGGCAAAGACTGGGGCATTTTAAGAGGTATTTTTTAAAAAAAGATATTCAATGTACTATTTCCTTATTTCTTTTCGTATAACGGGTGCTACTTCTGTTGCCAAACGTTCAATATTTTCGGCAACTTTATTAAAGGGCATACCACCAATGTCCATTTGGGCAATAAACCGCTGGTGGCCAAACAGCTCGTATTGGAGCATGATTTTTTCGATGATTTGCTGTGAGCTTCCAACAAAAAGGGCTGTTTCTTTTCCAGACATCAGTTCAAACTCGGTTCTGGAGAAGGTTTTATTTATCCCATGATGGCGATTAAGGTTCTGCCAATAATTCGAATGATAGGGGTAAAATTCGTCTATTGCCTGCTTATTTGTTTTCGATATATAAGTGTGTCCGGTAACTGCAACATTCATTTTTTCAAGATCATTCCCGGATTGAGCAGCAGTTACCCGGTATAGGTCAACTAATGGCTTATAATAACTTGGATCACCACCAAGTACCACGATCGCTAACCCTGTACCTAATCTGCCCGCCCGTTCTGCACTTTCCGGAGATCCGCCAACACCCACCCATACGGGAATCTTTTGTTGAACAGGACGCGGTGAAATTTCTGCGTCCTTTAATGAGGAACGATACCGGCCATTCCAGGTAACCAGGTCCGTCTTATTTAGCTTTAGTAAAAGCTCCATGTGTTCTTCAAACAACTCGTCATAATTTTTAAGATCATATCCGAAGAGGGGGAAGGAGTCTAAAAAAGCCCCACGCCCGGTAATGATTTCGGCCCGCCCGTTTGATAGAAGGTCTAGCGTTGCAAAATCCTCGAATAAGCGAACAGGATCTACGGTGTTTAAAACAGTCGTAGCACTTGTCAGCTTAATTCGTTTTGTGACTTGAGAAATGGCTGACAACACAACTGGCGGTGCGGATACCGCGTAATCTAAACGGTGATGTTCTCCAACGCCGAATACATCCAGACCTGCTTCATCCGCCATTTTTGCTGCTTTGATTATTTCGTCTATTCGCTGCTTTGCGCTTACGGTTTTCCCTGTTAATGGATCGGGGTATAAATCCGCTAATGTATAAATTCCAATTTCCATACCACTTTCACTTGTTGCCGTCAATTTCATCTCCTCCACAATAATGTAACATGCATTTGCTTAAATACTATTCAATTTTTTAAAAAAGGTATTTACAATGTTAATTTTTTGATCTTGTAGGAATGAACTGAGAAGGCGAATCTCACTAAAGATGGATGCAATTGACGAGTAGGTGAACAAGACCAGCAGGTGTCAAAAAAACATGCTTGGTCCTTTTAGAAATTCTTTTTGCAATTCGGGCATTGTTGTTCATATTTTTGCCGCTTCATTTTGGTTTGGCAATTGGTACAGATGACCATATTTGATTCGGCTTTAAGCATTGCTCCTCTATCTAGTCCAATGGCTCTGCCTGACTCTAAATTATTTGCTGTTAGAATAATGGCAATTGCTGCTACAACTATTCCAATAAAAATCCACATTCATTTCGCCCCCGAAAGTTTAACTAAAAAGTCTATGATATTATTATAATCCATTTCCAATTATTTGAAAAAGAAGAGCAGGGAATACTCCGCTTATTTAAGATTATCCAATAACTTAAAAAGGGCCATAATCTATTAAGATTAAAGCCCTTCATTCTATTTAAATAAAACTTCTAACATTGTTATTTCGCCCAAACTTATATATGGCAATCATAAAAAACACAAGGGCAAAAGCGAATAAGGTTGCAAGATTTAAGGAGAGGCTGCCGAGAGTATGACCTTTTTGAAGCTCGGTAAGAGTGTCGAGCAGCCATCTTTGCGGCAGGAAATCGGCGATTTTTTGTGCCGTTTTCGGCATAATTTCTACTGGCCAGAAACATCCTGCAAGCAAGCAGGTTGGTGTCATAATCAGGTTTTGCAATGCACTTGCGGAAGTCGAACTAGTGGCAAAAGCCGTAATCACCAATGATAATCCAACAGAAACAAGGGCGAAAAACATCATCACACCGGTCATTTCCCAAAACGGAATTCCCGCTGATATACCAAACACTTGCGTCATAGCTGTCAAGGTTACTACGACTTGAATGGTCATGATCACCATGTTGACAATGATGTTGGAAAGAACATATTTTTTGCCGTCAATAGGCGCTGACATTAACCGAAAGTAGGTACGGTTTTCTTTTTCTTTTAAAATTAATTCTGATAAACCGCCTGCAGAGTTGAGCATGATCATAAGCAGGAAGCCAATCGTCTGAATGGTCATATCATTGTTTTTCGAAGTATCTTTTAAAGAATGAGCAGAAACCTTAAACTCTGCATTTTTGTAATTTTGATAGAGAGTATTAAAGACAGCCGTATCCCCATTTGCAGCAGTGCTTAACGAATGAAGATTTCCTATATAGTTATTAAGATAGGCTTTTATAAAAGCAGTGACCTGAGCGCCTTTAATGGATACAATTTCTATCTCCGGTTTCTCTCCGTTCATAATAGCCTTTGAAAAGCCCGGTTCGAGAATAATCGCGCAATCCAGGGTACCGGAAGAAATTTTATTTTTGACAGTGGTTTGAGATACATTACTCACCTTAATATTATCGAGGCCTGCAATAAAGCTGGTTGTATTTTTTGAAAGGGTGCTTTTATCCAAATCTACAATCCCGGCATGAAGTTTGGCGGGACCTGTATCGCCATATGCCATAAAGGCAATGAAGATTCCCAGTAATGGCACTAATACATAGGAGAAGATTCTCCGCTTATTCGTAAAGATCGAACGTAATGAATTGGCTACTAGCCATAAAACTTCTTTCATTTTATAGGCCCTCCCGACGTCTAAATGCAACAACTGCGAACAGCAGGAATAACAGTGAAATACCTAAATTTAATGAAATGACAGGCAGTGCGGCAGTTAAATCGTTGTTATAAATAATTTTGGTTAAAGCTTCTCTTGCCCAGGTAAGGGGAGATAAATTCATGATAAACCTTAAAATCCCATCCGCGTTTTCAATTCTGAAATATGCGCCGCCAAAGAAGGAAGAAAGCTGAAGAATGATCATGAGAATAGTTCGTGTACCTTGGTCAGCTTTGATGATATAGCTAATTCCTAGTCCGAAGCTGACTGCCAGGAACACTTCTGTAAAAAGAATCAGTAGGACCATTCCAGGATGGACCCCCCAGTCTGCGCCGAAAACAAAACGACTGAACGCCATTACAAGCATGATGCAAACCAGGTTAAGTGCAAGACTGCCAAGAATTTTACCCAGGAAAATCTCCATTTTGTTGATGGGTGCAATGACTAAACGTACCGCAGTGTTGCGGATTCTTTCACCTCTAATAAGGTTACTGGCAGATATTGCACTGTATAAGGCAATCATGGTGGTCATCGCTACAGCATAATAGTCCATGGAACCGGGTGCTTTATCAGCATTTAGGGAAGTTTCCTTTACATAACTGCCTGGAGTGGTGCTGACACTTGCCATGACGGTTTGCACCTGGTCAGGCTTTTCCTTTGCTACTTCCGTAATCAGGTTGTATTTATCTGTAAAAGCGGATAGCATACCTTCTGCGATACTTGCCTGAATGCTGTTCCGCTCACTGCCGTAAAATTGGACACCTTTATCTGTGACGACAACGTAGGCATCATAATGGTTTTGCTTTACTGCCTTTTTTCCATCCAAACCGTGTGGAGCTTTTTTAAAATGGATATCCTGCTTTTTCGCTTCTTTTATAAACCCATGGAAGGGGGAAGAGAAGCTGATGTCAGTTTTTTCGGTATATAATACATTGATTTTGCCAATTTTGATGTTCTTGTCGAAGGTGGTAGATAAAGCAGTGCCAAGGATCAGCATCATCACAATGGGAAAGGCAAGCATAAATACCAAAGTCCGCACATCTCGGATGGTATGTTTAAATTCAATCAGCGCAATATTAAAGATATTCATAATGGTTTCCTCCTTAATCCCTTAAATTTCTGCCGGTCAAAGTAAGGAAGACCGTTTCAAGGTTAGGCGCCTGTTCCTGCAGTGAGCGGATTTCAATCAATCTGCTTATAAAAAATTGAATAATATGGTTCAGGTTATTTACCTCAGATTGGGAATTAATTTTGATTACGTTTTCCTCAATAGAAATGGAGTTAACGCCTTTAATTTCCTTTAAAGCTGCTTCTTCGAGGTTTTCAGTATTTTTCACTTCAACCCAGATATCTCTTGTATCAGTAATAATGGCTTTCAGCTGCTCTTTTGTTCCTTCAGCAATGACCTTGCCGTGATCCATGATGGCTATACGGGAACAAATCTCTTCAACTTCTTCCATATAGTGACTTGTATAAATGACCGTACAGCCCATCTCGTTGAGCTTACGGACCGAAGTCAGGATGTAGTTCCTTGACTGTGGGTCAATCCCAACCGTTGGTTCATCCATAATAATTAGCTTTGGAC
This sequence comes from Neobacillus terrae, assembly GCF_011393025.1. Classification (GTDB taxonomy): domain Bacteria; phylum Bacillota; class Bacilli; order Bacillales; family Cytobacillaceae; genus Neobacillus_A; species Neobacillus_A terrae. The sequence goes on along the minus strand of NZ_JAAOEO010000005.1, from coordinate 118,700 downwards.
GGTGGGCAATAGCACAAGCGATGTTCAGCCTGCGTTTCATCCCCCCAGAAAAGTCCTTCGGTAAGCTTTTTTGCTTATCGAGGAGACCAACAAACACCAGTGCTTCCTCAACTCGTTCCTTCAGTTCTGCACCCCGGAGTCCGTATAACCCTGCAAAGAATCTTACATTCTCGTAAGCTGTCATATCTTCATAAATGGCCAGATCCTGTGGCACTATCCCGATATTCATTTTGGCAAGCTTGCTATGAGAAGCAATGTTTTTATCTAGAATTTTAATTTCCCCTCCGTTGGTTTGGAGGAGACCGGCAATCATATTAATCGTCGTACTCTTTCCAGCACCATTTGATCCTAGGAAACCAAAAATCTCTCCTTCCTGAACTGCCAACGACATATTATCAACAGCAATAAAATCGCCAAATTTCTTCGTTAAATTTTTAATCTCTAACACATTCATAATTTCACCTCATATAGTTTTATCGTGCCGCGCCAATTAGCATTCTTGACCTTCGTACACCAGATGAAGAACTGGCGGTTCACCGGTGTTTAGTTCTTCACACTCCATGTGTTTTCAATGTTAATTTGTTCTATGTATTGTCATTATAAGGAAAAAGGGTGAACCAGCATAAGTGCATTAGTTCACCCTTTTCACATGAGAAATTTCATGTCTTTCAAATGATAATGTTCATTAGACAATCGGAAGGAGGGTGGTAACCGAAAATCCATTGGTACCATCTACTATGATGGTGCCTTTGATGGAGGCTGTCCGTTCTTCCATTCCGACAATCCCAAGCCCTTTAACCACTTTACCCGAACCAATCCCACTACCGTTATCCCTGACTTCGACCCGAACCAGCTTGTTTAACACATGGATATCAATAGAAATTTCAGTAGCACCTGAGTATTTTAATGAATTTGTCAGTGCTTCGGTGATATTTTCAGTGATAATCTTCCATTGAATCGGCGTAATCAAATCAATATTACCTTTATACACAAACGGCATCCGCAGCTGGTGCTGGATAGAAAATTCCTCTAGCTGCAGCTTTAAACGCTGCAAGCCCATTTGCTCAGTTGGTGGCTTCATATTTTTTAAAGTAATCCGGATATCCTCAATGCCTTCCTTGGAGATGTTAATGGCATTTTGAAGGAGTTCGGCAGCTTTGGCCTGGTCGATGGCCATTAAAGTCTTTGCGGCTTCCATTTGAATCAGTGCGCCAGTCATGGAGTGGCCAATGCTGTCATGAATTTCCTGGGAGATGCGGTTCCGTTCCTCGAGGCGGTAAGTATATTCCGACTGCCTAACATATTCCTGATTTTCATTCAGGCTTTTCGAAAGTCGCTGCATATCAAGCCTCATCTTGTCGAGTTTGTTCTCATATGTGGTCAGGCGTTCAGTATATCGGCCGGTCATAAAAAAGACTAAAAAGCTAAAGAGGGCCGTTAATCCGTAAACAGCCTGATTTCCTTCCATGAAAAAAAGAGGCAGCAGTCCCACCAGCAAAAGAGGCCACCTTTTCTCGAAGAAAGCTGCTGACACTTCATAAAAATTCATTGGCAGCAGCAGCAGGAACAGCGGGTTCACTTCCTGAATGGAATAACAAATGAGAATAAACGATCCCAAGTGTATACAGAGTTTTATTTTTTCCATTCGTACCAGATAGAGGGGAATATTCATGCTAATATATAGAAGAATTAATAGTATACTCCACGCGAGATTGCCAGTTTCAGAATGAACATAGGAAAAACCAATAAATAGGATAATAATGAGTTTACTGAAAATGATCCATATTTCCATAATCCAAACCTCTTATTCTACTGAACCGGTGAGATAGTAAATGGCAATCTGTGTTCGGTGCTCCAGCCCTGTTTTTCCTAAGATTGAGGTAATATAGTTGGCAACCGTTCCTTCAGATATAAACACTTGTTTAGAAATCGCTTTGTTGGAATAGCCTTTTGCAATCAGGGACATAATTTCCATTTCCCGCTCGGTAAAAAGACTCTTATCTACTTTTGTTTCATTCTTCCTGCCGTAAGTCATATTTGTTTTAATCTTATCTAGAACAACATCCTGCATAACTGTATTTCCAAAGAACACACTTTTAATCGCATCACGAATCCGTTCCGGATCTGTGTTTTTCAATAAATAGCCCTTCGCGCCATTTTTAATTGCATCCAATATGTATTCGTCATCATCAAATGTCGTAAGAATTACCGGTTTTGTTTTCGTTGTTTCAGTCAGGATTTTAGTTGCTTCAACACCGTTCATATTAGGCATCCTTATATCCAGCAGGGCAATATCTACGTCATGGATTTGACAGTAATTGACTGCCTCGCTGCCATCACCCACCGTTGCCAATACTTCAAAGTCACCATAGGTACTTAAAATGATCTTCATACCTTCCCGTATAAAAGAATTATCATCGGCTATCAAAATTTTAATCTTCATACATCAGCAGGAAGCCCTGCCAGTCACATCCTTAAAAATTGGTATTATATACCTTTAACATAACAGAAAGAAGGTTTTTTGAGGAGTATTTACAGAAATAAATAAGAAGAAGTAAAATTGAACAGAACAGCTGAAGAACAAGAGAATTTGTATAAAAAAAGGGCAAAAATGAAAGGTATTTATTCATTAAATTAAAGGAAATGTTACTTTTATTGACTTGTATAAGAAAGATTGAATGAAAAATACAGGACTTTTAATGAAATATTTTGAGTGTAAGTTAAAAACACAGAAAATTTAGATAAAATGTATTGGAAGTGGTATAGTTGAAGATGGTGGAGGAGTTTGATTGTTTTATATATTTAAAGTTCTGATTCACATAGATTTTTACTCTTAAGACAGCTAGTTGTTGATCCATTGAAATTATTTTTAACTAAAATGGCTCTGTTAAACTTTAATGTTGATTTTTCTACAAAAATTTTGGTAAACCCGCATTTAGCTGGTTTACCCTGACTTTTCTTGATTTACCGTAAAATGTATTTGACAATGGGAGGCAAAATTAATAGTAGTACAGAGAAGGATGCTAGAAAATTAGTAACTTTCGGGGGTAGCTTTACTCTTCCTTTTCCATTGTAGTAACCTGTAAATTGCCATTTGTTCCTGTAAATAATAAACAACAATAACAAAGTACCTAAATAACCAAACCATTCATATTGGGTTACGCCAAATGATTTGTACATATTGTTTAGAACAGTATAAAATAAACCTTCAAAAAATCCAAATATCAAAATGATTCGTATTAATTCTAATATAACTCTCATTCACAGCCCTCCCTTGTATTTTAATTATACAATAAAATGATTTGTATAATTTAACAGGGTTTGAAATAACTAACAGTTAACCAATTAAATGTTGAATTTTGCCAAAAGCAAATTAACGTAAGTTTCCCTCATTTCATTAATTTAATGACCCCCTTCGGAAGAGGTAGGTAGGTATCAAAATTCTTTAACAAAGACAAAAAAGGAACCCTCTGAAAGGATTCCGACTTGAATTTTTTAACTGTGTAAATACTTCCTTATAAGTGCTCCTTGGATTTTGAGGATTGCAGGAATGGTCATCCCCAGTATAAGAGTTGGAACAAGCTCAAAAAGAGTTAAAGGGGGAGTAATTAAAATATTTAAATTCTGGATGACATAAATACCAATAAAATATAGGCTGCTTCCTATTAAACCTGTTATCCAAGAAGATTCCTTTAAGAACATAAAAGCAAGCGGGATGAATAGAATGGTAATTGGTACATAGGATGTCGGATAATGTACCGAATAAAAAATTGATTTTGCAAAAAACCTGCACAGGATATACAGGGTTGCACCGGCAAGAGCTATTTTTTGATCTCTGAAAATTTTATTTACAATAAGAACAAGGATAGTTACAGCTGCAACGGAATAGGTGGGATAAACCCAAGCAGGTATTCCGCCAAAGATTTGTGAAGATGGATTAGAGATTAAGTTAAGAATCTCCTGAGAAGCGATGGAGTGATGATGTATATACTGATCATATGAAATCGCTCCATTTTCTTGCTGCATATTCGGAAATAATAGACATTCCAAAAGAAACATCGAAAACCAGGTATGAAGTGATTTCCAGGAAGGTGTGATGTCATAGGTGTATAAGTAATATGCTCTCCACACGCCAAATATCATAATTCCCGTAGAAATATAATAAACAAAATGAGTAGGGCTCCAAGTTGTTAAATCAATTCCAAAAGCATAGTGATAACTAAAGTCCAACGGTATACCAACCAAAAATAAAATATAACCTATTGTGGTTATATTCCTTGAAAAAGCGTCCATGTACTTACCTTGTTTCCATTCTCGAAAAAGAAGAACAAGTCCCAGTAAAAGACCGGAAAAATTTACTAGATGCGGAATTGAATATTTTTCGAATAAATATTTAAAGTGATAAGAAGCGTCCCAGGCGGACCCGGCAAATTTCAGCAGAAATGCTAATACCCAAAAACGATAATATTTCATAACTTCTCCCTCATTCATCCAAGTAATTCAGTTATGCCACCATAAAATGCGATCACTATATAATTAACAGTCAATACAATGGCAAAATAAATGGCAGTCCATTTCATTTCTGCCTGCCTAAATAATTTATAAATCAAGATTATACCTAACAGTACCATTATTACATTACACAGAATCAGGAGAACTGACTCGAATTGAGAATGAATCTGGGTTTCTAGGGCAATGTGAGAAAGAATAAGCTGGTTCATTTCAGCACCTCAAAAATGTGAATAAATACCATAGTAGCATTTCAATCTTAATTTTTTCTTAACTTTCTATTAGAAAGAGTTTTTTATTTAGGGTTTTACCAAATTTATACAAATTTTAAAAGGAGGAATGAAGATGGAACATGAATTAAGAGAAGTGATTAAAAAGTCTGACCTTGCTATCAAACAGGAGGATTTTGAAACACTGATGAATTACTATACGGATGATGCCATTCTGGTTGTTAAACCAGGAACAATTGCCAGAGGTAAAGAAGAAATAAAAAAAGCATTTATAGCTATCGCAAAATACTTTAATAACAGTATTGTCCCAACACAAGGGGAAATGCTTTTATTAGAAGCGGGGGACACTGTGTTAGTAATTTCCCAAACCATGCTAGCTGCTGATAAAAAGGACTCCGAATTTTCGATGGAGAGAAGGGCAACCTACGTTTTTAAAAAACAAAATGGTCAATGGCTTTGTGCGATCGATAACTCGTATGGTACGGATTTACTCAATAAATAGCATTGTGCTATATCGGGAAAAATATGAAAAAGCTCCTACAAATCCAAAGGCGCCCATCGTGTTGTTCATCTTGGATTCGGTGATTTTGAAATAAACGATAATTGCATCATTTATAATAAAAACATATAGGACCTATATAAGGTCCTTTTTAGTTTCAGTGATAGGGACTTGGTGGGAATCGAACCCACGAAAAGCACAGCATCGAAATGCCGGCTGCTCTGCCATTGAGCTACAAAATCCCTACCTCTAATATGAGCAGTTTAAAAAGTAATTATGCATTTATTTACAGAATATGTTGAACATTGCCTGCTTAAAGGTTTTTTGTTTTTATTTTTAAGAAGATTTTCCCTTTTTATGTAACTTGAGGAAATGCTACATATTGTTGGTGATTGGAAAGGTGCAAATGTTATTAAAAGACAATTAGAACATTTTAATAAGAAAGAAGTCTATATAGTTAGCTTTCCCACAAATGAAAATCCTTCAATCGGTGATTATGTTATATATATGGATATTGATACAAAAAGATTTTTAGGAATTGGAATAAGAGATTAAGAAGGCAGAGCGAGTATCCCATAGCAAAATGTGCAGTTTTTCATATTGTACTAAAGTGGCAATTTAGTTTAATAAAAGTTTCATATAAAAAAGGAATCGCGATTGGCGATTCCTAAGATTATTATTTATTTGCTGTATTTATTGTACGAAGTGACTTGTTAATTGCTGTTTTACACTTGTTTACATCGGGATTAGATGAACGAACCACTGCTAGACAGATTCAATTGTACCATCAATTTTTGTCCATGTAGTGCTATCATTTTCCGAAGCTTAGCTTCTTGTGTATCCCACTGATGTTCCAAATACGCTTACAAGAACAACCGTTATCCAGTAAATGACTGGAACATATTTGTTTGCTTTAAATTGAAAAAACAATGCATAAGAAACGCAACTCCCATAATTATGGTAGTAAAAGTTAAAGTTAAACCAAGTCAAATGTTGAAAGTGATGAAATCAGCAAATGTTTCACCAACAGTTGTACACAACACTTTTGATAATCCAAAAGAGAATCGTACCTTGTGGCACTTTGTTAAATAAAATTTTCATTTTATTTTGGTTTTCTCGCATATATCATTTTCTTTCTTTAAAGTGGTTTCCCCACAACTTAAATTTATTTCTCTCACTCCTCATTAGGGTTTCCATCCAGGGAATTATTACTAAGACGCTCTTTCCTTTTCATTGTTAAATTCCACGCTTTTTGCGGGTGAGCCTCCCCGAAAAATGACTAAGAGGATAATAAAGATCAGTAAAACAAGGCTAACTATACCTTTGTCTATCCCCAGACCACCCGAGCTATGAGACGCTGCTAACCAATCCGAGAACGAGGCACCTACTGGACGCGTCATGATATAAGCGAACCAGAAAGAAAAAATTTCATTAAGACCAAATAATCGGTAACCCAAAGCTGGAATAACAAGCAAGACAGTAAATAATAAACCTGAAGAGAAGTAGCCCAAGTGCATGCTTGATGCGGTCATATCCCCTGCTGCTGTACCGAGTGCGAATGTAACCAGTACGGTAAGCCAGTAAAAGATCTCGCGGCGACGGGTGAAAATGCTGTGTACGGACAGAGTTTTTTCTTTAGAATACCAAGCTATGAGAACGACGGCGAGAGCCACTATAAAGAAAATGGTTGAAACGATGTAAGGTATGGCCAGTCCAACACGAACCACATCTGCAGCCATTGTGCCAAATATACTAACCATAATGACAACTAACCAGTAGACCTTTGGTATATATCGGCGTACTTTAAACTGTAATATCATTGCGGCTACGAAAATAATAACACTTAGCGGTGCTGAAATAAGCGGATTTAGATTCTCGAATAAATAATCGGATGCTACTTCACCCATTCCAGTAGTTAATAGCTTAGTAATCCAAAAGTAAAGAGTTATTTCTGGAACTTTAGCAAACATTTCTTTTGCCTGATTCATGGTGAACGATAAAGATTTGTTCATATTTAAGGACCTTCTTCCAATAATCTTCAATGACAAAGGCGTTAATACAGCTCCAAATCTTTCTTGTTGATAACAGATCTTCAGCTAGTACGCCTAGTGTAGTTGTACAAATCCTAAAACCTTGGTAAGTCAAATTAAATAGTAACTTCTAGTAATTTTCTTAACATTTGATGACTTGAAGGTTGTAGCATTTTTGTAGTTTCTGAAACGGTTAAGAATTTTTAAAAAGAATTCATCTCCTTTTATGAAGTATATTCTTCTAAGTACTTTCCATCACTTGTTCATTTGAGATGACGCTAGTCTCTACTATATTACAAATTGGTCAGCTATTTATTAAACCTAAATTAAAATTAACTTAAGTGTCTATTAAGTATGGGTGGCATTTTATAATTGAGGAAATGGAAAATATTCTTTTTTCTCCTGAAGGTATTGTATGGAAGGATCCTTCCTTTAATAATGTAGAAATGATCCCCTTTAAGAAAAGCTCCATCGGTCCGCCAAGAGTCACGAAGCTTTGACTAATTTATATGTAGGACTTTGCAGGTATGCGAGGGGTGAAAAGCTTTCCGGTATGAAGTTTATCGAAAACCACGCATTAGATAATATCCTCTCCGTGCTCAATCAAATTGAAAAGGAAATAGAATATTACCCAGATATTTTTGGTAATGAGAGACGCATGGAAAAAAGTTTTCCAGAGTTTGTAGCAAAGGTGGGAGAAATGTTACAAGGATATCAGCGAGTTCCTGAATCTGCACTTAAAATTTTGAACTATTTAGAAGAAGCTTTTCCTATAAATCAAAATATGTGTCAAGAAATTAGACGATTAGCAGTTATATGTAAACAATTAGAGGAACGATAAAAATGAGTTTGCATCCATGCAGCCTCATTTTTTGCATACATAGATAATAATAATGACTACATCAAAAAACTTTATTAGCAGTGTGATTTCTTATTCGAAATTCACTGCTTTTATATAGGTTTTTAGATGTGCGGGTAAAGACAACGGCTTACTAAATCTGGTAATTAAGTTCATAGATTTGCAGATTATATTTATTCAGGGCCATTTAAACTTTTGGGATGGTTTGAATTTGTCATATTGTCAACATAGCTTCTATTACAGAGCCAAAAAAGGGTGGGAGAAATCTCTCCCTTTTTATACAAGAAGGGGAGATTCCTATTAAATATTTTCTTAGAGGAGCAGGCTTATCATATACAGGTGTAGCCTTAGAAGTCTTTATTTTAGATATGATAGAAAATGACTATAAACCAATGTTAGTCGGAGTTATACCAATATTTGTCTTTATTATCTATAGTATGTATTGCCACAGAAGGACTTATTAAATGGGTTCAGTTTAAGTTTAATGAAAGGTCTTTTGCTTTTGGTATTTCAAAAGGTCTAGGAATAATTCTTTCCTTCCTATTTCCTATATTTAGTAGATCTACCCTAGTTGGTGCCATTTTATATTATTTAGGAAGAAACATAATAAAAGGGAAAACAGCCAATGTATTATTATCTTTAGTTTTTCCACTCTTTATTCTGATTTCAAGCTTATTATATTTTACTCAACTATGACTCTATCAAGTTAGTTACCTTGACCAGTTTTTCATCTTATCATGACGCGGCTCGTAATTTCTTCCTATGATTAATAAGCCCTTGAGAAAAGCGGAAACATTTACCTGAACATGTTACAATGAATTTGAAAGTCTTGTATAAAAAGTGAAGGATTTGCTAATTTTAGGAGGGAACAAAATGTTCACATCAGTTAATGATTTCTTAAACGAATGGAAACAAGAAGCAGCGGTTACCCAAAAAGTGCTGGACGCGCTGACAGATGAATCTTTGAACCAGGAAGTTTCTCCAGGATTATACAGTATTGGAAGCCTCGCTTGGCACATTACCGGAGCAGTTTATTACTTTCCTTCACAGGTAGGAGTAAAATTCGAAACTCCTGATCTTCAAAAAGATTCTCCAAAATCAGCTGCTGAAATCAGCGAGACCTATAAAACAGTAAGTCAGCGGTTAACGCAAGCACTTTCTGAACAGGTTTCAGATGATAAAATGAATAAAATGGTGAATTTATTTGGAAGGGATATGCCGTTTCAAGCTGTTTTCCGTCTACTAATACAACATCAGGCTCATCATCGCGGACAATTGACTGTCCTTATGAGACAAGCTGACTTGAAGGTTCCTGGCGTATATGGTCCTAGCAAAGAAGAATGGGAAGCAATGAATGCTCAAAAGAGCTAATATTCTCAGTGATGCAAAATAAATCAACATAAGAAATAACAATAAGAATAACAAATAAAGGAGCGAAAATCGCTCCTTTTTGATTTAACTGTTTAAGTAATCTTCCCAATCGTAATCGTCAATCTTTTAAAATTCGTCTTCATCATTTCTTTCATATGCACATAAAGGCGGTTCTTGGATAAATTCTAAAATGAATCGTCGATATTCAAGGTTACTCCAAGAGAAACAATTTGAAAATTTTCAGAATCACTAAGAAAGGCATCATCTTCATATCCGCCTAATATTGACCAACCAGAATCGCCTTCACCATTCGGAGAATCCCTTAGCATAAAGTTGAATTCTCTTTTTTCAAGTACATCTTCACTAACCGTTACTAAAGTGTCAAAATAAAAGTCCCATTCAGATGAATTTGGGTCATCATATTCCGTACCGCATATGTTTTCAATTCCGAATGAAATCTCATCGCCTATTTTTAAAGGTAAACGATGAGGTTCTTTGTCCAGTTTGCCTATAAATTTCTTTTCTTCTATGTTGGCGATTATGAAAACTACTTATGCTGCATCGGCAATCATCACCTTTATGGCCAGCTAGAATAGTTACCTGTGGCCGCTTGTTGTCATTCAGTCGCCTGAGAATCAAACTATTCCGTTGTTAATTTCAAACTTTGGATCCAGCTACTCACCTGACTTTGGAATGATCATGACTGCGATTGTTATTGCAACTCTCCCTGCAGCAATCATATTCTTTATTATGCAAAAGCACTTTGTTGCTGGAATGATGGGATCTGTGAAATAGTTTAATATTTTTATGATTGAAAAACCAAATCATTAAATATAGAGGTGTAAAAAATGGCAAACAGCTCCAATTTAAACTGGCTCTCTGATCTAAATGTATTTTCGGTAAATCGACTACCAGCCCACTCGGACCATCGCTATTATACAACGATGGAAGAAGCGAAAAATGCTTCGGCAATGAGCATGCGCCATGAGTTAAATGGGTACTGGAAATTCAACTATTCGATTAACCCTGCGAACCGGCCGGAGAATTTTTTTGATAATGATTTTGATATCACCAAATGGGAAAATATAACAGTCCCCGGGCATATTCAGTTTCAAGGCTATGGAAATCCTCAGTATGTAAATACCATGTACCCATGGGACGGGCATAAAGAGCTGCGGCCACCGGAAGTCCGCATGGATTATAACCCGGTCGGGAGTTATGTGAAATATTTTACTTTGCCAAACATGATGAAAAACAAACCTGTTTATATTTCCTTCCAAGGTGTGGAATCAGCTTTTTTTGTTTGGCTGAATGGTGAGTTGGTGGGCTATAGCGAAGATTCTTTCACTCCATCAGAATTTGATCTTACTCCTTTCATTAAGGAAGGGGAGAACAAGCTTGCTGTCGAGGTTTATCAATACAGTACAGGCAGCTGGCTGGAGGACCAGGATTTCTGGCGTTTATCAGGAATTTTCCGGGATGTGTACCTATATACAATACCTGAAGTACATATAAATAATGTCTTTATTCGTACTGAATTGGATGACTCTTTTACGAAAGGAAAGCTTACTGCGGACATAAAGTTCCAAATCTTTCAAACAGCAAATGCAGGCAAAATAGAGGGAGAGCTCTATGACAGAAAAGGCAGATTGGTAGCTTCAGTAGATTCGTTACTTGAAGAGGGAAAGGGAAGCCTAGATATCATCGCTGAAGGACTCGAGCTTTGGAGTGCCGAAAATCCATATTTATATACCTTGTTTATTAAAGTGTTTAACCAGGCTGGACAACTGGTTGAAGTTGTTCCTCAAAAAGTTGGTTTCAGACGGTTTGAGATAGTGGATAAGGTGATGCAGCTTAATGGAAAAAGGATTGTTTTTAAAGGTGTCAACCGCCACGAATTTAATTGCCGTTCAGGCAGGGCTGTTACCAAGGAAGATATGTTATGGGACATAAAAACATTGAAACAGAATAACATAAACGCTGTCCGAACATCCCATTATCCAAACCAGAGCTTATGGTATGAGCTTTGTGATGAGTATGGCGTTTATGTGATTGATGAAATGAATCTTGAATCACATGGCTCGTGGCAAAAAATGGGCAAAGTGGAGCCTTCCTGGAACATACCCGGCAATAAACCGGAGTGGCAGAATATAGTTCTGGATCGTGCTGTTTCTATGCTCGAACGTGATAAGAACCATCCATCCATTTTAATTTGGTCATGTGGAAATGAGTCTTACGCAGGAGAGGTTATCCTTAATGTATCTAAATATTTCAAGGCAGCGGATCCAAGCCGTCTAGTCCACTATGAAGGTGTGTTCCACAACCGGAATTATAATGATACAAGTGATATGGAAAGCAGGATGTATGCGAAGCCAGCAGATATTGAAAAGTATCTTTTGGAAAATCCTGAAAAGCCTTATATCAGCTGCGAATATATGCACGCTATGGGAAATTCCCTTGGAGGGATGAAGAAATATACGAATCTGGAAGATAAGTATCCAATGTACCAGGGCGGCTTTATCTGGGATTATATCGACCAGTCGATTATGAAAAAAGACCGCTATGGAAAAGAATTTTTGGCATACGGCGGTGATTTTGAAGACCGTCCGACTGATTATGGTTTCTGTACAAATGGCATTGTTTACGCGAACCGTAAGTTGTCGCCAAAAATGCAGGAGGTTAAGTTTCTATATCAAAACCTAAAACTGGTTCCTGATCAAAACGGTGTTACAATTTCTAATCAGAACCTGTTCAATGATAATTCTGATTATATATTAGAATATGCCCTTAACCTGGAAGGCCAGGAGTTGTATCGAAATAAAGCGGAGGTGAATGTATCTCCATTAAGCGATGGAAGGGCAGAATTCAATTGGCCGGAAAATATTACTCTTTCACCTGGGGAATATAGTATCCAGGTTTCCTACAAGTTAAAGGAGAATAAGATATGGGCTGATAAAGGATATGAAATTGCATTCGGACAATACGTGTTTGAAGTTGAAGCTTTAGAAGAAGCCACTTTGCCAGAAGGAGAAATAGAAGTAGTTCACGGTGATGTCAATATAGGTGTCCACGGTCGTGATTTTTCCATTATGTTCTCAAGGCAGATGGCAAGCTTAACTTCAATAAACTATTCCGGTAAAGAGCTCATTTCTTATCCACCTATGCCGTTATTCTGGAGAGCAACTACTGATAACGATCGGGGCTTTTTACAAGGGTATGATTCTGGAGTTTGGTTGGCTGCAAGCCTTGCACGGAAATGTGTGGAGGTAGAAGTAACTGAAGAAAAAGGTTCAGCAACAATCGGATTTACCTATAAGTTTTCAATCAACAGTGATATTAAAGCGAAGATTCTATATGCCGTTTATGCCGATGGTAGTATTCGCGTCAAATCTGTATACAAGGGAGCAGAGAATCTTCCCCAGATTCCGACGTTCGCTTTGTCCTTTAAAGTGCCAGCGGAATATAACCAATTGGAATGGTATGCAATGGGACCAGAGGAAAACTATGTGGACCGCAAAAATGGAGCGAGATTAGGTGTATTTAAAAATACAGTGACCGACAATCTTTCGGATTATATAATGCCACAGGAATCAGGTAACCGTACCGGTGTCCGCCGAGTAAATTTGACGGATAAGAAGGGAAAGGGTATCAGGATTTCCTCTGTCAGCCAGCCGCTGAAGTGTAATTTTTCTCCATACACAGCAATGGAGCTAGAAAATGCCCAGCATTTATATGAGCTGCCAAATGTGCACTATACAGTAGTGACAGTAGCGGGAAAGCAAATGGGTGTTGGCGGGGATGACAGTTGGGGAGCACCGGTTCATGACGAGTATTTAATCCCTGCTGACGACGACATGGAATTCGAATTTATGATTCATAGATTATAAGAGTTATTGGAGTAGTAAATATGCTTAAAAGCGTAGAGAGGCTGATTTTAGCAGGCTCTTTACGTTCATTTCGTTTAAAGGCTGTTAGTGATGAACATACTATTTGACGGAATAGAAAAAACGAACCAGCATTGGTTCGTTTTTGTCTATTTCATACTATTTCGCGTAATAATTCTCAGTATAGTAAGGCTGTGATTGGTCATTAAACGCAACACCTACGCCTAAAAACTCATAGCCGTTGCGAAGAATATTCTCCCTGTGTCCAAGTGAATTCATGAGACCTTCATGGGCAAAAATACTGCTGAACTGTCCATATGCCAAATTTTCTCCAGCCATATTAAATTGAATATGATCATCAGCCATTCGGTCAAACGGTGATTTCCCTCTAGGGTCTGTATGATCGAAATAATGATGCTCGGCCATATCGGTGCTATGTTTAGCCGCAGTATCGCGGACATGCTGATCCCATGAAAGAATAGGAAGCCGATGCTGCAGCCGGGATGAGTTGGTTAAATCAAATAACTGATACTCAAATCCTTCCCTAAGCTCAGGACTTGCCTTTGTATAGATATTTGTTTTTTGCTGTTCTGTATTTTGGTCAATTAATTGGATGGCTGTAACGGTATTTCCCTCATGTTTATCATAAAAGATAGTCGTATAAACGCCATTCAGTAAAAACATGTCATATTCATCATTGTTTTGCATCTTGTAGAGAACCATTCTTTTTTGGATGGTCGTAGACGGTTCACCCATTTTGGCGCGAACATCTTCTTTTTTGGAGCCCAACTTGATCCCATTTGTAGACGCGATGAGGTCCTGGTCAGTATAGAGCCCAACCACTTTATCGTATTGGTCATACATAACCATCATAAAATGCTGATAATGATCATGATAGGCATACCATTTTAATCCGTATTCATTCATACTCGAACGCTTTGGGGAACCTAAATGGCGTTCAACTTCAGCTTTTGAATCTCCAATTTCCACATTATAAACAGAATATACTTGTCTGGCGGGTGCTTTTAAGGGTATCTTTTTCTGTATTTCTTTTGGCAGAGTTTGTGGCATCTCAACCATACCAGAGCTTAGCTGATTTACAGTTTGGCGTAAATCCTGATATATATCACTAACGGTTGCACCTATATCCTTTTTAATATTAAGGTCCTTGAAACCGGATAAAGCGGAATCCTTTGTCACCGTATTGTTACCTAAGTTATTTATAATAAACTGCACCGCAAAATACAGTACAAAGATATAAACAATGGATTTTATTATTCGAAACATTACTCGCCCTCCATTCTATTAGAATTCTAACCTGTGGAGGGCAAATATATAAGTGATTTGCTTGAATTGATAGAAATTGGCAGGTATATTGGAAATTTTGAATGTATATTATACAAAGTTACAGCAGCATCTTTGTATCTTGTTGTATAATTTTTCGATCTCCAAAAATTAATGTACACTTTTAACCTGATCTTATATATTTTAGAATAAAGGAAAAATTTTCATTTTAAGGAGGGTGGTTCCTATTCATGTCCTTTTAAAGAAGTTAGGTTATGTAAAAAGTGAGCCATTAAAGTTTTTAACAAGGTGAGTTTGTGGACTTTGGCTTATATGGATTTCTGTTGTAATCTTGCTTGGTAAAATCATAGGTGGAGCGCAAATCATTAACATGCCTATATTTGATATTGGTTATTTTGTGGGATTCGCCCTTATTTTGCTTAACAAAAGAATTTATAAGCGGATTACTTTTGGTTCTCCAACCAAGTTTCAGAAAAACATGACAAACGCTTCGATCATTATTTCCCTTATTTTATTGGTAGGGATGGGCGGTCCTTTTTTGCAACACAAAATTACCGTATGATATGGCTTTCGGCTTTTTTAGCCATAGGGAATCATTTTTTTCCATTCACTTATGTTCATGGGAAAATCATGGTTCCTCTTGCAGTACTGGCATCATTAAACGCGATAGTTGGAATGCTTCTGCCATCAGTTGATTTTGCTGTTTTCGCTTATATAGACGCAGCTATTAAAGTGCTATTCGGAATTATTATGCTTCGTTCCAAGAAACCTTTAATTCATTCGAATTCTACGGCAACAAGTATATAGTCAACCTAATAATCCTTCTGGCAATTGGGTGAGTGCAAACTATCTATACAAGAATGGAAAAAATGAGTAGCTTATCGCTGCTCTTTTATTATGTGGAGAGTGCGGGTATTGATAAAGGTGGCCTTAATTTCATTATTTTAAATATCTGATTCTACTCTTTAGTATGCTGATTATTCTTGCCATAAATGTTTGAAAGGACATTGTTTTTCTAAAGCCTTCCTTATGGAAACAACTCAAAGAGATGGTTGACAACAAATTAGTTACCTCAGGGTCCGTAAATTAAGAATGCATATGTCGAGGTTCCCCATTTTTTTCAGCTAATGCCCCCGTTTGTCCAACAAAGAGTAAGAACAGCTGCCCCTAAAAAAGACAGCCGACCAGTCTAAAATATGAGTGTGTTTAGATAAGCGAAAGTGTTACTCTATGTATCAGTAAATCGTCTGTTTATTTGATTTTCTCCGCCAACTCTAAAATAATTCCCTCTGGACCGCGAACGTAGCATAATTTATAACTTTCTTCATATTGCTGTATCTCACTAAAGATTTTTGTACCCTTCTTTTTCAGTTTTGCCACAATAGCTTCAATATCTTCAACAGCGAAGCAAATATGCCGGATACCGAGCGTATTTGCAAAAGGTTGTTTAATATCGTTTTCATCTGACGGCGTATAAAATTTGACTAGCTCTATCCATGCCTGACCATTTGGCATCCCCAATCCTACACATGCCGTTTTAACATCATTAAGCCCAATTATTCTGTCCAACTGTTCTCCATCCAATTCCCATTCCGCTTGCACTTCAAGTCCTAAATCAAGAAAAAACACTTTAGCCGCCGAAAGGTCGTTCACGTTTATACTCACATGATCTATTCTATTGATCTTCAAACCTCATACCTCCTTGAGATTAAGTGCTCTTCACAGAATTATTCACCAAACTTATTGCAAATCCCTGCCACGATAGTTAAATAAGCACTATACAGCGAATTTTAATAAGCGTAAACTATCGTAAATCAGGGAGGTTCAGTTATCAACATTTACCTTTAACAAAGCCATTTTTTTAAACAAAGAGCACCGCAGATTGCGGTGCAATTTGAAATGCATTTTATTTTACATTTTACGTTGTAAATTTACGTTTTGCGAAAGGAACGGAAACCGTTAAAAGTTTATTAACTTTTTTTACTCTCAAAACGTTTAAGAAGATAAAGGGTATATTTATGGAATAACACTAAAATCAAATATAAAGCAGGATAAATTCATGCAGAATACCATAATTTCCATCCATTATAATAAAATGTCCCACTCAACAAAAAGAGTAACTCAAAATGAACAGCGAAAGTTGTCCAACAAAGATTTATATTACCTTATTTATTAAGGGTTTTTTATTCGGAAAGAAATTTAAAAATCCAATATTTACTGCTGGGAAGATACCAAAAATATAGATAAGTCCTCCCTTATCAACGCTTTTGTGATAATAACCGTATAGAGCGTATTTTAAATCCAAGAATATATCTGTCATTACTTGTAATGCTTCCGCAAACAATATTGTAGTTAATATTTCTATCCCAGATATTCGTTTTGTAAAAATTATGACAACTAAATTGAATAATATAACCATTAGGATAAGAAATGACATTTTTGTAGCCCTCAATCTACAATAAGTGTTTTTCTTATCCTTTCTCATTTCTTTTAAAATTGTAAAGATAAGGGCTGCTATTTTTTTAAAATAGTACCCTTCCTAAATTAATTATACCATACAAAAAATGGTAATAATAGACTGTTTATTCTCATTTACTACTGCTAAAATCAATAGAACATTAATGGTTAGGAGAGATGCAAATGAGTTCTTTGGTTCTCGGTCTACAGGAAATAGGAAAAACACAACTTATGTTCGTTGGAGGAAAAGGGTTAAATCTATGGGAATTATCAAAAATACAAGGAATACAAGTACCAGAAGGATTTTGTGTTACAACAGAGGGGTATCAAAAAGCCATTGAACAAAACGAAACGTTTCAAGCTTTGTTGCATCAACTAACAACGCTAAATGTAGAAGATCGAGATCAAATTAGTGGAATTAGCAGGAATATTCGTCAAATCATTTTGGAAGCGGAAATACCATCCGAGGTTGTGCGAAAAGTTGCTGACTATCTCTCCCAGTTTGGTGAGGAACAAGCGTATGCAGTGCGTTCCAGTGCGACTGCTGAAGATTTGCCATATGCCTCTTTTGCCGGTCAACAAGACACCTATTTAAATATCATTGGAAAAGAAGCCATCTTGCAGCATATCAAGAAATGCTGGGCTTCCTTATTTACGGATCGCGCAGTAAGCTACCGTATGCAAAATAGATTCGACCACAGACAAGTTTATTTATCCGTTATCGTTCAAAGGATGGTTTTCTCACAGGCTTCAGGGATTTTATTTACCGCTGATCCGCTTACCTCCAACCGAAGGGTACTATCCATCGATGCCAGTTTTGGGCTTGGAGAAGCGCTAGTCTCTGGCTTGGTATCGGCCGATAATTATAAGGTTCAGGAAGGTAAAATCGTCGATAAAAAGATTACTGCCAAAAAATTGGCTGTCTCTGCCCTTGAAGGCGGCGGAACAAAAACGCAGTCCATTAATCCTGAGCGGCAAAAGGCGCAAACACTGACTGACCGGCAGATTTTACAGCTGGCACGGATTGGAAGACAAATCGAAGCTTATTTTGGCAGCCCGCAGGACATCGAATGGTGTTTGGCTGATGATAAATTTTATATTGTCCAGAGCAGGCCGATCACGACGCTTTTCCCCATTCCTGAGGCGGAGACCCAAGAAAATCACGTTTATATATCTGTCGGCCATCAGCAAATGATGACAGACGCAATAAAACCATTGGGATTGTCTTTTTTCCTGTTGACGACTAATGCACCTATGCGTAAAGCGGGTGGAAGGTTGTTTGTTAATGTCACACAACAACTTGCTTCACCTACTAGTAGAAACATGTTATTAAAAGGCATGGGACAACACGATCCGCTCCTAAAAGACGCACTCATGAACATCATTGAGCGGGGAAATTTTATAAAATTATTACCTAATAATCATAAAGCACCGAATCTCGTAAGAGGCAATACAGGTATGCAGGCACAATTCGAAAATAATCCTTCCATTGTTTCTGATTTCATAAAGCGTAGCCAAATATCCATTGAAGAGTTAAAACAAAACATTAAAACCAAATCTGGAACAGATTTATTTGATTTTATTCTGGAAGATATTCAGGAATTAAAGAGGATTTTATTCGACCCGCAAAGTACAGCTGTATTCATGGCTGCCATGAATGCTTCAACATGGATCAATGAAAAAATGAACGAGTGGTTAGGCGAAAAAAACGCAGCGGACACGCTTTCCCAATCTGTACCAAACAATATTACTTCAGAAATGGGTTTGGCTCTATTGGATGTGGCGGATGTGATTCGTCCTTGTCCGAAAGTAATTGATTATTTGCAACGTGTAAAAGATGATCACTTTTTGGATGAAATGGTCAAGTTAGATGGTGGGCAGGAAGCAAGAGACGCAATAATTGCTTTCCTCAACAAATACGGAATGCGGTGTACCGGAGAAATTGATATTACGAGAACTCGGTGGTGTGAAAAACCACTTACACTTGTCCCAATGATTCTTGGTAATATCAAAAACTTTGAATCAAATGCCGGCAAGCGCATATTCGAGCAAGGTAGGCGCGTTGCTTTGGAAAAGGAAAAAGAGTTATTAGACCGATTTAAACAACTGCCGGATGGTGAACAAAAGGCCAAAGAAACAAAACGGATGATTGACCTAATCAGAAATTTCATCGGTTATCGTGAATATCCGAAATACGGCATTATTAGCCGTTACTTCGTTTATAAGCAGGCCTTACTGAAAGAAGCCGAACGACTCGTGCAAGCGGGCGTTATTCATGAAAAAGAAGATATATACTATCTAACATTTGAAGAATTCCGTGAAGCCGTATGCACAAATAAACTGGATTACCAGATTATCAACAAGAGAAAAGACGAATACAAATTATATGAAAAACTGACTCCTCCACGTGTAATCACATCCGATGGTGAAATCATTGAAGGGAAGTACAAAAGGGGAAATACCCCAGATAAAGCAATTGCAGGTCTCCCTGTTTCTTCAGGAATTATAGAGGGGCGCGCTCGTGTCATCTTAAACTTGAAAGAAGCAGATTTAGAAGATGGAGATATATTAGTCACTACCTTTACTGACCCCAGCTGGACACCATTGTTTGTATCCATAAAAGGCCTAGTAACCGAAGTGGGTGGGCTAATGACTCATGGAGCAGTTATCGCACGAGAATACGGCTTACCAGCAGTTGTCGGAGTGGAAAATGCCACCAAACTGATAAAAGATGGGCAACGAATTCTTGTAAACGGAACAGAAGGGTATATCGAAATATTGTAATGGCTGAATATGTCTAAATTTAATTTGTAGCACCGCTCTAGTGGTTACCGGAGCGGTGTATTATATTATTTCAATTAATATTTTCTGAATACCAGTTTTTGTTCTTCAATGGCATATTCACAATCCGCGACTCGTTCAAAGAACATGCGATCATGTGATACAAGAATGACTGTACCCAAAAATTTGTGGCAGCAAGTCTTAAAAACACCAGCTTCCAAGGTGCCATACAGAATTTAACTCCACGGATTTGTCCGGTTTTGTTCTGTGATATATACCTATAAAAGCATGCATGGTATTAAGAATGATTAATGAACACTAAATCATGAATGACTACTGGTTTTCTTACTTCCGTATGTGAAACGCTAAAAGAGCTTATTTTTTAAACACATGGTGTCCAATTACTGCGGTCGTAGCTTTGGAATCCAGCCAGTGACTAGAGGCAATTGAAGGGTTATAGAAAAATAAGGATCCTTGTACAAGATTGCGGCTTTCTGTTAGTGCCGCCTTGACGGCTGCTATCGAATCGGCATCTGCTGGTTTATTGATTTGGCAATTGTTTACAGGAGAAAACTGACCGCGCTGATAGATGACCCCTCTAATGCTGTCAGGAAAACGAGGGCTTTCTACTCGGTTTAAAACAACACAGGCAACAGCGATTTTTCCTTGGAGAGATTCAGCTTGTGCTTCTGCTCTCACTAATCTGGCTAATAAATCGATGTCTGCATCCGAATAAGTTTTGGCTGGTTCCGGAGCTGCAGGTTGTTTCGGCTGTTCAGCGGGCTTCTTGACAATGGGTACTGCTGGTGCAGCTGGAGTTTCAGTTTGAACAGCAGCACTCTCAATTGTGTTTTCAGTATGTATTTTTACTTCCTTGTATGTCATTTCGTATGTTTTCGCTTCTTCGGGGGTTGTATTGATGTTCTGGTTAACGTAGATAAGATTCAAATCGTTCACCTGGGGATTAAGTTCCGCCAATTGGTCCAATGTCATGTGGGATTCAGTTGCAATCTGAGTCATTGTATCACCTTTTTTTACTGTATACGCAAAGGCTGGTGAGGCAAAAAGAAAAGATGTTAATAGGGTAATGGCTGCAATTATTTTTTTCATAGTTCAGTTCCTCCAATATTTAAAAGTCTTCTGAATCTCTTGTACAATCCATTTGTATGAACAAAGAAAAAAGATTAGCATTACAGTTTCATTACAAGAAAAATGCAATTGAAAGACAAAGTAGGGAAAAACCTACAAAATACTAGGTAAAGCGCCTAAAAAGAATTTCTATTTTGGAATAAAAAATTTTTCACCTGAGGACGTTTTTCTTTTAAAATAAATTTAGGAACACGAAAGGAGAGACTAATATATGTATAGTTTTAAAAATGATTACAGTGAGGGTGCACACCCCAGAATCCTTAACGCTTTGATGGAAACGAATTTCCAACAAGAGGATGGGTATGGGGAAGATTCCTATTCTCAAAAAGCAATTGAATTGCTGAAGGGTAAAATCGGGCGGAGTGACGTGGATATTCATCTATTAACTGGCGGCACGCAAACGAATTTAATAGCCATATCGGCTTTCCTTCGGCCGCATGAAGCTGCTATAGCTGCAACTAGCGGGCATATTGCTACGCATGAGACAGGCTCTATTGAAGCAACCGGCCATAAGGTTGTTACGATTGATGCTGAAAATGGCAAACTAACCGCCTCGCACGTTAAGGCCGTTATTAACATGCATACTGATGAACATATGGTAAAACCAAAGCTTGTTTACATATCAAACTCAACCGAAATAGGCTCTATCTATTTAAAAAGTGAGCTAAGGGAATTAAGAGACTTTTGTGATGCGCATAATCTTATTCTTTTCATGGATGGTGCCAGACTGGGATCTACTTTGTGCGCGGAGGAAAATGACCTTTCTCTTGAAGACCTGCCAAATCTTGTGGATGCTTTTTATATCGGAGGTACAAAGAATGGTGCCCTTTTGGGAGAGGCACTCGTTATTTGCCGAGAATCCTTAAAAGAAGATTTCCGTTTTCATATGAAGCAAAAGGGGGCGCTTTTGGCAAAAGGGAGACTCCTTGGAATCCAGTTCTTAGAGCTATTTAAGGACAATTTGTTCTTTGATCTGGCGTTGCACGCAAACAAGATGGCAAGTCTGTTAAGGGCTGCCTTTGAGGAAGAAAGCTTTACATTCCTGACCCATTCTCCATCGAATCAGATTTTCCCGATTCTCCCTGACACATTGATTGCTGAGCTTCAAAAGAAGTACGCTTTCCTGGTGTGGGAACGAGTCGATGGAGACTCTTCAGCTGTGCGTTTCGTAACCTCCTGGGCTACAAAGGAAGAAGCTGTAGCTGAATTTATTGAGGATATGAAAAAGTTAGTTAAGTAATGTAAAAAGGGTGATAAAATCAATTTATCATCCTTTTTTATTGCTTGAGGAGGCCCGGTATTGGCTCGCTATTACGCAATGTTACTAATATCTTTATTTATATTACTAATTTCAGTAGTTTCCCTTTGGTTCATTTTTACAGAAAAATGGAAACGAGGGAGAAGATATAAAATTCCGTTCAAGCAAACAGCAGGATCCTTGTTTGGTTTGTTAGCCGGCGGTTTATTGTTTACCATATTTGTACCGGATTTGCCAGATGTTATCCATCATCGGCCAACATATTATGAAGGTATGTGTGAAATTGACAAAGAAACAGGAAAACATGCTCATTTAGAGGCGTGGTTTGGGGATCACGCCATTTGGTTTGATATCTATGAATATGACAAAGTCCGAGAAGGTCAATATTATTGCAAGGTTAAATACTACCCTCATTCAGATGAAGGGGAATCATTAAGGCTATACACATCTAAGGGCGGAAAAGAAATAGAAACCAATTAGTACTATGAAACGAGTTCCTTTGGGAGAGAAAAGTAAATAAAGATAAAGACAGACCTAATAACAAGTTTAAGTCTGTCTTTTTTATTGCGCATATCAAGCAAGAAGAAAGTGAAATTATCGAGCGGCTAACAAATTAATCGGTTAATTTGGTGAGGACCTAAAAAAAGCTCCAGAGGAATTGATATCTATGCATTTCAATTAAGTTTAATAGAGTAAATAAACATTTAATAATTAATTAAGAAATCTTTAAGAGAATTAAAATAAATTAATCAATAGATAATGTCATAATTATTTGTGCATAGTAGAAGTTGCAGGGTTGTTGAAATTGCACCCAATTGTTTTGATATCTATGCCAATTACATTAAGAAAGGAATCTAGGTATGCAAACAAATCAAAGTAAATGGAGAATTTTACTTAATAAGGTACCGGAAGTTACTATTTTCTTCTGGATAATCAAAATATTATGCACCACTGTCGGGGAAACCTTTGCTGATTTCATAAATTTCAACCTTGGGTTGGGTTTAACTCTCACTACCGTGATTATGGGAGTAGCATTTATCATTTTATTATTTCTTCAGTTCAGAGCAACGAAATATGTTCCAGGCATTTATTGGACCACGGTTGTACTCATAAGCGTATTTGGAACATTGGTAACTGATAACCTGACAGATGGAATTGGAGTTCCTCTTGAGGTTAGTACAGCAGTTTTCTCCGTGCTGTTAGGATTGACTTTTCTATTTTGGTATCTTAGTGAAAAAACTCTATCAATCCACTCCATTCATACAAGAAAGAGAGAAGCTTTCTATTGGCTTACCATTCTTTTTACATTTGCACTTGGAACAGCAGTCGGAGATTTATATTCCGAACAACTCGGTTTTGGTTATCTAAACACCGGGATTGCAGTCATTATTATCATAGCTTGCGTATTTTTAGCTTGGAAATTCTTCAAACTTGATGGTGTATTAGCCTTTTGGATTGCGTATATTCTTACTCGTCCACTTGGGGCATCATTAGGTGATTATCTATCTCAAACAAAAGTAAATGGTGGGTTAGGTTTAGGAACAACCGTTACGAGTGTCATTTTTCTTATAGCCATTTTAGTGATTATCGTTTTTCTTGCTGTTTCAAAAATTGATATAAATTCCAAAACGGAAACAGCAGAATCATACGAAACTAAAGGAAGCAAGAAGAATGTTATGTCGCAAACCATTGCTGTGCTTTGTATTTTCTTGGTTGCTGGTATAGGCGGTTACATTTGGCGAAGTAATTATATAGCATCGCAAACTAATTCTGCACAAGCAACCTTAGCTGGGCAGCTAACGGATTTTGTTAAAATTGAAAATGATATGTTAAAAGATGTAAACTCAAATAACTTTACACTAGCTAAAAAGAGTGCTGACAATTTGGAACATCAATGGGACACTTCTGAGCCAAAACTAAGGAAAATAGATGGCACGACATGGACTAAAATTGATGGAACGATTGACGTTGTATTATCAGCGGTCCGTTCATCAAACCCTGATTCAGTCAAGTCCAAAACTGCACTTAACAATTCGCTTAATGTTTTAAACGGAGCAAATAAAGGAGCATCTTCCTCACAAGCAGCCTTAACTGGTCAATTAACAGATTTCGCTAAAATTGAAAGTGATATGCTAAACCATGTTAACTCAAAAGATTTTGCTTCCGCGAAAAAAAATGCTGACGATTTGGAGCATCAATGGGATACATCGGAGCCTAAACTAAGGAAAATAGACGGTACAACATGGACTAAAATTGACGGAACAATTGATGTTGTATTAGCAGCGGTTCGCTCGTCAAATCCTGATGCGGGTAAATGTAAATCTGCAATTAACAAATCGCTTAGTGTTATTAACGGAGCAAATAAATAAAAGTCTAAGGAATCGCAATCGCGGTTCCTTTTTTGGCTAATCAGAATTTATATCCATAAATTCTGAACGCAAAAGTAAAACTAAGGCATCCACCAAAAGGAATTGGCGAATGCCAAGTTTTTCTAACGATTCAGAAAAGGATTCGCTGCGACACAAATCAAAATGTTAAGGCAAAGAAGTGAAAAAAGGGTAAGAAATCATGGCGATTTGTTACCCTTTTTCCTTATATAGCTTTCTTTTCAACTCTAATATTCTTGTTAGAATTCTTGTCTTTTTTATCAACTGATAGCTGCCAGACTGCCAACCCATGAAAGATCGACTAAGTTACCTGTTGAAACAACAAAACCCCCAAAGCCGAACCTGTTGCAATGCCGATATTAACGGAAACAGGAGTGAGCGAAGAGGCAAAGTCTTTTTGTCCCTGGGGAGTATTTATCAGCCAAATCCATAAAGTACACTTGAATGGTTGCGTTCATGGCATAAAGCATAACGGCCATTAGCATACTGCTGATAAGGCCTGGAATAAGGGATGACATCGTAAAATAAAAAGAAGTAAGAATGATAGCATGGATAAAAAAACATAAAGCAGTCTGGATACACCATTTTTGCTGGCTATTTTTCCTGCTAGAATGTTACTGAAAATGGAAAAACCGCCGTAAGCAAGTAATACAATGCCTACAAGTTTTAAAGGAATATTTAATGCATTTTCTAGAATGGGTGTTATATACGTATAGAGTGTATAGGTTCCTGTAAAGCAGAAGATGGGAATTAAGAAAGCCAGAACGATTCTTGGGTATTTAAATAATCTTAAGATTTTTAACTTAAGGGTTTTGTTTATGTTGAAACCAGCAAAGTTAACATTTTAGTTACCAAAAAAAAAGCGCTATGCGCTTATCAAAATGGACTTGTCTTTAAAAAATACCTCTTTGGCCTATTAATCTAAAAAGCGCAACAATCAACGCTAAGCGGATAATTAATCGTACCAAACGGCCCCTAATTCTGGTTTGAAGAATAAGAGAATCACTTCCAACTGACATAAGTGTGCCTGTATATCTTCCTTCCGTTGTTACAACTTCGACCTCTTGTCCAACAAGACTGTAAGCTTCGGATTTAAAATCTTGATTACTCATAGTTTCCACCTCCATTCTTACTTATTAGTAAATGCAGATTATTAAAAAGAGTATAGACATTTAGCTAGTTAATTGAATAGATTTTTAGTTTGGGATTGTTCGTAGGAATGAAAGGTATGTAGTGTAATAGCTGAAAATATTCAACCGTATTGGGGGGTGAAATAAATGACCATGACATATATAGATAAGCTGTTATTTTCGATATGTCAATCAATGTGGACTGCTGTACCAAAAGGAAATATGATTTATTAGTTACAGAATTTTCACCTACTAGGCAAATACCTAATCCTCTTTAGATATGGACACATAGACTATCTTCGAAAGAATGTGAGGAGGAGATAAAAATGGATAGACAAATCATTGCTGTCGGTGGTTTTCCTGGATTCGGAATGGGATTTGGGTTTCCTGGTTACGGATATGGAGGCTTCCCTGGTTATGGATATGGAGGCTTCCCTGGTTATGGATATGGATACGGAGGCTTTCCGGGGTATGGATATGGATATGGAGGCTTTTATGGCGGCTATCCTTTCCACCATCATCACCATGGATTCCATCACCATTTTTGTTAAGAGACATATCCATTCTTTAATACTTGAACAGTTTTTTAACTAAATAAATGAAAAAACCCCGGAGCGTGTCTTCGGGGTTAAAATATTTAAAACTTAAACCCGGTAAGATATTCCTATTTTCTCAGATTCTGTTTTAGCCCTGTAAAAATAGGGGTAATGGATATTTGTGTTTTTAAGAAAGGAGGTTACTAAGCAAGTACATCATAAAAACTAAATACCAGAGGAGAGAGTAAATGAAAATTTTAAAGCCATTTGTTTTTACAGTATTGTTTTTAGTAGGGTTAGGAGCAATAAATCACGAAGCGAAGGCTGCCACGTTATCGACTGGGTCAACAGGGGAGCAAGTCATACATATTCAATCCATTTTAAAAGAATTAGGCTATTTCCAGTCACTGCCTACCGGTTACTATGGTCCTATCACTAAAAATTCGGTAGCACGGTTCCAAAGAGATTTTAACATAGAACAATTAGGTATTGTCGGTCCACAAACTTCAAAAAGGCTAGAGGATGTAGATATGATGGCGCATGTGGTTTACGGGGAAGCTCGTGGAGAAAGCTATGAAGGACAGGTTGCCGTAGCGGCAGTTATCTTAAATCGGGTGCAGTCCGATGAATTCCCTAATTCCATATCCGGAGTTATTCTTCAAAGGAATGCCTTTTCTTCGGTTATGGATGGACAATCTCTTTTACCTCCCAACACAGGTGCTTATAAGGCGGTAAAGGATGCATTTATGGGCTGGGATCCGAGCGGAGGTGCAGTTTATTACTATAATCCGGGTTTAGCAACGGATAACTGGATTTATACTCGTACGGTAACTAAGAGAATAGGAAATCATTTATTTGGAATTTAATCTCAAGGAGACACCCTGCATATAGTTGCGGAGTTTTGTTTTTTTAAGCCATTCACATAAAGTGAATGGTTTTTTAAATATTTATTGCAAGTTTCAGGTAACCTTCAAGCTACCTTGAGGGTAGGAGTACACCAACCAACAGGGTGGCAATCCATGATTGTCACCCTGTTTCTTTTTAACAGTAAAATCCGGAGATGTGAGTGCTTCGGTTCAATAAATCACTGATTTGCCCATTCTCTCCACTTATTGTGCTGGGACAGAAAATAACAAATTAATTCTGGCCGTGGAAGAACAGGATTACAATTATTTGACGTAGACAAGCCGGCTGCCGTTCCTGGTGCTTTTTTCTTTAAGTAGGAAAGTGAGTACTTTCAGAATACTGAAACCACCATATCTACCACTTTTTACTATGTAACAAACTGATTAAATTGTTTAGTTTGGTTTAAATCCTTTTTAAGAGTATGTTAAAAATTGAACAATATCTCCTTGAGGCAAAGTAATTTTGTTAAGGTGAGTTTGTACATAAAAACAAATTTCCTAAGGAGTGTTGCAAATGGTTGTAAAATTGTTAAGACAAAACAGAATAGCTTCGGGTATTTTAGCAGTTATTCGTTTATATTTGGGTTACACATGGCTTACTGCAGGTTTGCATAAATTATTAAGTGGGGGCTTCGACGCTTCTGGAATCTTAAAGAATGCCATTGCTCATCCGGTAAAAGGACCCGACGGATCGGTGGTCTTTGGTCCGTATGTCAGCTTCTTAAAACAAGTAGCACTACCTAATGTTGATTTCTTTAATAACATTATTCCTATCGGTGAATTTTTAGTTGGCTTAGGATTAATCTTAGGCTGCTTAACGACAGCGGCTATGTTTTTTGGCCTTTTGATGAACTTCTCTTATCTGATGGCTGGAACGATTTCTTCTAACCCAATAGATATTTTATTAGGAGGTATCATCCTTTTTGCAGGTTTTAATGCAGGAAAACTTGGGCTTGATCGCTGGGTGATTCCATTTTTGCTAGATTTATTACCTAAAGATAATCAAAAATTGGAGCTTATCCAGTTAGAGCACGATCAACCAAAACATAATTTTTAGAAAAAGAAAAGGAACTTCCGCAAATGGATGTTCCTTTTTTAATGGTTAGGGGTTTTATTAATTAATCATCAAAACTCTAAATAATTCTGCAGGGGTTTTTCCGCCTCCGCCAGTTATATAGTGGTTTCTATCTGTCCGGTCAAATCCAATATGGATGGAGGTGACGGCTTCATCTGTGTAACCAGTGAACCAGGCATCCTTGTTACCATCCATACCTTTAATATTTAACTGAGTTGTCCCTGTCTTGCCGGAGACAGGTCGTCCAATATTGGCAGACCGGCCTGTTCCATACGGCTTAAAAATAACATCCTTCAGCATTTTGGTTATATCATCAGCCGTTTCAGGGGTCATAATAGCCTTAGATTTGGGGCTAACTGTAAAAATGGTTGTTCCATTCTTGTCTTTTATTTCCCGAACAGAATGGGCTTCATTCATCAACCCTTTATTCGCAAATGCTCCGTACGCCTGAGCCATTTCAAGTGTTGATACCCCTCTGGTCAAACCTCCAAGTGCAAGAGATAGATTTCTGTCATTTGAATCTAACGGTATTCCTGCATTTTGTACAAAACGATAACCCTTATCAACACCAATTTGCTGCAAAAGGGAAACGGCTGGTATATTCAACGACCTGGCAAGTGCCTCTTTAAGAGTGACGTATCCATGATAACGCCCGCCAGCATTGTGCGGCGAGTAATTGCCAAAACTCATTGGTTCGTCCTTAATCAATGATTCAGGTTTCCATAGCTTTGTTTCCAAAGCTGGCGCATATACAGCAAGCGGCTTTAAAACAGACCCCGGTTGAAAGGGGGCAGTACTATGGTTAAAATCCTGATAGGTGTAATTTCTACCGCCATATAAAGCCAGGATTCCTCCAGTTTTTGGATCAATGGACGTCATTCCAACTTCCACCACTTGATCCGGTTCATCCTCTGAAAAAGAATAATTAGATACAGCCTGGTTCATTGACTTTTGCAGGGAAATATCAAGATTCGTATATATTTGGTATCCTCCGCGAGAAAGCTGTTCAAGAGGGATGTTGAGATCCTTTGCGGCTTCCTTAGCTGCATAATCGATATATGCTTGATAAGGACTATATCGGGTGACTGTTTTTTTCGCTAAAGTGATTTCTTCAGCATTCGCTTCTTTTTCCTGTTCGGGAGTAATAAGGTTATTTTTTTTCATAATCGAAAGTACAACGGCCCTGCGTTTCTTTGCCAAATCCATATGATTGCGAGGGGAGTAACTGCTCGGTGCTTTTGGCAAACCTGCCAAAAGAGCAGATTCAGCAATCGTAAGATCCTTCGCATCCTTGCCAAAATACTCATGGGCGGCAGCCTGTACCCCATAAGCCCCGCTACCCAGATAAATATAATTCAAATACATTTCGAGGATCTGATCCTTTGTATACTTTTTTTCAATTTCAGCCGCGATAATGATTTCTTTTGATTTTCTTTCGTATGTTTTTTCATTGGATAAAAAAACATTCCGTGCGAGTTGCTGAGTAATGGTACTGGCGCCTTCTTTTTTGCTGCCTGTCATTACATCATTATAAAGCGCTCTGAAAATGCCTTTGGGATCCACACTTCCATGCTGGTAAAACCGCTTGTCCTCAGTCGTGACAAAGGCCATCTTTAGATATTCAGGCAGGTCTTTCAAATGGAACATTTGTCTATTTTGAGAGGATGAAAGGCTTTGAATTTCTTGATTGTTTTGATCGTAAATGATGGAGTTGTTTACAAACATCATCTTTGAGTCATCGATTTTGACGCTATTAACTAGACTACCCGAAGAGCAGCCTGATAAAAATAAAGATAAAGATAAAACTGGAAGTAATAACTTGATGGATGTATGCTTCATATTTTTCCTCTTTGCAAAAATGTAATTTAAAATACAATAATAGTAAAAAACAGGCCTTTTGACCATCTGTCATTTAGCCTGTTTTTATCATAATTAAAATGTCAAAGTTCTTTGGGCTTTGGGAAAATTAAAAACCAACCGGTCTAAATGGCGGTCCAAACGCTCCACCTGGTCCAATCGGTCCACCCGGTCCAAACGCTCCACCTGGTCCAATCGGTCCACCCGGTCCAAACGCTCCACCCGGTCCAATCGGTCCACCCGGTCCAAATGCTCCACCAGGTCCAATCGGTCCACCCGGTCCGAACGCTCCACCTGGTCCAATCGGTCCACCTGGTCCAATCGGTCCACCCGGTCCAAACGCTCCGATCGGTCCTGGCACGCAACATGGGTTAACAGGAACACCGCACATTACATGCTGCTCACAGCATTCATTTACACAGGATTCAGTGTGCGGGAAAAAGTGCTGATGAGTAATCAATTCTTTATTTACAGTCGTCGTATGAGTGGGATGTACATGTGAAACTACCCTGTTAAATAAATTTGTTTTTACAAAATCCTGCGTTGGAGAAACAAGTGGCGGATCATACTCAGCAGGAAATGCGGTTGGCGGACAAAATTCTGGACATCCTACTGGTTCTGGTACACAGGTTGGTGCTGGGATTGGGGCTACAGGCATTTGTGGTGCTAAGGCTGGAGCTGGGATTGGTGCTGCAGGCATTTGTGGTACAGGCATAGGCTGTGCCGGTACATGATATACTGGGGGGGCAGGTGGTTCCTTCCTATCTCTAAACAACATCATAATAACCTCCATCTGTAATTTTTTCTATACACCATAGTCTATGTAACGATTGAGTGGGAGGACTGGTCAAATACCCATTTTGAAAAGAGATATTAGGCAATTTGCTCGTTGTTTATCATCTACATTAATATACAAAAAGAGCCAGGACCTTTTGGCGGAAGGTTCCTGGCACTTTTATTAAAAGGGGGTTTGATAAAGCAATTGCTTTGTCCTAGCAACAAATACAATCTTAAATCTTAGATATTAAAAAAGTATGAACAAATCATTACATTCGTATTAATTTTATATCCCGTCTCGTAATTGAAACATGCTCACGAGGACTTTTCGCACGATCACCAACAAAGCTTTGTCCTTGAAAAAGCAACTCAAGAAAATTTCGCAAGTTAGTTAAATGTTTTTGATTTTAAAAAGCTGTAGGGCAAAACATCCCATAATCGAGAAATTTTAATAGATATTTAAGGATACATTTAGAGAATATTTAGTAATATGAGGTATTGTGTAGAGTGGGAAAGCTTACTTTCTTTTATTTTTTTAATTTTTGGGTCTTTAGGGCTTATAGAAAATAAAAAGATTGTATTTGGGTAGACTTAATTATTATTTATTGGTGGGATGTTTGTGGAACAGCACTTAAATTATCTTATTGATCATTTTGGTTATTTTGGAATTATTATTGTTTTAATAGGTGGAATAATAGGTCTTCCGATACCTGATGAGGTACTCCTTACTTATGTGGGATTTAACGTCTTTCAAGGGAAATTAACGTATTCACTTTCCTTGATAAGTGCATTTTTTGGTGCAGCAGCAGGAATTTCTCTTAGCTACTTTATTGGCTATAAATTTGGTCTGCCATTATTAAAAAAGTTTGGACCGAAGTTTCACATTACTGAACAAAAAATCAATTTAACAAGTAAATTATTCCAAAAAATAGGACCAATTCTTTTGCTAATTGGCTATTTTATTCCTGGAGTTCGCCATTTAGCGGCATATATGGCTGCTATTAATAAATATTCTTTTAAAAAATTTGTCATCTATGCCTATACTGGGGCACTGTTATGGAGTTTTACCTTCATTACCTTAGGCAGAAAATTAGGGCAGGATTGGCATCACGTAGCAGCTTATGTATCACATTATAGCGGTTATTTAATATTACTTTTATTATTTAGTTTAGCCATCTTTTATTATTTTTGGAAGAAAAGAGGGAGAAAATAAGCTTGAGAAACGAATGATATTGGTATTCTTTAAATTATGAAATTTCCTAAGATAAAAGATGAATCCTCGAGTGTTCGGTAACACTCGAGGAGGAATTTGAATCATTCGAAATTAACAATTTTACATAATTTACAAGGAATTTTATAGTAGCTTGACGGAAAAACCAGGGCGGCACTGAGAGGTTTTATGTAGTTAACACTCCATTATTAAACTGACATGACAGTATAAAAACTTAAAGTAAAAGGTACAATAATTATGAATTCAACAACCTATGCAGTAAAACATTCCCGTCATGAGAACTTTTAGTTGTGATGTCATTGGTATTAGAAATTAAGATTCTAGAAAATGTCGAAAATTTCCTTGATTTTATTAAGAAAATTTATTAAGAATGGAGAGGATCCTTTGCAAGAAAAAAAGAAGGTTTCCAATAAATTTGACTCACCAATGAGTGACGATCAACTAAGAATGATAGCTAAAAAAACATATGAACATATACAGAATATTAAACAAAAATAAAGATCCTTGAATGACTCTTTAATACCTATAACTCTGGATTTGTAATGGAACAGTTTTGGTAAAGCTTCATACATTGCGTACATAATAAAAGATAGAAATAGCAGAAAGGTGGAGTCCATATGAGAGAAGAAAAAAAATGCCGAGATTCTTTTGTAGTGAAAACAAGCATCGTATTACCTCCAGATACCAATAATCATGGAACCTTGTTTGGAGGCAAGCTAATGGCTTATATAGATGATATTGCCTCCATCGCAGCAATGCGTCATTCCCGAAGAAATATCGTAACGGCTTCGACTGATTCTGTTGATTTTCTCCACCCCATTTATGAGAGCTATGCTGTTTGCCTAGAGGCATTTGTAACTTACACAGGGCGTACCTCAATGGAAGTATTCGTGAAAGTAATCGCAGAGAATTTATTAACGGGAGAACGGAATGTATGTGCACTTTCTTTTTTAACCATGGTGGCTATAGATGAAAATGGGCATCCCACACCGGTACCCCAAGTAGTTCCGGAAACGGATATGGAAAAAGGACTGTTTAATTCAGCACCAGATAGAGCAGAAAATCGAAAAAGAAGAAGAAAAGAAAGTGGTAACCTGGCACAGGACTTTGGTACAGGTTTACCTTGGTAAGGAAGGATGCTTAAACAAAAGCATCCTTTTTTTCTATCTTATTTCAGAAAAATTTAAGGACAAAAATAATGACGATAAAGGGCAGGGAAAAGAGGAAAAGGATGAAAATCAGATTTTTGAATCTCCTGTCCCTATAAATTTTTATTGATTCCACTCTTAATTCTTTTTTGAAGCTTTTAAAATTAAAATCCAATAAAACAAAGTTTTTCCTTTCAAACCCGTAACCAACTGTAGAACCTTTGCTGCCGAACTATGCCAGAAATCCAGTCAGGATAATGAGGGAAGCAGTGCCGTCAAAACCAATATTTATACCATCTATAAAAGATAACAGAAAGCCGCCAAAACCGACGATCAATCCAGTTAACAGGCCAAAAACCATTCTGCACCTCTTTCGGTTCAATCCATTATTTAATAGCTTTTTCGCAATGAGCAGGGAAAAGCTTAATGATAAAAACAGAAGCAGTAAAAAAAGAAGAAATCCCACAAAATCATTCATTCAAAACTCCTAAAATCCCACAAAATTTCTTTTGGCTAATAAAAAACAAACACCTATTACAGCTGAAGATATTTTTCTGTTCTATTTCTCATTTTCAGTTATCGTGACCTATTTCCTTATATAACTTCTTTATCGATTTTTCTATTAATTTCTTTGGTTATCAGATAAAAAGCTAACAAATACTAAAAATTCCGTAAATATTGACAATTCGGTAATTTAATTTATATTTAAAATATATCACTAATATATCCTACAACATAAATATCCATTAAAAGGTGGTGTTCTGAATCAAAAGACAATAACACCCAGCTTGGAAAATGTCTGCCGAGTTATAAAGGAATACATCTTTTATGTTAATTTTCACTGGGTTAAATATTATTTGAAACGGGCAAAACACAAATATGTGAAGCTCTTAAGGGTATGAAATATAATCCTTAAAAAGGATATATTGTTAAAGATCTAACGAGAAAAGGTATACGATATTTTTTTGAAGCTTGAATAATAATTGGAACAAAAAGCCGCAAATTTGCATTTCTCAGAGTCAAGAATCCGCATATTTTTATTCTAAAAGAGTTAGCCTCAAAAAGACTCGATGATGAAAATGACACCTCCAAGAGAATCCTTCCTACATATAAAAGCAAGCGGATTTAATAGAGCAGCTAGATTCCAGCACATTATACTTCTTATAAACTGAAAGGGGCCAATAATTATGGAATTAGCCAAACAAGTAGCTTATATGTCCGTAAGTGAATTATCCACGAAAATGATGAGGCGTGAACTGTCACCTGTTGATATTGTAGATGCTTATATCCACCGAATCCAAGAAAGAAATGAAAGTTTAAATGCGTTTGTTTATTTTGGCTTTGAAGAAGCTAAAAAAAGAGCGCAAGAAGCAGAACGTGCTTTTATGTCAGGAGAAGAACTCGGTATTTTACATGGCATCCCGACAGCTATTAAAGACCTGTTTGATTTTAAGCCAGGATGGGTTTCTACTTTTGGCGGAATAAGAGCCTTTAAGGATAATGTTGCTGACTTTTATTGTGTATTTGCTGAAAGGATGGAAAGAGCCGGAGCTATTATTCTTGGCAAAACCAATAGTCCTGTTATGGGATTCCGTGGTACATGCGATAACTATTTGTTTGGACCGACGAGTAATCCGTTTGACTTAACCAAAAATAGCGGCGGCTCATCCGGGGGAAGTGCCGCTGCAGTTGCTGATGGTCTTCTGCCTATTGCAGAAGGGACAGATGGGGGAGGTTCCATTAGAATTCCAGCTTCATGGTGTGGATTATATGGTTATAAAGCTTCTTTTGGCCGTGTACCATCTGTAACCCGTCCTAATGCATTTGGCGGCACAATGCCATTTTTATTTGAAGGAACATTGACAAGAACCGTAGAGGATGCAGCACTTGGACTAACAGCATTATCTGGGTATGATCCAAGAGATCCATTTAGCTTGGATGAAAAGGTTGATTTTGTTGCTGCACTTCGCCGTCCATTAAAGGGATGGAAAATTGCTTATAGCCCTAATTTTGATGTCTTCCCTGTCGACAAGCGCGTAACAGATGTTGTCAATCAAGCAGTAAAAGAGTTTGAAAAAGCAGGTGCACATGTAGAAGAGGTTAACCTTGGAATTAAACGTGATCAAAGAGAGCTGAGTGACCTTTGGTCCAGATTAATGATGCCGATTAACATCGAGACATTAGAGAACCTAAAGGCTCAGGGTATAGATATATTGAAAGATCATCCGAATGATCTTCCTCCTGAATATATATCTTGGATTGAACAAGGTTATAAGTTCACAACTTTGGATATGCTGCGGGATCAGCAAATAAGAACAGAAATCTATGATTCTATTCAAAATGTCTTTGAAAATTTTGATCTTTTAATTACACCGACATTAGCCTGTTTACCTGTTGATAATGCAAACGATGGAAATACAAAAGGTCCCACACATATTAACGGGGAAGAAGTTGACCCATTAATTGGCTGGTGTATGACCTACTTTACCAACTTTTCGGGTCACCCTTCTGCATCCATTCCAGCCGGTATGTCGGAAAATAATATGCCTGTTGGAATGCAAATTATCGGAAAACGATATGGGGATGCTGATGTATTAACGGCTAGTGCAATGTTTGAAAGATTAAAACCATGGCAGCATATTTACAATGTCTGTAAGGAACGTTCATTAGTAAATCCGAACAAATATATACGGGTTTAATAAGAAAAGAAAGAAAAGCCCTCCATCATATCGTCGTGGGGGGCATTTCATTTCATCGTACAGAGTACTCCCACGGGCTTGACCTTTGGTTTCGCAGTTGGAATCTCTTTTATTGGAGGATAGAAGTCATGCTGGGTAAAAGGAAGTATTTATGGACACCCCCCTGCATGTCTACTGAAAGCGCTTTATGTTACCGCTGTAATAAATCTAATGTAGACAATTCCGTAAAATGGAGGGGTATCGGCAGATGACAAAAAAATTCTTATTTACCAATGGAGAAGTCATTACGGTCAATTCAAAGAATGAAATTGTTAATGCTGTGGCGGTTGAGGATAACAGAATCGCCGCTGTTGGCAGCACGGATGAAATTTTGAAATGGAAGGATGGAAATAGTACGGTCATTGACTTGGACGGAAGAACGATCCTTCCTGGCTTTATTGAGTCCCATCTGCATATTACCCTGTATGGAACGAACGAATTATCTGTTTCCTGTAAAGACGAATCCGTCCAAACCATTTCAGATTTGCTGGAAAAACTGAAAGAGAAGGCGAAGGATACTCTTAAAGGTGAATGGATCCGGGCGTGGGGATTTAATGACCAAAAAATTGAAGATGGGCGCTTCCCTACTAAGGAGGAATTGGATTCGGTTTCGGACGAGCATCCGATTATTGTTGTTCGTGCCTGCAACCACATATCAGCCGTAAATAGTTATGCCCTTCAGCTGGCCTCCATCGATAAAAATACTCCAGATCCGGAGGGTGGGAAAATTGTACGCAGGGATAATGGAGAGCCAAGTGGATTGCTGCTTGAGAATGCCCATATGCAAATGTTCCAAATAGCAGGGTTTACACGTGAAGAAATCAGGCAGGCTCATTCGATTGCTTCCGAGCATTTTGTTCAAAAAGGGATTACATCCATCCATGATGCAACAGGATATGGAATATCTAATGTGGAAGCCCTTAAAGAGGATACTGAGAACGATGTAATTAAACAGAGAGTCTATGCAATGATCGGGGCTCTGAATGATCCTGAGAGTGTAGTCAAACATTTTCTTGATTGTGATGTCAAAACAAACGATGGAAATGACCGTTTTAAATATGGCCCAGTAAAATTATTTTTGGATGGAAGCAGCAGCGGCCCAACCGTCTGGACAAGAGAGCCATACGACAGTGATCCCACTAATTATGGCATCCATTATCATCAGCAGGAAGAAATCGAGAAGCTTTTTATTCCAGCTCATCAAAAAGGCTGGCAAATTACATCCCATGCCCAGGGTGATGCCGCCATCGATATGCTGCTGACCTGCATCGAAAAAGCGAACAAGTTATACCCTCGAGAGGATGCGCGGCACCGGATCGAACACGCGGGCATTGCACAAAAGGACCTGATTGAAAGGATGGTTAATGAAGGCGTTATTCCAACGCCGAATCCGGCTTTCTTTTTTGAATATGGAGATGGATATATAAAAAATTACGGGGACCGTGCTAAACAAATGTATCCATTGAATTGCTATATCCAAGCAGGGGTACCGGCTGCCATTGCTTCTGACTGCCCAGTGACAGATTTCAATCCATTGAGAGGAATTCACAGTGCAATCACCAGAATTTCTCCAACTGGAGCCGTTGTCGGTGAAAAGGAACGAATTGGTCTGCTGGATGCCATTCGCATGATTACCTGGAACGGAGCATACGCCTCCTTCAGTGAAAATGAAACAGGCTCCATTGAGGTTGGGAAACGGGCGGATTTAATTATATTAGACCGCTCCATCCTTAATGCAAAAACGGATGAAATCCCATCCATTAAAGTGGTATGTACCATGATCGATGGGGAAGTTGTCTATGAAGAAAAACATGAAAATGAAGCTGTAAAAATGTGAATATATTTAAGCCAGTGAACTTACAACAGAAGGTAAAACACTTTAAGGACTCTAAATGGAAAAAAGAAAGGAGATCATTATGATGGAAACAAGAACAAAGGATTTTCAAGCTACAGATGAAAAATATCTTTGGCATTCGATGAAGGGTGCAGGCGCAAATCCCTCCAATTTGATTATTACCAAAGCAGAAGGGGCTTGGGTAACCGATATCAATGGAAACCGCTACCTTGACGGAATGTCCGGTCTTTGGTGTGTTAACGTGGGGTACGGAAGAAAGGAACTAGCGAAGGCAGCTTATGAGCAGTTGGAGGAAATGCCGTACTACCCCTTGTCACAAAGTCACTTGCCGGCTATTAAACTAGCAGAAAAGTTAAACGAATGGCTTGGGGATGATTATGTTACTTTCTTTTCAAACAGCGGTTCAGAAGCAAATGAAGCAGCCTTTAAAATAGCCCGCCAATACCATCAGCAAAAAGGGAATTCAGGCCGTTACAAGTTTATCTCCCGTTATCGGTCCTATCACGGAAATTCCATGGGGGCGCTGGCCGCAACAGGGCAGGCTCAACGAAAATATAAATATGAACCATTAGGGCAAGGGTTCCTCCATGTAGCCCCGCCTGATACTTATCGAAATCCAAGTGACGCCGATACACTTTCGAGTGCTGAAGAAATCGATAGAGTTATGACCTGGGAATTAAGCGAAACAATTGCTGGAGTGATCATGGAGCCGATTATCACAGGTGGGGGAATTTTAATGCCTCCAGATGGATATATGGCAAGAGTAAAGGAAATTTGTGAAAAACACGGAGCACTCTTGATTTGTGATGAAGTGATCTGTGGATTTGGCCGCACAGGTAAACCGTTCGGATTTATGAACTATGGAGTTAAGCCGGATATAATCACAATGGCAAAAGGGATTACAAGTGGCTATCTTCCATTATCTGCGACGGCTGTTAAAAGGGAAATTTACGAAGCGTATGTAGGCAGTGAGGATTACGATCGCTTTCGCCATGTAAATACCTTTGGGGGAAATCCCGCGGCATGTGCTTTGGCCTTAAAAAATCTTGAAATTATGGAAAATGAAAAACTAGTAGAACGGTCAAAAGAACTGGGTGAACGGTTATTACAGGAATTAGGTGAGCTAACAGAGCATCCAAATGTGGGAGATGTTCGAGGAAAAGGCCTTCTTCTGGGGATCGAGTTAGTAAATAACAAACAAACGAAAGAACCTGCACCAGCCGAAATGTTAACGAAAGTCATCAATGCATGCAGGCAAAAAGGCTTACTCATTGGTAAGAATGGTGATACAGTGGCAGGCTTTAATAATGTTTTACAGCTAGCCCCGCCATTAAGCATTACGGAAGATGATTTTTCATTTATAGTTCAATGTGTAAAAGAAAGCATCAAATCAATCTAAAAGTAACAGAAAGGCCGGGCAGATTTGCCCGGACTTCTTCGTCGGTTAGGAAATTATAGATTTTCACCTTGTGGAAAACTCCGAACTAGGAAATTGTAATCCAGCTCCAGCGCCCAGCCCCTCGGGGTCATAAGCCAAATCACTTCAGAAATCAGGACAAGGAAAGCTTCGGAAGCATCCGCATCGCACGAAGGAAAAGCTTTTGCTTTTCCGAGGATGACTACGTGATTCGTCTTATGCCTGTTGGAGGCCCACAGGAAGTGGGTCAGAAAGGCGTTGCCACAGGATGTGGCGTATTTAGCCTTTCATCATAAAACCAGGGCGCTTGCGCCTTTTTTTCTGCTGAGAAGAAATCCACACCTTCAATTTTTATATATTAAGCTTTTTAGTTTTCTTCACAACAGTGGATTGATCTATTTGCAATGCTTCCGCTACCTTCCTGGTAGTCTTATATTTGTTAAAAGCATTTAATAGTAAACTTCTTTCCAATTGCTCGACTGCCTCTTTCAGGGGAATAATTTCTCTATCAATCACCTTATTCGGAGGTTCTATCACTTCAAGGATGGCAGTTTTATCAATAATGTCCCCGATCGTCATGATAACCAATCTCTCTATTATGTTCTCCAGTTCTCTGATATTACCCGGATAGTCATAATCATATAATAGTCTCATAGCCTCTTCAGTAAGCTTTTTATTGGTTTCATATTTGATATTAAAGTGATCCAGAAAGCTTTGAGTGAGAAAAAAAATATCTTCCTTTCGCTCTCTCAAAGGGGGAATTTTGATGGGAACGATGTTTAAACGGTAAAATAAATCCTCCCGAAATTGCCCTTTACCTACCAAATCCTTTAAATTCTTATTGGTTGCCGCAATGACTCTCGCCTTTACTTCATAAGAGGAGGACCCGCCAATTCTTCGTGCTCTTTTTTCATCTAATACATGCAGGAGCTTTACCTGCAAGCTTAATGGCAGGTCGCCGATTTCATCCAGAAAAATAGTACCGTTATCAGCAATCTCAAAAAGACCTTTTTTTCCTTCCTTCGAGGCTCCTGTAAAAGCACCTTTCTCATAACCGAATAGTTCAGATTCAAGCAGATTTTCCGGGATGGCCCCGCTATTGATGAGGACAAAAGGCTGATTCTTTCTCTTGCTGTTATTATGCATGAGTTTAGCCATAAACCCTTTTCCAACCCCTGTTTCTCCCAATAGCAGCACAGTTACAGGCAGATCAGCAACATGATTGGCCATGTCGAATATTTTTAATAGGGCTTGACTGTTATTGTTCCTATCCAATCTTGTCCGTTTATGTAACTTATTTTCACTCCCGTTTTGTAAAAGAGAAGAAGCGCTTGTTAATGTATTCATCTCCGTAATGTCTTTGGTGATATTAATGATTTTCTCAATATTATTTGTATCTTGATCAAAAATCGGGATACCGGTTACTAAGACCTTTTTCTTTCCTGCAATCTGCTGTGTAAGAATTACTGGTGTCTTTGCTTTTAAAACTTCAGAAGTGACAGATATATCACAAAATCCATTTTTTTCTAAGAATGATGAACTCTTTCCGATAATCTCAGACGAGTGAATTCCGGATAATTCAGTCCAGGAGAGACTTACATTCCTAAAAACTCCGTTCCCATCAGCAACCGTAATTCCGTCATAGCTTAAATTTAATATAGATTCCAATTCTTCAAATCCTTTTAGATAAGGATCAAGCAGACTATTTTCCATTTGATTTCCCCCTTAATAGATAAATGAAAAGGATGATGATAAAATTCATCGCTTTTGATGATAAAATTCATCAAAAATTAAAATCGAAAACTATATTTTCCTATACTCTCGCCCTCAATTAACTTGGCACGAAAATTGCAAAGAAGTATATTCAAAGGAGTTTTGAGTATTTAGAATATTTTATCACTTATTTTTGTTTTAAGGGTGATACGAGGATTAAATTTTTATAACAATTGAGGCGGTGATAGATATGGAAATTAAGATAGAGAGAGTTTTAAAGGATATGGAAAATATAGTTGCTTTTACAAAAACGCCAGGAAAGGGATGTACTCGTTTTTCTTTTAGCAGCGAGGATCAGCAAGCAAGGGATTATTTGTTAGCAGAGATAAAAAAAATGGATTTAGTCCTTACGGTTGATGGGTTCGGAAATATAAGAGCCAGGTATGGTGGTGAGGAGCTAAATGACCTGCCTATTTTAATTGGTTCCCATATTGATACCGTTGCAAATGGCGGAAAGTATGATGGTTTAATAGGAGTGTTAGCTGCTTTAGAGATTATTAGAGTTTTGAAGGAAGAAAATGCGGAGCTGATCCGTCCCGTTGAACTAATTATTTTTTCAGAAGAAGAGGGTTCTAATTTTGGAATTACCATGCTGGGGAGCAAGGTGCTTACAGGGAAATATTCTCTAAATGAATTAAAATCCATCAAAAACGGCGATGGGAAATCCGTTTACGATGTGGTGAAGGATTTTGGGCTCGCAATAGACAATGTTGAAAATGAAGTCCTTCGCAAACATGAAGTAGACTCCATGATTGAATTACATATCGAACAAGGGGCTGTTTTGGAAACAGAAAAGAAATCGATTGGGATTGTTCAAGCGATTGCTGGAATGAAAACCTACAGAGTGACCCTTGAAGGAGAGTCCAATCATGCCGGTACCACACCCATGAATTTACGGTCAGACCCTTTGGTAGGAGCCTCCCTTGTCATCGCCCATCTTCAAAGCGTGGTGAAAGATTCCCCATTGCCAACAACGGTGGCAACAGCAGGAAAAATTACTTGTGAGCCAAATCTGCCAAATGTCATTCCTCAGAAAGTAGAATTCTATATTGATGCAAGAGATGTAGAGATGGAAGGAATCGACTTTGTTACGAAAGAGTTATTTCAAAAGGTAAATGAGGTTTGTAAGGTTCACTCGCTTAAATGCCATATCGAACTGGTTGGCAAATCGGATAGTAAACAGCTATCCCCTAGGATACGAAAGATTCTTGAACAGGAAGCCATTAAAAATGGATTGGATTATAAAGTGATGAATAGCGGCGCCGTACATGATGCTGCGCTAATGTCTGACGTAACAGATGTGGGAATGATCTTTATACCAAGTATAAAAGGAAAGAGTCATTGTCCTGAGGAGTTTTCAAAGCTAGAAGATATTAAAGACGGCTGCCAGCTATTACTTCATGCTGTAGAGGCGCTGGCAGTAAAGAAAAATGTGATTCACGAATTACAAAATAGATAAGGGAGGCAGCAGTTATGATTATTGAGTCAGTTAACAATGTTCAAAACCTAGTAAATGAGGTAAAAGACGAGGTGGTTAAATGGCGGCGCTATTTACACCGTAACCCTGAGTTATCCTTTCAGGAGGCAAAAACCTCCGATTTTGTCTATCAAACTCTTATTTCTTTTGGAGATTTGGAAGTATCCCGTCCAACCAAAACCAGTGTAATGGCTCGATTAATTGGTGATCAGCCAGGAAAGGTATTAGCGATCCGTGCGGACATGGATGCTCTACCGATCCAGGAAGAAAACGACTTTGATTTTGTATCGGAAACCCCGGGTGTTATGCATGCCTGTGGCCATGATGGCCATACGGCTGTCCTTTTGGGAACAGCCAAGATTCTTTCCTCCTTAAAAGAGAAGATTAAAGGCGAGGTTCGTTTTCTCTTTCAGCATGCGGAAGAAACGCTGCCTGGCGGGGCAGAGGAAATGGTTCAGGCTGGTGTGATGGATGGGGTGGATTTGGTGATTGGGCAGCATCTATGGTCACCGATAGAGACTGGTAAGATCGGAATTGGATATGGCCCAGTGATGGCGTCCATGGATACTTTTTACCTGACAATCCAGGGTAAAGGCGGGCATGCTGCCATGCCGCATCAAACGATTGACAGCATCGTGATCGCCACACAGGTGGTAAGCAACCTGCAGCAGATCGTTTCCCGGAATATCGATCCAATTGATCCTGTTGTCCTGTCTGTTACAAAATTTATCGGAGGCACGACACACAATGTCATCCCCGATACAGTAGAAATAGTCGGAACAACCCGTACACTCAATAGCAGTGTTCGCGAAAGTCTTCCTCAGAGAATGGAAGAAATCATCGAGGGAATTACGAAGGCCCATCATGCGACCTATACGTTCAACTACGAATTCGGATACAGGCCTGTTGATAATGATCATTCTGTAACGAGTGTGATTGAGGAACTTGCCAATAAAGTTGTAGGGAAACAAAATGTGATTCAGGTGAGGCCAACCATGGGAGGAGAAGATTTTTCTGCCTACCAGCAAAAAGCTCCGGGCACCTTCTTTTTCGTTGGAGCAGGGAACACAGAAAAAGGTATTACGTATCCCCACCATCATCCTAAATTCACGATTGATGAAGACTCTCTTGAAATAGCTTTAAAGATGTTCCTTGAAGCTGTTTTTGAGTTTTAATAAAAATATTTCTTACTGAGGGGGACTGAAAAATGAAGCTTCATCATTTATTGACTGTGTTACCGTTTATCGGCGTTCTCGTTTGTATCCCATTTGTGAATACAGTAAAACCGTATGTCCTCGGATTGCCTTTTG
Organism: Neobacillus terrae; assembly: GCF_011393025.1. Classification (GTDB taxonomy): domain Bacteria; phylum Bacillota; class Bacilli; order Bacillales; family Cytobacillaceae; genus Neobacillus_A; species Neobacillus_A terrae. The sequence continues at coordinate 74,752 of NZ_JAAOEO010000005.1, read as the reverse complement.
TTATCTTTTGGATGGTTATGTGGGTTGTCCTGACGTCGATTATTATGTGGATTGTTTATAAAATTGATCCCGCCAATAGGGAGAGTGAAACTCAATGAATATTGCATTAGTCATCATATTTGCTTTTCTTTTACTTGCTGTTGCCATGGGGATAAGGGCAAAAAAAGGCCATGACATGAACTTGGAGCAATGGACAGTTGGAGGCCGGGGTTTTGGGGCTGTGTTCGTCTTCTTATTAATGGCCGGTGAAATCTATACAACTTTTACTTTTCTGGGAGGAAGCGCCTGGGCCTATGGAAAAGGCGGACCGGCCCTTTATATTTTAGGTTATATGATGCTGGCATATGCGATTTCTTATTATTTATTGCCGGCTGTTTGGAGATATGGGAAAGAAAAAAATCTTTTGTCGCAATCTGATTTTTTTGCCAGCAAATATAATAGCCAGGCTCTTGGAATTATTGTTGCCCTTGTAGGCGTTCTTGCCATTGTTCCTTATATTATCCTGCAATTCAAGGGCTTAGGGATTATCGTTTCACAGGCCTCTTACGGCACGATTTCGCCAACTCTGGCAATTTGGATTGGGGCGATTGCCGTAACTGTCTACGTTATGATCTCCGGTATCCACGGGTCCGCTTGGACGGCCGTCTTAAAGGATATCATGATCCTTATACTTGTTATGATTATAGGACTCTATCTGCCTTTCCACTATTATGGCGGCATTCAGCCGATGTTCGAAGCAATCGATAAGGCACATCCTAATTTTGTTACCATACCAAAACAAGGTTTAAGCATATCCTGGTTTATATCAACCGTCTTATTAACCTCACTTGGATTTTATATGTGGCCGCATACCTTTGGATCTGCCTTTTCAGCAAAAAGCGAAAAAGTATTCCGTAAAAATGCAGCAATCAGCCCTATTTATGCAATGCTTTTGTTGTTTGTCTTTTTCGTCGGGTTCGCTGCTATTTTGCAAGTCAAGGGATTAGAGGGAGCAGATCAGGATCTTTCGTTATTAAAGCTTTCTATTAAAACCTTTGATCCATGGGTTGTCGGCTTTATTGGAGCTGCCGGTCTATTAACGGCCCTTGTTCCGGGGTCGATGCTGTTGATGTCCGCAGCAACCCTTTTGGCCAGAAACGTTTATAAACCATTTGCCAAAAATGCTACCGACAATCAAATTATGAAGCTGGCAAAATACCTGGTCCCAGTGATTTCTTTATTATCAGTCTATCTCACGCTGAATGGCGGAAATACCATTGTCGTACTGCTGTTAATGGGCTATAGTTTTGTAACTCAATTATTCCCTGCACTAATTGCTAGTTTGATGAAGAATAATTTCGTAACCAAGCAAGGTGCAATGGTCGGGATCATTGTAGGGGAGCTGACCGTCTTATATGTAACGATCACAAGCTCCACAGTCGGTACATTGTTCCCATCTTTGCCTCAGATGGTAAAAGATTTGAATGTTGGAATTATCGCGCTCATCTTAAACATTGTGGCAATGACTATTGTCAGCGTAGTCACACAGAAATATTCCATTCCATTAGCGAAGAAGGAAGCAACGGATTTGGAATAGTAAATATTGTGAAAGACTTTAAAGAGCGATTTTCGCTCTTTTTTTGTCGTTTAGGAAATTATAGATTTTCACCTTGTGGATAACTTCGAACTAAATTATTGTAATCCAGCTCCAGCGCCCAGCCCCTCGGGGTCATAAGCCTAATCACTTCAGAAATCAGGATTTCCTACATGATTCGTCTTATGCCTGTTGGGGCTAATCAGGGCGCTTGCGCCTTTTGTTCTTGGCCAATTTTTATATCTTCAACTAATTCCTTAAATCCGTTCTTCTTTCAGCACGGCGCTATGCACCTGAGCTCTCCCAGGACCGCTTTTCCTGCCGGAGTCCCGCTTTCTGCCAAATCACCAACGAGCTTTAATATTGCTTTTTTAAAAAATAAGCTCTGTTAAAGTTTAATGTTGATTTTTTAATAAAATGTAGGGAACCAATTTAACTGGTTCCCTAAATCGGCGTATTATCAGTAAACAGTTTTTTTAAATGGACATACTCATTGTAATGGTTCTATTTTTGAATCCCATTTTTTCATATAGTTTTATGGCTTGATTACCTGCGTATACACTTAAACGAGCCTCTGAATATCCGTCCTGTTTAAGATGTTCCATACCTGATTCTATCAATCGTTTTGAAATTCCATTTCCTCTAAATTCTTCTAACACAAACAATTCATAAATAAAACCATATTTCTTTTCAGTAAATTGGTCTTTGCTTGTTCCTATAAGAATCCAGCCCAATAGATTATCTTCTTCAGAAGCTATTAAATAGTAGCTTCCTTTCTGCAATAGCGGTTCAATAAGTTGTTTGATTTTTTCATCCGATGGTTTTACCTCACCTAATGTACCATCGAATAAGGCTTGTGGCGAAAGCGATAAAATCCTTTTATATTCCGAATCGTTTGGTTTTCTTATATCCATAAATTGAGTCCTCTCCCAGTATTTTAAGCAGATTGCCCGTTAATACCTGTTTTAAGCAATGAACTTAGATAGTTGCAGACTATCATAAGTTTCTGTCATTTCAAATACAAATGATGTTAAAAGAAGCTCTTTAATATGTTGCTTAGTGCTTTCATTACTGCGACTAAAGGGCAGGATAGTTAAATAAGAAATAGGTATAAAACGGAAACCAACAGAGAAAATAAAGCTAAATATATTCAATTTAAAAAAGGAAAATATTATGAGGAATGTTGCAGCATTATTTTCATTACTGATGCCAGGGTTTGGTCAAATATATAATCGGCAATTTATAAAAGGTGTTATTTTCGTAATATTGGAACATTTTGATAATATGGTTGGTAACATAAATAATGCTATTCAACTTGATTTTAATGGTTTCCACCAACAAGCATTAGAGGTAGTTAATTATCAGGGTATGTTATTTTATCCAGGGTTCTTTGTGTATGTAGTATGGGATGCTTGGTATTATGCAAAGGAAGGTGCAAACAAAGCTACAACTTCTATTCCTTTTGTCATTGCTGGTTTTTTAGGAGTAATAAGTTCAATTTTTGCTGCAAAATTACCATTTCCTACATTATCAGTGGCACTGCTGATGATAATTCCAATGTTTTTCGGCATAGTTATTTTTAGAAAGGAATAATAAATGTTTTTAATATTTGTGTCACTACTTGGTGCTAAAGTTCAACAAAGTTTTCAAAAATAAAAGGGAATCAGATAACTTTTCTGACTCCCTTTAAATATGTACCTTTTTCTCCCTTTTCTATGTGAAGAAATAACCATTAATTCTGTTATTGGATTATCCGATACAATAAAAGACTTTTTGTATTCAGGATATTTATTAACTATTTCTTCATAAGTTCCTTTATCTTTTCCGTTTATTATTTTTCTCGGAAATAAATTTGTTCAATCCCCAATAAGCAAAAAAGCCGAAGGCAATAAACCCCCGACTTATTCCAGTATATCACTTCAAATAATTATTTTCTTAGCTAGGATAAAGTTTCCAGTAAATTATAGTATCCGTTTGCTGTATAAAGTAGGCATTCTTGTTAACAATAGGTGTAAATCTTATTAAACATATCCTATATAGGTGGTAAAATGAAAAATCAAAAATTGTTTTTAATTGCGTTACTCGTTGTTCCTTGGTTATCTGTACCGTTACTAGGTAGGAAAGCATTTAAAAGATTTCTTCCCACCGCCATATTTATGTGTACATTCACTAAGGCTATAGATTTTTACGGTGAAAAGAAAAAGTGGTGGAAATTTTATAGTGGTTTCGGACCTTTTAATAGTATGAACTTTATGAATTTCGGTCCTTACTTTGCCACTAGCTTATGGGTGTTAAAAATGACTTATGGTAAATTCCCGTTATTTTTAATTACAAATGTTAGTCTTCATATTTTATTTATCTTCGGGGGATTAAAATTTGTAAAAGGTTTTAAAGTATTTTCTTTAGAAAACTTAACTAAATTTCAATACTTATTTTTTAGCTTTATAAGGTGTTTGATTCTATATGCTTTTCAATATATAACTGAACCAACTCGTACTAAGAAATCGTTTTTTAATAAAAAGTGGACTCGATAAACCTTCAATAAAGAAGGTTTTTTTTTTTGATAGAACTGTGCCAAGTTAATGATTTCCTAATCGAAATAGTTTTTAAAATTTAGTAATTCCAGTAGGGAATATTGTAATGGGTGATTAAAATGAAAATAAGAAAAGACTTAATATTCAAAGGTCAAATGGAGGTAATAAAATGGCACCAGCAAGAGGATCATCGTCATGATTGATTATCTGCAGCTCATATCAGCGGAGGCAAAATACCAAAAAAACCGCCAGGCGGAAATCAGTCAGATCAGCCGTGGACTCAAGCATCTGGCCAGGGAAAGGAATGTAGTCGTTCTGGCACTCTCCCAGCTGAGAAGGGGAGTGGAAAACCGTCAGGACAACCGGCCTCTTCTTTCAGACTTGCGTGAAAGCGACCAGATCGAACAGGATGCCGACCTCATCGCCTTCCTCTACTATGAGGATTATTATCAAAAAGATTCTGAGCAAAAGGATATCATCGAAGTCATTGTTGCCAAACGGTGGAACGGCCCAATCGGAACCGTAAAGCTTGGATTTAAAAAAGAGTACGGAGAGTTTGTGAATATCTGAAAAAGAGGTTTATAAAGATGAAAATTTTTTTAGTACTCTTTTCGCTGAAACTGAAATTTGGCATAAAACTTGCATAATTCTCTATATAGCTGCTTGCTGGCTTTAATTACTTTGAAAAGAGAGTGAGGAAATTAAATGAAAAAGCGATTATTTATTAATGGTGAGTGGGTAGAATCCGAACGATATAATCCTCTTCTTTCACCCTATTCTCAAGAAGTTATTGCAGAAATACCGTTAGCTACTGAAGAAGAAACAAAACATGCAATCGAAGTAGCTTTTAATGCAAAAAATGTAATGTCTAAAATGCCGGCACATCAACGAGCCACAATATTAGAAAGGGTGGCCATCCTATTAGAGGAGAAAGCGGAAGAAGCTGCAGAAATCATTGCATTAGAAGCTTCAAAACCTATTAAATATTCAAGGGGTGAAGTTGCCAGAACTGTACTTACGTATAAGTTTGCAGCGGAAGAAGCCAAAAGGATTTACGGGGAAACGATTCCTCTGGATGCAGCCCCAGGCGGTGAAAAAAGAATAGCGTACACAAGCCGTGAACCTTTAGGAGTAATCGGAGCCATTACTCCATTTAATTTCCCTATGAATTTGGTTGCACATAAGGTTGGTCCTGCAATAGCAGCTGGAAATTCGATAGTTTTAAAACCGGCAACTCAAACTCCGTTATCAGCTCTGTTTATTGCAGAGCTATTCCAAGAAGCGGGACTACCTGCAGGAGCCCTGAATGTTGTAACAGGGGGAGGAAGGGTTGTAGGAGAGACGATTGTAACAGATGAAAGAGTAGATATGGTTACTTTTACTGGTTCACCAGAGGTTGGAATGGGAATTCGGAATAAAGCTGGATTAAAGAGAGTTACTCTTGAACTTGGCTCTAATGCAGCAGTAATAATTGATAAAGGAGTAAAGATAGATAAAATAATTGATCGTTGTGTAGAAGGGGCGTTTTCGAATCAAGGCCAAGTATGTATTTCTCTGCAACGAATTTATGCGCATGAAGAAGTATATGAGGAACTTGTAAAAAAGTTTGTTGAAGCGACTGAATTGTTGAAGCTGGGAAACCCTCTTGATCCAGAAACTCAAGTATCAGCTTTAATTTCCCCTAACGATGTAGAACGGACAATAACATGGATTAATGAAGCAAAAGAACTTGGAGCAACAGTAGCAGCAGGAGGTGCAGCTGAGGGAAATATTTTACATCCTACCGTTATTTTAAATAGTAAACCCGACTTTAAGGTTTCCTGTCAAGAGGTTTTCGCACCAATCGTCCTCATTAATAAAGTAAAAACTGTCGAAGAAGCCATTGATTGTGTTAACGATTCACGATTTGGTTTACAGGCGGGCATTTATACAGAAAATGTTCATACTGCTTTAGATGCATCTGAAAGGCTTCATGTTGGTGCTGTTTTAATTAATGATATTCCAACATATCGAGTAGATCATATGCCGTATGGTGGTGTGAAAGAAAGTGGATCAGGAAGAGAAGGTTTAAAATATGCGGTGGAAGAAATGACCGAAATGAAACTAACAATATTTAATAGAAATTTATAAAAAAAACAAATCCTTATCTGTGAAGGGCCTCAATTGTTTAATTGAGGCTTTTCATTTCGGTATTCCGTATTTTTCTTGTGTTTTCTAATCAGTTTGGACGCTTTAGTTTGGCTAATATTCAGTGCTTTTGCTACACTTCTGGTACTTTTATATCGTTCGTACGCTTCTAACACCATTCTTTTTTCAGTATTCTCCAAAGCCTGTTCTAAGGAATCAAATAAAGGAAGATCAATGGGAATTTTGCTGCGGATCAGTTCAGGTATGTCCTTTATTGTAATATCGGAATCGGTAATCACAACTAAACGTTCTATTAAATTTTGTAGCTGTCGGACATTCCCTGGCCAGGAATAATTAAAAAACAATTTTAAGGTTTCCTTGGTAATTTTCACAGCTTTATTGTACCTCTCATTAAAGACACCTAAAAAATAGGAGGTTAATGGAATTATATCCTCAGGTACTTCGCGTAAAGGGGGCATATATAACTCTATTACGTTCAAACGATAATACAAGTCTTCTCTGAATTTTTTTTGTTTCACAAATTCTTCTAAATTTTGGTTTGTAGCTGCAACAATGCGGACATTTACTTTTTTTACTTCATTTCCTCCAACTGGAATAAATTCTTTGTTTTGAATAACCTGAAGGAGCTTAGCTTGAACTTTAAGGGATACTTCACCGATTTCATCTAAAAAAACGGTTCCATTATTAGCAGCTTCCAAAAGCCCTTTTTTCCCACCCTTACTCGCACCAGTAAAAGCGCCTTGGGCATATCCAAACAGTTCGGATTCAATTAAATCATCAGGAATTGCAGCGCAATTGATTGTTAACATGGTTTTGTTCTTTCTGTGGCTCTTTTGATGTATAAAGTCTGCAATCACCCCTTTTCCTGTTCCAGATTCTCCCCGTATTAGTACTGTTGAATCGACAAGAGCTACTTTTTCAGCCAATTCAAAAACATCTTTCAGCTTACTGCTAGTAGTGATGATATTCTTTTGTCCTTCTTCTTCTAAAACCTTTTTTATCTTGGGTTTCTGCTTCACCATCTTATAGTCCAGGAGTTCGCGAGAGGTTATTACAATCAGGTCGATTTCATGAATTTCATTATAAATGGGTACTGCTGTCGTTAGTAATTCATTGCCTAAGTAGGTTACCTGTTTAATAGTAACAGGTTTTTTATCCTGAAGAACCAAAGGAACTATAGAAGGTTTCCACAATCCTCTATCTACAAAATCACTATTTTTTCTTCCTAACACATCTTCCTGTGTAAGTCCGTAGTGACGCTCACATTGCTTGTTAACATACACTACCCGTAAGTTTTTGTCTAATACAAAAATCTCATCCGAAGAATTCTCCAATATCTTTTCTAATATCTCTTTTGTGATTTGAATATTACTAATCAACTTAAATTCCCCCGAAATGAGTTGGTATAGACTCAATTTTATCAGACAATTTAAAATATTGTAATAAAAATTTCGGTAAAATGGCTTATTTGAGTTTAATTCAACTCAATGAGTTCCATTCAACTCGGTGTTCTTGGATTAAAAATGAAAATCCCATACTTTTTCCCTATATTGATAGGGGAAAAGTGTTGGCACGATTCTTGCAATATTTAAGATAAGCCACACTTTTTTAATTCGAAAGGGGAAAAAACCATGACTAATGATAAAAATTTTATTTTCTCAACCATTCCATATTCTTTGTATGTGGATCCAGACATTCTAGCGGCCGAAAATGAATTAATTTTTGAAAGGACTTGGCAAATTATAGGACACGAAAATGATATTAAAAATCCTGGAGATTTTATTACATGTGACGTTGCTGGCGAGCCAATTGTAGTGGTCAGGGGAGAAGATAATTTAATTCGTGCATTTTATAATGTTTGTCCACACCGCGCAACTAGATTAGAAAACAATGAAGCAGGCAATAAAAAAATTCTTCAATGTTCTTACCATGGATGGACGTTTCATCTGGATGGCAAGCTGCATAGAGCTCCAAATTTTAAAGACAATCCGTGTTTTTGTTCAAGTGATATATCCTTAAAAACGGTAAGATGCGAAGTAGAGGGTTCTCTTGTATTCGTTAACTTAGACCCGAATGCTCCATCTCTTTATGAAACTTATAAAGACTTTTTCGACGATTTTAGCCAATTTAATTTTCATGGTGAGTTAAGGCAATTCAATGAGAGAATACGTGAAATTAAGTGTAACTGGAAAGCCTTTGTTGATAATTATTTAGAATGCGATCATTGTCCAATTGCACATCCAGGCTTTGCAGCTACCCTTGACTTAAGCAAATATCAGATTATCAATCAGTCTAATTGCAGTGTTCAGGGAACTCAAATTAAAGAGAAACAAAATAAACAAAGTTTGAAGCTGGATTTAGATACCGCAGAAGTCCAGGAAGGACGGTTTTACTGGTTATGGCCGAATACAATGATTACAGTTTATCCAGGGCCAGGAAACATTTCTATAATTAAAATGTCGCCGATAGACCATGAAACTACTAAAGGGACATATCAGGTATATTTTAAAGGTGGAGAGCCTACTCCAGAACAACAAACCCTGCTGGAATTTGCAGAGCAAGTAAGAATCGAAGATCTAGAACTTGTTGAAAGAGAACAAATAGGATTTCGTTCAAAGGCTTTTTCACAGGGGATTCTTTCACCTTCAGAGCATGGAGTTCTCTACTTCCACAATCTTATCAGAGAATCACTCAATTTAGAAAAAGAGGCTTTACCAGTAAAAAGTTAAAAAAGGTTTCGTACAGATTGACTAGGTTGGTAACACATTTGAATTAATAGATAGTGTATTGATGATTTTTAAAATCTTCAATCATTTTACTGTTAGGAAAGGGTTCTAATTTCGAAATTCATTATTTTATCCAACAAGTGTAATACTTATTTGAATTTAAGGAGGGAGATTTTTGATTACATTTCGAGACGTAAAAAAAGCATATAACAAAAAAGAGATCATAAAGGGTCTAAATTTTACAATTAATGAAGGAGAGCTGTTTGTTTTAATTGGTCCGAGTGGGTGTGGAAAAACTACTACAATGAAAATGATAAATAGGTTAATAGATCCTTCAAGCGGTCGGATTATGATTGATGACCGGGACATTACTGAAAAGAATCCGGTTCAACTCAGAAGAGACATTGGTTACGTTATTCAACAAATTGGATTATTTCCTCATATGACGATCGCTCAGAATGTTGCGTTAGTTCCTAAATTAAAGAAGATGAAGGCAGCAGAATTCGAAAAACGTGTGGATGAGCTGTTAACAATGGTTGGCTTAAAACCAGAAGAATTTAAAAAACGATATCCGTCAGAATTAAGTGGGGGACAGCAGCAGCGTGTCGGGGTTATCCGTGCCATGGCTGCAAATCCTTCTATTATTCTAATGGATGAGCCATTTAGTGCACTGGACCCAATTAGTCGGGAACAATTGCAGGATGAATTAGTAAAGCTTCAAAAAACGATTAAAAAAACCATTGTGTTTGTAACACATGATATGGATGAGGCACTAAAGATTGCTGATCGTATTTGCTTATTGCGAGATGGAGAAATTGTTCAGCTGGATACTCCGGAAAACCTGCTCGCTCACCCTGCGAATGAATTTGTAATTGAGTTTATTGGTTCGAAGAGACTACAGCAGAATTTGAAAGTATTGAAGGGATATAGAGATAGAGATATTGAAATTCCTTCTGAGGTAGCTGGCAATGAATGACCTTTTACAGTTTATAAGCAGCCGGCACAGCGAAATCCTCCAAATTATATGGCAGCATGTCTATATATCTTTCATTTCGGTAGGCGCGGGTTTTATCGTTGCCATACCGTTAGGAATTATACTAACAAAATTTGAAAAGCTGAGTAAATACATTTTAGGTTTTGTTAATATCATTCAAACTATTCCAAGCTTAGCTCTCTTAGGCTTCATGATTCCATTGCTAGGGATTGGAGTGACTCCAGCGATTAGTGCACTTTTTTTGTATTCCCTGCTGCCAATGTTACAAAATACCTACACGGGAATTAAGGATGTGGATCCGGCGTTAACAAATGCTGCAAAAGGGATGGGAATGACGGAATTGCAAATTTTAATGAAAGTTGAAATACCAATGGCAGTATCTGTCATTATGAGTGGTTTCCGAACAGCAACCATTTACACGATTAGCTGGGCCACGCTCGCATCTCTCATTGGTGGCGGAGGCCTTGGGTATTTAGTTTTTACAGGGTTAGCTACGTCGAATAATAATATGATTATTGCCGGAGCCCTAGGAGCGGTACTTTTGGCAACGCTTACAGAGTTTTTAACTAGAAAATTACAATTCTTTGCTACTCCAAAGGGTCTGCGAAAATAAAAATATTTTTAGGGGGATATAGATGAAAAAATTAATGGGCTGTTTAATGCTAGTATTATTAATTTTTACAATGTTAGCGGGTTGCGGTAAAGATGATACTGTAAACATTGGATCACAGTCATGGTCAGAACAGCTTATTCTATCAAACATGGTTAAATTGTTAATTGAAGATAAAACAGATTTAAAAGCAAAAATTGTTGAAGGACTAGGTTCTACTCCTGTTGTCCATAAAGCCCAAAAAAATGGTGATATTCAGGTTTCTATCCGTTATGTAGGTACTGATCTTAGCGGTTCACTGGGCATGACTTCTTTTCCAACAGACCCAAAAGAATCCTTTGACCTTGTATCTAAACAATTTGAAAAAAAGTTTAAACAAACGTGGCTGCCGCCATTTGGCTTTGAAAACACATATGCATTTACAGTCAGGCAAGACGTTGCGGATAAATTAAAATTAGAAAAGGTCTCCGATGTTGCTCCTCACGCTGAAAAACTAAGTCTTGGTACAGACAATGGCTGGTTGGAGCGCGTTCAAGATGGTTACCCTGCATTTCAAAAAACTTATGGGTTTAAATTTGGTAAAACTTCTCCAATGGAGATAGGCTTGGTATATAAGGCAGTTAAAAACAAGGATGTAGATGTTGTTTTAGCCTACTCTACTGACCCAAGATTAAAGGATTATAACTTAAAGACATTAACAGATGATAAAAGGTTCTTCCCGTCATATCAATGTGCTGCGGTTGTTAATGATGATTTGCTTAAAAAACACCCTGAATTAAAAGGAATAATTGCGAAACTTGGAGGGTTAATTGATTCCAAGACAATGACAGAGCTGAACTTCAAAGCCGATGTTGAAAAGAAAGAACCAGCAGATGTAGCAAAAGAATTTTTAGAACAAAAGGGTTTGATTAAAAAGTGAGAATAAATATACAGGCTATTCAAGGAGGCGAGTGGTAAATGGATACCTTCATTCAAGCCATTATATTGCTTGTAAAAGATTGGGACACAATTCTTGAGCTTACCCTTCAGCATATTTATATGAGTTTTTCTGGTGTCCTATTATCAATCCTGGCAGGAATTCCGTTGGCGATAATAATGTCAAGAAATGAGAAACTTGCTATCCTGATACAGACCATAGTGAATGCGATACAGACGATACCATCAATTGCCTTATTACTAGTAATAATGATTTTCTTTGGTCTGGGTTCTACAACTGCAATCGTTGCTTTATTTTTTTACTCCTTATTGCCGATCATTTCTAATACCTATATTGGCTTAAAAGGAGTAGACAAACACCTTATAGAAGCTGGGCTGGCAATGGGAATGACGAATCAGCAACTATATTTTAAAGTAAAGCTGCCACTCGCTTTCCCGATCATATTAGCAGGCATAAGAATTGCAACTGTTATTGCCATTGGTGTAGCTACCATTGCTACATTTGTAGGAGCCGGTGGATTGGGTGATTGGATCTATCGCGGAATAATGTCTACAGATGATGTTAAAATACTTTCCGGGTCAATACCAGCTGCTTTGCTGGCTATTTCAGTCGACTTCTTTCTTCGATTTGTAGAGAAGAAGTCCGGTATTCATCTTCATAAAACAAAACCACAAGAATAAAAAAGTCAGCTTGTAACATTTTTCTATGAAAGGGAGGGGAAAACATGACTAAAACCTTCAAAGTTGCAGTAATTGCTGGAGATGGAATTGGTCCAGAAGTAATAACAGAGGGAATAAAAATACTTAACGCAGTCGCAGAATTAGATGGTTCCTTTAAGGTTGATTATCAGTACTTCGATTGGGGCTGTCAGTATTATCTGGAAAAACAAAGGATGATGGCAGCAGATGGTATGGAGATCCTAAAGGAATTTGATGCTATTTATTTGGGAGCAGTAGGCTTTCCAGGAGTTCCTGATCATATTTCATTAACAGAGCTTTTATTAGTCATAAGAAAGCAATTTAACCAATACATTAATGTTCGGCCTATCTATTTATTAAATGGAGCACCTTGCCCGTTGAAAGAAGTAACCACAGATAAAGTGCAAATGCTGTTTATCCGTGAGAATACAGAGGGTGAATACGCCGGAGCAGGTGATTGGTTATATAAGGGGAAGGAAAACGAGGTTGTTCTACAAACAGGTGTATTTTCAAGGAAGGGCACTGAAAGAGTTATACGATATGCTTTTGAAACAGCAAGAAAATTAGGAAAAAGCCTTACTAGTATAAGTAAAGGGAATGCACTGCAATATTCAATGGTTTTCTGGGATCAGGTCTTTGAGGAAATAGCGCTTGAGTATCCAGATGTTCCGACACATTCTTATTTAGTTGATGCGGCTGCCATGTTTATGGTTATGCAGCCAGAACGTTTCGAGGTAGTTGTTACTTCGAATTTATTTGGCGATATTCTAACAGACCTGGGTGCTGCACTTGCTGGTGGTTTAGGTCTTGCAGCCGGTGCAAATATTAATCCTGAACGCGAATTTCCATCTATGTTTGAGCCCATTCATGGATCAGCTCCAGATATAGCTGGAAAAGGAATCGCAAACCCTATGGCAGCCATTTGGTCTGTGAGCCAAATGCTGGAGTTTCTTGGCTATGAAAATTGGGCAAGAAAGGTCCTCCAAGCAATCGAAAAATTATTAGTTGAAAAAAAGTGTTTGACACCGGACATTGGCGGCACTGCCACAACTTCTGAAGTAGGAGATAAAATAAGAGAAATTCTGTTTAGTGAAGAGCTTATTAAATTTTAAGATTCTCAAATTGATAATGAGGGAATTCGATGAATTATTTGGTGCTTGCCGGCATTCAGCTCTCCTATGTAGCTTTATTCTGTTTAAGAAGCGTCTTTATGGTAAAAGGGCAGAGGAATGTTACCGTTTTGGTTGGAATGCTTGAAATTTTTGTGTATATAATCGGTTTATCAATGGTGCTCAAAAATCTAAATTCTCCAATGGGAGTATTTATTTATTGTAGTACATATGCAATTGGAATTTTCATGGGTATGACAATTGAAAAGAGATTAGCTTTAGGTAATGTAGTTCTGCAGGTCATTACCATAAATGAATCGGAATTAAGTAATAAGCTTAGAGAAGAAAGTTTTGGAGTTACCACCTGGAAAGGTCAAGGCTCTTTAGGCACTCATGATGTTCATCTTATTCTCGCAAAAAGAAAAGATCTTAATCGTTTAAAAAAAATCATAAAATCATTGGATAATGAAGCTTTCATGATTTTTTATGAACCTACTGAATATGTCGGTGGCTATGTTGTTAAATAGAATTAATATTGGTTACACACAAAACATTAAAATCGGACTTTGGAAACAATAATATTTCAAAAAGCTGAGAGCTTGCTCTGAGCTTTTTTAATGGCAATTTTCATAATGTTACTTTTTTACGATAAGATTTGTTTTTTATCTGATTGACGTGAAAGCGGTCAGATCGAACAGGACGCGGATGTCATCACCTTCCTCTACAGAGAGGATTATTATCAAAAAGATTCTAAGCAAAAGGATATCATCGAATCATTGTTGCCAAACAGTGGAACGGCCCAATCGGAACCGTAAAGCTTGGATTTAAAAAAGAGTACGGAGAGTTTGTGAATCTTGGATGAAAAAAGAGAACCTTAATTGGTTCTCTTACATATTTTCTACTCAAAAAGAGAAGTAATTCCAATTTTTATAGTTCCACCAATAACCTTATCCAGGTACCACCACCACCCTTTATATGGTCCGGTGGAAAAAGTGAAAGCATAAGCACGTTAATAACTTCCACCATCGTTGCAAAGATTGGATGGACGGGTTTCGGGAGTTGTAACCAAATATCTTGGCAATTATCATTATAGGTACTGTGGTCTTGAATTAGAGGATTTATCATTGGATAAACGAGTGGAATAAATGCTTTTTTTCAGCGTGTCAAAAATCAAATTATAACCTTGTTCAAATGTTTAAAACGGCAAAAAAATTAATCTTGATTGAGTGAGGTCTATTTAGGATGATTCTTTTTGTCTTTTCTTATTTTAATAGCTGCCATTATACAAACAAACGCACCAATAAAACTTGAAAAAATAGCAATAAAAGCTCCATTACTCACTTAGCAATCACACTCCTAATTATTTAGTTGTTACATCCATAATATCAGCTGCAGTTATTGAACTTCAACTACCTAACGAGTTATAAATAGGTTCAGGTATAAAAATTAGTTGATTTTAATGAAAGAAATAATACCTTTTTATTTCGGTCTTTTTGTAAGTGATGATTGTCTTTCTATGCTCCTGACATTCCAAATAAAATAGCTATTATGATAAAACCAACTGGGATGATTGACAAAATGACAAGTGATACAACTCTCCAAAATTCACTTGGGCTATACCAAGCGATGAAAATGGATATTATATATCCCAAACCTATCATCATATAAACAAATAAATGGGAAGCGTGATGAAAAAGCGGCGTCCTAAACACAATATAAAACCATATAATTGGTGTCAATAAAGATAAAATGGGCATAAATTTTCTCAGATTCAAACCCTCCTTTTTATGACTTTCCTACCCAAACCCATATATAACCATTATAGAACATCGCTTAATTAAATTGTTTAAAAGCGCCATTAAATAAAAATATTCTGACCACTTGGACTAAATAAAAATTTTCCCAAATATAATAATTACACGAAATAGAATCATAAATTTAGTTTTTTTAGAGAAAGGTGGGGGTGGAAAAAGCATGTTCTTTTGCACGAATAAAACATACGAGACAATGTTCCCATCTATTTTTCTCATATTCTCTCAGATAACCAGATAACGAAGGAGCATGTTAGATGCTAAACCAATTGTTAACTTTGGATACCATTCAAATCAGGCAAGATGTTCGGGACTGGAAGGAAGCAATACAAATAGCTGCTGTGCCTTTATTAAAAAAAGGCAGCATCCAGCCGGAGTATATTGATGCAATGATTGAAAATGTTCAGGATTATGGGCCTTACATCGTCCTCGCTCCAAAAATTGCCCTAGCACATGCCAGGCCGGAGCAAGGGGTGAAGGAACTGGGAATGAGCCTGCTGTGCTTAAAGGAAAGTGTCGCTTTTTCACAGGAATCCAGGCATGATGCGAATTTAATTTTCGTCCTGGCAGCGGCGGATTCAGAGACACACTTGAATACCTTATCACAGTTAGCCGGGCTGCTGTCGAATGAAGAGGCGATCCAGTCGATTATGGAAGCAGATTCTACTTTGCAGATCATGAAGGTGATCAATCAGTATTCAAGCTGAAAAAGGAGGAGGAGACAATGAAAATATTAGTCGTTTGCGGAGTGGGACTAGGCAGCAGCTTCATGATTGAACTGAATGTCAAAAAAGTGCTGAAGGAATTGGGGATTGAGGCAGACGTTTCCCATACGGATTTAACGACAGGCAAGGCGGAAAAGGCAGATTACTATATTGGCTCTCCTGAAATTATGGAGCAGCTGGAGGACGGAGTCAGAAAAACCATTTCGCTCAAAAATCTGTTCAGCCTGCCGGAGATAAAGGAAGCGATACAAAAAAATATCGTAAACAACTAATCTGCAAGTAAAGCGGAGGGATATCGATGTTAAATGTCATCATGAAAGATATTTTAGGTACACCCGCCATCCTGATTGGAATCTTTGCTTTATTAGGATTAATTTTGCAGCGAAAAAGTGTTGCCGATACGATCTCAGGGACCTTAAAAACCGTAATGGGATTTATCATACTCGGTGCAGGTGCCGGAGTATTGGTCGGTTCACTTGATATCTTCGGAAAAATGTTCGAGCATGGCTTCCATATAAAAGGAGTCATTCCAAACAATGAGGCGATTGTTGCTCTTGCACAGAAGACTTTTGCAAAAGAAACAGCACTTATTATGTTATTCGGTATGGTCGTTAACATTTTATTAGCCCGGTTCACGAAGTTTAAATACATCTTCCTGACAGGACATCATACCTTATATATGGCCTGTATGATAGGAGTTATCCTATCAACTGGCGGAATCAAAGGAGTTTCATTAGTTGTAACCGGTTCCCTGACTCTTGGTATCTTAATGGTTCTTATGCCAGCTCTTCTTCAGCCATATACAAGACAAATTACTGGGTCCGATGATATCGCACTAGGCCACTTTGGCACCATCGGCTATTTTGTATCAGGAACCATCGGTAAGTGGGTTGGCAATAAATCAAAATCCACAGAAGATATCAAGGTTCCTAAATCACTTGGCTTCCTGAGAGATACTTCTGTTTCAATATCACTTACGATGGCCATTATGTTCTTTATTGCTGCTTTTGCTTCAGGACAGGACTTCATTGAAACAAAACTTAGTGGTGGATCGAACTTCATCATCTTCTCCATCACACAGGCGATTACGTTTGCTGCCGGGGTTTACATCGTATTAGCAGGTGTGCGTATGCTGATTGCAGAAATCGTCCCTGCCTTTAAAGGGGTTGCGGACCGTGTGGTTCCAAATGCTCTTCCAGCTCTAGACTGTCCAGCCGTATTTCCTTTCGCACCAAATGCCGTCATCATTGGATTCATCTTCAGTTTTATCGCAGGACTTATCTCTATGTTCCTACTGCCTCTTGTGGGCCTGAAAGTTATTGTACCTGGTCTGGTTCCACATTTCTTCACAGGCGCAGCTGCTGGTGTTTATGGAAATGCGACGGGCGGAAGAAAGGGGGCCATCTGGGGATCCATTGCCAATGGTTTGTTAATCAGCTTCCTGCCAGCTCTGCTGCTTCCAGTACTGGGTTCGATCGGGTTTGAAGGAACGACCTTTGGTGACGCAGACTTTGGAGTAGCCGGAATTATCCTCGGCAACGTGGTCCAGTGGAGCACCGTGATTGCGTACCTGCTTCCAGTCGTAATTATTGTCATCATGCTATTAGCCAGCCTTAGAAAGAAAAACGCTTAATTAGGGAGTTTTATATATAGAAGAAACAAGGTTTATGGAGTTTCATAAACCTTGTTTTTATACTGAAAAATAAAGGGAGAGTTACATATGTCAGTGAAACCTTTGGAACAATTAGCGATTAATGCACTTCGGGCACTCTCAATTGATATGGTCGAGCAGGCAAACTCCGGCCATCCTGGCATGCCAATGGGAGCTGCACCGATGGCCTATGAATTATACATGAAGCATATAAAACACAAATCCCTCCAATCCAAAATGGTTCAACCGGGATCGTTTTGTGTTGTCAGCCGGCCATGGTTCACCGCTCTTATATAGCATTCTGCATCTAACCGGATATGATATTTCAATGGAAGACCTTAAGAATTACCGCCAATTAGGCAGCAAGGCACATGGCCACCCAGAGGTAGGGACAGCAGGAATTGAAGCAACAACAGGGCCACTAGGCCAGGGATTTGCAATGGCAGTCGGAATGGCGATGGCAGAAGCACATATGGGCGCTGTCTATAACCGCGAAGGCTATCCAGTAATTGATCACAATACTTATGTCATTTGCGGAGACGGCGATTTAATGGAGGGAATCTCATATGAAGCAGCTTCCTTGGCCGGACATTTAGGTTTAGGGAAACTGATCGTCTTGTATGATTCAAACGATGTATGCCTCGATGGGGAATTGAGACATTCGTTCACGGAAGATATAGGAAAACGTTTTGAAGCTCAAGGCTGGCATTATCTCCGTGTGGACGATGGTAACGATATTACAAGCATAGGAGAAGTCATCAATCTGGCAAAACAGGAGTCTCTCCGTCCTTCTTTAATTGAAATTAAAACCGTGATTGGTTATGGCAGTCCCAATAAAGGCGGAACAAACGCTGCCCATGGAGCACCTCTCGGAAAGAAAGAAGCTCTATTAGCGAAAAAGAATTATGGCTGGAACTATGAGCCTTTTGATATTCCAGAAGAAGTAGTCAATCACTTTCAAGCCAGCCGGGAAATAGGAGAGCAGAGGGAAGCGGAATGGAACAAGCTATTTGCCTCATATAAAGAAGCTTATCCAGAACTGGCAAAACAACTCGAAGCTACTATTCTAGGAGAACTTCCAGATGGATGGGATGCAGACCTTCCGGAATACAAACCAGGAGATCCTGACATCGCAACAAGGGAAGCATCCGGAGCAGCATTAAATGCCATTGCTAAAAATCTGCCGACTCTCTTTGGCGGTTCAGCAGATTTAGCCGCTTCTAATAAAACCAAACTTAATGGAATTGATAGATTTAACAAGGAAAACTGTGCTGGCAGAAATGTGTGGTTCGGTATCAGGGAACATGCAATGGGAGCAATTGTAAACGGGCTTTCTTTACATGGAGGCATCCGTCCATTTGGCGCGACTTTTTTCGTCTTCTCAGATTATCTGCGTCCAACCTTCCGCCTGGCAGCCATGATGAAACAGCCCGTCCTATATGTCTTTACCCACGACAGCATTGCAGTTGGAGAAGACGGTCCTACCCACCAGCCAGTTGAACATCTGGCAAGCCTTCGAGCGATTCCAGGATTAACAGTCATCCGGCCAGCAGATGCATGCGAAACAATAGAAGCATACCGTTATGCTATGGAAAATAAAGAGGGCCCGACAGCATTAATTCTATCTCGGCAAATCCTGCCTTTGCTTACATTTAAAAAAGCGAAAGAGGGATTATCAAAAGGAGGTTATATTCTATCAGATCCTCCTCATGGTGAAAAACTACAAGTATTAATGATTGCCACAGGATCAGAAGTAAGTTTAGCAATGGAGGCACAGAAGGTATTAGCTGAAAAAGAAATACCCTCGCGTGTGGTAAGTATGCCTTCATGGGAGATTTTTGAGAAACAGCCTGAAAGCTATCAAGAATACGTATTACCTTCGGAAATTAAAACCCGGGTATCAATTGAAATGGGATCACCAATGGGATGGGCAAGATATGCAGGAAAACAAAGTAAAGTTATCGGTGTGTGTACCTATGGAGATTCTGGACCTGGATATCGTATTGTCGAAGAGAATGGATATAATGTAAATAATATAGTTTCTTTTATAGAGAAGAAACTAGGCTAATAATTTCAACTCATTAAAATCATATATAATACATTTCCTTTCAGACATGGTAGATTACGTGGTCAATTCTTAGTTTTATCTACTTTCTTAAAAAATCCTTCTTACTGGTACGCATAGGCGTACCACTTAAAGATTTTCATTATGATAGTTTTTCTTTATAGGCCATAGAAATGGGTGTAAAGAAAACGATGGGAATAGAAGTGAAAATCTATATTAAGAGATTAATAAAGGAAAGAAACATCTCATTAAGAGAGCTGTCCCGTCTTGCAGACATTAGGCATCCGGCATTGAGTGAATTAGCTAACAACAAAAGAAAAAATATAAATTTAGGGCATATTAAAAGAATCGCAGAATCCCTTGATATAGAAGATATTAGAGAAATTATTGATCTGGAGATTACAAAAGATTAGTAAGTGGGTGAAAGATGAAATCTAATGAATGTATCTTATGGGAAGCTTCTCAAATTGTAAACGAATATGGGGATGAAATAGAGATAGAGATCATTCAATTCCGTAATCAATACCATGTTACAGTTAATATATGCCAAGAAAGACCTCCATTTAAGGATTTTACTGCTATAGGAATCGACTTACATAGCAAAAGAAAAGCTGCGAAAAAGGCACTAATTAAATTGTACAATCAAGCATATCCACAGTTATTCAAACATTAAGGGAGAGCGAGCCAATTAGGCCGCTCTCCCTTTTTATGTGTTTTTCATTACAATATTAATAGAAGAAACTCAGAACACAGGCAGTTAATGAAGGATAGAAAGCTTAGCTACAAATTTTGAAAGATAGTTTGATGGGATGTTAATGTCTGATAATTTGAATTAGAGCTTATAAAGAAATATAAACAAATTGGATAGGCTAAATTTAATAAACAAACCTGATAAAAATTGGACGATTTTTATGTGCTAAGGCCTCGACCACCGGTATCTTTAGGTAATAACCAGTTAATTTATGAAACTATAAAACACTCACAAATATTGATTCATCAATGTTTGTGGGTGTTTTTCAGTTTGCGGAGAAAAAGGCTGAATAAGGTAGTTTTCGAAATCATTTTTCACAAGGATTTTAGCAATTTATATATGCTACATTGCCAAACAATCAAGTTTATGAAATAGTATTCTTATACTAATAATGATTACAAATAATGTAAATAAGTATTTACTCAGAGTATGGAGAGACTACATAAGGGTGGGTTGCCTGATTTGATAACAGTAGGTTGAGGGAGACGATTTGTTATGATAGTGAAATTAGATGTTTCCATAAACAGTAGTTTAGGGTGGGCTGATTTGTTGACAAAATTTTAGGAGGATACTTCATGGATAATGAAAATAATACAGAGCTAAGTCAGAATGTAAATAACGGCGAGCTTCAAGAGCATATGAAAGATACATTTGGTATTGAATTTTTCGTTAATGAGTTGTTGCCTGCAGATTTAGAAAATCGAGGATATAGAAGAATGTCCTTAGACGAGGTTAAGTATGTGGAACCATTACTTCAACTCGCACCACAACTTTTAGTAGATAAAATATATAAAGATGCAGGTGAGAAGGCCTTTAAAGCAGCGACAGAAAACTCTTATAAATGCCTTTTAGATCCATCAATGCATCTGGCGACAATAAAAGGGACAACAGATGTGTTTATTGGAACTGGCCTCGATAATGCTACAAACAAGGTGAAAGGACAAGCACGATGGTTAAAAAATGATGCGTTTTTATCTATCTCTAATACAGCTCAGGTTGTCTCTAATGCATTTAATGCTTTATCAACTGTGACTGGACAGTATTTTATGGCACAGGTCAATGCGAATCTTTTAGATATCAAAGGTGGAATTGATGATATAAAACAGTATATTGATGCTGTTAATCAAAGTGAACTAGAGACAGCACTTCAAGAGTTATATGAGATTATTGAGCATATACGCTTCATAAGGAATGACTCAGAAAGAGTCCGTACAACACTTATTCAAATTAATGGTATACGAACTGTTGCTAAAAAAAACATCAATTTATACAAAAAGCAGATTGAAAAAATAATAATGCGAGAATCAGAATCTTTTAAATCTGACAAGGAAACAGTGATAACAGAAAACATGGAAGAACTGAGAAAAAATATGGTTCAATATCATTACGCTGTTTATCTATGTAACTTAGCTCAGATACTAATAATTAACTTAAACAATATTATAGATGTTGAAGAATTGAGCCTCTACCGTAACGAGATTAGCGCTATAGTAAATCAGTATAAAGACGTATTTGATAAAACAACTAAATGGGTTAAGCATTATATTGATGATACAAACTCACTTAACAAGTTCAGTAAGAAACAGATATCTCTTAAATTCGTATTTGGATTTGCTGGTGATGTTCTTGGTCGTAAAATTGGTAATTACCAATTAGGCGGGCAGACAAAGGAACTAGTAAATGATTGGTTTGACAATAACATAAAGAAGAAAAAAGAAGCCTATGATCTTAGTAATAAAGAGTTTCAAAGTCAAATGAATGGTTTGGTATTGATTGATTCTTCTATTTCAGTAATGGATAGATATATTGATATGACTCGTAAAAAAGCAGAAATTGTTTCTATTGATGGTGAATGCTATATTAAATATATTGAAGAGGAATAAAGCTGTATATAAAAGGCTTTAGTATTATCTTATCTCACTCTGTAAAATCGCTGGTATAACACGTGCAGCTTACCTTAGATGGCTAAAACACACACCTTCATTACACGAAATATAGAACGCAGAGATTATAAAAGAGATGAAAGCTCTTCATGAGAAAGTGTAAGGAATCTATGGTTCTCGAAGAATGGTGATGACCATGAAAATCGTTGAAACTTTATCGAAAGTAATGTCAATAAGATCATTGTTTAATCAAAGAATAATTAAATGCAAAATAAAGGTACAGAACGGAGAATAGACAATGGCTACAACAATTGAAGTGAACAAACAGAGTGTCAAACAGTTGTTAGAGACAGGTAAAGTTAATAAATTTATTATACCTGAGTATCAACGTCCATATGCTTGGTCTGAGGAACAAATTCAAACGCTCTTTGATGATTTAGTAGAGTATACGGAAAATGATAATGAAAGCACTTATTTTTTGGGAACAATTGTTTCTTACGAAAATGAGAACAATGAACAGGAAATAATAGATGGTCAACAGCGAATCACTTCTTTGTTTCTATTGCTTAGAGCGCTTTACTCAAAGCTCAATTCAATGACAGAAACAAAAGAAGTGAAGAATTTTAAGGGACAGATTGAATCGGCACTTTGGGAACAGGATGAATTAACTGCTGAGGTTGATTACGAAAAAACTCTTATTGAATCTAGAGTAATGGGGGATGAAGGGAACAAAACTTTCGCCAACATTCTTATAAGTGGCGCTATTGAAGAAGGTGCCAAAGATAACTATTCGTTAAATTACAAATTATTTACAGAACTAATAGAGAATTATGCTTCGAATGAGCCAGAGTTGTTTTTCTGGTTCATCCGAAATGTATTAAACAAAGCGATCTTATTACCAATTACCGCAGATTCACAAGATACGGCTTTAACAATTTTCTCAACATTGAATGATAGAGGACTAGCTTTATCTGATGCAGATATTTTTAAAGCAAAGATCTATAATAACTTGGATGCTGAAGGGAAAGCAGTTTTTATTGAACAGTGGCAACAACTAGATTACGAAGCTACAAATGCAAATGAAAGTATCCAAAAGTTATTTTATTATTATATGTTTTATTTGAGAGCGTTAGAAAACGATAGAAATACAACGACACCAGGGATAAGGAAATACTACTCAAGGAATAATTTTGAGCAGTTATATAAAAAGGACGTGATGAACAACCTGAATTCGCTGCTTAACTTATGGCTTGTAGTTAATAACCGTGTGGAAATCGAGGATGAAGACTGGTCGAAAAATATAGAAATTAAAAAAGTACTCGATGGGTTATCTTCGTATCCAAATGAATTTTGGAAGTATCCAGTAGTAATTTACTATCTTAAATATCATGGTTCACAAGATTTTGAAGAACATTTCTTGAAATTTCTCAAGAAACTACTCGCAGTTTTGGCGGCTCGGTATATAGTTACGCCAACTATAAATGCTGTTAAGCGAGGGATCTTGAATTTAAACTCTGAAATTATTAAATCGCCTACGCCAACATTTGATTTCGCTATAGTAGATGAACAGGAATTAAAAGGGAAGCTTAAGACGGCTCACCGTAATACTGTTCGTATGTTATTGAAAATTCTTGCTTATCAAAGCCAAACGGAACTCCTTCCAGAAAAGTGGGAAATAGAGCATATTCTTCCTCAGAAATGGCAATCAAGTTATTTTCCAAGCAATTCCGATGAAGAAGTAAAAGAGTTAGTGGAACATATAGGGAATAAGATTCCGTTTGAGAAAAAGTTGAACATTATTGCAAGTAATGGCTACTTTAAAAAGAAACAAGAAAGTTACAAGAAATCAAAAGTCCAGATATTACTTGACCTTGCTGAGCAACATAATGATTGGGGGCTAAATGAAATTCGAGAAAGAGATATTCGGATTTCTGACGAGTTGCTAAACTTACTAAATGATTGGGGGTTAAATCAACCTGACTTTCCAGTTCAACTAGTACAATCACCAGTTCCAACCGCTGAAGAATTAAAGATGATTGAAGAGTTAAAGAGAAAAGGTTTAATTTAGGAAAATAAGTTGATTTAACCTAATTGTAATACAAAAATAAATGCAAATGATACGAGTGTGATAGGAGATAAAACATTACTAGTGCGAACTACCAAGAATTTTTTAGTTAGATGCAGAATGCTACGGGTAATTATAAATTAGGGATAGAGTTGCTAAAGAAGTAATATTAATAAAAAAAGTATGGGGATAGGGCTGCAAAAAAGCACTTCCTCTTTTTTTAATCTTTACTCCCCAACAAGTTAATGAGGGAATTGGTTTTAAAAGAAAAATGAAATTTTTCATAGTGCTGAACCTCAATTAGACATGTCAAGGTAAAACTTATCATAAATAGGTAATGAATTATATTCCACAAACGGGCCTGTTTGTGGAAAATCATAAGCCTAATTGCTCGCTAACAATACGGAGTTTTTCACATTACCACATGATAAAGTAGTTTTAGGAAAATCTGGAGAAGATTATATTAAGTTTAAGCATCCTTTGCAAAGAGGAAGTGGCGTTACTCCTAGGAGTTGGTTGCAAGAAGTTGAATATTGCTTTAATGAGTATTTTACGAATAATGTAAATTAATGAGGACTACTGTGTTCCTTTCTAAGATAAATTTAATACGTATGGTTGCACATTGTTAGTTATTATACGTACATAATAGAATAGTCATAAAAAAAAGAACCCACCTACCCTCTAAGTGAGTGAGTTACTTTTTCTTACACGTATTTAATTAGCTGCTGCATTACTGAGGATAACTGAGAATGATGCTGGTTTTCAAGCGCGGACACCTTTTATATCATAAACCACATTAATTTCAATTTCGACAGAAACTACATCTTTTCAAAGGCTTCAATCGTCAGTTTCTCGTTTCCACCCGCAGTTCCTTAATCACGTAAGAATAGCACTTATAAGTGGTTTTTATATTGCTGTGCCCCAGGCGTTCACTAACATAATTAATGTCAACTTTCTTATATAATATGACACTTGCATGAATGTGCCTTAATCCATGCATCGTTATTTGATTAATACCAAGTTCTTTTAAAGTTTTTTGTAAGAACTTGTTGGCATTGGTGTTGCTGATTACTCTGTATTTGGACTCTGGGCTCTAAAAGACCAATCCATACAGATTAGATATTACTGTCTCAAAAAGTTTTCTAAATGCGTTTATTCCTTTCTATTTAAGAAAAGCTACCAAAGAGGCATTACTTAAATAATATAAACAAGCATACCCACATTTATTCAAACAGTCTGGGAGAGCACGCCGATAAGGCTGCTTTCCCTTTTTAATTCTCAAAACATAGCTGTACAAGAATCCTATGCCTGACAGAAAATTGCTATTGTTGTTAAAGTAAGTGAGCTATTTAAACCTGAAAGAATTAGGCGGAATATCTAGTCCACTTTGCTATTTTGCCTATCGCAGTGGAAAACTGATATTAATAATTAAAGAGTAAGTGCAAACATATAAAGTTATTTAAGAGTCTGAAATTAAGTTTAACGAAATACTCAAAAAAATAAATCTTTGAAAAAGACAATTAGTCTTTATAAAAGAATCAAAATCTCACTTTGCATTTCGATAAATAGAAGAATAAAATATAAATAGAGTAAGAGTAGAGTAAGACATGAGATGTTTTCTATTTTGAGGTGATATTTTTGAAGATCAAACTTTTTTACAAAACACAGAGAGAGCTTGCTGCTTCTTTAAACTTAGTAATTGATTCTTATTGGGAAAACGAAATTAACGAAGATGTTCTCATCAGGTCTATTTCCGATATTTGCATAAACAATCCAAATAAATTGTTAAAGGATGGTTCTTTTACTACAGTATTAAGGCAACAATGTGGAAAGAGAAGGCTTGAAATAGTTGAACGAATTTTAAAAAGTGTTGATTGTATCGAGAATTGACACTTGTTGTGGAAGGATTTGGAGGCATGACTAAAGAATTGGATTATAGTGCAACACTCACTGGGGCTTCTTTTTTATTGTACGAATTAAAGAAAGTGCTGAAGCTCAAAAGACAAGGGCTGTTAGATAGTGAAATAAAGAAGAAGGTTATCGAGGAGAATGTCTTCGAATATAAATTCACTTCCAGTCTTAAACGCATTGTACCATCTGTCATTAGAAGGGCTAATGCTTTAGATAATCAACTGCAGGAGTGGGTATTAAGTAGTCCATTAGAAGAGGGTAAGGTTATAAACTTGTATGCCATTATGAAGACAGATAGGCTTTTCTTTGAATTTATGAACGAAGTAATTAGAGAGAAGCTGGACGCAAATAATTATCTGCTTGAAAAGAAAGATTTGAACGTATTCTTTATTTCTAAAGCGGAGCAAGATGACAAAATGGCAAAATGGACTGAACTTACAATAAATAAATTAAAACAGGTTTATATGAAATTACTGTATGAGGCTGGCTTGTTAAAGGATAAAAAAACAGGTGAGCTAAATAGGTTGTTATTTGATGAGAATTTAAAACGTCACCTTGTCTATATTGGTGATACGGCTTATTTGAAAGCAATGGGTGAGTGAAAGGATTAGAAATATGGCGAATATTAATCGTAGATTGGACAAGATTATCCCAAAAATCAAAGAGGATAAGTTTATACAAGGCCGAGGACTTGGGAATGAGATCAGTTTTTATATCTTCGATTACGAACCGAATGAGGAATTAGTGGTTCGTGATTACGTGAAGCATATCAAGAAGGAATTCAATTATGAACGCTCTGGCCGCAAGATTATCGAATTTGATTTATATAAAATGTTGCTTGAAATTGCACAAGAGAAACGAATTTTTGATCGTGTATTTCAAGTGGAAGAAAAGCAGGGGAAGGATGCTTTATTTAAAGCAATGACAACCTTTGCTAAACCCGATGTCTTTTTGAAAAAAATAAAAGAACAAATAGACGATAATAATGTTGTGTTTATTACAGGTGTGGGCAAGGTGTATCCATTTGTTCGATCACACACGATTCTAAATAATCTACAAGAAGTGATTGATAAAATTCCAGTTATTATGTTCTTCCCTGGAAGATATGACGGTCAGTCACTTCAATTATTTAATAAGTTTAAGGATGATAATTATTACAGAGCATTTCCATTAGTTGATTAGAGAAAAAGAGGGGGAAAACAGTATGATCATTAAGGACATGTTTCAGAAAGATATTGAGAGGGACATACGAGGAGTTATTAAAGTTGCTCAGACAGATGAAGACAATATTTATCAGGAGCTTGATGAATATGTTGTTACAAGGGAGCTAAATAAGCACTTATCTAAGTTTTATGAGACTTATCAAAAAGGGATAGATGGCGTAACTGATAAAATGGGTGTCTGGATTTCAGGCTTCTTTGGTAGCGGTAAATCGCACTTCTTAAAAATACTTGCTTACCTGCTTGAAAATAAGAAGGTAAAAAATAAAAAGGCAATTGAATTTTTCCAAGATAAACTACAAGATCCATTAATACTGGCAAACATGAATCGTACGGCTGATGTGGAAACAGAGGTTATTCTTTTCAATATTGATTCTAAAGCCTCAATGGACAGTAAGTCTAAAGAGGATGCCATTCTGCGTGTTTTCATGAAAGTCTTCTATGAACATCGGGGATACTTTGGAGATATTCCTGGCGTAGCGGAAATGGAAAAATATTTAGATCAAAAAGGTGTCTACGAGCAATTTAAAGACGAGTTTAAGGCACTTTCTGGCGAAGAGTGGGTTGAGCGACGAAACACGTTCTATTTTGACGCTGACTTTGTAATCGGAGCCTTAACAGAGGTTACGGATATGTCTGAGGAGTCTGCTCGAAATTGGTTCGAACATGGAGTAAATAATTTTGAAATCAGTATAGAGAAGTTTGCCAAAGATGTTAAGGAATATATCGATCTAAAGGGCAAAAACTTTCATCTTGTCTTTTTGGTGGATGAAATTGGGCAGTTCATTGGCGATAGCCGTAGTCTTATGCTTAACCTCCAAACTGTTGCTGAGGACTTAGGAACCCATTGCCAAGGTCGTGTTTGGATCATGGTAACTTCCCAGGAGAGCATAGATAGTATCGTGAAGGTAAAGGGAGATGATTTCTCCCGCATTCAAGGTCGTTTTGATACAAGATTATCACTTTCCTCTATTTCCGTTGATGAAGTAATCAAAAAACGTATCCTTCTAAAGAAAGATTTTGCTAATGATAAGCTCAGATTAATTTATCCAGAAAAAAGTGCAATATTGAAGAACTTGATTAGTTTCAAAGAAAGTACGGCAGATTTAAGAGGATTCGAAAATGAAAGGGAATTTTCTGATGTTTACCCGTTTATTCCATATCAATTTAAACTTTTGCAAAATGTTTTTGAACAAGTAAGACGACATGGTTCATCTGGTAAGCATTTATCAGAAGGTGAACGTTCCATGTTATCTGCATTTAAAGAGGCGGGACTACGCTATAAGGATGCAGAAGAAGGAATTTTAATTCCATTCTATGCTTTTTACGATACAATCAAGGAATTCCTTAACCCTTCCATTTCAAGAGTGATTGAGGGTGCATATGAAAACCCTGCTCTAAAAGATGACGAATTTAATATGAACTTATTGAAAGTGCTGTTCATGATTAAATACATTAAAGAGCTTCCCGCAAATATCGAAAATATTGCTACGCTCATGGTAACAAGTATTGAAGAAGATAAATTGGAACTGAAAGAAAAAATCAAAGTGTCCCTAAGAAAGCTCATTTCTCAAACCCTTGTTCAAAAGAATGGGGACTACTTTATCTTCCTTACGGATGACGAACAGGATATCAACCGAGAAATAAAAGCGATCAATATTGATGAAGATTTAATTAAAAGAGAACTTGCAAATTATATCTTCCAAGATCTTTATGATGAAAAGAAGTATCGCTATTCCAATGTTTATTCATTTTCCTATAATCAGAAAATGGATGAAAAGAATTACGGAAACCAAACAGCAAGTATAGGAATCAATATTCTTTCGCCATTATCTGATCACTATGGAAAATCTGAGCAAGAATTAATGATGATGTCCTCTGGAAACGGTGAACTAATCATTAAACTCGGTGGAAATGAATCTTATACCGAGGAAATGGAAGAAGTTATAAAAATTGAAGAGTACCGAAAGAAAAAGAATATTACACAGCTTCCAGAAAGCATTCAAAACATACTGAATAATAAGCAAGCAGAGATACGTGAAAGAAGACGAAGAGTCCGTGAATTATTAGAGGATGCGATTAAAGGTGGAAGGTTCTTTATTAATGGTGATGATGCAAAAATTAAAGGCTCAACAGTAAAAGAGAAAATCAATACTGGCATGCAATCCCTGGTTGACAATGTATATACAAAACTGGGCTATGTTAAGGATTTCTTAGATAGTGAGAGGGAGCTTATCTCTGTTTTAAGTAGCAAAGACGAGCAATTGACTTTTGGTACTGATATAAAACAAAATCCGAATGAATCAGCAATTAAAGAAATCTTTGATTTTATTACTATGCAGGATTCCATTCAAAAGCAAGTCCGAGTGAAAATTCTATTAGACCGCTTTAATGATAAACCTTATGGATGGAGACTCCTTGATATACAGTATCTAATTGCCGAATTATTAAAAGAACAAAGAATTCGTCTCCGTTATAATTCTGAGTATCTGGAGCCAGAGGAAAGTGCAAGGATAATCGTTACGGTTTTAACAAAAACATCAGAATCTGATAAGGGGATTATCCTTAAACGAGTTAAAGTAGATGAAGCCTTAATAAGAATAGCTAAGAAGGTTTGTAAAGAAGTCTTTAATAAAACAGACTTGCCAGATGATGAAGACGGGTTGGTAAAGGAAATTCGTTCTCTTATTGAAAAACAAGTTACTGAAATAAATGCATTTAAGGTTCGTTACGAAGGTAGAAAATACCCTGGTCTGAGCCTTCTTGATAAAGGGTTGGAGTATTTTGGTGAATTCCATAAAGGATTAGACAATGCTTCATTTTTTGCCAAAATGAAAGATCTACAAAAAGATCTTAGTTATTGGGAAGAAGACATGACTTATGTAAAGAGCTTCTTTGAAACTGATCAGAAGGATATCTTTGATAAAGGACTTTTAGCTATCAGCAAACATGAAGAAAATAAAGCATATCTCATGGGTGATGACGCTAATAAATTCGCAAATCAATTAAAAGATGTTTTAATTGATCCTGTTCCATATGGAAAAATCAAGCTGATTCCAGAAATTATTAAGAAAATTGATGAACAAATTGAAAATGTCCTTTCAGAGAAAAGGAAAAATGCTAAGGAAAAAATCAAGGTTGACTATGACTACCTTTCTCTCAAAGCAAAACAATATGGTGTTTCCAATGAAACGAAGGAAAGCATTGAGCGTTATTACGATGAATTATTAAACCAGGTTGAAGCATTTGCTGATATTTATAAGGTAGACGCAACTATTTCCCAAAGTGCAAGTTTCAAGGAGACATATGAACGGACAATCAATCATGAAATTCAGGAGTGGCAGAGGAAAAAAGAGGAAGAGCAAACCCCTGTTGTTATTGAAGGTAGAGATGGTGGAAGTACCGTTGCCACTATTCAAAAGGAGAAGGTAAAAGCCTCGGAGCTTCTTGTGGTGAGGAATCTTCGTTCGGAAGAGGATGTAGACACGTATATTAACACTCTCTCTAATAAACTAAAGCAAATCATTAAATCAAATAAAGAAATAGAATTTATTGATTAAAGCAGGAGATGTCGGAATGAATAAATCAGCATTGAAAACCTTTGCGACAAGTGCCAGAAATGAGCTATTGAAAAAAGTTGAAGCAAAGGCAATGAAAATTGGAATTACGGAAGACAACATAAAAAAAGCAGATATTGAAAGCTCGGATGCCATCTTTATAGATGGCAAACAGCTTTCAAAAGAAGAAAAAATGCAAAGAGACAAACTGATCGCTCGTATTAATCAAATTGGCTTTAAACAGGTAATGGAGGAAGTTGCATATACTTGGTTTAACCGATTTACGGCACTACGTTTTATGGAAGTTAATGATTTTCTTCCAACAGGTGTAAGAGTGTTATCATCTTCTAATCCTAATAGTGCCGATCCAGATATGTTAAATGAGGCATTTGATTTGGACTTAGAGATTGAACTTGATAAAGAGTATATATATAACTTGAAATTAAATAATGAAACGGAAGAATTGTTCAAGTATTTAATTATAAAACATTGTAATGAGATGAATCGGTACCTACCCTTTATGTTTGAAAAAATTGATGATTATACCGAGATCCTTTTTCCTGAAGGGTTGTTGGCGAAAGAGTCCTTTATTCGCCAGATGACTGATACAGAGTTTATTTCGAATGCCGACTGGGAAGAAGTTGAAATTATTGGATGGTTATATCAATATTACAATACAGAATTAAATGCACTTGTTTACGATGGGAATATGGCAAGAAGCAAAATTCCAAAAGAACTCTTACCGGCGGCAACACAATTATTTACCCCAGATTGGGCAGTAAAATATATGGTTGAAAATTCGCTTGGACGTTTATGGTTAGAGGGACACTCTAACCAAACCTTACAGGATGGATGGAAATATTATCTTGAAAATGAAAATAATAATGATTCAAATGGAATAAAGTTAACAATAAATCCAGAAGAAATAAAGGTTTTTGATCCATGTATGGGAAGTGGACATATTCTTGTTTATGCATTTGATGTTCTTATGGATATTTATAAATCCTGCGGTTATATTCCACGAGATGCCGCAAAGCTAATTTTACAAAAAAACCTCTATGGCCTTGAAATTGAAGATCGTGCATACCAATTGGCCTGTTTTTCAGTAGTCATGAAAGCTAGAAAATATAATAGGCGTATATTAGATGAAAAGGTAGATCTGAATCTATGCTCAATTATAGAGAGTAATGAGATAAGTAGCAAGGACATAAAGGATACAATTAATCTTGAAGATAAAGATATAGAAACAGCTAATTATTTAATTTCAATTTTCAAAAATGCAAAAGAATATGGTTCTATTATTAATGTTGAAAACAAGGATTATAGTTCATTTCTTAGGTTCCTAACAGAAACTACAAATCAAGAGGTCAGAGATTTATTTCAAGTCCAATTTTTGGCTGAGATAAATGAAATAATGCCAAAACTAATAAAACAAGCACAAATTATGACTCAAAAATATGAGATAGTTATTACTAACCCACCTTATTTAGGAAGTTCAAGGATGAGTCCTTTATTAAATAATTATGTGAAGGAGAATTATCCGATAACAAAGGCAGATTTATCAATGGTAATGTACCAAAAAGTTATAGATAGTTTTTCTAAATTAGGTGGTTATATTTCATTTATCACTACTAATTCTTGGATGTTTTTAAGTAGTTTTGAACAACTAAGAAAAATGGTATTAAATAAATTAAAAATATGTTCTTTAGTTGATTTTGGTACAGAGTTATTTGATGGTAAAGTAGGACATAATCAAATTGTTTCTTGGGTTAATAAGAACGATAAACCAAATAGTAACGATAAGAAATTGATCGCTATTAGATTGATTGAATTTAATTACAGTAAAAGGAATCAAAAAGAAAGTGAATTCTTTAATAAAAATAATAAATATTATGTTAGCCAAAAAACTTTTTTCAATATTCCAGGATATCCAATTGCCTATTGGGTTAGTAAAAACTTAAGGGACTCATTTATTAAATTTCCCGGTTTATCAGAACACTTCATACCTAAGTTTGGTATGTCCGTAGGTGATGGCCAAAAATTTATCCGAAATTGGTATGAAGTGTCTATAAATGATATTCAATTTAATGCAACTTCCACTGAAGAGTATATGGAAAATAATCCCAAATGGAATGTACTTGATAAAGGTGGCGCTTTTAGACGGTGGTATGGAAATAGAAATCATATTGTACTTTGGGAAAATAACGGTGAGGAGATAAAAGCAAACCCAAAAGCTGCAGTAAGAAGTCCACAATATTTTTTCAAACCGCATTTATCTTGGACTTTAGTTACCTCGAATAAATTTTCTGTAAGATATTTTGAAAAAGGTTTTATTTTAGATACAGCATCTAATTGTATTTACTTTAATGGAAACCAGATTGATTTTTATGTATTGGGATTAATGAATTCTAATTTATGTCAGGAAATTTTGGATATTATTAATCCAACACTTAATTATAGTTGTGGGGTTATTGGAGTAATACCCTATAACGTTTGTAATGAAAAAAAAGAAGAAGTAATTTCTATCGTCAAAGAGAATATTGAAATTTCTAAAATTGATTGGGACTCAACTGAAATTTCATGGGATTTTAAGAAGTCACCTTTACTACAAGTAAAAGGATATCCAAAATTAATTAAAGAGACTTACAATAAAAGAAGAAAGTTTACTGAAGAACAATTCAATAAATTGTGGAAAAATGAAGAAGAATTAAATAGTATTTTCTTGGAAATTTATAATCTGCAAGGAGAAATCTCTCCAAAAGTAAAAAAAGAAGAAATTACGATAAGTATTGCAGATAAAGGTAAAGATATTAAAAATTTTATTTCTTATTTTATTGGTTGTTTATTTGGTCGCTATTCCCTAGATGAAGAAGGTCTAATCTTCGCTGGTGGGTTATTTAATCCAGACAGATACAATATTTTCAATCCCGATAAAGATAATATTATTCCGATATTAACAGGAGCTTATTTTGAAGACGATATTGTTTCAAGATTTATTGAGTTTGTAAATGTGACATTCGGAGAAGAAAATCTAATAGAAAACCTTGATTATATAGCTAATACGCTTGGGAAGAAAAAAGGGGAAACAGCAAAAGAAACAATTAGACGCTATTTCTTAAATGACTTCTATAAGGATCATGTACAAACATATAAAAAACGACCGATATATTGGTTATTTACTTCTGGAAAAGAAAAGGCGTTTAACTGCATAATTTATATGCATCGTTATGATAAGACCACTTTATCCAGGATACGTACCGACTATCTACATGAATATCAAATACGTCTTGATGCTGAAAAGAAGGACTTATTAAGCATTATTGAGGGTGATTATACACCTAAAGAAATAAGCAGTGCAAAAAAGGAATTAAAGTTATTAGATAAGAAGATCGAAGAATTAAAAGAGTACGATGAATTAGTACATCATATGGCAGATATGCAAATTGAGATCGATTTAAATTATGGCGTAGAGGTTAATTATGAGAGTTTTAAGGGCCTTGTAGCAAAAATATAGGCAGTCATGAGGATATACCGGTGATGACTGGTGTATCCTTGTTTTATGGAGTGTCTGAAAAGGGGTGAGTGGACTTGAATTTAAATCAGGTAATTTCCACATTAACTACCACGTTTAATGAAACATTAAATGATGGTGAACAGAGAAAAATTGTATTTTGGGTGGACAAGGATAAAGAGTTTGTTGAGGAAATTAATAATATTTCTATTGAAAATGTGAAAATTCATCAATTGACGGCAAATAATAATTTCTATTCAAAATACTTACTTGAAGAGGAAGATCCGACTTCCCACTATCTTATTTATACGAATGATGATATAAACGTAGAAGACAACTGGCTTATAGATACGGTTTACTATTCGAGAACGTTCTATGCAGATAAAATTTCCTTGTTATTGGATGACTTAGGAATAGATACATCATTACGAGCGATTGTAAAGAAATACGAGAAGTTTTTCAATAAAAAGCATTCACAAAAGTTTAAGTCATATGGGCTTCATTCCTATACAGAAGAAACAATCGAAATAGGAATTATGAGTGTTTTATGTAACTTGAAAACTCCTGATTTTGAAGAAGTGCTTAAAACAGTTTTAAAAGAAGGACTTTCAGACGAAGAAAACAGATACATTGTTTTTATGGACAAGTATTTCGATATAAACGTGTTCTGGAAGTACGTTTCAAATATATACGGATATGATAGAGAAGATCAAACTTTAAAGACGTTATTCATGCATTTAACTGTCACTTCTCTTAGTCACTCAATTGAAAGCTCATTACTCTCAAATATCAAAAGTTTTATCGCAGATAGAAACAAATCGAATGCATTAGTGTTCATTGATCATTGGATGCACCATAAGACTGACTATGTTATTTACAATGAGTTAGTCGAGTCTGTAGAACAAGAAATTAAATTGGCTGATATTGTTCATGGGTTACAGATTGAGGACTTTAAGAATGCGGATACGTTTCCTTACTTCGACAAAGCCATCATTATATATATTGCCAACAGTCTTGAAGCATCGCATGAAGACTATGACGAGTACATCAAATTGATAAATTTAAGAAGAGTCAAGCATTTCTACGAGAGATTTCAGTTTATTTACGAGGCATTATTCTATACAGTAAAAATGTATGAGTTCTATAAGAAATTCAGTTCGGGCATTCCAAAAGTTCCAGCTATAGATATGTGGAAAAGTTATGTGAATGAATATCATACAATGGATACATATTACCGTAAGTTTTATGTGGCTTTTGATAATGAGCCAAACAGCGAAATCCTGAAAAAGCTGAAAGTAATGGTGGAGAACCTCTATACAAACTGGTATATGGGAGATTTAAGTTCACATTGGT
Source organism: Neobacillus terrae (assembly GCF_011393025.1). Classification (GTDB taxonomy): domain Bacteria; phylum Bacillota; class Bacilli; order Bacillales; family Cytobacillaceae; genus Neobacillus_A; species Neobacillus_A terrae. Next base: position 38,920 of record NZ_JAAOEO010000005.1, on the reverse strand, counting down.
CTCAGGCAGTTGAATCAGATATGAAGGATAACTGGATAATTCCTGGCATCACTAATCAGCAACAGTTTTATAGGCAATATGTTGCACCGAAGGTCAATAAGGGTGAACGTGTTTTCGTGGTTATTTCAGATGCCCTACGCTATGAAGTAGGAGTAGAGATTACTGAAAGATTGAATGCTGAGACAATGGGTGCTTGTGAAATTGAACCGATCCTTAGTGTTGTCCCTTCTGTTACAAAACTCGGAATGGCTTCCTTACTGCCACATAAAGTCGTTGACTTTAATGAGAATGCGAGAGTCTTGGTTGATGGAAAATCTTCAAGTGGGCTTGAAAATCGTAAAAGTATTATTGAGTCAACTGTTGCCGATAGTATTGCGATACATGCACAAGAAGTATTTGCAATGAACAAGGCAGGTAGGCGAGAGTTTTTTAAAGGAAAAAAATTGATTTATATGTATCATGACACTATTGATGCGATGGGAGATAAAGCATCGACTGAAATCTATACGTTCGACGCTGTTGAAAGAGCAATTGGAGAAATTTCTACCCTTATTAAGATAATACGGGATGACCTTTCAGGAACTAATATCTTAATTACTGCTGACCATGGATTTGTCTATCAAAGAGAGCCGTTGATGGAAACTGATAAAATAGAAAAAGAAAACATTCAGACGGTAGAAGTAAAAAGAAGATATATGCTTTCCAAAGAGAAGCGTCAGATGGGCGGTATCCTCAACATCAATTTAGACTCAATCATAAATAATGTGCATCAACTAAATGTCTATGTTCCGAAATCAACGATTCGCTTTAAAATGCAAGGAACTGGCGTAAACTTCGTGCATGGTGGGGCAAGTCTTCAAGAAGTAGTTGTGCCTTTACTTAAATACAAAAATATTCGAAAAGGACAAGCCAACAGTCGTGAGATTGTAAAAGTGGACATTAAATTGACAAGTACAACAAGGAAAATTACAAACAGTCTATTCCATCTTTCTTTCTTCCAAACAGAAAAAGTAGAAGATAAGGTTGTTCCGAGAACGGTATTAGTTTTTATTGCAGATGAAAATAATGCGGTTATATCCAATGAGGAAACAATAATCGGTGATCGTACATCAGATAATCCAGAAGATCGTACGTTTAAGCTCCGTTTTGCCTTAAAAACTGTGACTTATGATAAAGGTAAACATTATTATTTAACAATACAAGATTTCGAGACAGGCGTAATCCTTGAAAAAATACCGTTCAACATTAACTTGGGGATTGTAAGTGATTTTGATTTCTGACAAAAAGGGAGGGAGAATTTTTGGAGATTGAAAATGAAGTAAATACAATTGAATTAGATAAAAAGCTCACTTCTATATTCGCAGGTCGTGTTGTAAGGAAAGACCTTACGAAGCTCATTAAAGAGGGAGCAAATGTACCTGTTTATGTACTTGAATATCTTCTCGGAATGTATGCGGCCACTGATGATGATGAAAGTATTAAAGAGGGAGTCACAAGGGTAAAGAAAATCCTTTCCGAGAATTTCGTGAGACCTGACGAAGCGGAAAAAATTAAGAGTAAGATTCGTGAAATCGGTCAATATTCTATTATTGATAAGATTACAGTGCGTCTTAATCCGAAGAAGGATACATATGAGGCAGAGTTTTCAAATTTGGGACTAAAGGATGTTCCTATTTCATCTAATTACGTTAAAGAATTTGATAAATTGTTAGCTGGCGGTATTTGGTGTATGTTGAAAATGGACTACTATTATGACGAAGAGGAGAAGAATATGAGTCCATTTAGCATCAGCAATCTAAAGCCAATCCAAATGCCAAACATGGATCTTAACGAAATCATTGAGGGGAGAAAGGGATTTACAAAGGATGAGTGGATTGATATTCTAATTCGTTCAACTGGAATGGAGCCGACTCAACTCAATAATCGTGTGAAATGGCATTTGCTTTTACGTCTCGTACCCCTTGTAGAAAACAATTACAATGTGTGTGAACTTGGCCCAAGAGGAACGGGAAAGAGCCATGTTTATAAAGAAATATCTCCAAACTCCATCTTAGTATCTGGTGGACAGACAACCGTAGCCAATCTTTTCTACAATATGTCTTCAAGAACGGTTGGACTTGTGGGTATGTGGGATGTCGTGGCATTTGATGAAGTAGCAGGCATTAAATTTAAGGACAAAGATGGCATTCAAATTATGAAAGATTATATGGCAAGTGGTTCCTTTGCGAGAGGAAAGGAAGAGAAAGCGGCCTCAGCTTCTATGGTTTTTGTAGGGAATATCAATCAAAGTGTGGATTCATTAATCAAAACATCCCATTTGTTTGCCCCGTTTCCAGAGGGGATGAACAATGACTCAGCTTTCTTTGATCGTATGCATTACTACCTACCTGGATGGGAAGTCCCAAAAATGCGGCCTGATTTCTTTACAGACCGTTACGGGTTTATTGTGGATTATTTGGCAGAGTATTTTAGAGAAATGAGAAAGAGATCCTTTGGTGATTCGATTGATCAGTTCTTTAAGCTGGGCAATAACTTGAACCAGCGAGATGTGATTGGTGTCAGAAAGACAGTCTCAGGTCTTATAAAGCTATTGTACCCGCATGGTGAATACGCAAAAGAGGATGTCGAGGAAGTTCTTCAGTATGCTCTTGAAGGTCGGAGACGTGTAAAAGAACAGTTAAAGAAAATAGGCGGAATGGAATTTTATGATGTGAATTTTTCGTATATTGACAAAGAATCCCTCCAAGAAGAATACGTTTCCGTCCCAGAACAGGGCGGTGGTAAACTAATACCCGAAGGAATGGGAAAACCAGGTCATGTATATACCGTAGGTCATGGTAATTCAGGAATGATAGGTGTATTTAAGTTAGAAAACCAAGTATTTTCAGGATCAGGGCGTTTTGAAAAGTCAGGTGTTGGCACACAAAGAGATGTAAAGGAAAGTTTGGATACAGCATACAGGTACTTTACAGCAAACAGTAAAAGCATAAGTGGTTCAATCACCATTAAAACAAGGGACTACCATATGCATATTTCGGATTTACAAGGTATTGGTCTGACAAGTCAATTAGCAATAGCAGAACTTATTGGGTTAAGTTCAGGGGCTTTAGAGAAACCGGTGCAGGAAAGTATGGTCATTCTTGGTAATATGACAGTAGGTGGAACAATCTCGAAAGTGGAAGAATTTGCAAATGTTCTTCAGGTTTGTGTGGATGCAGGAGCAAAAAAAGTATTGATCCCTGCTTCTTCCGTAGTCGACTTTCAAACTGTTCCATCTGAATTATTAATAAAAGTACAGCCTATTTTTTACTCGGATCCAATTGATGCCGTGTTTAAGGCATTGGGAGTTAGTTAAATATCGAAAAAAACCGATGATCAAATTAGTGATTGTCGGTTTTTAATGTAATTTGAAGGAATTACATATATTCACATGGAATAATATATAGAAATTATGATTGAGGGGTTTTTTTGAAAAAGGAGGGAGTATAAATTGGAATTAAATCAACTCAGTTTTGTCCATGTAACTAAAGAATTAATAGAATCTTTTCTTAATAGTGCAAAAAGGAGAATTATTTTTGCAAAGCCTGCTTTTTATGAATCTGAAATTGATTTGATTTTAAATCTGCAGAATGAATATAATCTTCTTTGTAAGTTGTATTTTGAATCGAACGATCAATCGATTAGATTCGGGTTTGGTGAACAGTCTGCACTTAGAAAAATTGTTAATCAGATAGAAAGCTTTTCTATCGAGATAGTTGAACGAATCAAATTGGCGATTTTAATTGTCGATGAAGAGATACTTATTTATCCCCCTAAGATTGCATTTTTTGATAGTAATATTGAGGATTTTAAAAACGGTTTACCCAGCGGGTTGTTTGGTGGCCCTGAAATAACAAGTAAAATATTAGAGTTTTTTCCTCCTTCCCAAATTCAATTTAAAGAGGTAGAGGAAGGTCCCATTACTATTTTAGATATACCTATTTTTGAAAAGGAAGATCGGATCAATATAATAAGTAATATAGAAAAAACTCTAGACGATTTAGACAAGAATCCTCCAACTAACCCAAACAATTTAAGAAAAGTCTTTATTTATAGAAATAAATATAAATTAGTCAAATATGAATTACAAGGTATTCAAATTAGTAATAAAAAATTAAATCTTAATCCATTTATTAAATTACTCGATGAACAAAATGAAAGGTTAAAAAGTAGTTGGAACATTTTTTCTAAAAGCGATCTTGAAAAATTACAAGATATCGCTTGGTTTAAGCGTGAAATTAATTTTATTGTTGATGACTATTTGGTGGATATGGGAAGGTTTGGTTATATAATTTCTATTGATAGAAAAAAAGAGTTTGAGGAAGCATTTGAAAAAGTAAAGACACATTTTAAGTTATATATAAAAGGTGAAGCAAAAGAGGGAAATATATTTATTACAGAAAAAAGTCTAGGTTCCCCGCCAAATATAAAAGAGATTTTAAATTCATCCAAAGAAGAACTTATTAATTATTTAATAAATATTAGTGAAAATAATGCGGAAATAATAATACGTTTAAATAGACACCTTTCACAGAAAGTTGATAATGGGTTGATAACTACAAAACACGCACTGAGAGAATTTATTTCGGAATTTATTGATAATAAATTAAGATTTCCATTAGAAGAAGAGATAATAGAACGAATTGATATTAGAATAGACTACTATGACATTTCTAATGAACTTTTATATGAGAATGAAGATTTTAGGAGTTTCTTAAACGTCCATAATCTACTAGAAGAGGATATTAGAGAGAATACAGAGGGAAGAGAAGTAACAAAAGTATAAGTACAATAAAATTAAAGGTTGTACCTCACACTGATTTTAGAAGTTTGAGGTAGTTTAAAGTATTACCTTTAATAAAGGTAATTGAAAATAGACTTATAAAATAATGTAAATGCTGCAGTTATTAAAATCTGTGGCTTTTTATTTTTTTAAACAGTTATTTTATTAATGTATTTAATATAAAAAATCACGAAAAAAACTATATAATAAAAGAACAACTGGTTTTGTTTACTTAGTGAAATGTTTAATCGGAGGTAAATTTAAATTGATAGAAAAAGTATTACTAGCTTTATCTGGTAGGGTGAGAATTGTAAGTACTTGGAAGACAAATAAACAAAATCGGATAACAAAAGTAGATAGTACAGGCATCTACGTTGAAACTGAACCTTCCTTAGAAAAATATAAGACGGGAGAAAAGTCACAACCTTCTGATTTTATTTCCCATGATTTTTTACTTACAGCATGGCACGAGTTTACAAGTGCAAGAATAGCGAGTGTAAAAGACTTTGTGAAAACACAAAGGAGATCATCATTTATTATGGCCTTCTTTTCACAATTACCATTTGTGGAAGTAATAAATAAAAATGGTGTAGTTGCTATTAGATTAAAAGAATTTAAAACAGATGATATACCATGTGAACAATTTCATAAGGTAATAACTTTTCTCGATGAAGTTGTTGCCGGTGTATATGATCCTAAAACCTTAAGTAATCAAATTGATGGGAATCTTTATCGAATAAAGTCTAAAGGAAGACAAGATTTAAGAATACTTCAACTTCTATCAAATAATAATGAAATAATAGAGGAAAGTATTGAAGAATATAAACAAACTCCTAATAAAAATCAATTTATTAAACAGCAAGTTTTAAAGCATGAGTACTTTAATATTGCTCTCTATTGCTTAGATTTATTAAGTGAACAATCTAAAGTAGATAAGAGGAAAGCCTTAGAAGAACTGGGAATGTTAATCATCCGAAATTCTATGGGTAGTAATTTAATGGTGGAGTCAGTTGCTAAAGAAAGGACTTTAAATCTATTAAATTGGCTGAAAAGTGTTGATTTAGTTGATGATAACTGGACTCCAATCGAAAATGGGAAAATAGTAGAAGAGGGAGAACGGATGGAAACTAAGTTAAGGGATGGCTTTCTTAGGGTCATGAATGAATATTTAGAAGCAAAGCGAGAAGGATTTGGTGGGCATCCATTCGGTGCATTTGTTAGGTCACAGTTACCTAATGAAATAAATAAATTACCTTTTATTAGTTCCTATGATTATGTAGTGACTGGTTCTGTTGGACAAGGTAATTGGGCAACCATCCCCTGGATTGCTATTATGAATAATAAAATAACCACTTCTACACAAAGAGGGTATTACATAGTTTATTTGTTTAGCGAAGATATGCAACAGTTATACTTAACTTTTGCTCAGGGAGTAACCGAGACTACGAAAGAAGAAATGCTAAGGATAAAAAATGAAATTCGAAGCTCCATTGTAATGAGTGAAAGAGTGAAAAAAGATGATGACATTAATCTAGGTACCAGTACAAAAGCTAAACAATATGCTTTATCTACTGCTGCCTACATTTCTTATAACCTAGAAAATATGCCTCCAGAGAATCAATTAGTCGACGACCTACACTCCATGATCCAATATTATAAAAAGTATATTCGTTTAAAAGGTGGGAACGAATTGCAGGTAAAAGATCCAATAACACCATATGAGCATAGCGACAATGATTTAAATATGAAAGATTTAGTGAACCATATACATAGTTTTATAGCTTCTAAAGGCTTTTTTTATACGCTTGATGAAGTAACAAACTTATTTCTTTCATTAAAATCTAAGCCATTTGTCATTTTATCAGGTATTTCCGGCACTGGTAAAACCAAAATGGTTCAATGGTTTGCTGAAAGTATTGGAGCGAATGAAGAAAATGGCCAATTTAGCTTAATTCCAGTTCGGCCAGATTGGAATGATGGGTCGGATTTACTTGGTTATGTAGATATTAAAGGTGATTTTAAAGAAGGTCCCCTTACAAAAGTAATAAAAAATGCCATTCAAAATCCAAGGCTTCCATTCTTTGTTCTTCTTGATGAGATGAATCTAGCAAGAGTAGAGCATTATTTTAGTGATATTTTAAGTGTGATGGAAAGTAGGAAATGGGACAACGGGGAGATGATAACTTCTACTCTTCTTTCAAAAGAGATCACTGGCGAAGAAGAAGATTTGCGACTCCCTAGCAATGTTTATGTAATAGGTACAGTTAATATGGATGAAACCACCCATCCATTTAGTAAAAAGGTTCTTGACCGTGCGAATACAATTGAGTTTAACCGGGTAGAACTTGGAAATCTATCATTCCTAATGGAGTTAGAAGAAAAATGTTCTATTTCTATAGCACAAGGAAAATTAGCTTCAGAGTTCCTACATTTGAAGGATGTTTATAATCTTCATCCCGAATTAGTTGAGAAAGTAACAATAGAGTTGGTTGAAATAAACAAGTCACTTCAACAAATAAATGCCCATGTCGGTTACCGGGTACGTGATGAAATTTGTTTTTACATGGCTTATAACCAAGAGGGACAATTAATGTCCTTTGAAAAAGCATTTGACCATTGTATTTTACAAAAGATTTTACCTCGTATATCAGGAAGCGATAACCGGGTCGAAAGCTTGTTAAAAGACTTATTTAAACAGTTTACGAAGATGGAGTATGTTGAAAGACAATCGGATTCTGAATACAACATAGAAAATGCGTTACATCCAAACAGTGCAGCAAAAGTGTTAGAGATGCTAAGGAGGTTACAGGTAGATGGCTTCACTTCCTTCTGGATCTCGTGAAGATGTTGAATTAGTGGTTATCAATTCAGAAGACTTATCATTAGTGATTAAAGGTAAGCCCTATCACCAACGCTATGAAGGCTTAAAGCAGTATAGAGCAATGGATTATCACGATGTAATGGAATTTTCCGTTCATGGAAAAGGTACAGAGGAAATCAAAGTATTTAATGTTAACTCTCAGGAACTTGGTGATCCAGGAGAACTAAGACCGATATTTTTTGAAAACGGGATTTATCAAATAATCGTGTTACCAAAGAATGATAGGCAATTGGAATTTTATCACGAACATCCCCTTTTTAGACAAGCAGTTTCCCGAGTGGACATTTATCCGACATACATGCTAATGGGAAATTTACATTTTCAAAATGAAGTTGGATATTCGACCTTTGAAATACGTGCTGGAGAGCAAACACTTATGGCCGTCACCATTGAAGTTTTCCCAGCGAAGTTAGATTATAAAAATGATTATAAAAAATTATTAGAAGAAGTGAATGATGAAATCTATAATCTTGCCTTTCACTTTATTCGAAAAACCTATTTAGGAGCCCAAATCAAGCTGTATGGTAAGCCATCTCGTTCTGAATTTTACCGGCTTATAAGTACGCATTTTCAGCATTTTGTTCAAGCACTAACGAGAATTGAACGTCAGCCACATCATCAATTGATGACCACTCATGAAAAGGTAAGAGGAGATCAGTTAAGTAAACAGGATTCAAGGAGTCGTAGCTATCTTCAAAAAAGAGCTAGTCTCTTCGTAAATGTGGAAAGAGGAATCGCTATTCAAAATAGGGTGTTAATGCCAACTGAAGGACTTAATATAAAAAAGGAATTGACCTATGATACTTTGGAAAACCGATATATTAAGTGGATAACTCAAAGATTAGTCAATAAACTTCATGACCTAAAAAGTACCATCTTATCTAGTCGGAACAGATGGGAAGAAACACCTGACCAAGATTTGATTAACCGGATTGATTCAATGATTAAGCAGTTGGAAGGAAGAGCAAAGAATCCTTTTTGGAAAAGGATTGGAAAACTAGATCGGTCCGTAATGAGTTTAGTTCTGCAAATGGCACCGGGCTATCGAGATGCATTTCAAATATACTTAACTGTTTCAAAAGGCCTTATGCTGCAAGGAAAACTTTATCAATTGTCCGTTAAGGATGTTGCAACCCTTTATGAATACTGGACATTTTTAAAACTGGGTCAAATTCTAAATAAAAAGTATGAACTTCTTAGCCAGGATATTATAAAAGTGAATCGAGACGGCTTGTTTGTGAACTTGGAATCCAATCGTACAGCACAAAGGATCTACAGACATCCTATAACAAAGGAAAAAATAGTCTTAACCTATCAGAAGTACGAAAAGAATCCTACAATACCACAAATTCCTGATACTATGCTAAGCATAGAGAAGAAGGGAAAAGACTATACCTATAATTATATTTTTGATGCAAAGTACAGAATCGATTATGCACAGGAAGGCAGCTACTATAAAACTCGATATATTCTTCCCGGTCCGATGGAAGACGATATTAATACTATGCACCGCTATCGAGATTCTTTGGTTGTCGCTAACAACGGTCCCTTTGAGCGAACGGCTTTTGGAGCTTATGTTCTTTTTCCATGGTTTGACGAGGCTGTTTATCAGGAGCATCATTTTTATAAAAGTATAGATAAAGTAAATATCGGGGCATTACCGTTTCTACCTAACGCAACAAATTTAGTAGAACAGTTTATAGAAAACCTTATTGAAAAAAGTCCTGAAGAGATTCAGAAGGAAGGAATCCTACCACGCGGTTCCTTAGAAGATTGGCAATCAAGCCTAGATGAAAAGGTATTGGTTGGCCTCGTTCAAAATGAAGATGATTATCACCTTTATAAACAGAGAGGGTTTTATCAATTATCTAGTAAGCTTTTAAAAAAGGGCTGGCAGGAAGCTAAATATTTAGCTCTCTATTTGAAATCTGGTGTTACTTCTTATAATGGTGTTTCAGAATATGGAAAGATAAAAAATGTTGAAGTAGTAAAAAACGGAGATGAAGAGGAGATAAGGTTTGAAGTGGAATTCTGGAAGAGAACTCCTCAATTGATACGTCCAGTTGGATACGGAATTGCGGTTTATGCTATGTCGTCACTTAATATCCTAAAAGAAGCTCAGGAACTACCCGAGCTATTTATGAAAACGAAAGAAGAAATGACTCTATGGAGAATGCTGCGGCGTGTCTCAGATCAAATTAAACTTGAGCTAAACGACGAAAACATTGATAAGGCGTCTCAAATAAACTCTTTCTCCTTTAAGAATATTAAAATTGAGCTTATGAAAGATAGAGAGGTAATAGCAATTTCTAATGAGCAAGAAAAAATAGAAATTTCAATTGAGCTATTATCCAAGCAGCCTTCTATGGTATTTAAAGAGATAATACATTTTATTGCTTATAAGGGGGAAGCTTAATTTGCCTGTATACAACAAACTCGTCCGAGATCGAATACCTGAAATAATAGAATCAACCGGACAAAAAGCAGTGATACAAATACTTGATAATGAAGAGTATATTAAAGAGCTAAAGAAAAAGGCATTTGAAGAGTTAGAGGAGTACATAAATGTCAAAAACGATAAAGAGGCTCTGGAAGAATTGGCCGATGTATTAGAAATAGTCCATGCTCTTGCCGATTATCATGGGGCATCTTTCGAAACACTTGAAGGAATTAGAATAGAAAAGGCCATAAAAAGAGGAGCCTTTAAAGAACGAATATTTTTGAAGGAAGTTGAAGAGTAAGTAATGGGACATTATTGTATAGGCTGCGGGGAATCCCGTCCGAATGAAAAGTTCAGCGGGAAGGGACATAGGCAGCATATTTGCAAGGATTGTAAAAGAGAAGGTATAACAGTTCCAATTGAAACGAAAAGCAATTAAGTATCATAGTTTTCAATATTATAAAAAACAAATAAAAACCAGCTTAATTTTATATGCGGAGATTGAGCAATTGTTCCTTTTCGAATACAACAATTCTTTTTATGTAGTGGTAGATCCAGAATATCTAACGAGTATGTATCGTTATGATAAAAGCTTAAAAGTTCCCTATGTATTAACGCAGGAATTCGAAAACAATGAAAACTTCTTGGAAGCTCTTCTTGATAAATATTATCATCGGTTAGATGATAGCGACATTATGGATTTAGATGAAGAGGAAATGTACTATGAAGATGAGTATCAACTATCAAAAAAGCAGAAAAAACTCCTGCCTGTTATTGAAGATATCCCAAAACTTTTAGACTACCTATTATAAAAAATACAAAAACGCTGTTAGGATGTAGTCCTACAGCGTTTTATATATATTCATTTAATACCTTTCAGCCAGTTCTTAAACTTGGTGGTGTTTGTATCAAACCAATCATTGTAAAGAAAGTATTTTTCTCATAATAACATATACCTGACTCCAATACCGTAAGGATTGATGCCTTCCAGTTTAATTGAACTGATTGGCAATGCTTAACATGAAGGAGTCAAGAAAGCATTAAGGATTTATCTATTCCTATCTTCAATTATAAAACCTCCAGTTTGTTTAACACTCAAGCTGTAAATCGGCATTTAGGATAATTACTGCAGCCATGAAATTGTCCGTTTTTACCCTTCCTCATTACTAATTTTCCACCACAGCGAGGACAAATGTCATTAGAAATCATTGTGTTGCGAGCGGCCATTTCCCGTTTAATATTATGTACATGTTCCTTCGCCCGTTCTTTTCTTGCCTTTGACTCCTTTAAGACCAACATTGATAACTGACTCTGAATTTTTTTCATTTTAAAATGTGGCAGTGGAGCGGCAATGGAAGTTGAATTAATCACATTGAGTAATTGATTGCTTTTAATCACTTGAGCTTTGGAGAATGGCTCCTTGAATTTCAGCGTAGCATTTTTGCCGAAAACGATTATAGAATAGATTGGAACCCCGGCTAGTGTGTCACCTAGATAATTTTCTAGTGCTTTAATATGAGTAGAGTTCTGCCAAATAGGGTTATAAAATTTTTCTTTACGCTTATATATTAACTGTGTCCAATTTTGTGATTTTTCACTTCCTAGAATCCAGCCACTATAGTTTTTCATTTCAATAACAAATAAGCCTTTATTGGATATTAGTAGATGGTCTATTTGAGTTGTTTGTCCATTTTCCTTGGGAATATATAAATCGTTTAAAAGAATATTTTCTTGTGGATCTAGCTTGTTTAAAATATTTGAAACATGCTTTTCCCCTATTAACCCCTTTACTTTTGGATTTTTTAATATAAGTGAACATGCAAGAAATAGTATCAAAATGATTACCCACATTTAAATCCCTCCATGAAAATTATTCCAATTAAATAATAGCACACTATATTACCCTTTTTGACAAATTTTTCAATAAACTAAAGGGTTTTCGCTATTTTTGCCGAACCATTAAAAATGGATCAAATTATTAATTGGTAAAGAGGGCGTTCATGATGGAGAAGCAATATTTTAATTTAATACAGTTTTTTGAGGGTTACGTTAGGAATTACAGAAGAATGAATTTAACTCAATTACATAACCGTTCAATGTTCACAAAAAGAGAGATAGATTATTTTGCTAATTTAGGAGAAATGCTCGGGTTTGATTCTTTTGTGGAAGATTCCAAGTTTGATCAGTCTATGGGGCGTTCTAGACCAATGGATCTGGCATTGTGGAAGTGGGATGCCAGGGTGGATGATGAAAACTACTTATACCTGGCCCTTCATTTAGAGAGGGAAAATAATTGGAACAATGATGTTGATACCATAGAAAAATTGTTCTCTTTAACAGAGGAAGGTTTTATTCCTCACAATGTAATCGGCATACAGTTTATCGAATCAGCAGATAGGATTGCTTACCTTAATAATTTAGTTATTGAAAAAAATCTTTCGCAAAAATCAAATGCACTCATGGTATACAGGTATGTGGATCCAGACTTTAATGTGGAAAGGGTCCGTGCATACAGTTTTACACCCAAAGGCCTCCATGAAACAAGAAATGCTGTTTGTAAAATTGATGATTATCGTTATTGGCTTATGTGCTTTGACGAAGAATATACTGCTTTTGAAGAGGAAAAGGAAAAATCCCAAGGTAGCATATTGGAAGGAAGCAAGTAAATGATAAGAGAAATCATTTTAAAATATCATTCCTTATCGGTTATTGATAAACACCATAGATTCAAATCCTGGGAACACTGTTATAACTTTTTTCTTAAAAATACCAATAAACTAAGTGAAGAGATTGTATTTGACCACGCAAGTTTACACTTGGCATTTTACCTTGCTAGCTGGGGTATGTTACGGGGTAGTTCTTTTTTACTTCAAAAAGATTATACCGTTCATTCTTATTTTTTAAAAAATGTAGTTATGAATCCTGAATACAGGAAGTATTTAGATCAAAGCCAGAAAGAAAAAATTGGCGAAGAGGATATCAAAGGTATTAATAATCTTATTAATGATACAAAGAGAGCTTATCTAGATAATATCAAAGAGGTATATGGAGAAAAAACAATCATAAATGTCACAGATACACTGGCATCTAAAATCATACTTGGAATATACGGAAATGTACCAGCTTATGATCGATATTTTAAAGATGCTTTAGTTTTATTCGGTATCAATTCGCAGTGTAATGAACAATCATTAAGAGAACTTGCTAATTTTTATAACATGTATTTTGGGGAGTTCTCAGAACTTAAAAAGCTGTTTAGTTCAGAAGGTGTTCAGTATACTCCTATGAAACTAATTGATATGTATTTTTGGCAGATTGGGTACATGATGGATAATATTGAATTATATAAAGATGAACTTATTAATATTAACGAATTTTCCAACCATTGGAGGTCTTTGGAAAAAGAAAAGAATATAGTAGATTCTCCTCAAACTTTAAATCGGAGACCGATCATGACCGGATTAACCGAAAAAATAAGAAGATATATTCTTTCTCTTCTATATGAAGCAAAAAATGAAGGGGAAGAATTTCTTGATTTACGGTCGGGAGATATACATAAGGAATTAGGTCTTAGCCAAAGGCTGCCGCCTGTTTGTAATGCGATGATGTCCATACCTGGTTATTCATGGACAATAATCAAAGATACACCCAGTGGGATGAGTTCTACAAAGGTTGTTAGATATTATTTACACAGCCCAGTTTCATTAGAAACAGCAGCTTCTGTTAAAGAATAAAAATAGGAGGACTTGAATTGAATCATAATGAAGTGATTATTTATGCTTTAACTAAATTAGGTGGCGAAGGCAGCATACAAGAAGTAAGAGATTGGCTGTTAAAGAATTTAAATGATTCACGGAAGGATGTTGGTACTGCTATGGTCGACATCGTCCCAGAATTATATGGAGGAAATTCCTAATCAACTGTTAAGGAAGAATGCAGGAGACTTGAAAGAGTTGAAAGTGGGTGGAAGGTATAGATTAATAAGATAATAAAAAGGGTGATTCGTTCTAAAGGTTCGGTTGAAGATGAGAACATATTCTATTTCATTTATCAAAAATTAGATTTTGCACTTTTCTATAAAAAATATAATAATCTATTTTTTTCTATCGTTTTTTTAAATAAAATAGATTATAATTTCAAAGAAATATTTACCATATAAAGGGGAGAATGTTATTTTAATTTTTGGAGGAATTATTCTTATTTTTTTGCTATTCGTATACCCGCTTCAAGATATTAAACACACAAAAAAAGTAAAAAAATCGGGTAATTGGGAAGACAAAAGAGCTTATTTTTTATTTATTATAACAAGTGAATGGTTTTTGACTTTTTTAATCTTGATCGGGGCAGCCGCTTTTTCAGTATCATGGACAGAGTTTGGATTGAAACTTCCAAATGAAAACACTTCAAAATTATTAGGTGTGTTTAGTGGATTTCTTATAGGTGTCCTATTTTTATTGTTGGTTTTATTTAGACTCCCTTTTTATAAAAAAAGAATGGAAAAGCAAATGGAAAGTATTAGCTTCTTGGCACCGGCAAACAGTAAAGAACGAAATTGGGGTTTGGTTTTAAGTGCAACAGCGGGTATTTGCGAAGAAATTATTTATCGTGGATTAATAATATTTTATTTACAAAGTCTACCTTTTGATCTATCTTTACCCATAATTTTAGTGTTATCCGCCTTAATTTTCGGATTTGGACATATTTATCAGGGGTGGAAAGGATTTTTGTTAACAAGTTTTCTTGGTTTTGTATTTGCAAGAGTATATGTAATGACAGATTCTCTTTTATTTCCAATAATAATACACATTATTATTGATGCACGTTTCTTCTTGATGACAAAAGGTAAGAATAAGAATCCTGAGATTATTCACCAAGAGGTTGAAAAATTAATGTGAATTAAAAAAAGCAGATGGATACGAAATCCACTGCTTTTTCTATTGCCAATTTACTATCCGAATTCGGCATTTTACCGAAGCTGCCTGTTCCCTATAGTCCAAGGGGGAAAGGTAGATTAATTTTGCCTTAAGTCGTATGTTATTTTGATAAGGGATTAAGTCTTTCATCTTTCACATAAATTTCTTCTTATTTTACACAAATAAAAAATGCGAAACATACGTTCTTGTTTAGACCTAGAAATGGTATACTTATATTGCAATAGAATAGGATCTCAAGGGTGGTCGGCACACTCCCAAACAGAAAGGGGGTGATGCCGTATGACAGTGTTTCAAGCTTTAATGCTCGCAATATCTTTTGCTAGTTTAATTATTGCGATTCTGTCATTTCTCAACCATAAAAAATAATCCACCCTTGAGTTAGAGGCTCCTGGTGGATTATTCTGCCTAATTGCCGACCCCCTTAATGGGAACCGTCTATTGCTGGACCGAACATGCCATCCATGTTTGGTCTTTTTTAGTTTATTCAATATATATCTTATTATAACCAATAATTTTTAAAAAGAAACTATTAAAAATTTTAGTATGGGATAGATATAGAAACAGTGTAAGTTTTTTTAAATAATGAATATGTATTCCAAGTGAGACATGCATGGAGAAGTTAGGCAATGTAATAGTTTTGCAAGTAACTCAACTTAATGTTTAGCCAAGTGAAAGAAGGAAATTTCATTTCAAAAGAGAATATTTGTATCAATTACGCATAATAGGGGAAAGAAAAAATGCAATATTTTATTGGTGTTGTGCCACCTGAAGATTATAAAAAAAGAATATTAGAGCTACAACAACAATGGAAGAATAATTCTCTTGTCCATGTTGTGGAGCCGCATATCACAATAAAGGCTCAAGGTGGTTTAACACCAGACAAAAGCTGGATTAGTGATGTGAAGAAGATTTGTGAAGATACCGCTCCGTTCAGTGTGACTTTAAATAAACCAATGTTTTTTGGGGAAAGTGTGTTATTTTTAAGTGTTGAGTCGGAAGAAATATTTGAACTTCATAGAAAACTTGTAAAAACTATTTCTCCAAATAATGATTTAATAAAAAAGTATATGGAACTCGATCTTTACGAGCCTCACTTAACACTTGGCCAAACATATTGGGGCTTAACAAGCAATGAATTAAAAAATATGGCAAAAGTTACGGAAACCGAATTAAGCCCTTATCCCTCATTTGAGGTTAGTTTTATAAGAATCTACCAAGAAGTTGAGACAAACAAATATATAAAATACATAGATATCCCACTATTAAATAGATAAAATAGTAGTAAAGGTGACTGCAATTTGGGGGAGTATATATGAATGACAAAAACTATTTCTATCAATTTTTAGAACCGATTTCAAAGGAACTGGCGCTGCTGGCAAAAGAATTAGAGAATAGTATTTTTTCAAGTCCAAGGACGATGCTTACTCATTCCAGGGTTTTTGTAGAGAACATACTGCAGCAGGTTGTACAAGCTGAAAAAATTACGGAAGATCCACGTACTTCTTTAAAAGAAAGACTCGACCTTTTAAATGATAATGGCTATTTGATTCCTGAGATCCGTGATGACCTTCATTTGGTGAGGAGACTAGGAAATCAGGCAGCACATGATTCACGTATGTTCAGGTTTTCGGAAGCTCTGTTATCCTGGGAAGCTCTTTATAGCATTGTAAAATGGTATGTTGAGGTTTATGGGCCGGTAGAAGTGACTGTTCCTGAATATCAGGATCCGTCGCCTCAGACTGAAAAAGTATTCGATATGACGGAGCTTGAAGTAAGGCTTAAGGGACTTGAGGAGCTGTTGAAAAATCAAGTTGAAAAATCTGCTGAACTTCCTGCACAACAAGAGGTAGCTGCAGCTGTAGAAGCTCCAATAATTGAGGTTCAGGAAACCCCAGGTTTTACTCCAATTCGCACAATTACATACAAAGGCCGAAAGCTGGATGTTCCGTATTTCCTTCGGGATGCTTTTTTGCTGCCTCAGCGTTTTGAAAAATCGGAAACCTTCCTTATTAGACTAGGTGCTGAGCAGGAAGCACGAATCATGAGTGAGCTGCCAAGCAATCTAGAGGGACTTCATAAGAAAGTGAAACGTTACACTGAAAAGAACGATGAGCAGTTTTTCGATGAACTGAAAATCTTTATAGAAGAAGAAAAGACACGCAGAAACCTTACCTTAAAACGCCAGGGAGAATTATTTTTCTTCTATAAAGCAGACAACATCGTGGTGACAGAAGAACTTTCAAAAGTATCTCTTACTGCAGATGAATTCACAGGAATTCCAGGACTGTTAAGACAGCTGAATGAGAATCAGATCAAAACCGTTGGCCAGCTGCCAAACGAACTGGTTACTCTAGCTAAATATGATAATGTCGGCGTAGGTACAATTGAAAAGCTGTTTGAACAGATCAAATCAAAAGTGATGGAAACATCCGAAGCCGTAACCGAAGCAGAACAGCCTACGGAAGAACAGCGTAAAAGCTATAAAAAGTGGGACTCTCTTTATGTAAAGGTTACTTTTGGAGATGTAAAGACTGTCATTCGGGGTGAAAGTGTTCCATCCATATGGAAGGAAGCGTTGAATTGGATGGAAGCTAAAAATTTAGCTTTGTATGATCTTGTAAAAGAGGGAATTATACTGGGTTCAACTGACGGCGGAAAACGATATGCTATTGCACTTGAACCAATTCATAAGGATAACAGGCATTTTGTCCAAATGCATACCTATAAGTCAGAGTTAACCGGGGAAATCTATTATCTTGAGACTAAAATCAATCCGAAATCCGGATTAGAAACACTCGAGAAAATCTTCAAAAAGCTTGGCGTAGAAGTAGATATACCGCTTTTAAAAGCTGAATAAGAGCTTTTATAGAATAAGGGGGAAAGATTATGCGAGAAGAAGGCTTTGTAAATGTAACAGGGGGAAAGATCTGGTATGAATTACATAATAAAGATGCCAGCGGAACACCTGTTATTGTATTGCATGGAGGTCCAGGTTCATCAAGCTATTCGCTCCAGGGACTAAAAGAACTAAGTAAAGACAGACCTGTTATCCTGTATGATCAGTTGGGCTGCGGAAGGTCTGACCGTCCAAAGGATGAGTCGTTATGGAGGATTGAACGGTTTGTGGAGGAGCTTGGCCAGATTAGAGAAGCTCTTAAACTTGATGAGGTGCATATCCTTGGCCATTCATGGGGAACAACACTTGCTGCGGCATATGCACTGACCCAGCCAAGCGGAGTTAAGAGTATTATCTTCTCAAGTCCATGTCTTAGTGCTCCGCTATGGGAACAGGACCAAAAAAGGAATATTGAAAAGCTGCCAGAAGACGTTCAGGAAACCATTACCCGCTGTGAGGAAAATGGCACAACGGATTCGGAAGAATTCAAAAAGGCAATCGAGGAGTTCAATAAGAATTTTGTTTGCCGATTAGATCCATACCCTGAATGGCTGAAAGAGGGAAGAAAGTATAGGAACCCAGAAGTATATGAGATCATGTGGGGTCCTTCTGAATTTACGGTAATGGGCAATCTTAAAACCTTTGACTGTACCTCCCAACTTAAAGAGATATCCTTTTCAACCCTTTACACATGCGGCCGGTATGATGAAGCCACTCCGGAATCAACCGAGTATTATAGCAGCCTGACTCCGAATTCAAATTTTCATGTATTTGAACACAGCGCACATATGCCATATGTGGAGGAAACGGAAGAATATTTGAGAGTTATAGGAGATTTCTTAAAGAGTGTTGAGTAAAACAATATTAATGGGCCGTATCAGGTAATTTCTTTATAAATGCCTAAAGAGTAGACGTGTGATTTTGCACATGTCTTTTTCTTTATTTTCATTGGCATTTAAACTTCTTATTAGATTTTTGACTTAACATTTGACATCTATTTATGGACATAGGGTGATATAGGATTAAAGAAGGAAGTTAAGATGTAGAAGGATTAAAGTAAATATAATTTAGAAAATGGATATTCTAACAATATGATTAAAAATATTCATTTTAAAAAATAAAGGATATAATCGAAATGAAAGAAAGGATGGGGGGAGAATTATGAAATCATTTTCAGTGGTTGCTGATTATCTAACTGAACATGCTGATTCATTAGCAGTTAAAGTCGTTGATGATATTGTCCAAAGACTTGGGATCGTACTTTCTCAAGAAGAATTAGAGTATTACTACAGTGTTTACACTGAGTTCATCACATTATCGGCTGAAGGCATAACATTAAATGAATATGAAGTACCAGAAGGTTTTTTAAAAATGAGTCAAAAAAGTGGAGAACGTTCAGCGGCGCACAGGGGCAGAATTTCAGGAGTAATCGGGCGTTATCCTCAAATTAGATTGGGTCTTATAGACCAAATCACAAAGGTTTCTTTAGAGCATGGACTTACCTTTGAAGAATCTGCTGAAATAAATAAACGTGTTAACTATATGCTCGATATAACCGTTACTGAGACCATACTTGCTTTCGAGCGACAGACCGATAGTGTCATTGATGAAAGAGGAAAAGAGTTAATTAAAAAACAAAAAGCAATAGATGCATTATCGGCTCCTATTGTACCTATCCATGATGGTATTGCTGTTCTTCCTTTAATAGGAAACGTTGAATCTGAAAGAGTTGAACATATTTTTAATTGGGTTGTACCCGAAATTTCTCGATTAAAGCTTGCATACCTTATTATGGATTTTTCCGGAATTGTTACTATTGATACATATGTTGCAAGTCAGTTATTTAAAATAAATGATGTTCTTCGATTGTTGGGAGTAAATATGGTTTTTACTGGTATTCGTCCCGATTTAGCAACAAAATCTATTAGTGCCGGAATCGACTTTTCATCGATTAAGACGTATGGATCTGTTTTAAAAGCGATAGAAGTTATAAAATAATAACATATACTTCTAATCAATTATAAAAAGGTTCATTCATTATAAACATTGAATGGTCATTTGATTTATTTTAAGGGATCCATTTGTCCATTTTGAATTATGAGCAATTTTGTTCAGAGTTTTAATTAAAAATGTTCGTTAAAACCTCCTCAATCATTTCTTGAGGAGGTTTTGTTTTTCACACCTTTATTCTTTAGGTAAAGAATGCACGATTTCAAAGAGGTAATGCACGAAATTGGGAAAATAATGCACGATTTCAAAGAGGAAATGCACGAAATTAGGAAAAGAATGCATGATTTAGAGAGGAAATGCACGAAACAGGAAAAGAATGCATGATTTAGAGAGGAAATGCTCTTTTATGGATTCTTAGCACTGATAGTGTAAGTACTATTGAAACAAGTAGAAATGCCCAAATCTTAAAATGTCCTGGTAGAGTATTTGATAATCCCCTGGGGAAATGACGGTTCGAAATCCTTTTACGCAATGGGATGAGGGAAAAATCCGGGCAATCGGTGTTTCTAATTTTTCCATCGAACAATTGAAGGAAGCCAACAAAGACGGATATGTGGATGTGTATCAAGGGGAGTATAACTTACTTAGCCGTGATGCGGAGAAGGAATTGTTCCCATATGTTACAGAGCATCAGATTTCGTTTGTCCCTTTTTTCCCGCTGGCTTCTGGTTTATTGACCGGAAAGTATGATAAAAATACCAACCTGTCTGAAAAGCGCGGCAAGTTTTTCCAAAAGGAATTGTTTGAACAGACCTTAGAGAAAGTGAACAAATTCGAAAAATCGCTAATCATAAGGGGGCCGAAGTTGCCCATGTCGTTCTTGCGTGGTACCTGACTCACGACGCCATTGATGTTATCATTCCAGGGGCAAAGCATGCTGACCAGGTGTTAAATAATTTAAAAACTCTTCAAGTGCATTTAACGGATGAGGAAGTTAAAGAAATCAGCCAGATTTTTAAATCATAAGAACAAAAGGCGCAAGCGCCCTGGTTAGAGGATGAAAGGCTAAAATCGCCACGTCCTGTGGCAACGCCTTCCTGACCCACATCCTCGAAAAAGCAAATGCTTTTTCTTCGTGCGATGCTTAAGCTGCCGAAGTTTTCCTTGTCCTGTGGGCCTCCAACAGGCATAAGACGAATCACGTAGTCATCCTCGAAAAAGCTAAAGCTTTTCCTTCGTGCGATGCGGATTCTTCCGAAGCGTTCCTTGTCCTGATTTCTGAAGTGATTTGGCTTATGACCCCGAGGGGCTGGGCGCTGGAGTTGGATTACAATAACCTAGTTCGGAGATATCCACAAGGTGAAAATCTATAATTTCCCAAACGATAAAAAAACCGTTGAAGCGGTCCATAGAAATACCCCGAAAATCGAACACGAAAAAATTGCCCCTTATTCTACGAGTTCAGTTTTCGAGTATAAATCATTAAATCACAAACTAATTTGCAGTCCTTTTCGTATTTGAATCGGACTGCCTTTTTTGTTGATATGACGGTGTTTTAGGTCGCATTTAGAGTGAAAAAGCACCGTAATTCGTACCATTTTTAGAAGAGTGACATAAATTTGTGTCACTCTTCTAATTCTTATGTAAAGACTGTTGCCATTTCCCGTTCTATCAGCAATAGAAATGTCCGGAAGACTGCCTTTCGAGGACAATTCCCGTTCTATCACCCACCGAAATGTCTGTGAGACCGCTTTTCGAAGCCATTTATCTTTATATCAGCCACCAAAATGTCCGCGATACTGCACAGAACATTATTATTGAATTTCATCTAAAAATATGGTGTAATAGTTACGTGTTTTTATACCTATGAGTATAAAAAATAACTTTGTCGCACATAGAGGAAGACATATGAAAGAAATACAAGGACTTATTACCGTCCAGCAGAATAAAGGATCAGAGGTTGTACTCATTGATGGAGAGCCTGTCTCAAAACTTTTTAGTTTTTTATATGGTAAGATGGTTCATTTGAACATTGGCTGTGATTCTGTTTTTCCCAAACATACATGGGAACTGCTGAGGTATTTTTCTATGAAGGGACTCAAAACTTTCACAGGGGTACGAAATATGTGAATGATTTTTTTATAGAAGATGATGATATCATTGACTTCCTGGTAAAGCACGAAGGAAAGAAGCTGAAACTTATTGTTTCAGCTCTCTAAGAACTTTTTGAATCGCAAGACAAGGAGGGAAAGTGCAATGGGAATTGTTGTTGTAGAATTTTGTGATGGCAGCCTTATTACGGAGATTCCTTTAGCTGAAATTTTGGAAACAGAATATCCGGAAGTGGCAGTAATTGAAAACAGCTGCCTTTCCTTTTGCGGAATGTGTGCGAAAAGGCCGTATGCCATCGTTAACGGCAAGAGAATATTCGCCAAAACTTCCGAGGAATGCCTGGAGCTCATTAAAGAGCAAATAGAAGCTGAATTGGCTGTCTATGCTTAATAAAGGGACGAAGCCATGAAATATATGAATATATTGAAATATTCCATGTTATTTCCAAAAAAGGAAGCTGTCTTACGGTTGAACAAATATGATATGAAAAAAGCGATCCTTTACTTTTTCATACTCATGACCGTAATTCTTCTTCCTTTGGAAATAAACTTGCTTTTACATACCAATCAGGAAAACCAAAGTCTTTATATCACCCAGGTGCTTATTTTATATCCATTTTTTATGTTACTCTATGGATTGGTGGGAATCACCTTTCTATCATTTTGCGGCCTGGTATTCAGTAAACCTTTAAAGAGAAAGTTAAAGCTTCAGTTTCTTTGGAAAATGACCATTTTTGCTTTGACTAAACCAATAATTGCTGCCGTCCTTGCCCAAATTTTTTTGGGGTCAAATACCATTAACGCATTGATTATTTTTTTCCTGTTTGCTGTTAACATTATTAGAATGATTAGAGGCTATCCGAAAAGCAGGGTAGGGAAATGAATAAAAGAAAAGAGGAGCATACCGGGTATGCTCCTCAATTTATTTGAAAAAGAAACTTGCAGTGACTGTAGCCATCTGTTTGGCAGCAGCTTCTGTTGATCCGTTCCGTACCGAGAATATTTTTAAAGAGCTCGGTCTCACAGCGGCAAGCGACTTTATATTCTTTAGCGACAGAGAATATTGGACAGTTATACTCTGTCAGTTCGAAGGTGTTCTCATCCACCCGAGTGAGCTCAGCCATATATCCTTTTTCGTTTTGGATATCGGTCAGTTCATGAAGCTTCTCTTGAACGGTAGATTTATTACCTAGTCTTTTGCTGTACTCACGTGTGAGGCGGTCTTCTCTTTTTTTAAATAAAAGCTCGACTGACTCTTCACCATGAATTTCCTTAATATCATGAAGGAACTCAACGCTGATGCCCTCGTAGTTTTTCGGAAAATGGGATTGTGCCTTATTGGAGAGAGTATATAATTGGAGCGGCCTTCCCATGGGCTGCTTGATTGTCTTCGAAGCAATAAGACCGTCCTTTTCAAGGCTGTTAAGGTGCTTTCGTACAGCCATATGGGTAATCTCAAGGCGATGTGTCAAATCATTAACCGTCATCTGTTCTTCCTTTTTTAGCAAATCAAGAATTTTCTCTTTCGTGCTCTTGGTTATAGCATTCATATTATACCTCCACTTGAGGAGAAGAAATTATAAAGTTACACATTAATTATACCATAAAGTATAAAATATTAAAAATCAGAGCGTAATTATTTGATTTCTAGAATTACATCTATTACTATTTAAATGTACTAATTATACTAATTGGTATAAAAATATTATAGGGGGACAAAAAAATGACTACATATTCAGTTCCAGCTTTAAATTATGATTTTGATGCTTTGGAGCCTTATATTGACAAGGCCACCATGGAGATTCACTATGGCAAACACCATCAGACATATGTAAACAACCTGAATGCTGTTCTAGAAGGAAAGCCTGAACTTCAGGAAAAATCCTTGGAAGAACTTCTTTCAAACCTTGATGCTGTTCCAGAAGCGGTTCGAAATGCTGTAAGAAACAATGGGGGCGGTCACCTGAACCACAGCCTGTTCTGGGAAGTCATTGCTCCAGCTAAAGAAAACAACGCTCCTTCAGGCAAGCTTGAAGCAGCGATCAATGAATCATTCGGAAGCTTTGACAGCTTTAAAAAGGAATTCTCAGCAGCTGCCACAACACGTTTCGGATCCGGCTGGGCATGGCTCGTTGCTGGTGAAAACGGCAAGTTAGAGGTAACAAGCACACCAAACCAGGATAACCCGATTATGGAAGGCAAGACTGCTGTACTTGGCCTTGATGTTTGGGAGCATGCATATTATCTAAATTACCAAAATAGAAGACCTGACTATATTGCCAGCTTCTTTAACATCATCAACTGGGATGCTGTAACAGAAAAGTATGAGAGTGCACAAAAATAATGGTATGTGATAAGGTGCCTTTTTGGCACCTTATTTTTTAGGTAAGGATTTTAGGGTAAAAAAATCGGCGAGACTGGGTAGAGGTACAAATCTCTCACCGGTTGCTTACGATTTGTCCACGAGATGGCTTTTATAGATAAAAGTGGCTTGGGTTCCCTAAGATTTTTCCACGAGCCAGTGTGCCAGGGAAAAAAGTCGCTTGGGTCATTAAGATTTGTTCACTAGACGTTCGAGGCTTACATATTTGTCCCCATTAATAAATTCAACTATTTGTCTACATAGTGGGAATACCACAATAAAATGAAATAAAAGGGAATAGCACATAGGAAAAAATTGAGGATGTCCTATTTAAAAGGAGGAAAAGGCAATGAAACTTGTTGGTGTCTCAGGCTCGCTGATCGGTTCTAAAACGTCAAAGGCTGTCTTTGAAGTATTGCAGGCAGCTAAGGCTATTGATCCATCGATTGAAATTGAACTTATTGATTTAAAGGATTATGAAGTGGAATTTGTGAAAGGGACGCCGCTAAGCTATTACAACAATGACACCGTAAAGGTGGTTAATACAGTGTCAACAGCTGACTTCCTTGTCATTGGTACACCGATTTATCAAGCATCGATTCCTGGGGCTTTAAAAAATTTGTTTGACCACATGCCAATGGATGTTTTTAAAAACAAGGTGACCGGAATGATCACAACAGCTGGAACTGATAAGCACTTTCTTGTTCAGGAATTCCAGCTTAAACCAATCCTAACCTACTTAAAAGGTGTCGTTCCATCAGCCAATGTTTTTGTCCACAATAATGACTTTAATGAAAATAACGAAATCACCAATCCAGAAGTTAATAATCGTATAAGATTATTAGCGGATGAAATGATTTTTTTGCAAAAAAGTCTAAGTGGGAGAGATAAAAATTAATACCATAAAGCTATTTGGTTTTTGCGATTTGTAAAAAAATTTACATCCTTAGCTATTGCATCAAGTGAGATGATCGGCGGCAATAAAAATAAAATTACATAAAGGATGCTTAATTATATGGAAAAATATCGAATCGATACGAGCAAAGGGCTTGAATTTGGCCTATATACTTTAGGAGATCATATTCCCGACCCAAAAACCGGAAAACGCATTTCGGCTCAGCAGCGGATAAAGGAAATTATTGAATTGGCCCAGCATGCTGAGCAGGCAGGTATTGACTTTTTTAGTGTGGGAGAGAGCCATCAGGATTACTTTGTCACTCAGGCCCATTCAGTTGTTTTATCTGCTATAGCCCAGGCGACAAAAAACATTAAGATCGGAAGCTCTTCGACAATCATTAGTACTTCAGATCCAGTACGTGTGTACGAGGATTTTGCCACAATTGATTTGATTTCAGATGGACGTGCAGAGATTATCGCCGGCCGGGCGTCCCGTGTTGGGCTATATCATCTATTAGGCTATAACCTTAGTGATTATGAAGCGCTGTTCGAAGAAAAGTTTGATTTGCTGCTTAAAATCAATGAAGAAGAAATCGTTAATTGGAGTGGAAATTACCGTGAGCCATTAAAAAATGCAGAAATTCTGCCCCGGCCAAAAAACGGTTCACTTCCCATTTGGCGCGCGGTTGGAGGTACATCATCCAGTGCTATGAAGGCGGGTTATGCAGGCGTTCCGATGATGCTTGCAGCTCTTGGAGGCCCTGCAGGCATCTATAAAAATATAATAGAAGCGTACAGGGAAACAGCGAGGAACAATGGTTTTGACCCGTCTGCTTTACCAGTTGGAACAACAGGATTTTTCTTTGCAGCAGAAACGTCACAAGAAGCCATGAGAGAGATGTATCCATATATTAATGAAGGAATGGTACTAACAAATGGACAAGGCTTTCCAAAACAGGCTTTCGCTCAGGCTGCAGATAAACGCAGTGTTATTAACGTAGGAAGCTCGCAGCAAATCATCGAGAAAATCTTGTATCAATATGAGCTTTTCGGTCATCAGCGTTATCTCGCACAAATGGATTTTGGCGGTATGCCATTTGATCGATTAATGAAGAATATTGAAATTATCGGCACCGAAATTTTACCTGCAATAAGGAAATATACAGCAAAAAAATAGGAGGAGAACATCGTGAAGATAGTTGGAATATCCGGCTCCATAGTAGGATCTAAGACGAGAACCGCAATGAACTGCTTATCCAGGGAAATCTCTGAAAAACTTCCAGAAGCACAGTTTACACTGATCGACCTTGCAGAATATAATCTTCAGTTTAGTGATGGAAGAAATTACTTGGAATACGAAGGTGATACTGGATACGTGACAAAAACAATCATGGAGGCTGATGCGCTTGTGATCGGAACACCTATTTTTCAGGCATCAATTCCAGCTACTTTAAAAAACATTTTCGACCTGCTGCCTGTGAGCGCCTTTCGTGATAAAGTGGTAAGCATTCTTGTAACAGCAGGTTCTGCCAAACACTATCTGGTAGTTGAACAACAGCTTAAGCCAATTGTTTCTTATATGAAAGGCCAAATTGTTCAGACTTATGTATTTATTGAGGAAAAGGATTTCCATAACAAACAAATTGTAAATGATGATGTCCTTTTTAGAATTGAACGTCTTGTTGAAGATACGGTTTTGTTAACGGAGACCCTTACGAAGCTTCGAGAGGAAAAAGAGGCAAAATACGATTTCTAAAAGCAACTAAGGATCCTTATTCCACCTGCTTTCCGTTCGAAACTTTTATGGATGAAAGGAAGATATTCATTGGAGATCATTGAAATTACATCAAAACCTCCCAGAGATGATATCCCTTTAATTTTATTGATTGGAAAATTTGATGGAATTCATCTTGGACATCAAGCTATCCTTCACAAGGCCAGAGAGCTGAAAAATGAAAACGAGACTCTTGCGGTTATGAGCTTTTCAGATCATCCACGCTGGATTTTAAGGGAAGACAAAGAATATAAGAATAAAATGACACCAGAAAAAGAAAAGGCAAGAGTTCTTAAACAGTTCGGTGTTGAACGAATCTATAACATCGCCTTTACAAAGGAATATGCGGACATAACAGCGCGCGAATTTTTTCTAGAGCATATTTCCAGGCTGCAGGTTAAAAGAATTATAATTGGAGACGATTTCCACTTTGGAAAAGGCCGGGAAGGTTCCGTATCAGATCTAGCTGAACTTTGTTAGAGTATCAATATTCCCGTTACAGTTGTTCCTTTAATAAAGCAAAATGGAAAGGTGATTAGCAGCAATGATATTCGATCCCTTATAAAGGAGGGAAGAATGGAGGCTGCTGCAGCACTGTTGGGAAGAGCCTACACTATTACAGGTGAAGTTATCCATGGAGAAGCTTTAGGAAGAACCCTTGGTTTTCCAACTATAAATTTAGGCGATGTAGATACATATGTTTTTCCGAAACCTGGTGTTTATATAGGAACAGCTGAAATTAAGATTGAAGGAAGCGGAAATGAGTTTTGGCACGTTCTTATTAGCGCAGGATACCGTCCTACTGTGGAGCGGGGAGGTATATTTAATAGAAGCTTATCTTATCGATTTTACCGGTGATTTATATGGGAAATCAGTAACAGTTTCCTTTTTACGATACTTAAGGGAAGAAATAAAATTTACAGGATTAGATTCTCTTATTCAACTGATGGAAGCAGATAAGGCCCAGGCAAAGAATATATTAGGTATTGAATAATAATAGAACAGGATGCTGTGATCATAATTGAATTATTAACACCATCTGTTTAACAAAAATGAGTTTGAAATTTTTAAGTTTTATTGGTATAATATCTAGGTATTTTATACCTTTGGGTATAAAAATATCATTCACTTATAAAAAATCCTTTTTAGTCTATATATTATACCAATATAAAAGCGCAGGTGAAAAGATAATGGAAAAACAATTCCGTGTTTTATTGTATTACATGTATGTTCCGATAGAGAACGGAGAAGAATTTGCACGTGAGCATTTAAACTTTTGCAAAGAGTTAGGTCTTAAAGGCCGTATTCTTGTAGCAGATGAAGGAATTAACGGAACAGTATCAGGTACAATTGAAGCAACTGAAAAATATATGAAAGCAATGAATGAAGATCCACGTTTTGCAGAAATGGTGTTTAAAGTGGATGAAGAAGATGCCCACGCTTTCAAGAAAATGCATGTGCGGTACCGAAAAGAACTTGTTACGCTTCGTTTAGAAGATGATATTAATCCTTTAATGGTAACAGGTAAACATCTGGAACCGGCAACGTTCTATGAGGCTATGCAAGATCCGGACACAGTCATCATTGATGCAAGAAATGACTATGAATACGATTTAGGTCATTTTAGAGGAGCGATAAAACCTGACATTACGAATTTCCGTGAATTGCCTGAATGGATTCGAGAAAATAAAGAGCAGTTCGAAGGTAAAAAAATCCTGACATATTGTACAGGAGGTATTCGATGCGAGAAGTTTTCCGGATGGTTAGTGAAGGAAGGCTTTGAAGACGTATCCCAACTCCACGGTGGAATCGTTACCTATGGTAAAGATCCAGAAGCAATGGGTAAATTGTGGGATGGACAACTCTATGTGTTTGATTCACGGATTAGCGTTCCAGTTAACAGAACTGAACATGTGATTGTCGGAAAGGATTACTTTACAGGTGAACCTTGTGAAAGATATGTAAACTGTGCAAATCCTGAGTGTAATAAACAAATTTTATGTTCAGAAGAGAATGAGCATAAATATTTGCGTGGATGCACACATGAATGCAGAGTACACCCAAGAAACAGATATGTAGCAGAACAAGGTTTAACAGAAGAACAAGTTGCAGAAAGATTAAAGGACTTAGAAAAAGATACAGTGAAAATAGGTTAGGGTTTTTGTTCTTTTACTCTAAGATAAAAAACATAAATAAGGGCAGCCAGAATTAGCTGGTCAAGCCTATTTATTGACGGGCATTCTTTCCCCAGGGAAGTATGCTGTTTTTTTACATATCAAATCATGAATACTATTTTGCAAAATGGGATCAGTTTGACTCGACTTGATTAACATGTTACCTTTAGCCACATGTTATCGTGTTTGATAACTTATACGAAAGGAAGGATTTAATGGAAGAAGAGCTTTCCTTAGTATTTAAAGCTTTAGGCCAGCCTATTCGAAGGGAAATTCTCGATATACTCAAGGATTCACCTAAAACAACCGGTGAATTAAATGAATGTTTTCCTCATATCACCCGGTACGCCATTATGAAACACCTAAATATTCTGGAAGAAGCAAACTTGGTAGTGGTTAGACGAGAAGGGAAATATAGAAGGAATTTTCTTAATGCCGTACAACTTCAACAGGTACATGACCGGTGTGAACTGGCACCCACGTGATATAAAAAAAAGAGTTAAGCAGCTAGAAGATGATTCCTATATTGAATTGGGGGTCATCTTTTTTAAATTCCATGGATAACGATAATTGTTATAGTAAACCATGTAATGATTTATTTTCGCCGTTAATTCTTTTAATGTCTTACAAGATTGATATTCTACCTCATCTTTTAAATGACCAAAAAAGGACTCCTGCGTGGCATTATCCCCACAGTTTCCCCGCCTGAACATAGATTGGCCTAACCCGTATTCTTTTAACAGTTTTTGATATCGAAGGCTTGTATAATCGCTTCCTTGAATTGAATGAATAAATGCTTCAGGGTGTAGGCTGATTTTCTTATTACTCATTAATTTATCAATGGTTGTGGTTGCGATATCTAAAGTGATCCTATCTGAAACATGATAAGCTAAAATCTCATTAGTGGAGGCATCTTTTATTGTTGACAAATAAGCCATATTATTTCCTTTATATGGTAAATATGTAATATCCGTTAATAATACTTTTCCTGGAATCCCTTCCTTAAATTCTCTGTTTAACTTGTTAGGAACAACCTGATGTTCTTTTGTTGCTTTGGCCTTTTTTTTATAAGTGTTTGACTTCCAGTGAAGGCAAACAATCCCATACTTTTTCATAATTCTTTGTATCTTTTTTCTGCTAAAATAAATGTCAAATTCATTTTCCAAAATCATTTTAATCGAACACGAGCCTTTCCGGCCCGTACGGGAAACCGGGATAGGAGATTGGCTCTGGATTCCCTCCAAGTGAATGGGGGAAGTGCAACCAACTTCTATACCGTCAATTCCGGATGGAACAATTGGGGCATTTCTACAGCGAATGTTTATTTGAATTCAGGGGAAAATAAAATATGTTTTACGAAAAAAGTAGGCTATGTGGAGTATGACAGTCTTGATGTGTTCCCTGGAACCAAACCGGTTTCATATATAACAGACAGCGGACTTTCTCTTGGGAAAGTGGGTCCTATGATGGATCATTTTAACGACCCGATTCTGGGAAAAGAGTGGATGGTCGGTCCAGGTCCTGGACAGGAGAATAAGGACTTCTGGTCACTCACAAAGAACAAAGGTTTCTTAACCATTACAACTCAGGATTCTGATACCTATCAAGAACGCAATCAACCGCTGAATTATTTTCTGCGTCAGGCGCCAAAGGGAGATTATGAGATTCCAACAAAGTTAAATTTCAGTCCTGAACGTGGATTTGAACAGGCAGGTCTTGTTGCGTGGAATGGACCGGATAACTATATGAAGCTATCCTTTGTCTTTACGGACAGGAAAATGTTTGAAACTGCGATGGAATCGGAAGGGCGTTACTTCTCAGGTCAATCTCCAAATGATATCGGGGACGATGTGTATTTAAAAATAAGAAAGCAAGGTACAATGTATACTTTCTTTGTTAGTGGTGATGGAGAGCAATGGAGGCCTGTGGGTATCCCATTTGACGCCTCTTATGGCAATGAACAGATTGGCTTGTTTGCCATCTCTCCTGTAAGCGGAAGACATATACCAGCCAAATTCGATTACTTTCGTATTCATAAGAACTAACACTAGTATAAACTAAAGAAAAGATCAAAAAGGTATTGCTTGATTAAGGTGGTTGAGACGGATTTGTTCCGTCTCTTTTTCATTCTCCTCATTTTACCGATTATGTGTTAAAACAAAAAGGGTAATATGTTTTTGAAGTTTACCAGTATTCAAACTTGTCCATATATGGGCTGATAGAATGCTGATTAGATGGTTTAAAAATTGCAGATATTTTGTACATACGATTGTTACGGCATTTAAGCAGTTAATTAAAAACAAGCATTGTCCGTCTTTTTTTATTTTTCCATTCTTTACTTTATTATTAACCGTTTACATTTAAAAAAGATCTATTTTTACAAAGTGGTCACTATTGTAAAATATCAAAAAATTCATTATAATTCTATTCATTGATAATATTCGATTGATAGATAAGTTATATAAATGGTTATCCTCCTTATAAAAAAAGTTGAAATTCCTATTTATAAAGAGATACACTTTGTTAAAATAGGAAACTTCATAACTTAATTGAATAATGTTTTTCCATAAAAAAATTTTACATACATGGGGGAGACTATTTATGAAAAGCTTTTTGAAAAAATGGAATCAAATCAGTTTGGTAAAACAAATCATTGCTGGATTGATAATTGGTATTATCCTGGCTGTAACGATTCCTGAAGTAGCAAAACCTGTTGTCATTTTAGGTTCTTTATTTGTAGGTGCTTTAAAAGCCATCGCTCCAGTATTAGTACTCTTCTTGGTTATGTCAGCGATCGCACAACACAAAAAAGGTCACCAAACGAATATGAAATCCATTCTCTTCCTTTATTTATTAGGAACCTTTTTAGCTGGTCTATTTGCCGTTATTGTATCTTTTATTTTTCCTGTCAGCATATCGCTTGCCAAGAGCGCACAGGATGTGACCGCTCCTGGCGGTGTGGTAGAAGTTCTCAAATCATTACTAATGAACGTTGTCGATAACCCTGTGAAAGCTATCTATAATGCGAACTACATCGGTATTTTAGCTTGGGCAGTCCTTCTTGGTTTGGCGTTAAAAAATGCCTCTGATACCACAAAAACATTGATTTCTAATTTTTCAGATGCCATATCCAAAATGGTTACATGGGTCATCAGGTTGGCACCATTTGGAATCATGGGTCTCGTGATTGACTCCATAACCACGAATGGAATCAACTCATTACTAAGTTATGGGAAATTACTTGTTGTCTTACTTGGATCCATGATCTTCGTGGCCTTTGTTGTCAATCCAATCATTGTGTTTGTAAATATTCGCCAAAATCCATACCCGCTTGTATTTAAATGTCTAAAGGAAAGTGGTATTACAGCATTCTTTACACGTAGCTCAGCAGCAAATATTCCTGTGAATATGAGACTATGCGAAGATTTAAAATTAGATAAAGATTCTTATTCTGTATCTATTCCGCTTGGTGCAACCATTAATATGGCTGGTGCCGCGGTTACGATCTCAGTGCTGACACTTGCAGCGGTTCATACACTTGGCATTCATGTGGATATCCCTACAGCGATCATTCTAAGCTTACTATCAGCTGTATGTGCTTGCGGTGCTTCAGGGGTTGCGGGCGGTTCACTATTGCTGATTCCTTTAGCTTGCAGCTTATTTGGAATCCCAGCTGATGTTGCGATGCAAGTAGTAGGAGTAGGCTTTATCATCGGCGTTTTACAAGACTCATTTGAAACCGCCCTTAACTCATCCACAGACGTTCTTTTCACTGCAACTGCTGAATATAAGAAGTGGCGTAAAGAAGGAAAGACGGTTCAAATCCAAAAAGCATCATAAAAGAAGGAAGCTCTTGTATCTCAGTGATATGTACCCCCGTTCGCACAGCTATAAAAAGAGCTTATGCTGCTAACAGGTGACCCCGGTATTATACAAAGCATTCTCTTTTGGAGTACCCACATAGGAAAACGCATATATAAAAACGAGAATAAAAGCAGTGGATTTCACATACGAAATCGCACTGCTTTTATTCTTGTTAAGAGGGGTTGTATTGTAAAATTAGAAATGAACCTTATTGCACTAACTGGCAGGATAGTTCAACAAGAAAAGGAGGTAAAGTAAGGAGATTGATTTTAATTGTAAGATAACCTTCCAAAATTGTTGAAAAATTATTTTTAGGACTATAAATTATAGTGACAAGGATAAGGAGGGGTCTAATGGAAATCAAAATCGATGATTTAACGGGAACTGGAATTACTAACTTGATTAGGGAACATCTTTTAGGTATGTCATTAATTTCTCCACTAGAAAGCATACACGCACTAAATCTTGATGAATTACGGAGACCAGAGATTACTTTCTGGAGTGTGTGGGAAGGAAATGAATTACTCGGTTGTGGTGCACTAAAAGAGCTTGAGCCACAACACGGAGAAATTAAGTCAATGCGAACTGCAACTAAACATCAAAGAAAAGGTGTTGCAAAACGAATGCTTGACCACATAATGGAGGAAGCCAAAAGACGTGGTTATTATAGGTTAAGTTTGGAAACAGGTTCAACGAATGCTTTTGAACCTGCTAAAAGGCTATATGAAAGTTTCGGGTTTCAATATTGTAATCCTTTTTCAGATTACAAAGACGACCCCAATAGTGTTTTTATGACAAAAGTATTATGAAGTAAATATCTTGCCCTTTTCAAACGGGGCTTTTTTTTTGTGAAATAATGTACTTAAAGTAACGGGTGCTTATGTTGAGTATTGATGTTGCTGCGGCAGCATCTTTTTCTTAATGTACTTAAAGGGCAGGTTAGTCAAGAAGGCTTCTAATCCACTTTTTAGAAAATGGCTAGCCAATTCATAAAGTTATAGTAGTCAACAACTTGAACCTGAAAAAAGGATAAAACACGTTCTATAGTGAAGAGGTCCAGGCACTAGAGAATAGAAAAAAAAACTTGCCGGTAGTTAATTCTGCAAGTTTTTTTTGATTTTAACTAGATAACTAAGGAGTTTCAATTAACCTAACTTAATTCCAGCATCAAGTAATGCTTCCTCGACAACTTCCATCACAATTTGGCTCTGTTCTAACATATAATTGGCTTTGGTATAATCATTTTCCTTGATCATTTTTTCAAACTCATAAATTTCTTCAAACATTCTGTGTGGATGGACTTTATTATCAATGATTCGGCTATCCTCTCCATTCATATTCAACTCAAAGAAATCACAAACGTTCGCTGATCCATTTAATACAATGGAACCTTTATCGCCTTGAATTAGAGTACGTATTGGTGCTGTCGAGTCCTTTGCACCAATACAAGCTACTTTACAGGTTGGATAGTTTAAAACAAGAATACCAGATGTATCTATATCCCTTTCAACGTTTGCAAGATAAGTTACTGAATTAGGCTTTCCTAAAATTCCAACCACAAAATGGATATTGTAAATATTGATATCCATTAATGCACCTCCTCCTGCTTTTGGGTTAAAAGCCGGCAAGATTTCTCCCTTTTTAAAAGCATCATATCGAGATGAATATTGAGAATAATTACACTCGATTATCTTTAAATCTCCAAGGGCATGAATGGATTCTTTAATTGATATGTAATTGGATAAATATTGTGTCGTAATTGCTTCAATTAATATTAAATTATTTTCTTTAGCAATATTTCTTAGCTCAGTAAACTCACTGAACTTTATTGTAAATGGTTTTTCACATATTACATTTTTTCCTCTTAATAAAGCATTTTTAGAAAAAGAATAATGAAGATGATTGGGTAGTGCAACATACACGGTATCAATATCCGAATCCTGTAAACATTCTTCATAGTCGGTATATATTTTTCCAATTCCATATTCGTTTTTCATCACTTCCATTTTTGGTATACTTCCGTTAGTACCAAAGATGGCTATTAATTCTGTATCGGGTAAATCCCCAGCTATAGTTAAAAAATCAGCAACAATTTTTCCAGAACCTAGTATTGCGAGTTTCAATTTAATTCACCTCATTCTTTGTTATGCAAATAACTTTTTCGTAAACTTCAATTTTGTTAATACCTTCTTCAAGAATTTCTATTTGTTGAATGGTTTCTTGATCTTTTACTATTTTTTTTTAATTAACTCCTGATTCCTTCTGCCAAATACTGTTATCTTGACGTGAATAAATGGTTTTCACATGAATGTCTTAATTTATTAATGAAAAAGGTAAGTGATAACGGTTGGTACTTTTTCCGTTTCCGATATAGGTAATTGTTAACATAAAAAATTCCTCCAATTCTCTTTTGTAGCTTGATTATATTTAAAGTGATGTGGTTTGGGAATGCTTTTATATCAGATTGGACCTTATTTTCAACAATACTTAGAATTGTTGATACTAGACTGAACATAATGTTTGAAAAGGTGCTCATTTTAATGTTGTTGACGAGCATTTCTGTCAGAATTATGATCAAATAATATTGAGTAATTATTTTGTACAGTTCATGTCGTATCTGATAAATAAAATAATTACTTATCGTCAGATAAAATGGAGGAAGAAATGACTTTATTAAAGAAACTTGAACAAAAGCAGGGCTTTACTGATACTGAAATAAGGATTGCTGATTATATATTAATAAACTTAGAAGATGTTCCAAATATGTTTATTCAGGAGCTTGCAGAAAACACATTTTCCTCTCACTCTGCAATTATTAGACTTAGTCAGAAGTTAGGTTTCTCAGGTTATAGAAATTTTAAAATAGCATTAATCCATGAAATTCAAAGTAATAAACATGCATTTGCACATGTTGATCCTAATTTTCCTTTTCTGCCATCTGACAGTTCAATAGACATTGGAAAGAAAATGGCTGACTTGACAATAGAATCAATCAGAAAGACTTTAGTGAAACTAGATAAGAATCAATTAAATAAAGCTGTAGATATTGTTAGAAACGCAAACAGAATTTATCTTTTTGGAAATGGAGACTCTCAGATTCGTGCTCGTAGCTTTCAAAACAAGTTTATAAAAATTAATAAACACCTGATCATCGCTGATGAGTATGGGGAAGCAACATGGAATGCATTAAACTTGGAAAAAACAGACTGTGCCATTTTTATTAGTTATGCTGGTAGTTCGGTTGCCCACTTAAAAATATTAAAATATTTAGCTTCAATGAAAATCCCTACTATACTTTTAACTGGTAATTCGGAATCCACTATGTCTAAATTGTGTGAATTGACATTAGAGGTTCCTTATGACGAATATGACTTTTTTAAAGTAGGGACCTTTTCTTCACAAATATCCTTTGAATATATCCTAGACACACTATTTTCAATTATTTATGCCAAGGAATACACCAAAAACCTCAATAATCTAAAACAAAAGGAAAAGGCATTTAGAAAATGGGAGTTGGATTAATATTACTCAATGAGTTTACTGACTTATTCGGCTTATTCGACTAATGGGCAGGTTAGTGAAAGAAGTGCAAAGAAAAGCCATAATCATTTATGAGGTCATTAATAGAATCAATATTAAAACAAAATAAAAAACCTCTAAATTATTTAGAGGCTTCTTGTATGTAAGTTCGCACAGCTCTATCAATAGCTAAAACTGTAAGTAAAATATCATCATAAGTTTCTATAGTGTGATTATCCAAATAGGTTAATTGAAAACACTGGTTTAGGTAGCATACTAACAACACAGGAACCTGTTCCTTGTTTTTGAAAGTTAATGTTATTTCAGAATTACTGTACTGTTGTATGGTTTTTAACATTGTTTCTATGTGGTTTAAGGTCATTTTGTCTTAGTCTCCCTTCTTTTATAGGGGAGGATGACTAAGAGAAGTCTCAAAGTTCCCAAACAAAGTTATTAAATCAATCATAACATAATTAAAGCTCGATAGATATAGTAGAGTTTGGAGAAGACAAGTGAATATTCTGGTAAATAGAAAAATGCTTGTTCAACTAATGGGTAGCTTATATTGAATAACGGGGTGGCTGCGGCGATCCCGTTTTTTTTATTGAAATAAAGAGCAGGTTACTTGAAGAAGGGTTTTCATATATTATGGAGAATATCACTTTATTTAGGGAGGGGCAAAATTGAATGACCTATATGGTGGACTTAAAGCCAAAAAAATAAAAATAACTGAAATTCCAAAATGGGGACCTTATTTACGAAAGCAATGGGAGAATAATTTTGCTAATCATTTAAGTAATAAAGATAAGAAATCAATATACCTATTTGATACTGGAAGTTATAGTGGCTATTTGTGGCACTTGTTTAGTTATGAGAAGAAGGATTGTTTGGAAGGAGAAAGAGCTAAAGCCGCATTCAATAATCAACCAAAAGATAATTGTTATGTATTTTATCAACATTCGGATTATGCTCTTTTTCTAGAAAATACCTCTATGTTAAATACTGATGACCTTATAAATGAACAAGATATTTATATTGTAGATAAAGGATTTAACTGGACTTACATACAAACCCACGAAACAGGATGGTGTGGTCCATATTTTAGCGTTAAATGAAAAAGGTTGTTTCACTAACAGGTGCAAGAGCATATGATTTGGATATAATTTGCTGTTTTTCACTTATTCGACTAACGGGGCAGGTTAGTTAAAGAAGTTGAGGCTTATTTTTAGGGCTTTCAAAACTTATTCCCTTTTTTGTAATGTAGCTATTATACCAAAGACGGAGTAAACGGCACCGAATATTAAGATTATAAAATAGGGTATTTTTATAGTAGTAATAGTATTAATTAAATAAGTAAATAACAGAGCCAAAAAGAAAGAAGTAGCAAAGGCAAACCATACTGACTTAACTTTTTTAGTAATTGTTCCAATCATAAAAAACAATAGATTAAATAAAAGGAAAAAGTAAATCCATTCTTTTATGGGGAGTACAGGAAGAAAGATCAAGGATAAAACTACAGATATAATCAATAAATACTTAAAGTTAATATTCATTTTTTGTCTCACCCCGAATAATAACTAATTACCTCAGATATACGAGCATTTAACTCGAACTATTTATGTTGTTCTACTACCTTCCTGTCTTCATCTCTCTAGGATAAACAATTTAATAACTAAATATAAAGGATAAATGAACACCAGTGACACTATAATTGATGCGAACGCCAAAATTTTGTTTTCCTTAATCGAAAAGGCAGCTCGGATTAGAAAACAAATTATTACAAAAATGAAGGTAAGGATAATTGACCATAAACTTAAAGGAGATCCTAAGATATCAAAATCCTTATAATGGAAAGAGAAAGTTATTAATAGTAATAATAAACCTCCAACAAGACCTAGCCAAAGCAGAAGTTTTTTTGGAATCATAGATTCACCTCCATTTTTAACTAATTACCTCCAAAATGAAAATTCTAATCGACTTATCAGACTTTTTTAAACTAAAAGGCTGTATCTCCTCTGTTAGAGAACACCAAT
Organism: Neobacillus terrae; assembly: GCF_011393025.1. Classification (GTDB taxonomy): domain Bacteria; phylum Bacillota; class Bacilli; order Bacillales; family Cytobacillaceae; genus Neobacillus_A; species Neobacillus_A terrae. The sequence continues at coordinate 263 of NZ_JAAOEO010000005.1, read as the reverse complement.
TAATTAAAGCCGTTTGTTTACACTACTGGATACATTAGTCCACTAAGGATTATATGATTGTAAAAGGATGCACTTAAACTACCATGAAAATTAACTTCTATTAAAAGGAAAAAAGGCAATACTAAAATAAGACGCAGCTCATTCGTTTTTAAAAAAGGGGAGAGCGCCCAATTCATAATCTATTGAAGAAAAGTGGACTGGATTAAGATGCTTTAGGTTCTTGTAGAGTGACTATATAGCCTAAACTTTCGAGTCTTCTTAGT
>NZ_JAAOEO010000058.1 GCF_011393025.1 Neobacillus terrae | reverse complement strand
GTCGTGTCTTACTCATATCTTACTGAGGAGCTCTATTTTTTTCAAAGATGAAAAATAACGCTCTACAGGAATGCTAAACTGTCCTTTAGCTAAATAAGAAAAGCCACCTGTGCGGCAGCTTGTAGAGACTTGGTGTGTTCATTAATTATTTTAGAGTTGTTACTTGTTGTAAATCGCTTACCTTTAAAGTAGGGAATAAATCTTTTTCTTCAAAAGAAATTGTGCCTACATCTTTTCCATACTCATTAGTAAGAAAACTTCCATATAATCGGTAAACTTCTCTATACATGCTCTCAAGGTTTTTAGCTACAATGACAACCTGGAGTATTTCCCCGTTCCTTTCTAGTTTAACAATATACCTCTTTCTTAGTTGTTTTTTACTCACTATGTTGCCCCTCTCGGCAGAAGTTTTAAAGATATTTACCCCTGTCCCTCCAAAGAATAAACTTCTTTGCATTAACCTAACCTGCCACGTAGCACAAGAAAAGGCTGTCTCAACGTTTTAATAAGATTCTTCATGATAAAAGGTTGAATCCTATAAGCTCATTGAAAAATGAAATTAGGAAACATAGACGTCCTAATCATTATTCTTAAGGCTCCACGCTTGTCCATTTCAAGCAAATTATTTTTCTCATATATTGCTAGTAACTCAACATAAGGAGGTGATTCTTATGGATGAAAGAGTCAGAGAAAGGCTAAGGGCAATTCAAGAAGTTATTCAAAAGCAACTTCTAACTCAGTTACAGACTCAACGCGTAATCCAATCGCAGAAACAGCGGCAGAAGCAATTTCAAGCTCAGTTGCAAGCACAACTACAAGCTCAGCTTCAACGTCAAAATCAAGCACAGGCACAAAATGACACTGACACTGTTACTTTAAAAAATATTGGAAATCCAATCGTTATTGTGAATTGTAATGATGACAAAAAAAACAAAAGGTGATATCAACCTTTTAACAGTTGTCTAACATTAACCCTCAAAGGAAGCTCTACCAGTTGTTGCTTCCTTTACTCTGTAAATCAGTAGGAGCCAAAAATATTTTATATCGTAGCCCAATCACTAGTATTCATTCCTTATATAATGGATTAAGCTATTAATTAAAGCCTTCAACCAACCAGTACTTCTATGATTGGAACCTTCAGGGGTTCCTTTTTTTCATGCTGATTAAATAAAGTCCTTATTCGGTATACTCTCACAAAGAGCAAAGCAGTCACCTTCATATCAAGTACTCCCTCATTTGACCTTTGCTCTTTCTTGCACAGTAGGGGTCTACTGTGATTTTAACTGTGTTTTCTTATTGAACTAACCTGACCGTTTGTTGAATAAGAAAAAGACCGCCGCAGCGATCATCATCCTAAACAAAAGCCCCCTTTAGTTGAATAAGGGTATCTTCATATTTCAAGGAATCTCTTTGTGTTTACCTCTTCCTGTCCTTCCTTGATGGTAGCCGAGAACGTAACAAACAAGTCCTAAGAAACAAAAAACAACATCCTCAGAAACACCTATCTCTCCAACAAACAAACAAATACAAAAAATGATTACAATAACAATTATCGAAATAAAGGTAATTTTATTTTTTTCTCTGTTGGACTCCTTGTGTTTACCTCTTCTTTTCCTTCCGTGACGGTAGCCTATAAAGCCGAGAACCAGTGCTAAAATACCAAAAACATCCTCAGAAATGCCTATCTCTCTAAGCAATAAACATATACAAATAATGATTACAACAACAATAATTGATATAACAGTCATTATTTTGCTTTCTCTAATAGATTTTTTTTTATTTTTTCGTTTCGCCACACTCCTTCACCCCTCTCCTGAAGTATACGAGTGTATAGAATAAATAACCCTTTTATTAGGAAAATTTCTTTGTTTCTAGATATAACTAACCTGCCCCGTTAGCATAATAGGAAAACGGGATCGCCGCAGCCATCCCGTCTTTAACATAAGCACCCGATAGTTTAAGGGAAATTCTTCACAATTTTTCTTTAACAAAAAAAGGCTGCTGCTGCAACTCTAATTCTAAACTATGCTCCCTTTTCCTATATTATTAAAGTGGTGGATTGCCCATTCCTAAAGGAATCCAATCCTCTTTCGGTGGTCCGTATACCCCGAATGGTTTTAATCCTGCTTGTCGGATAAGAATGGTAGCTTGTCCACGATGATGAACAATATGTTTAATTAAGCCCATCAGAATTGAAGCATTTGTTTCTTCTTTTCCGAACGCAATTTGAATTTGTTTCAAAGAATCATCTGTCCATTGTTGTTTAATAGCCTCTGCTGCTTGAGCACTTACCTTTTTGAAAGTTTCAGCGATTTCTTTTGCTGTTGTCGGAACATTTTCAGCATTTTCAACCTTATCCATTTTAACACCAAATTTGTTTAAATAATTTGGAACGTTTGTGGTGAAATGCCACAAAATTCTACCTAAAGTACGTCCTTCAGGATAAACTTGTTGTTTTAATGAATCATCTGTCAAGCCATCCAAAACTTTTTGAGATAATGCCGCTTCTTTATTCCATTCTTTAATAAAGTCTGAAATTGTTACGTACATAAATTACTCCTCCATTTTCATATAGAATTGATATGTATTTTTCAAAATCTATTATAAAACATTTGTTCGTATATTTAAATCTAATCTGCCCGGTAGTGGAAGAATAAAAAAGCCTTGCTCGTTCTTGAAGCAAAGCACCCGTTTGTTTAAGTACACACAAAGTCAAAAATATAAAGATTTAAGATAAAGTTAGGTATTACCCTTTTTGAAGTAATACCCCTTTACCTAATGTAGTTTTTTTATTTACTAATTTCCCCTAAAACATTTACAAAGGAAGATTTAGTTGCCACGAAACCCCGAAGCGGTCATTTACCCAACCAAACTTTTTACTGAAACCATAATTGTTTAAAGGCATAAGTGCTTGTCCACCTTCATTAAGTTTTTCATAAAACTTATCAAGTTCTTCTTCAGTATTACAAGTAACAAAGATTGAGAAAGAAGGTGTAAAGGAGAATTGATGTTTTATATAACTGTCAATACACATAAATTCTTGCCCTTTCAAGGTAAAAGTAGCCTGCATTACGGTGCCTTCAGGTCCAGCTTCATTAGCCCCATATCTAACAATGTTTGTAATTTGAGAATCCTCAAAGATGGATGTATAAAAATTCATCGCTTCTTCTGCGATGCCATCTTGAAACATTAAAAATGGTGTTACCTTTTCCATTTTTATCCGCCTCCTAATTTTATGTAATATATTTATTATAGTTGATTTTCTTGTTGAACTAAACCGCCCGTTAGCACAATAAAAAAACAGGATAGCCGCAGCCATCCCATTTTTAACATAAGCCCCTTTAGCCATCCATGAAGCGCAAAATCAGCGCTTCACCACAGAAAATGAAAATAGGTAGGAAGTATCAATACTGATACAGACCTTAATCCAGTCTACCCCTCTTCATAGACTTATTAATTAACGCTCTCCTCTTTTTTTTATCGATTGAGCAGGGTCTTCTTAAGTATTGTCATTTTTCCAATCTTAAAGAAACTTATTTTCATGGTAGTTTAAGTGCATTTCTTCACAATCTTTACTGTAAATATCATTTCATACTTTATTTTGTCTTGAAGAAATCCCCACCCTTTTGTTTTTCATCTTCGGTTCCCCAATATATTTTTTTGTTCATTTGTTTTAGTCTTGGGATATGTTTTGAACAGTGAATAGAAGCTTCATCAACTTTGACCATAACCCAACGTTCAGGTTTGTTTCCATCGTTTCCTTCGATATCATTCATTATTTCTTCAGGAATATTAAATGAGCTTAATTGTCTATTTTCTATAATAGAAGCTTTACCATTTACATGTAACCCAATGTTATTCTCAAAAAAATCTATAAACATTAGTCATATATGTGGATTTTCAATGATGTTACCTAAACTTGCCATAACACCATTCCCTTTATATTCAGGATAGATTATTGTTTTATCATCAATTACCCGTACAAAAGCTAATGAGCCAGCCCTAAAAGAGGAGTCACTGTTTCCACTAGAATCAGCTGTTGCTATGAACATCATACCTTGCTTCGATATAAACTCTGTCATTGTATTGTTTAGGTAGTTAAGCATTTGATTTTTATAAAAGAGGATGCTCTCTTGGTGGTTCCATATTGTTCTTGCAGTAAATGTTCACCTCTTGACATTTTTCTACATCCCTTTCAATGATTTTCTATTATTTTAACACATAGATTTAGCGAAATTTAGGTATTGTTAAATTTTAAAGTATTGTTCTTATTAAAGTAAAATGCCCGTTACTTTAAGTACATTTCTTCACAATCACATATGCTATTTACATTTTTCAACGAATCCTACCTCGTTACAATAAAAAAGCTGCCACGATGACAGCTTCTAATTTCTATTAAGAGCCCTCTAAAAAAAGGCCTCGGACCAGCATACATTTTAAAAATTAATGTTCGTCATAGGCTAGTCCACAAGAACAACGATTTTTCCCTAATAACAGGTGATAAGATGCGGGGAATTCCTGATTGACTCGTTGAACTGCATGAGCAAATTCCTTGCTATCCGTTGGTACGGGCGCAAGTGCATCTGCTTTTTCTTGAGAATCAATATTTGCTCCAGGAGGGACGAATCTATTCGGTGGAATTTCAACGCCATTTGTTACTACTGCATTATAAGAAATAAATACGCCTTTCCCTACAATTGCATTATAAACAATGGAGTTAAAACCAACAAATACCTTGTCACCAATGAAACAAGGACCATGGACAAGGGCACCATGAGCAAGGCTCACTTCTCTTCCAATAAATATGGAATACCCTTTTCCATCAACAGAAATCCTTCTATTCACTAAACCATGTAAAATGACTCCGTCCTGAAGATTTGTATTAGAACCAATATAAAAAGGTGTTCCTTCATCTGCACGTATACTTACATTAGGAGCTACATAAACATTGCGCCTAATGGTAACATCTCCTATGACACTGGAAAATGGGCTAATAAATGCTGTTTTATCAATTTTAGGATAACGTGGAACGGGATTAAAGGTAGTAAGAGGATTTGGACTAATAAAAGGTTTAAAACAGCAGTGTGAATGATCAGATTTAGATGACTTTGATCTACTTTTTTCTCCCAAGTAAATCACCTCCTTTCCAATCTATTGATGCCATGAATTATAGTATGCAAACAGACTGAGTTTGGAATGGACAATACTTTTAAAAAAATGATATTAGGTAGCGTTCCGTATACATGCACCAGAACTGCACCACAAAGAATAGAATTTATTAGTTTTGTTCTTCCACTAATCTGCCCCTTTAGCTTAATAAGAAAAAAGATGCTGCCCCAGCAGCACTCATACTCAACATAAGCCCGGTTAGTTGAACAGAAAGTATTTAACTTTCAAAGTTCCGAACCACACCAAGGACAAAAATCAATGCTTATACACGACGTTCCACCATCATGTATTATCAGCCCGTAGTCATCATTTCGTTTATCAAAAATGATTATTTTGTCAGGACATTCAAACGGATTCTCATGTATTTCACACTCGAAATTTGCATGATATGCCATATCCTCACAACAATGTTTTTTCATAATTTCATTTCTCCTTATTTAGTTAAAGCCCCCGTTAGAAAAGGTGCATCCCAATTTTTAGTGGAATACACCTTTTAGCTTAATAATGCAATTTATCTTATTCTTTTAAAGTTAGCCCCAATTCTTTACCCGCTTGCAAAATATTTTGGCGATTAGTATCAACCATTTTTGAAGCTTGTGTTTTATCTTTCTTATTAATAGCCTCTTC
>NZ_JAAOEO010000057.1 GCF_011393025.1 Neobacillus terrae | reverse complement strand
AACACTGAGCCGATTTTTTTATTGCATGTACCTCTACAAAGGCAGTACAGGCGGTCTTTTTGCTTATTCTACTAACGCAGCAGGTTAGTTTAAGTACATTTCTTCACATACTTATTGATAAGCCTATCCATAAAAATAACAAATGCAGCAAATTAATTGACTCAATGCTGTGTAAATAAACGTTTGTATTACGAATCATCATCTTTGTCACTTTAACATGTAAATCAAGTCTACTAAAGTGAGCAGGTTCTTGGTCGTCAACCCCTTCACCAGTTATTTTTAAATTATTTAGATCTTCTTAATAATAATCCCGTGTCCGACTAAATTCTAAGCTGTCAAATTTGATAAAACACCTATGAAGCTGTAATAACGGGCTTTTTTGACGAAAAGTTTTATTGACAAATGATGCTATTCAGTAATACTATATACCAGTGGTAAGTGTTACTAAATACCTGTGATACAGATTACTGAAAAAAAGCGACATACAAATGGAGGAAAAAACTTGGAAAATATCACGGAAATGCTGAAAGGGGTGCTTGAAGGTTGTGTGCTTGAGATCATCAGCCGTGGCGAAACTTATGGCTATGAAATTACGCAACAGCTGCGAGAACTTGGATTTACTGATGTGGTTGATGGGACAGTTTATACGATTACCATGCGGCTTGAGAAAAACAACCTGGTGCACATCGAGAAAAAGCCATCCACTATGGGACCGCCGAGAAAATTTTACACACTCAATGCAGCAGGTCAAGAACAACTTAAAATTTTCTGGAAAAAATGGGATTTCGTCTCAAGCAAAATTAACGAGCTTAAAACCAAATAAAATTAAAAGGAGAAGTAAAATGAGTATTTTTGAAAAAATTATCGGAAGTCTGGATGACAAGCGGGAATGGAGGGCGATGGAAGCACGTGCGAAGTCACTTCCAAGTGAGTACCGCAATGCTTACAAAGCTATCCAAAAATATATGTGGACTGCTGGTGGTGGTCCCACCGACTGGAAGGACAGCAGCCGTATCTTTTACGGCATTCTCGACCTCTTCGAAGAAGGAGCAGCGGAAGGCAAGAAAGTCACTGACCTTACGGGTGAGGACGTTGCAGCTTTCTGCGACGATTTAGTGAAGGATGAGAAAACTTGGAGTGACAGGTATCGCAAGAAGTTGAACGATACCATTGGTCGTGGCTAAAGATAAAATCCTATTGTTTGGTTCAATGAATTTTATAAAATTGGTAATATAACTCCAAACATACAAAAGTTTGTAAAACAATGTACAAAAGAAGAAGCCCTATCCATGCATCGTGAGGATCTATTATATTGTGGTTACCGCTGTTAGATAGATATTAAAAGATATAGAGATAATGTCAATTAGGGCATTGATCCTCGGCAAGATTAATACCTTCAGAAAGTTGGACACGATGTACATGCCAGTCCCACCTTTCTCATCGTGATTATAGATGGTTCTTCCCTATTTTTAGAATGTCTCCAAACGTAAGGCTTTTTAGGACGATGATTGATAGTGGGACTAAAAATCTAAAAAGTGCAGGTATTACACCTGCATTTTTTATTTTAATTTGATGAATTGTTTCAATTTAGCATAGAAAGGCAATTGTAATAATGGATAATGGTATTAGCTATTAAACCGACAGCGAAAGGTAGATAGACATGTTTAAACCTCAAGTTATTGAAAAAAAGTTATCAAAAGCCTTGTTTCAATTTGTCTTTCCTTTTGCTTTTCAAGATGAAAATAATTCAATGATAGATTTCATAAAAAATAATTAGAAATTTACCCACTTTCATCTTGATGATTTAGAGAATGAGTTTCTTTATTATGGCCAGTTCCATGTATCACACAAAGATATCGAAGCTTATTATCTTCCATTCACAAACAAAGTATTGTTCCCTCACTCAGAAACGGATAAAGGCTTCCAGAGATATTCAAAGAAGCTCGGTTTATCGTGCGAGTTAATAACAGATAAGTTAGCCATTCCCTTTACCATACATTCCGCCGACATAATCCTATGTCCTTATCAATTGGGCTTTCTATCCATTCGGACGGAAATTAAAACAGAAAATGATAGGCAATTTTCTCAAGCGTTGGAATTTGCAACCCTTTTTAGATCTTTGGATTCGAATAGTACGAATGAGAAGTCATTAAAAGTCGTTTGCGATGGTATAAAGTTTGAGAAAGTAGAACAATTCCTGTTTCAATACTTGTTTCCTGACTTTCCCAAGTTTTTTTATCGGGGAAAAAGGAATGGTTCCTATTTTGAAACGCTGCCCTTTTTTGAAGATAGCCGGATGTTTGTACAGTCCCTAATAGGTTTTAAAGAAGGAGAAGCACTAAATGAGGTGGATGCCTTTCGAGCCTCAGATTTGAACGGTTTAAATAAAGAAGGAAAACCATATGTCAGTTCAAACAACCTTTTGTTCATTCGTAATTACTTAAATGAAAACGGTTATGCAAGATGGGCTCCGAATACCTTATATGTCTTTGAAGAACATTGCTTTGCTTGTGTAACTAATGAACAATCAAAACTATTTGCTTCTCTTGCGGGCAGTTTTTATGGACAATACTATTATGCCTTACTTTTAAATTTGTTCTATAAGGTTATGCTGTTAAAACTTTCAAATGAATACTCCGCTATTGTAGTGGAAAAAGACCGGGAGAAAGTAGAGGAAATGATTCACTCCATCAATTCCTTTACAGCGAATTATTTTTTTCTCGAGATGGCATCACAAAGCCAAGGCAGGGAAATTCTTTTTAAATTAAGAAAGATGTTTGGAATAGATGGATTATACCAGGACGTTCGAAATACTTTGAATACTTTGTACAGGCGCCAGGAAGAGAGTTCAAATCAAACTGCAAACACTTTGTTGCTTATTCTTACCTTGTATACTGTAGTAGGTGGAATCTTCGGAATGAATTTGGTAATAGAGGATTTAAAGGGGGGCGTAGATTGGAAAAAGGTGCTGTCCTATTCCATTTTTCAGTATATAGCCCTTTTCGTCACATTCAGCGGGTTAATCATAGCTGCTACATTGGGCATAGCTAGCATGGTAAAATGGAAAAGAAACCTTAATAAACGGAAAAAATGGTATGACAACTAGTCGTAGAAAAATTAAGGAGAAAATGATGATAAGGATCCTTGCTGTTGATAATAACAATCAAATAACACTTGGACTAGAAATAACCGAACTCATGAAGAAAGATTATGTATGGTACTGGGTAGACTTTGACCGTCCAGACAGTAAGGAGACTGAATTGTTAAGTGATCCCTTTCATTTTCATCCCTTGGCAATAGAAGATTGTTTGCATACCCTGCAGCGACCAAAACTAGATTATTATGAAAATCATGCTTTTTTTGTATTCCAATTATTAAATAAGGAATCCTGGACAAGGGAAGAGGTGGATGTATTTTTTTCTGAAAATTATATGGTCACCTACCATAACCAGGAATCAGGGGAGATAAACAAAGTATGGGAACGGCTATTGAAAGCCGACAATCTTAAAAAATGTAATGCTTCGCTGGTATTCTATGAAATTTTAGACAAGATTGTGGACAGTTATTTCCCTTTGATGGAAATGGTTGAAGATGGTTTGAATCAGATAGATGAAAACTCGGAGAATAAGCCGGCGGAGTTGCTCCTGGGAAATCTGTTCAAAGCGAGGCATCATCTCCTATTATTACGCCGGGTCATTTTTCCTATGAGAGATCTGGTATACAGGATTCTTAATTCGGAGCGGTTATCATCGGTTCAACTAAGAAAAGAATACTTTGCTAATATTTATGATCATCTTATCCGGTTAGCTGAAATGGTTGAGGCAAACCGGGAATTTACTACTGACATTCGGGAAAGCTATCTGACATTAAATTCTACACAAACCAACCATGTCATGAAGGTACTTACAGTCATCACAACTATTTTTATGCCACTTACCTTTATTGCTGGTATTTATGGAATGAATTTCGAAAATATGCCTGAACTGTCATGGCACTATGGCTATTATGGAGCCATCTTTCTTATGTTTATCATCGGAATGGGAATGTATTTATGGTTTTTGAAAAAAGGATGGTTCAAATAAAATAGTCTCCTAAATCACGAAAAGAACAGAACTGAAGAGGCAGGCCTACCATATAATTCGAGGAAGATAAAAAGCGTCCTTTTTTAATAGGAGGACGCCTTTTTTAATGGTTTTTTAAATTCATCTTCTTCTGCATTTCCTTCCAGCAATAAAGGCTTAAAATACCTATTCCAAATTCGAAAAAAAGCGATGCCTACCCATAAAAACAATATAAATAAAATCAGGCCGGTGAACACATGAGAGGAGGATATAGCAGATAGGCTTAAAAATCCTCCACCAACTGCTATTACAGAAGAAGTAATAAATGCGGAAAGGTTCATTGCCCTTACTGCCCATTTTCCAAGTTGTTTCTTGTTGCTCATTCAAAATAACCCCAATTCATTGAAATTCCTACAATTATTTTACCATCTTTATACAGGTTAAATAAATTGATTCAAATAAAAAAATGACAAATTAAATTGAAAGTATTTCATTTGTGAAGTTTTGAACTTAAACTAATCGGGACGATTCTTCAACAGGAGCAGGTATGCCCATCCTCCATCAGCTATTCGAACATCGCACAACGGGAGGGGGTCCGAACCACCTGAACTGACTTACATCCCTACAAGGCTTTACTTTTTGTATTCATAAAAACAACAGAATAAAAGCAAGAGGTATGAACTCTTGCTCTTATGATTTTTAATGGCTTGTGTTGAGGCTCTCTGGCATCATCAAGTCTTTTTTGTATGCAGCCATTGCTAGTTCATACCTCACCTTTTTGCCTGCCTCTACGTAATCCGCTTCCTTCACAAGACCTGATAATGAATACCGGTGGCCACTGAAACCCACGTTTAGTTCAGTGATTTCGTTGAATTTGAAACTCTCCACAGGAACACCGTTCTCATCCTTTAGCAGGTATTCACCGTATTTCTCGTTGCATGTTTGGGCAACTTCCTCCATCACCTCGAAGGCCTCGTCTGGATTTTGCTTATAGTTGAGAACAAGGCTTTCGTTCACCCGGCGCCTTCCCCGGTTCCCGTTCTGAAGTTCCATGATGCTGCCATAGGCGACTGTATTGAGGTATCCGTCATACTGGCGGATCTTCAGGTGGCGCATGCTGATTTCCTCGATTTTCCCCTGACGGTTTCCGTTGATGATGACATAATCCCCGAGGTGGATTTGACGCTCAAACAGATAGGTTAGCCCCATAATGTAATCGCGGATGATATGCTGTAGGATCAATGCCAAGGCACCTGCCACCACGACCGAACCAGTGACAAGCTTTGCCAGGTTGAAGAAATGGCTAAGCACATAAAGAAAGAAGAACAACAGCCCCAATACCTTTGTCACCTGTCTAGCGAAATGCATCAATGTCTCTTCTCGCTTTTCATCTAATAAGCTCGTTTTGTCAAAGAAAAGCTTGATGGATTTGCGGATCAAATAAACCGTGAATATAATAAGCAGTGCAACCGTTAAAATTTTTACGGGCAACTGCTGGAACAGTTCCAAGAAAAACATCCTATCCACCCCTACTTTTTTACACTGTACCATAGGAATGCGGATAAGGAGAAAAACATTCCTTTCCCAACAAACCTTACCTTAACGATATCATAAATCCGTGCTTCTTGAGGATTTATATTGCCAATAATGTGTTTACCGTTGCAGAAGGGATATTAAAAGATAAAGAGATAAGGTCAATTAGGAAATTGTTCCTCGGCAAGATAAATACCTTCACATAGTAGGACGCGATGTACATGGAAATCCCATCTTTCTCTGCGTATAAAGAATTTCTTATTAAGCTAACGGGTGTTTTACTTCAATAATAAGTAGAACCTTTTTTCTGCTGTTCCACTATAGGGCAGTTTAGTTGAAAAAGGACACTTTAACTTTATAATGAAAAAGTGTTAGTATAATATATTGGATATTATCCCGTT
>NZ_JAAOEO010000056.1 GCF_011393025.1 Neobacillus terrae | reverse complement strand
CATGCTTATTTTTAGTATACCATGGCAAAATTTCTATTTTTATTGAAAAGTCTTGACAAACTATTAGCTGGTTTAGCAAGAAAAAGGGCTGCATCCACAACCCTTTATTAAGCATAAGCCTCCGTTTGTTTAAGTACAATGTTTCACAAACTTTCCATTTTTTTATAAATAATCATATATATTTCTTCTGCTGTTCTCTAACATAAGAAATCGCTTTTTCAATTGTAAATATTTTTTCATTAAACCAATTTTCACCTATTTCTCTTACCATCGGGTGAACCATTCCGATTCTACTTACAATTGCAACATAATCAAATAACACATATATAACGTCATCTTTTAATCCCAAAAGTTGCAAATCCTTAACAAGCTTTATATCATCCTCGGTAACAGTTCCGTAGCGTTCTTTAATAAAACCGTAAGGTGTTGTAGATTTCGCCTCATTAATATACCATTCATCAGATGTCATTCCAGTTTTAGCTTTGAATTGTTGTTCGTTCCATTCCTCTATTGTTATTCCGTGTAATTCCTTAAAACGTTCTTCTGGTGTCTTACCGTGGACTACTCTATTATTTGTCTTTTTGAAACTTTTTTTGTCTTTCATCATCCTTTTCACCCTTAATGTTAGTTTTTAATAAATGATAATATTGAGCTAAACTGCCCGTTAGTCTTTATTAAACAATCGCTATTATAAAGGGGCTAGACTCTTTTTTTAATATAAACTGCAAGTACAAAAGGAATAAGAGGAAAAAGAACAAGCAGTCTAAACAGATTCTCTGCACCACCAAAATATAGTGACGGTAAAATAAGGAAAATTCCACTGCATATTAAAACTTTCCAAGATTTTTTCCATGTGCCAAATATTAATAATAAGAATGATGCAATAATTAAAAACCAAAAAATAAAGCCCACCCAATAGAACCCCATTTGTATTCCCCCAATATATGTCTAATAAATTATATTCTGGAAGAAAATACAAATTCCTTCTTCAACTAACCTGCCATTTAGTGCAAAAGAACTTAATCATAAAGAGTAATGCAAATAAAAAACTTTGTTAACTAAATGAACTGTTTAGAGAAAAGTATTCCAACTGTTTTGTAGTTTCCTTATATATATAATTTGGCCGATATGGTATGCATTATGGGTAGTTGCATTTCCGAGGATTTGCCACCACGAAGCCTTTTCCGAAAAACCGATAACATCACTTTCTAATTTATCAGGAGATAGTAATCCTTCCCACCTGAGGAGAACATCCAGCAACATTTTTTTCAAATCATTAAAGGTCATATCTTCAGGGATTATAAAGCTTTGTTCATTACTTCCAATTGAAGGGACAGCGTCTATTCGCGATTTAATATACCTAGTCTGCCAGGATTGATTCCAATAGGTAAGATGCTGTACTATCTCAGCTATACTAAAACAATTTTCATTTGGCTTCCAATATGCTTGTTCTTCTGTTAAATCCTCAACGGATTCTAAAAATGGTCTGTACCAACTAGGGTCATTAGCATTTGCTAAGAACTGATCAGACAGAATATTTTTTACATGAATCAGTTTAATCACTCCTCGATACTAGGGATCTTAAAAATATAAAGATGAATTTCTTACAATTTAGGTTCGTGAAGACCACTACAAATTCCTTTTTGTTCTTCAACTAACCTGCCCCTTGCCCCTTTAGCTGAATAAGAGAAAAGGGCTGTTATGCTCTTATTTTTAGATAAGACCTAATTAAGTTCTTCCCTGGAAACAGAATAGGCCTTGGAAAAGGGAAGTCCTCTTTCTTTTAGGCTGTTTTCGTAAAAATTGTTGCTATACCATAAGGATATAATTACATTAACAAAAAAACTCGCTTTAGAAATTTGCGAGTTTTCTTTGTTATATAAGGATTTGCTTATTTAACTAAAGCACCCTATAGTTAAAGGGAAAATATTCGCAATTTCCTTTAACTGATATGTGTTAATTCCAATATCTTTAAGAGAGTTTATTAATTCGGAGAATAGGTAGTTGTACTGGAGAAAAAATAAAAAAATATTTTCATTGTCCTAATTCATATAAATTTTAATAAGCCCTACCAAACACTCTTATAGATTATGGTTATTTTTTTGCTTGTTAATTCCATTCTTTTTTTTCTTCAAACTTATTAGCTAAAGAATTTGCTAATTTTGTAACTGAGGACGGGTAATCCATATGCTCAAGCAATTTAATTGCATTTTTAGTTGTGGAAGGTCCTGGATGAATTTTATAGTTGAAATATACACTGTCTTCTTGAACTGTTTCGTGAAAATGATAGTTATTAAATCCACTTACCATCGTTGCTAATTCGATGTCGTGTGAAGCAACCAAAGTCATACCCTGATGTTTTCTAAGCCATTCCATAATTGAAGCTGACGCTGCAATGCGTTCTACAGTATTTGTTCCACGAAGGATTTCATCAATAAAAGACAAACAAGGAACACCAGATTCGACTGTTTGAATAATCCGTTTTAACGACTTAATTTCAGCTATGAAATAACTATCTCCATCAATGACATCTTCCTGAATCGCCATTGATGAAAGTACATAGCTAGGCTTCATACTCCAACTACTTGCAAGTACTGTGTTAATCGTTTGAGCTAAAATTGCGTTAATTGCAACAGCCTTCATATAGGTTGATTTACCAGAGGCATTCGAACCGGTAATCAAAGTCAATTTATTGAGATGGGAAGAGTTTTTTACAGGTTCCTTTATTAAAGGATGATACATTTCTTTAAAAATTAATTCTTCACTATTAATAAAAGTTGGTGTGCAACAATACTTCACAAACTTACTCAATGAGAAAGGCAATGTCAATTAAACATTGCCAAAATTCTTCTTGAATAAATTAATCTTCTGTTCCTAAAACATCTGTATTTGGGGGTTCGTATCCCATCTGTCGAAGCATTGCTACTATTTGCCCTTTGTGATGAAACTCATGGGTAATCGTGTGCATTAGCAATTTACCAGGAGTAATAGATATTTGTTCAGTTGCTTCTCTCCAAGGGATTTTTCTATCAATTAGCACGTTTAAATTATGTCCATGTAGTTCTAATAATTCATTTACAATTAAATCCACTTGATCAAATCGTGCTATTATTTCCTCTATATTGAGATTATTTAGTTCTTCCCTATGAGTAAGTGGCTTTTTTGTCTTCAATAAAACAAATGAGCCTAGCCATGCAACATAGCAATCTGCTATATGAACTAATGTGTCTCTTACACTTTGCCAACCGAAACCATTTGTATGAGTAAAATGATTAGGATCTAATTTCCCACAAAAATCTAAAAGAGTTCCTCTAGTTTCTCGAACCCATCCATACTCGTGTTGAAGCATCAAAACACCCTCCTTTAACAAATATAACTACTTATTTCAATACATGTATAGAAAATCCCTTTCTTTACTGGATATTCATTTATTAATAAGGCTCTGTTAAATAATTCTGTTGATATTTGATTGAAACAAACAAATGTTCTATAATCAAACTAAGAACATTTGTTCGTAGAGATGGAAATGACTTTAAGTGAATTGATAGCGGAGATTTAAAAGTTGAATTCAGCAGAACAACATCGTTTAAAAGAATTTTTTATCAATTCACTTGGGTCTTTTTCTGCAAGTGAACCTGTATTTCAAGAAGTAACTGAACGAAAAAACAAAGACGGTTATACTTGTATTCATTGTGGCTCTAAACAAGTAGTGCGGTTTGGTAAATATACTGTAAAGCTCGGACTGAAAAGTGTTGAACGGCAACGATACCGTTGTAAAGACTGCCAAAAAACTTTAACGGATGTGACTTCTACTCCTCTTTATCGTACCCATAAACCTGACAAATGGTTAAATTTCATTAAATGTATGTTAGAAGGGTATTCCCTTCGTAAATCAGCAGACCTTATAGGAGATGTTCATTTTGTGACTTTGTTCTATTGGAGACACAAAATATTGTCAGCGTTGAAACAAATTGACTTCGATTCATTCTCAGGAATTGTAGAAATGGATGAAACGTATTTTTTGTATTCCGAAAAAGGAAAAAGAAATATAGAAGGGCGAAAACTTCGTAAACGTGGAGGTTCTTCAAAGTTTCGAGGTATAAGCCACGAACAGGTTTGTGTGTTAATTGCAAGAGACCGCCAAAAATCGACTTATTCAGGTGTTCTTGGCAGAGGGAGGATTGTGAAAACTCAATTAGATAAAGCTGTTGGCACAAAATTGACAATAGACAATACCCTTTTGCACTGATGCTTGGAGAGCTTTCTCCACCTATGCTAAAAGCAAAGGATTGGAACATTATCGGTTTAAGTCAGATGGAACAGAACGTGTTAAAGGGCTATATCATATCCAAAATGTCAACAACTATCACAGTAGATTAAAAGGTTGGATGCAACGATTCAATGGCGTGGCAACAAAATACCTCGACCATTTTAAATTTAAGTTGGTTTCATTTCTTAGATATTGTGAAACATCGAAGTGATAATGCATCTATAACAAAAATAATTGTGGAAAGCTGTTTATTCTCCACCACCGCTACAAATGAAAGGCTTAGACTATCAAATTTCTGTAAGTCATAAAGGGGTGTAAGATAAATGAAGATAATAGATAGTATTTATGGCGATTATTTAATAGATGGAATTCTGGAAGAACTTATTTTTAGTAAACCAGTACAAAGACTAAAAGGTGTTTACCAAGGAGGAGCAAGTTATTTTGTTAATGATAAGTGGAATGTAACAAGATATGAACATTCCATAGGTGTAATGCTCCTAATTAAAAAACTTGGTGGCTCTTTAGAAGAACAAATTGCAGGATTACTTCATGATGTATCCCATACTGCATTTTCACACGTTATTGATTTTGTGTTTGAAAATAAAAATGAAGATTACCACGAAAAAATTTATCATCAAATCATAACTGATTCAGAAATTCCTCGTATTCTTAGTAAATACGGATATGATTATAGAAACATTCTATTAGACAACTCTAACTGGAGTTTGCTCGAACAACCAGCTCCTGAGTTATGCGTTGACAGGATAGATTATACCTTGAGAGATATGTATCAATACGAAAACATCACAAAAGAAGAAATTGAAATATTCTTAGATAATCTAATTATTAGAGAAGGGAAAATATACCTAAAGGATATTAAAACTGCTGAATGGTTTGTAAGAACTTATTACAAAGAGGTTATTGATTTCTTTATGAATCCTCTTAATATTTATGGTTATGATTTCTTGGCTAAGACTTTAAAAATCGCTTTGGATAAAAAAATAATTGACATAAATACACTGCTCGGAACAGATGAAGAAGTAATGAACTTCTTGCGATTATCCAACGATAAAGATGTTAAAAACCTTTTAAATCATTTACATCGAAACGTAATTGTTAAAGAAGATAAGGTCGAATATCATTTACATCGTAAAAATAAATTGAGACTCATTGACCCATCTGTATTCTATGATGACCAACTTAAACCTTCTTCTGAATTATCAATTGAAATTAAAAAGATGAATGAAAACGCTAAGAGAAAAGCTGATGAAGGTATGTATGTAAAAATAATTTCAAACTAATTTACTTCTTGAACTTTAGATATAAAAATTACCAAGGGGCTTCAAGTAAGAAGTCCCCAATATTTATTTAAAAACAACAATAAAGTTTAACATAGCCATTAATAAAATAAAGGCTTTCATATGTTCAAAATTCTTGTAAAATGTCCTTTCATAAATTAAGAAAAAAGATTCGCCGTAATTGTATTTTTTAACATAACTGCCCGTTACTTTAAGTGTGTTGTTTCACAAATTAAATTTAAACATTATTTCATCTGTTATTTGGTGTAATATCCTGCCCATTCGTGACAGCTTCAAAAAACAACTTGAATTAATCCAAGTTGTTTTCCTTTAAGAATTGTATGATTTGTCTCTTGTGGTGGTTATCGTGGTCAGTAAATTCCTTAATAATATACATAAGAGAATAAGGTGTTCCTGTATGTGGGCAATGAGTTATTCCGTTGGCAGGTAAGGGTTTATTTAATTTTTCAATAGGAAACTCGTTTAGTTCTTTTACAAGCTGATTCCTTGTATCTCTCGCTTCTTCAATAAGTTTTAATTGTGATATACCTGATTTTACGTAATCTGATGCCTTTTTATTGTAGGTATCAAAATCAGGAAACTCCATCCCTTTTTCGTTTCGTACCGATGGGAGGACTTCTAATAATAGATGGTTATCCCACTTCATAAGATGGGCTATTATTTCGCTTACAGACCATTTACCTTTGGCTATTGGTTTAGACCATAATGCGTTGTCTAAATCAACTAATGTCTTTAACCAGGGTGAGTATTGTTTGAAATTACTTATTATGTAACTTGCCTCACTCAATATATTTCCTCTTTTCAAAGTTAATTTTTAGAATATTATAACATAAAAGCTCCTTTTTACAAACGTATGTTCTCATATATTTTATATTAATTTATAAGATGAATTTTCATTTCTTGTTTAACTAACCTGCCCGTTAGCCATCCATGCAGCACAAAATCAGTGCTGCACCACAGAGAATGAAAATGGGTAGGAAGTGTCCATACTGATACTGACCTTAATCCAGTCCACGCCACTCCTTAGACTTATTAATTAACGCTCTCCTCTTTTTTTTTATCGATTGAGCAGGGTCTTCTTTTTTCCAATCTTAAAGAAACTTATTTTCATGATAATACCATAAGAATTTACCTCTCCAATTCAATATATTCTCTTAGTAATTTCCACTCATTACCCTCTTTTCTCCATACAA
>NZ_JAAOEO010000055.1 GCF_011393025.1 Neobacillus terrae | reverse complement strand
CCCGGTGCAATACCGGGGCCACCTATTAGCAGTATAGGCTCTTTTTTATCACTGTCCGAAATATGGGGTATAGTTCAGCAAAGCCGTCCTCTTTTTTATTGACTTTCTATTTATCACTCTTAAACTTCAAGAATTGTAAATACATCGCATCAATTAAACTTAATTGTGAAAATCGTAATCCTAGGGATTTTATGGGAGTGAGTTCAGTACTAACTGTTATATTTAACGATACATCTGCATTTCTATAAATCTGATCACAAGAATAGGATAAACTAATAGTCTTAGCTCCACATTTCACACAGGAGTTTAAGATTTTGATCGTCTCATACTTTCTGATAAGTCCGAGAAAATAATAGCCACATTATTTTTAGTCAGTTGTGAGGCAGATAGATGTTGAAGGTTCTGGTCAAAGTAATAAAACGATTTAACGCCTAATTGCTTAAACTTATGAAATGTATCATAAGCGACAATAGCTGCACTTCCTGTACCATATATCTCCACCCTATCAGCATTACTCAAAACCAAATCCTATTCCATCACACTCAAATCGACTGAGCATCTGGACCGCCTTCCAGGGAACGGATAGATTTAAAACCCTGACAAAGACCCGCTACAAAATTGAAGCGAAAAATAGTAAACTTAAGCATGGACACGGGTATGAAACAGCCACATCCTCGGGTCTATTTGGGATGGAAGTTCAGGGAGCCACCAGGATCTTCGCAGTGAATCTAAAACGGATACTAAAACTTCTTGATGAAAAAGAGTAATAAATTGGCATTAAAGAAGGCAACTTACCCTCCAGTTTTGGAAGGAAAGTTGCTTTTTTCTTGGTTCAACTAAAAAAATGTAAGTTTTTCAGCGCCCTCGCTTTGCGCCTGCTGGGTCTGCCCTGGCCCACTTTTCCCACTGGAGTCTCGCGCCTTCCACTCCAATCAACATATTAAAAAATCAACAGTATGCTTTATCACAGCCTATTTTTAAAATAAATTACTATTATTATCAAAAGATAGTTCATAAAGATCGGTTCTTTGTTCCATATTCGGGTGTTTTTTTACATACTCCAAAATCGATTCTGAAACTTCAATTTCACTTATTTTTAAAGTGTTTTTTATTCTTACTAGTTTCACATTCGTAAAGTCTAATATATTACAAGTTTTAATGGCCGCTTGAATAGCCATTCGATCATTTGGCAGGGTAGTTGCAATTTTTGTAGGAGCTACAACGGTTGAAGTTAATCCGTTGGCGTAAGTTCCTTCCTTATCCATCTTGTTCACAAGCCGTTGGGTGGTGAAATCGGCTGTCCCAACGCCATTTGCATTACCTTCTGATTCCGGTGTAACATCAAGCACAACGATTTTATTAACATCAGGTCCCCCACTTGCATAAGGGGTTGGATACCGCCCAGTGATATTTGGGTCCATGCCGTCGCCACTTATGTTTTTACCTATTTCGTCGATAATGAGAACATCCAATTGGTCAAAAAGTAATTTAGGTAACAGCTCCTTTGCCTTTTTCTGAAGCTCGGGTTCTTTTTCGATGATTTCTTCAGGGGTCAGTACTTCTACAATAGCTATTTTATCAAAAGCATTTTCAACTGTTGCCACACCAAATAGGAATGGTGTCTTTTCCATAATAATCCTCGCCATAGCAGGTACGTTCTCTGCCATGTATTTAAAACCCATTTGATGACAAGCTTCTGCGCCCTTTTGTTTTCCTAAACCAATGCTGATCATTTTCATTACTCCGCTTTCGACAGCTCCCCGAAAAGCAGTATGCGGCTTCACTCGGTTAATCACAACGATGCCATTTGCTTCAGATGCAAACTTATCTATATAAACTGGCAGCCCATTTTTCAATTCCCCTATCTTAACTACCTCCATGGAAGAGCGGATTTCTGCCCCAACGGTCTCTTCAGTAATCCCAAGATGTTCTAACACCGCCCTTTGGCCCTCTGCAGTAGCACCACCATGGCTGCCCATACTAGGTACGATAAAAGGCTTAGCACCTAATTTTTTCAAAAACTGAACGGTAACAGAAGTTAATTCCACGAGACGATCAAGTCCTCGGCTTCCCACTGCAACGGCAATTTCCATACCAGGTGTTATCTTCTCTTTAATGATTTCCTGGTCTAATTTTTCAAATAAAGCTGTTCCCAAATCCTCAATCTTTTTATCATCAAATTTAACTTCAACTTTGGCCATTTTTGGCACTGGAATATCTTTTAACAATTCATGCAGGATACCCATAATTGTTCACTCCTTTTAGTCTTAATTTTTTTTGAAAACCCTTTCATATTTGCTTGCTGTATGTTCCTCGTTTTCTTTTAAAATATGGGCCAGGTTAAACCAATAGTGGCCTGTTGGTTCTATGCCAACCATTACTTTATCCATACCCTGTTCTTTTTTAATTACTATAATTCAATGAATAAAATGCTCAAAACCTTCTTTTGTATTTTCAAATTGACAGGGAGATTCAAACTCTATTCCCCTAAAATTCTGGGCACGTGCCACATGCTTGAATTTAGCAATATCGACTCCTATAATAAGAGTTTGGGAAGTGATTTGAGCAATCTTCATATTCTGGTTATAATTCATTTTAAAGCCTCCTGGTATTTGAGATATTTGTCCTTTTTGCTGGCCAGCGTCAGGACTCTCTCATTCTACCAAGAGGTTATTTTTTTGTTCAAACTCCATTTTCTTTCATTACAGGAATGCTGCCCCGTTAGTCGAATAAGAAAAGGGACTTGTAGCGAACTTCTCTTGATGGGGACAAAACATTAAAAAAGAATATCAAATCTCAGATCTTTCGGCATTTTTGAATAAGTCTATTTTATTGTTATAAACCCTTTTATTTTAAATTAAAAATGGTAAAATTATCAAAAAAGGGGGGAGAGAATGTCTGAAAAGAATCAAACAAACAATAGTTCAGTAATTTCTTTAACAGTCGGTATTTTATCATTATTTATTCCTTTTATTGGTTTAATCTTAAGTATTATTGGTATAGTATTTTCAAGAAAAGCTATAAAACAGATTAATCAAACAAATGAAAATGGTAGAGGATTAGCAACCGCAGGTTTAATTTGTAGTATTGTTGGACTTATTCTACAACTTTTAATGGTTCTGGGTTATGTTGCCTTTTTCTCAGTATCCAGTTATATAACCAACTAAAGTAGGCGGTTATATAATTAGCATAAAAGAGCACATTAGTGCTCTTTTATGTATTTACAAACAATTCTATAAACCGTTTAGAAACTCCTTCTTGCACTAACCTGCATCCGTTTTTTTTCTTTCAATAAGAAAGCTGCCAATGTTGGCAGCCTGGATCTTCAACTCTTGCACCCGTTACTTTAAGTACAATTCCTCACAAACTTTGTTTAGGGTCCTATTACGGTATTCTGAATAACAGTTTTAAAAAATCATCAAAACTGTCTGCCACTTTTATACATTCCCAGGTAATATCCTTAGTGGAATAATTTTCAAATACGTAAAGAACAGGAGGATTATCTTTTCGATTTCGATAGTCGAAGACCACCCAAAAATGGCAATCGGTCCATAGTACAATAAACTCCATTGGAAGATTTGTATCCGCTAATAACTCATTTGAAGATAATATACTCAAATCATCCTCTTTAAAATGAATAGGTTCAATGCTGGAAATTTTTTGTTTTTCTGTTAAATCGGGTAATAAAAAATAAGGAAAGTTTAGTTCTCCACCATTTTGTATTTTCATTAAATCAATAAATGACTGAGGGAATTTAATTCCCAAAGTATCTTCTGCCTTTTTTTATTATTTCGTCGTTTATCGGATATTCAATCCGTTTATACTTACTATCCTCGTTCCAAAAACCTTTACCCTTATAAAATTCCTTTTCCACAATATCCTCCCTCGATACTCATATGTCCTTCTTAAACAATCCTGATTCTTTAGCTCAATAAAAAAAGGGAGCAACCCATTGTTCCACTAAAGTACCTATTAGCTGAATAACTTTATTTGACTGGTAAAGGTTTTTCAGGTCGGTTAGAACAATAATCACAGTCAAGGTCACCACAGTTAGATTCTGTCCAGTAGTTGCAATTCGGACAGAAATAAGCATCAAAATCTTCATAGTATACTAAGTGGAATTTACAAACAGAACAGCATTGTTCTTTATCAATAAAACCTTCAATTTCAAACTCATCAATAATAACCAGGTCATCTTTTTGTTCTATGTTCATAAGTCCTCCATTGTTTTTTACAATCGCCCCCTTTACTTTAAGTGCATTACTTCACAAATTTGTATGTTGAGCCCAATTCCTTACTAATTATCTTTTAAAAAATGTAAACAATAAAAAAAAGTACCTATCTAGGAGGCTCTACATGAAAAGTAATAATTCGAACGACACCACTTTAACTTCCTCTGAAATCGGGAAGCTATGGGCAACTTACATGGGGAACAGCATGTCTGAGAAGGTACTTCTCTATTTCTTGCAGCACGTAGAGGAACCGGAGATTCGGAAGGTAGTGGAATTTTCCCTTCATTTATGCCAGGATTTTCTGAAACAAATTGAAACGATTTATAGAGCGGTGAACCATCCTATCCCAGAAGGATTTACAAAAGATGATGTCAATTTAGAAGCGCCCCGTCTTTTCAAGGATGAATTCTATGTTCATTATTTACGTAACGCGATTAGAGCAGGAACCAGTGTTTACAGCATCGCCGTACCACTTGTGAGGAGGAAAGATATACGGGATTTTTTTATCTATACGGTGGATGAATGCATGAAACTTGTCTCTTGGCTAAATGACCTTTTGACTAAATTAGGGGCTCGGATACCTCCGGAGATTCCGATTCCTGAAGGAATCGATTTTGTCGAGAAGAAAAGCTACTTCCGCGGGTTTATTGGTGATGTCCGCTCGCTTCATGCTCTGGAAATCGCTCATCTGTATGACAACTTAGTAACCAGTTCCGTGGGTCACGCGACTCTATACGCTTTTTCCCAAGTCACCCATTCGGAAAAGGTTCGCCAGTATTTTAAAAGAGGAGTGGAACTGACAACAAAGGCGTTTGAAACTTATTCCCATTATATGACGGAGTGCCATTTAAAGTCTCCATCTCTATTGGATGATTTAGTGATTCCCATAACTATTTCACCGTTTTCTGATAAATTAATGGTCTTTCACGAAGTAGATCATTTCAGCATTCGTATTCGAGATTTCGGCAATTCGGTCTCCGTAAACGGAAGACATGATTTGGCTGCATCGTATTTTAAAGTCTTCATGGGAATCGGTCTATATGTCCAAGAAGGCGGAAATATACTCGTCGAAAATGGATGGATGGAACGGATACCACAAGCCCCCACATACAAATAGAGAGCCCGACGGGCTCTCTTTGTATGTGGGGAGACTACAACTGGATGAACAGCCGCTATGCTATTTTTTTGTTTCCCCTTCTTTAAGTAACCTGCCCCGTTAGTATAAATAACTTCAACAAAAACAAGCATTAATCCTTATGCCACATTAGCTAAGTAGTTTTTATATAGATATATAATAATTCCACATATAATTGCTATTCCTACCAAAGAAAACACAAAGAAAATGGGGAAATAGCCATTCCAAATGCTACTTCATTTTGAAGATGTTCTATTTTTTCCCATTTACTATATATATTTGGCTTATAGAATTTTGTTTTTATAAATCCAAGCCCTACCGTACAAACAAAATAAATTAAATGAATTATTACTGAAGCTATAAATGCTTGAATCATTAATTTCAATTAACGCACCCCCACAATTTCCTGATTTATATTCAACTAACCTGCCCCGTGTGTACGATAAGTAAAAAGAGCTGCCGCAGCAACTCCTTTACTCACAATCCCTTATTTAATTAAGAACTTGTTAAATTCCTAATGTCTATTTTTTCTTTTTTACTCCTCAGTAAATAAATAATTGTTTCTATACCTCTCGTCATCCCTAGAGGAATAAACAAAACCTATTCCTAAAGCAAGTGCTCCTAATGTAAATCCACAAGCATAAGCAAATTTATGTAACCCCATAACAAATCCTAATACTGTTAGCACCAACAAGGATACCAAGATATACATAAATAATTTACCCACTAAAATCCTCCTATTAATTGTTTAGAACAAACCTTTTTTAAATCATTGTTTGATAAATATTACGAAGTTAAGTACCAATAGTTTCAAGATGATCAATTTTTTTCGCACAAAGACTCGATTGTTAAACTAATCTCCTCGTTAGCCAAAAAAAAGCCGCTTAACTGGAGCAGAACTTGTTCATAGCCTAGGCTCTATTGATCCTCGACCCCATTGTCACTATACCTTCTATGATTTTCAGTATTTCCCTCAAGCCACTCATCCAAAGTCGTTTTGGAGAAAACATAATGACCGTATACCTTTGCATAAGGAAATCTCATTCCTGAAAATGAACCTGACTCCCTTAACACTTTTTCCTCCTGGTTAATTATTTTTTTTATTGATTCCTCACTCAAACCTAAATAATTGGCTGCCTCCGGTAAAGATAAAACATCCTCAACATTATTGCTTTCTAAGTTGTTCTTATTCTGTTTTAGGGCATTCCCAATCCAGAAACCACTAATCAAGATACACAAGGATAATAAAACAATTGCATATCCAGTTTTCATTTTCTCCACTCTTCATAATACAATCAGTAACTGGTAATACCTGTATATTCGTGGTAGGAGTTCTCTATTCCTTCTTCAACTAAACTGCCCATTAGCCATCCATGAAGCGCAAAAATCGGCGCTTCACCACAGAGAATGAAAATGGTCACAATCCGTCAATACTGATTC
>NZ_JAAOEO010000054.1 GCF_011393025.1 Neobacillus terrae | reverse complement strand
CCTTCTCATTCTACCAAGAGGTTATTTTTTTGTTCAAACTCCATTTTCACTCATTACAGGAATGCTGCCCCGTTAGCTTAACTACAAAAAAGGCCGTTAATCCTTCCAGGGAACAACGCACCTATTAGGTTAGCTGTTGTGTTCCGAATTAAAAAGAAAAAGAACCAAAAAGATCCTTGTCAAAAGTCCGTTTAGGTGAATGAATGTGTCTCTATAATATACTCCACCGTAAACTATTGGTTTGAGGTGAGGGGAGTGGATAAAGGGGTACAGAAAAATAGTGATTGTTCTTCCAAACCTGCTCCTTTAGTTCAATAACTCGACTGTATATGTATCCTTATTTAGCCCCTCACATTTTTGTAGATAAGTAAAAAGAGAACATTAATAATGGAGGAGAGCAAAATGGTTTCTCTAGATTCGCTGCACGAGTTATCAAATCCTCCATAATAAGTAGTTATATTAATATTTTCTCAATTTTCAAAATTGTAATACTTCCATGTCTCCATTATACTTGTTCTATATTAATTAAGGAGAGGTTCGCCATAACTATTGAACTTTTTAACAAAACAAACATTCCAACGCTACTTGATAAGGTTAGTGAAAATATATTAATTACCAATGCTGAATATGAAATTGTATGGATTAACCAATCTGCAAAAGAGCTCCTTAAAGTAATTGGACCCTTTGTACATATTGAAAACCCAGAAGATTTTATTGGGCAAAACATTTCTAAATTTCACAGGCAAAAATCGTTGGAATATTTAAAAAATGGTCAATTTCCTCATTCAACAAATATAACTTTATTTCAAAGATTTAAATCAAATATCGTTGTCAACACCTTAACCTCTGAAACAGGAGAAAAGCTGGGTTATATTCTTACTTGGAAAGATCTCACAGAATTTGAAAATGCCATCCAAGAGAGAAACGAACAAATTAAAGAATTGGAAAGCCCTATTATTCCACTTGCTAATGATACTTCTGTCCTGGTGCCACTTCTCGGGAAAATCACGGGAGACCGAATTAATCATATTGAGAGCAAAGTATTAAAATACTGTGTCAATCATCAAATTAATGACGTACTTTTTGATTTATCAGAAGTAAATGAGGGAATTACTCCTGAAACCGCAACTCGTTTGCAACAGATGCAAACTGCTCTTAGCTTAATGGGTGTAGAACCTATCTATGTCGGAATCAAACCCGAGTTTGCCCAATCTATTGTTAGGGATGGCATTTTTATTGGTGCGAAGACCTTTACGTCCTACAAACAAGGAGTCTTTTATGTCTGGAAGAAGTCAGGGTATCCATTACAAAAAGTCAGAGATAGATAAAAAGCATAAATAGGAACACTTGCATCCGTAAACTGTTAATTCCCCAAAGAAAGAAAATATCCTTTTATTAGAAAGAGGGTTTGTTCAACTAACCTGCCCGTTAGCACAAAATAAAAGGAGTTGCGGCTGCAACCCCTTCTTGAACTCAAGGCCCATCCATGAATCGCACAGATCAGCGATTCACCACAGAGAATGAAAATAGGCTGTGCAGACTATACTGTTTAATGCTGGAGAAGAAGGTCTTTGAACTATGGTGCCTAGAGCCCATCCGTTAGTCTGACTCCAACGACCACGGTGTACCACCGACTGTCGCACCCTTGATGGGTAGCACTCATGGGAGATTAATCCTAATTCTGGTTGTTGCTCCAGATGCACTTATTTTACTCCAACGAGAAAGGCCTGAACCCAAGCCATTTACCACCAATTTTATATCTAACTTTTATGAGGCCCAGCATCTTTTTAAAAACTGGTTTTTCTGGGTCTATTTTGTATGCCTTTTTTCAGTTTTTATTTTCATAGGAGTTCATTAACGAGATACAATTAGGAAATGCAGTTTTCTATGAAAACAAGTTAATCACCTACAACTGGACCTCCCTTCATTTTCTCTTTCCCCCAAGGTTTGGACGAACCTTAATAAATATCCGTCTGGGTCCATGATTAAAAATTCCTTCTGACCTACTAATTTAGTATCTGCTCTATACCAATTCTCCTGAATTTCTATCTTAATCGGATACTGATACATTCTTAGACTGGATTGTCAACACTAAACTAGACAGTTTTTTTAAGGTGTTCAAGTTTGTATTCAATGGGACTTAAATACCCTAACGTTCCGTGAATACGAATGTGATTAAACCAATGGACATAGTCTTGTAATTCTCTCGTTAATTCCTCTAAACTAGTAAAATGCTGTCCTCTTACAAACTCTGTTTTAACAATCTTGAACGTTGCCTCTGCTACTGCATTATCATAGGGGCAGCCTTTCATGCTGAGCGATCGCTTGATATCAAACGTCTTCAGTCCTTTGTCAATCAGCTGGTTCTTAAACTCACTTCCACGATCAGTGTGGAAATATTCAATCTTACGTAAATCGTTTTGAATAGATGCAAAGGCACGATAAACCAAAGTCGCATCTTTGTTTGGTCCAGTGCTAAAACCAATGATTTCTCGATTAAAGAGATTGACAAATACGCATATATAATGCCATTTTTGATTGACTCTTACATATGTTAAATCGCTTACCACAGCTGTCAGTTCATATTCCTGATTAAAATCCCGATCTAATTCGTTTTTTTGATCGGATTCATTGCACTTGGTTGAATGAGGTTTAAACTGGGCGACTGTATAGTTTGAAACTAAGCCCTGCTCGTTCTTGATCCGGCCAATCCGTCGTCTAGATACCCGATGGCCCAGCTTTTTCAATTCTATCTTAATCTGGCGCGTCCCATAGTTTTGACGGCTTTTTTGGAAGATATCAATGATGGCAGTGGTCAGGTCATCCTCTGATTCTCTTTCTTTTTCTTCATAATAGTAGGTGCTTCTGGGAAGTTGAAGGACTTTGCACATTGCTGATATCGAGTATTTATGTTCATTGTTCTTAATCACATTTACTTTCGTCCTAGTATCAGCTCAGCCTGCTTTAAAATGTCATTTTCCATTTGAAGCTGTTTGTTTTCTTTTCGCAGTTTATTTAGTTCTTGTTGCTCGGGTGACAGATTATCTTTTTCCTTGAAGGATCCGGAATTCTGGCTTTGACTCACCCACTTATCCAATGATGAGGGGGTGAGATCATACTCACGGATAATATCCTTTCTTGGTTTTCCATTAAGGTATAGTTGTACCATCTGATTTTTAAATTCGGTAGTAAAAGTTCGACGTTCCTTTTTTGTCAGAGTAGATTCTCCTCGATAGTGTTATAAGTAGTCTACTTGACCTTAATTTTTCTGTCCAACTAAGTGTAGCCTATCCAGACTTTTATATATTTCGTTAATATCACTTACCGTTATTTGAAAGTTAATTCCCCTCCCAAAAGGATACGATAACTCCCCAGTCTGCCAATAGCCATTTATCTCTTCAATCATAATTTGACAGTCATTTAGTGATAACATAGCGAACTTATCTTCTGGACGTTGATACTCTAACTTAAACGAGAGAATGTTTAAATAAAAATTAAGACTTTTATTTATATCTGAAACTGATAACTCTGGTACTAATGAATTAAGTCTAAACATCATATCTATCTCCATTTCCAATGTTGTTAGCAGCCTCTATTCTATATCATTCCTTATTGAACTATCCTGCAACGTTAGCACAATAAAAAAACAGGATAGCCGCAGCCATCCCATTTTTAACATAAGCACCCGTTAGTTGAGTAAGAACTTTTACCTTACCTCTCCATTTGGTCTATTAACATTAAAAAAAATACAGCAAAAATATGAAGAACAGCTAATACTGCAAAATGGTATCCCTCAATACTATAAAAAAATTTAAATACGACTGGGAATAATGCTGTCTCAACGCCAAATAACATAACCACAAAACCTATTCGCCCAGCTAATTTCTTTTCGTTTTTCGGGACAAACATTTCATTATTACCTGCAATGAATGATGTTTTTCCTTTTCGTTTGATGGAAAAACCGACAATTATTATTACTACACCTAAAACCATTAAGACTAAGGAAATCAAAAGCATTTTGTCCTCCTATAAGAATAGATATAGATATTTATAAGTTAATACGGTTATATTGAAATTAAGGTTTCACCTTATTGCACTAAACTGCCCGTTAGCATAATAAGGAATTCAACAAAAAAGTGAGTTAATCCTGCTGGATCAACGCACCCTTTAGTTCAACAAATTATAAAGGTCCTCTAATGATGTCCTTCCAGTTCTCTGGTAATTCGTGAGTCTCTAAGTGTTCATAGTTTATCATTCTGACGGTAGGTCCCGCAGATACTTCAAAAGTAATGCGGTCCTTTCCAACAGAAATATGCGGTCCAACTGTTGGGGTTACATCCAGTGTAATTTGCAAGATAAAACCTCGAAATTGGTTCATCCGTTGTGACTTTATCACATCAACGAAATAAGATAAACCGTCGGACATACTGTTAATATTTGTTTGTAATAATTACAAACAGCATCATCAATATGAGGATTTAAAAAATTCATTAGCATATCCTGAATCCTAAGCTCTGGCGAGTCTACTTGTTGACTTAACACAGGATATACTTTAGGTTGTGCGAGAACTTCAAATGACCCAAAGGTAAAAAAGGATATGATAAAGAGCAGTAGACCCAATGTTTTCAAAATAAATTCACCTCATTTCTAATTTTCCCAAATAGAAATGAGTTATCAATTTCTCTTTAACTAAACTGATCCGTTAGTCGATCAACAACAAAAAGGAGCTGCCGCCGCAACTCAATTTTCAACTCAAGCACCCGTTACTTCAACAAGAACCGTCTATATGCTTCAATTGTTTGTTTAAATCTAATTTATGGTAGACTGCCCTAGCAACTTAATATCTCCTTTCATATGATATAGCAAGTCCAATATAGAAAGGAGGTATTTTGCAGTGGAATTAAATTATGAACGTGCAAAGCATTTAAAAGGTAGAATGATACGCTTTCGAAATAAAGACGGAGAATGGGCTGTAGGTAAAGTCGTAAATGTTAAAAAAGATGGCCTGGAAATTGCGGAATTAGAATCTCATAACTCAAATGATGGTTATGGATTTGGTGGTCCGTTTTTTTCACCATTCTTCTTCCCATTTGATGGCTTCTTTTTTGACCCCTTTTTCTTTTTCTTTTAAATAAAGGTATCATCAAGAACGGTTGCGTACTTCTAGCGTAACCAGAATAGTAAGTGCATTGGGTGAAGACTAGCTGATTTGTAAATTCTCTATTAAAATTACATTTAATCAGCACTTGAAAAGCATCTTCACTATATATATATTTTCTTAATACAAGAATGGTTTGGACATTCATCATAGTATTTTGACAATTCATCGATTTGATAAAAAATTATTAATCTTTAACTATTCTGCCACGTTAGCACAATAAAAAATAGGATAGCCGCAGCCATCCCATTTTTAACATAAGCCCCCTTTAGTTCCACAAAAAAAAGGCATATATCCTATATTGGACCTATTCCTCGATTGGTGAAAAAAGGTTAACACCTGCATACCATCAAATGATTTCCATAAGGGTCTTTGAAATTAAACCAATGATTATGCTCAATTTCTGTTGTTAATTCAACATTTTTACCCTTCAAAAACTTATAGGCTGCTTCGATATTGTGGGCATTAAAATGAAAAGCTGGGGTTTTGAAAATATTTTCTTCTGAATAGATCTTACTATCCAATACAATTCCAGTTCCATTCGTTGTTGGTACAATAAATAAATGCCCAAATAAAATCTCACCTTCTGCATCTAACCCCAAAATATCACAATACCAATCCCGTGCTTCTTCGACATTACTTACAGGAATAAAGACTGTTCCGATTTGATTTAAAACAGGATTCATTGAAACCTCCTAAAAATAGAATTTATTAAAATAATTCGCTTTATTTTATATTTCTCCTTTTTATTAAACTAACCTGCCACGTTTGGTGAAGAAACCAGTTTCACAAAACTTTCACAGACAAACTTTAAATACAATGATACATTTGGTTTATAAAAAGGTAATTTCTTCAGCACTGGTTCCCCCAGTGTCTTTTTTATATCTTAACTTCTTTAATAGAAGTTCTCCTCACTCTCCATCAAAGAAAACAGAGAGTGGTTTTTTCTGTATGTTAATATCTTCTTAAACTTATATGACTCTTTAACTGAATAACCAAAAAAGGAGTTGCCGCAGCAACACCAATACTCAACATAAGCCCCCGGTAGTGAAAGAAGGTTTTTCTTCAGTGACATATATTTTAATGCCAACCAAATGCCAGTTTCCCTTCATTCAATTTACTTTCATTCCATTCTAATATTCCTTCTCCTTCTTCAATCCCTTGTTCTTTCATTTCATTCTTATAAAACTTAATAATCTTATTTCGCTTTTCAATATCATCAGGTAAATCAACAATTAGGTGAGTAGCATATGGTCCTCCTTCATCTTCTATTCGTTCTGGTTCATCGAAAATACCAATAACGCTTAACTTTAGTGCTCCAAGTTCATAAAGTTTTTCAACAAATTGGACAGCATTTTCATTTTCGCCAAACCTGTCAGATGCCAATGCTGATGGATTATTGTTATTTTTAAGCCATTCTAAAGCTTCGTACGTTTTGTTCAATGAAATGCACTCCTTTTGGATGATGTTTCAATAATTCTACCTTTAAATAACTTTTTCCTTCTTCAACTATCCTGCTCCGTTAGCTGAAGAATCCAACAAATACAGATTAAAATTTGAACCAATTTAATCAACAACAGACACTTGTATAACATCATTAAAATCAATTCTGCAAAACTCACCTTCTTGCAGTTCAATATGTAACTGGTGCAATATGGGGTTTAGATAATGTATGTGACCAGTTATATCGGATGTAAAGCCTTCAGTCCATATAGTTATCCTTACTGACAGGTTATACTCCATCGCATAACAGATACATTGGTCAAACTCTTCCTTTTCGTATTCATCAATGATAGGCTTTTTCATTCGCTCCTCGTCAATCCATAGATATCGTTGTGCCTTAATCAATTCAGGCATCCCAAAAGCAAATTGCCATTTCTGTTTACCACGGTCACGTATCGCCATAAAACTCACCTCTATATTATTATATACGAACAAGAGTTCTATATGTAGTAAAAATAAAAAAGGACCATTTTAGGTCCTAGAACTTACTCTCTTCAAGTAACGCCCCCGTTACTTTAAGTACATTACTTCACTATCTGCTTTTTTAATCAAACCAATAAATGCAAATACTTAATTAAGCATCACACCCTATAGTTGTACAATCAATAGAT
>NZ_JAAOEO010000053.1 GCF_011393025.1 Neobacillus terrae | reverse complement strand
GTTTAAGGATTATGATTTGAGTGGAGTTTGTGTGTGGTTTCACAATTCCGTCAAAACATTTTGAACAAAATATTACAGGAACGGACCAGAGGAGGAAGGTTACTAATGGAAGTCTAGTAAACATCACTTTAAAGAGATAATGGTATAAATGTGATGGTAAAAATCTGGGGGTCATTTTATTTTTGAAAGATTTGAAGGTCTAGTAAGGTCAATTTTAAAATTTTTTTCGTAAATAGGATTTTAAAAGCCTAGAAGTTCGAGTTTAATAATTTTTGTAATTATTTTCTTTTTTTAACTTTTTCTCTCAAAATATAGGATTAATGATAAAATAAATCATACTTATTTATACTTTTACTTAGGGGGTTTTCGATTGGAAAAGAGATTTGCAAAACCAAAGGGATTTGGAGAAATTCTTGACCATACTTTTTCGTTAAGTAAGGCGCATTTTAAGGGTTTGGTTATGATTTTACTTATTATTATGGGACCTGTTTTCCTTCTTGAAGCAATTGTTGGGCTTTTTTCAGGACAAAGCTTTTTAAGGGAAGCTGGCAGCGGGGGCGCCTGGTATGAACAGATTATATCCGGTTTTCAAAAAGGTGCTGATGGAACGGTGGATTCAAGCAGCTTGAGTGCCGACTGGGGATTGATTTTAGTCGGTCTGCTAAGTTTTATTTTCTTTCCGGTTGCCGATGCCGCTATTCTTTTTGTGATTAATCATATACGCAGGAATGAAGAGTATACGGTCCGTTTAGTGTTAAAAGAAGCCTTTTCCCGATTTTGGCCGATGCTTGGCAGCACAATTTTATTTGCTTTAATCGCTATAGGACTGATCATTGTTCCTGGAGCTGTTATCGGTTTAACTAGCTTTTTTGGAGCTATGGCAAATCCCTTTTTGGGAGTCCTCCTCGGGATTATTTTATTTTTAGGCTTTGCCTTGGGGATAGGCTTATTGCTGACACGCTGGAGCTTTTATTTTGCCTCGGTTGTCCTTGATAAAAAGTCACCAGGCTTTGGACGGAGCTGGAGACTTTCGAGGAAACGTACCTGGGCAACTCTTGGGCTTTATATTGTGTTTTATTTAATAGTGGCCGCAATCAGTTTCGCGGTACAGGGAACATTCTCTGCAATTCTTGGAAATAGTGTTTTAAATTCGATTATTACCAACCTGACAAGTTTATTTACAACCTTGTTCTTTTCAGTTGGTTATGCGGTTATGTATCTTGATTTAAAGACCAGGCATGATGCAGAAGATTTAAAGGAAATGATTCAAGACTACGAAATAGAAAACGTCTAAATATAGTAGCTAGGTGATAATCATGCTTGATGAAAATAAGGCACGGAGCAAGCTTGAAAGAATATTGGACGGCAAAGAGTATCAGGTATATAGCAGGAAGGGATTTTTAGAAAAGTGGTGGGAAAGCGCACAACAGTGGATTGCTGAACAGCTTGCAAAATTATTCCCTTCCTTTGAATCAGCAAATCTTGCTTCTGGTCCCATTTTAATGGGTCTTATTGTTATTTTCCTTTTACTGATGGCATTGACAGTATTTTTTCTATTCCGCAGAAGCAGACGAAACCGATGGCAGCGAACCAAAAAACCTTTATCGTCATCCCAGGAAATCAATTGGACGTTTCAGCAGCACCTGGACGAAGCTCAAAGACTTGAGGCAGATGAAGAATATACACGCGCAACACGTCATTTGTTTTTAGCTTTGCTCCTTTATTTCCATAAAAAAGAATGGCTTCAAGCTAGGATATGGAAAACAAATTGGGATTATTATGAGGAGCTTCGCAAAATTGATCAGCAGCTGGCTTCACAATTTTCTGGCTTCACTTCTTTTTTTGATGAAGTGGCCTATGGTGAGAAAACAGCTGAAAGAGAAGAATATTTTGCCTTCCGCAGCACGGTTATGAAGTGGCTTGAAGAAACGAACCGCTTTCAAGAGCCGCTTCCTGAAAGGGGGCAGAGGAGTCAGTGAAAAAATCATTGAATCCATCGATTTGGCTTGTTCTTTTATTTGCTCTCTTTATTGTAAGCAGTATTTTCAGCTTTTCTCCTAAGCCTAAGGATTACCCAAGGTATGTAAGTAATTCGCCAGCACCAGATGGAGTAAAGGCTATATACACTTATTTAAAGGACGAACAGGGGATGAAGACCTGGGCTCAGGTTCCCCAAATACTGCCCCAATCAGCAAAAGGAAATCTCCTGATTATGATTGAACCTTTCTTTATGCCGGAAAAAGAAGATATGCAGGCGTATCTAAAGTTTTTAAAGGCAGGGAATACCATTCTATTATTTAAGGAAAATCCTAAAGGAATGTTTGACCTTAAAACGAATCCTTTCGGAACAAGTAAGCCTGTTACCAAACTCTATGACAATAAAAATCATTCATTCAGAGGGGAAATAAGCTCTCCCATACGGCTGCTTGCGAATAAGGAGGATACCATTCTTCTGCGTGATGAAAGAGGTACTGTTGCGATTGAGCGCAAGGTTGGCAAAGGTAAATTAATTGTTAATATTGCGCCAGAATGGATGACTAATCGCGAAATAGTAAAGCAGGATCATTTGCCGCTTGTTTTAAATCTATTAAAAGAAAGCAGATCAGAAACCATTCTGCTCGATGAGTACATACACGGTGAACAGAACGCACCGCGATATTTAAGTGTGTTCCCAAAATGGTTTTTGCTTCTCCTTCTTCAGGGGATCTTGATACTTGTTTTCTGGCTCTGGCAGAGCGGAAAGCGTTTTGGCCCAATATTTATTCCGAGAGAGGAGACGGTCCGGTTCAGTGATGAGGGAATACAGGCTCTAACCGCCTGGTATCTTCGCGGACGACGGTACCATGATTCCTTATTAATACAGGCTGACTATGTAAAGCTGCTGCTCCAGGAAGCTTGGGGAATCCCATACAGCTGGGAATGGAATGACTTAACCGGTCATTTAGACCGAAAGTGGCTAAACCAGCCCGAAGCTGAAATTCGAACATTTTTACAGGGATTAACAGCGATTTTAGCAAAAGAAGACGTAAGCAAACAGGAATATTTACAGTGGTCGCAAAACCTGAATCGATTAAGAAAAGAGGTGGAGGAAGGGTGAATGAACAGCTATCTACCTTTCTTAAAAAATATGAAGAACGTATATTAGGGCAAAGTGTAAATCTTAGGCTTCTTTTATCTGCCATCCTCGCCGGAGGACATGTCCTTTTAGAAGGTGTTCCAGGTACAGGAAAAACAAAGATGGTTCGGACACTGGCCGGTCTTCTGGGGGGCGACTTTAACCGCATCCAGTTTACTCCAGATCTGCTACCCAGCGATATTACAGGAAGTGCTATTTATAATATGAAGGAGGGAAGCTTTCAAACACTGAAGGGTCCCATTTTCACTAATATCCTGCTAGCCGATGAAATTAATCGGACACCTGCAAAAACACAGGCAGCATTGCTTGAAGCCATGGAAGAAAAACAAGTTACCATCCAGGGAGAAACCTTTTTCCTCCCAGAAGTGTTTTTTGTCGTAGCGACTCAGAATCCAATTGAATTTGAGGGAACTTATCCACTTCCTGAAGCACAGCAGGATCGGTTCCTGTTCAAGCTTCTAATTGATTACCCTTCATTTGAAGAGGAAAAAAGTGTTCTAAAACAAGTGATTGAAAAACGCTTTGACGAAAGAAATATGTCCCCATCTTTAAATATGGATGACTTCCTGAATATCAGAAAAGAGATAGAAGCAGTTACAATTGCGGAGAACGTCGTTGAGTATATTATGAAGATTGTCAGAAAAACGAGGGAATCAGAAGCTATTCGCTTTGGCGGAAGTACAAGGGCAGCCATCTCCATTGGAAAAGCGGGACAAGCCTGGGCCTATCTCGCAGGGCGGAATTATGTCACGCCAGACGATATTAAAATAGTCGCCAAACCGGCATTGCGGCATCGAATTCAGTTATCTCCGCACGCGGAATTGGAGGGAGCAGCGGTTGACCAAATCATCGAAGAGCTTGTGGGCTCGGTTCCTGTTCCAAGATAGAGGAATATTGCCAACAAAGCGTCTTTTGGCGGTCTTTGCCACTCTATCTTTGGTGCTTTTAATAGCAGCTTTGTTCGATATATCCTGGAGATTCCTTGTAACTGTAAATGTGGTAGCATTGCTGGCAAGTTTGGCTGACTTGAGGTTATCGGCTGGTAAAAAGGACATTTCCTTTAAGCGGATTATTCCAAAAGAAATGGAAAGAGGAATTTCCTATACTGTCTCGCTTGAAATAACAAATGATTCTGCTCACGCTTTGGCTTATCGATTCGTCGATGATATGCCTCAATCTTTTGTCAGGTCATTTCAGACTGAAGGGTCTATTCCGGAACACTCGGCTGCAGAAGTCAGGTATGAAACCATCGCCACAGTAAGAGGAAAATATGAGATAGAAAAGATATATTTCCGTTTTAGCAGCTCTCTTGGGTTATGGGAAAAGCAATTAACTGTGGAGCTGGCGGATACTGCGAAGGTTATTCCTGATTTAACAGAGACAAAGCAATACCTTGAGAATGCACAGCAATTTTTAATGTATGAGGGAGTAAAGATTCGCAGGAAGCGAAGCGGTGTAGGGGATTTTTCAAAAATAAGAGCCTATGCAGCCGGGGATGATCCCAGAAAGATTAACTGGCGCCAAACAGCCAAACTTCATGAAGTAATGGCAAATGATTATGAGCCGGAACATGGAAAGTATATAACCATTTTGATTGATTGTGGAAGAATGATGGGGGCAGAATTAAAGAACGGTAACCGCCTGGAAAAAGCAATGGAAGCAGCACTGACAGTGGCAGCCGCTGCTTTAAAAAAAGGCGATTATGTTTCCGTCCTGGCTTTCTCAAAAGAAATAAAGGTGTTTGTCCCACCAGCAAAGGGAATGGCTCAGCTGCAGACCATATTGCACGCTATCTATAATCTAGGTGTCGATGCAGTTGAATCCAATTATGCTGCGGTGCTGCAGTATATGGAAACGGTTCAGAAGAAAAGGAGCCTGCTATTATTATTCAGCGATGTCCAAACCTTTCTTCATGATGAGACATCGTTGGCATATTTAAAGCGTTTAAGAAAAAGGCATATATTTATTATGATTGGAATTGAAGATCAAACGATTTTAAAAAGAATCAAACAGGAGCCTTTGGACCTTGAGTCCGCTATGCTTAAAAGTATGGCCCAGCAGCAGATGCTAAATAAAAAAAGGGAAAAGGTTAGATGGGAAAAACAAGGCCTCCAGCTTGTGGAGGCAGGTGAGGAAAGATTGGCAGCCGCTGCCGTTTCTCATTATATTGAAATCATGAACCGAAATCTTCTTTAGCTTCTTTTTTTGACAAATTCAGCTTGCCAATCAGGATATACAGAATTAACCCAATAAGGGTAGTAAAAGCAGCAAGGTATTTCGCACCCAACGGAAGCGCAGAGGGTGTAAGAAAACCTTCAATTACCCCGGCAACAACGAATAAAGGGATTGTTCCAAGCAGCAGCTGAACCGATCTTTTAGCCTGCTCCTTTAATTGCAGCCCACGGGAAAAGTTTCCCGGTACAAAAAGCTTAAAGCCCATCAGGAGACCGGCACCTCCGGCAATAAAGATAGCCGTCAGTTCAATGATCCCGTGGGGAACTATAAAAGCCCAAAAATCATAGGACTTTCCGTGATGCCAAAACAGGGCTGCAAGCGATCCGATAAGAATACCATTATAAATCAATAAACCCACAGTTAAGAGGCCAAAAGTGACGCCACCGGCAAAAGCTAGAACAGCAACGCGGATATTGTTCGTCATAATCGTGGCCGACATAAGGGAGGAATTGACTGAACCATGGTTTTTACCCAGATGCTCTGGCTCAATTCCCTGAATCATGTCAGGTGGCAGAATGGAATAAATATGAAGAGGATCATTCATGACAGATAGAAAACTTCCAACTGCCCCAATAGCAAACAGAACCATTGCTGCGATGACAAACTTCCATTGTTCCAGTAAAAGGCCAATAAATTTTGTGCTGAAAAAATTGCGAACCTGTTTAAAACTTGAAATTTGATCCTTATAGAGTAAATTATGTGATTTCGAAACCAAATCATTTAAGTAAAGAGTTACTTCATAATTTGGAAAGTAGGTCTGGCTATACGAAAGATTCTGAGCTGCTTTTTGATAGAGGCGATGGAATTGTGTGATTTTTTCACCTGTTATTGATTTTCTGCTTTTGCTAAGGGCTATCACCATATGTTCAAGCTGCTGCCAATCATCCCGATAGGTCTTAAGAAATTGTTTAACATTCATATTTATCGCCTCCTTTTAGTACTCTTTTTAACTGAAGGGAGCGGCAAATCCCTTAGCAGACAAGTTTATCTTTCTTTCATTATAGTAATTAATTGGAAAAATGAAAACAGCTTTAGAAAATATAAACAGGGGGTGGGGACTGCTTATGAATCAAGAACAAATGGATATTAAAACACCTGAGTTTGTATCCATCCAGTTTCGTCTCGCAGGCTTGGGAAGCAGAGCTGCTGCGTTAATCATTGATCATGCCATTTTAGCCATTGTAAATATTCTTGTTATACTGGCTGTTCTTCTTATTATGAAAGGAATGTCCGGCCTTCCTTTTTTTATGCAAATGGACTCGCTGCCAATAGCCATCGCTATTATTGTTTTGTTTGTTTTAAATGGAGGTTATTTTTTTGTCATGGAGTACTTTACGGGTGGAAGAACAATCGGGAAAAAAATAATTGGGATAAGGGCTATCCAGGAAAACGGCCATAGTATTACCTTACTATCAAGCTTTATCCGCAATCTGCTTCGAATCATAGATGCTCTTCCTGTGAGTTATTTATTGGGGATTCTCATGGTCTTTTTTCACTCCCGGCATAAGAGGATTGGAGATGTAGTGGCTGGCACCATAGTTATTCATGAACGAAAAGCCAAAAGGAAAAAAAAACTTTCACCTATTGAAAAAGAGATCATTGAAAGAGGCTTGGACAAAAATGAATTAACGCTTGAGAATTGGGCTCTTTCATCATTTGGCATAAAGGAATGGAAACTTCTGAGTACATATGCGGAGCGATTTAATCAAATAACAGCGGAGGAAAGACAGCCCTTAACCAGGCAATTGGCAGAGATCATGCTTCCTAAAACAGGACTTGATTTGAAAGTGACTAACGAACGTGAAACGGAAAATATGCTGTTAGTACTCTATTTAAATCTTAGAGAAGAATGGGAGTTTGACCTGCAGAGTAAAAGTTAGTTTCCGTCCAGTCAATCAAAAGCACCTTATCCATTAGGAATAAGGTGCTTTCTCATTTTCTTCTTATGCAAAAAGGTTAAGCGTTTTGTTTTAACGTATTGTTGTTTGCCTTAAATGTTGTTTTGCGGATGAAAGGAATCACCCAGCGGTCTAAACCAATTTTACCAGCGCTAAAGCCTGCAGCTAAGATAATAACACCAAGCAGGATATCCATTGGATTAGAAGAGATAGTGCCAGCCATTAGATAA
>NZ_JAAOEO010000052.1 GCF_011393025.1 Neobacillus terrae | reverse complement strand
TTTAGCTTTTCCGAGGATGACTACGTGATTCGTCTTATGCCTGTTGGGGCTAACCAGGGCGCTTGCGCCTTTTGTTCCGTAACAGATTTCTTTTGTGATAAGGATTCTTTTATGGTTTTAATCATATATGATATGATGTTTGCAGTGAATAATACAAAAATTGAATCTTGATGAAGTGGTGATAAACTTGATTTTTGTTTTCGATGTAGGAAATACAAATATTGTTTTAGGGGTATATAAAGGTGAGGAATTAAAGCACCATTGGAGAGTGGAAACAAACCGAAACAGGACAGAGGATGAGTATGGGATGATTGTAAAATCATTATTTGACCATGCTGGTCTCGGATTTGACGAAATTGATGGAATTATTATTTCTTCTGTAGTTCCTCCCATTATGTTTGCTCTAGAAAGAATGTGCCATAAGTATTTCCACGTTAAACCGCTTGTTGTTGGCCCTGGAATGAAAACTGGCCTGGATATTAAATACGAGAATCCAAGAGAAGTTGGAGCAGACCGTATTGTAAATGCAGTAGCTGCTATTCATGAGTACGGCAGTCCTTTGGTAATCGTCGACTTTGGAACAGCAACAACATATTGTTATGTAAATGAAAAAGGCCAGTACCTTGGAGGAGCTATAGCTCCAGGGATAAAAATTTCTACGGAAGCTCTATATTCAAGGGCTGCTAAACTTCCGCGTATCGAAATTGTGCGTCCTGAAGGTGTGGTAGGGAAAAACACAGTAGCGGCCATGCAGGCTGGAATACTATATGGATACGTAGGGCAAGTAGAAGGAATTGTAAAAAGAATGATGGATCAAAGTGATAAAAAACCAACGGTCATTGCCACTGGCGGTTTATCCACCCTAATCGCGCAAGAGTCAACTATAATAGATATTGTGGATCCATTTTTAACATTAAAAGGCCTTCAGCTCATTTATAAACGGAATATGGATACTATAAGGAATAATAGCTAGGAGGGGTTTTATGAGTGATTATTTAGTAAAGGCATTAGCCTATGATGGTCAAGTAAGAGCATATGCTATAAGAAGTACTGATACAATCCGTGAAGCACAGCGCCGGCACGAGACATGGCGTACAGCTTCAGCGGCACTGGGACGGGCTATGACCGCAGGTGTAATGATGGGTGCCATGTTAAAAGGTGAGGAAAAACTGACAATCAAAATTGAAGGCGGCGGACCAATCGGCAATATTCTTGTGGATAGCAATGCTAAGGGGGAAGTCCGAGGATATGTTTCCAACCCGCAGGTTGATTTCGAGTCCAATGAATTTGGCAAGCTTGATGTCCGCAGGGCTGTTGGAACAGATGGAACTTTAACAGTTGTAAAAGATATAGGCCTTCGTGACTTTTTTTCAGGACAGGTTCCGCTTGTATCAGGTGAGCTTGGAGAAGACTTCACCTATTACTTTGTTACTTCCGAACAGGTTCCTTCTTCTGTTGGTGTAGGTGTTCTGGTAAATCCAGACGATACAATTCTTGCTTCCGGAGGATTTATCTTTCAGCTGATGCCAGGAACAGAGGATGAGACGATTACAAAAATAGAAGAACGGCTTAAGACTATACCGCCCATATCAAAGCTTATTGACAAGGGGTTAACTCCTGAACAAATACTTGAAGAGTTATTTGGGAAAGAAAACGTAAAGATACTTGAATCCATGCCAATCCATTTTAAATGCAATTGTTCAAAAGAACGGTTTGGCAATGCCATAATCAGTCTTGGTTCAGAGGAAATTAGAGAGATGATTGAAACAGACGGAATGGCAGAAGCCCATTGCCATTTCTGCAATGAAAAGTATCATTACTCAAAGGAAGAGCTGGAGGAATTCGAAAGGCAAGCTAAATAAATAGTCTTACTGGGGGAAGAGAAGGTGAAAGCAAAGCAGCTTTGGCTTGTAATCGCCGGACTTATTTTGCTGAATTGCATTACCGTGGCTTTTTTCTTAACAAAAGCAAAGGGTGCTAACGGGGCAGGCTTTACAGGGGAAACGGTAGCCACTGTAGGAGACAGAAAAATAACCAGGCAGGAATGGCTGTCCGAACTTGAATTGCGGTATGGCCAGGATGTTTTAAGAGATATGATAGATCAAAAGGTAATTGGCCAGATGGCTGAGAAATATAATATTAAAATATCGGATCAGACCGTTGACCGTGAAATGAAAATGAATCAAGCCATGTACAGCTCAACCCATAATGGACAGAACACGAGCCAGAAAAAATGGAAAGAGCAAATTAAATACAATTTGCTGCTGGAAGATATATTGACCAAAGATGTAGTTGTCCCTGAAAAAGAAGTTAAAAAGTATTATGAGAGGAATAAGGACCTCTTTAATGTCCCGGACTCCTATCATCTTTCTCATATACTTGTTAAAACAAAGGCAGAGGCTAAAAAGACAGAAAAAGAGCTTGCCGGAGGTTCTAGTTTCAGAGCTTTGGCAATGGAGCGCTCCATAGATGAATTTTCAGCCAATCAGGGTGGCGATATAGGCTATCTTAATGAAGAGGATGAAAGATATCCCGCAAAGTATCTTGATGAAGCCAAAAAACTTAAAAAGGGCCATTGGAGCAGTCCAATAAAAACAGATGATGGATACGCCATAATTTATCTTCAAGAAAAAATAAAAGGCCAGAGCTATACTTATAAAGAGGTTGAGGGCCAAATCAAGAGGCAGATTGCTTTGGAACAAATGAAAGAGCCTGCAACGGCCAAAACGTTTTGGGATGAAGCTAAGGTTAATTGGTTTTATGGCGAACAGAAAAAGGACTAAAGGGATAGATGAAAATTCTTCCCTTTTCTTTTTATATTTTTGCTTAGTTAAAGAACAGTGTTGATTTTTATCTATGTTGATTGTAGCGGAAGGACATCAGACTCCAGCGGGAAAAGCGGGTCAGGGGAGACCCCGCAGGAGCTAAGTGACGAGGAGGCTCCCGAACTGCCCGCGGAAAGCGAGTGTCTTCGGGACAGGCAAAAGGCGGCCTGTCCCTGCGATGATGCTTCTTAGAAGCATTCCTTTGTGGAGAGAAAATCAACAGCAAAGTTTAACAGAACTATATTTTTAATAAAAAATAGTGCAAATGGATTGACAAATCTTTATAAAAATTGGTAAATTTGAATTAATCCAATAAAAATACTCGGAATAAGGAGTGACAAATATGGTACGCGTGGCAAATTCAGTGACCGAGCTTATCGGCCAAACACCTATCGTTAAACTAAACAGACTTTCAGATGAAAACAGTGCAGATGTTTATGTAAAACTGGAGTATATGAATCCAGGAAGCAGCGTAAAAGATCGTATTGCTTTAGCTATGATTGAAGCTGCAGAGGAAAAGGGCGAATTAAAAGCTGGAGATACCCTTATAGAGCCTACAAGCGGAAATACGGGCATTGGTCTTGCAATGGTTGCGTCTGCAAAAGGATATAAAGCTGTACTGGTAATGCCTGATACTATGAGCTTGGAACGCCGTAATTTGCTCCGTGCCTATGGAGCTGAACTTGTTTTAACTCCTGGTGCTGAGGGAATGAACGGAGCGATCCGCAAATCGGAAGAACTTGCTAAAGAAAATGGCTACTATATGCCACAGCAATTTAAAAATGAAGCGAACCCTGAAATTCACCGCAAAACAACAGGAAAAGAAATTGTAGAACAATTGGATAGTTTAGATGCTTTCGTAGCTGGAATCGGAACAGGAGGAACCATCACTGGAGCTGGCCAGGTTCTTCGTGAAGCTTTCCCTGAAATTAAAATATTTGCAGTGGAGCCTACAGATTCTGCAGTATTATCTGGGGGCAAGCCAGGCCCGCATAAAATTCAGGGAATCGGAGCTGGGTTTGTGCCGGATGTTCTTGATACAAAGGTATATGATGAAATCATTCAGGTTACAAATGACCAAGCATATGAATATGCACGTCGTGCTGCAAAAGAAGAAGGTGTTCTTGGCGGCGTTTCATCTGGTGCTGCAATCTATGCTGCACTTCAGGTTGCTAAGGAGCTTGGCAAAGGCAAAAAAGTTCTTGCCATCCTGCCAAGTAACGGTGAAAGATATTTAAGTACTCCACTTTACAACTTTGATGAACAATGATGTAAATTTATAAAATCTCCTGAAGCATTGGCCTAGGCCAATGCTTCTTTTTGGGTTTCAATTTTTAATCCGGCATAAATTTAATGGTAAAATAAGAATTATGAAATTCCGCTGGATAGAAAGAAGCTTTTGCTATGGAGGATAACAATGACAACAT
The DNA here is from genome assembly GCF_011393025.1 of Neobacillus terrae. GTDB lineage: Bacteria > Bacillota > Bacilli > Bacillales > Cytobacillaceae > Neobacillus_A > Neobacillus_A terrae. The sequence goes on along the minus strand of NZ_JAAOEO010000052.1, from coordinate 5,045 downwards.
TTGAAAAAAGCATAATTCAATGCGGTCCATATACCCTTGATTATGGGAAAAAGACAATTATAATGGGGATTCTGAACGTTACACCAGATTCTTTTTCTGATGGAGGAAGATTTAACGCAATTGATGCTGCGATAAGCCGTGCGAAAGAAATGGTGGATCAGGGGGCTGATATTATTGATATAGGCGGTGAGTCGACACGTCCAGGTCATGCTCCTGTATCCGCAGAAGAAGAGATTGAGCGTGTAATACCAGTTATACGTACGTTATCTGAACAGGTTCAGGTACCTGTTTCTATCGATACGTATAAGGCTGAGGTTGCCCGTGCGGCCATTAATGCTGGGGCACATATTATTAATGATGTATGGGGTGCGAAGGCCGACCCTGATATGGCAAAAACGGCTGCGGGATTAAATGTACCGATAATCCTTATGCACAACCGTAATAACCGGGATTACCAGCATTTTTTTCGTGATGTGATGAATGATATATATGAAAGTATACGCCTTGTGAAGGATGCTGGTGTAAGAGATGAGAATATCATCCTGGATCCAGGGATTGGTTTTGCAAAAGACTATTCTGAGAACATTACTATGATGAACAACTTGGAAAAACTCGTTGGAACTGGATATCCGGTTCTTTTGGCAACTTCCCGAAAATCAATGATTGGACAGGCACTTGATCTTCCTGTAAACGAACGTATGGAAGGTACAGGAGCAACTGTCTGTTACGGAATTCAAAAGGGATGCCAGATGGTTCGTGTACATGATATTAAAGAGATGGCGAGAATGGCAAAAATGATGGATGCCATGATGGGGAAAGGGGTAAACCGTGGATAAAATTTATGTTAATAAAATGGAGTTTTACGGATACCACGGCGTTTTTTCTGAAGAGACTAAGCTTGGCCAGCGATTTAGGGTAGACCTCACGGTTAGCCTCGATTTAAAAAAAGCGGGAGAAACCGATGAACTGGAGTATTCCGTCAACTACGCGGAACTTTACAATGTGTGTAAAGGCATTGTTGAAGGTAAACCGTTTAAGCTAGTGGAAGCTGTTGCTGAAAAAATTGCTGCGGAGATTTTGGGAAGTTTCCCAATGGTAGAAGAAACAAAGGTAAAGGTTATTAAGCCGGACCCACCAATTCCAGGCCATTATCAATCGGTTGCAGTGGAAATTACAAGGAGTAGGTAACTGTGGAAAATTCAGCTTATATTTCTCTGGGTTCGAATATGGGAGATAGGTTCTGCTATTTAAAAATGGCTGTTCAAAGTTTAAAATATAACCCAAAAATAAAATTAGTAAATTGTTCCTCTATTTACGAAACAGACCCTGTCGGCTATGAGGATCAGGATTTATTTTTAAATATGGCGGTTGAAGTAAAGACAGTACTGACAGCCCAGGAACTTCTGGAGGTCTGCCTTGCAGTCGAACTTGAACTTGGAAGGAAGCGGGAAATAAAATGGGGTCCCAGAACAATAGACCTTGACATTCTTCTTTATAACCAAGAAAATATTGAAACAGAGACGCTTATTATCCCGCATCCTCGGATGCAGGAGCGAGCTTTTGTAATGGTGCCCCTTTTTGAAATTGCCGAGAATGCGAGTACCTTACCTTTCTCTCTCGAAAAAATACCTGAAAGTGAAGGAGTCCGAATATGGAAGCGGAAAAATGGGGAAGACGTATTCGAGCTTACCGAAAGCTAAAAGGCTACACCCAGGAAAGTTTTTCAAAGGAATTAGGCATCTCAGTATCCATTCTTGGGGAGATAGAAAGAGGCAATCGAGTACCTAATCCAAAATTAGCTGACGAGATGGCACAGGCGTTACAGATAAGTTTAGAAGAATTGACTCCTCCCGAGGAGCAGTAATATATAAATCAGCAAAGGACAGGGGGGTAATCGATAATGCTTAAAATAGGCGATATCGAAATGAAAAACCCAGTAGTACTGGCCCCTATGGCAGGCGTGTGTAATTCTGCATTCCGCCTTACCGTTAAGGAATTTGGCGCAGGGCTTGTTTGTGCGGAAATGGTCAGTGACAAGGGAATTGTTTTTAAAAATGAAAAAACGATAAATATGCTTTATATTGATGAAAGAGAAAAACCACTAAGCCTTCAAATCTTCGGTGGTAAAAAAGATACACTGGTTGAAGCTGCTAGGTTTGTAGATAAAAATACAAACGCTGATATTATTGATATTAATATGGGATGTCCTGTTCCGAAAATCACAAAGTGTGATGCAGGGGCTAAATGGCTTCTTGATCCTAATAAAATTTATGAAATGGTATCAGCTGTAGTTGATGCCGTTGCAAAGCCGGTTACAGTTAAAATGCGTATGGGCTGGGATGAAGATCACATTTATGCCATTAAAAATGCCCAGGCAGTAGAACGTGCCGGAGGCAAAGCAGTATCTCTTCATGGCAGAACGCGGGTCCAGATGTATGAAGGAAAAGCAAACTGGGATATTATCCGTGAAGTTAAGCAGTCAATTAACATTCCTCTTATCGGAAATGGAGATGTCCAAACTCCCCAGGATGCAAAACGTATGTTAGAGGAGACAGGTGTAGATGGTGTTATGATTGGCCGTGCGGCATTAGGTAACCCATGGATGATTTACAGCACGGTTAAGTATCTTCAAACAGGTGAACTAGCCGGAGAGCCATCTGTACGGGAGAAAATTGATGTATGTACACTTCACCTCGACAGGCTGATTGCTTTGAAAAATGAATATGTAGCAGTTCGTGAAATGAGAAAGCATGCTGCCTGGTATCTAAAAGGTATCCGTGGAAATGCAAAAGTTCGTAATGCAATTAATGAATGCAATACACGTCAGGATCTAGTAACACTATTTAGTACTTTGGTTGATGATGTGGAAGCGGAAGAACAGGAAGCAACTGTATCCTAAGGTTTGACAGTATTGATTCAAATTTTCTATAATACATCTGTAAAAATAGAAGCTGCCAGTAAATAAACTGGCAGTTTTTCTTTATAAACACATTTTTGATGTCTGAATCAGCAAAATTGTGTAAAATAATAAGATATGTACAAGTTTTCTACCAGGAACCTTTCCTTTACATATTAGATATTAAAATTGGAGTTGATAGGCATGAGCGAAGAATTAAATGATCAATTAAGAGTAAGACGCGAGAAAATGAGCGATATGCGATCAAAAGGCCTTGATCCTTTCGGTAAACGATTCGATCGTACAGACGATACAAAAAGCCTTATTGAAAAGTACGGAAATCTTGAAAAAGAAGAATTAGAAGCTCAAAACGTTTCAGTTATCCTTGCAGGCCGGATTATGACGAAGCGAGGAAAAGGGAAAGCCGGATTTGCCAATATCCAAGATTTAACCGGACAAATTCAAATCTATGTGCGCCAGGATGCCGTTGGTGAAGAACAATATGGTATTTTTGATTCCGCAGACCTTGGAGATATTGCTGGCGTTAAGGGAACTTTATTTAAAACGAAGGTTGGAGAATTATCGGTTAAAGTTAATGACTTTGAATTTTTAACCAAGGCTCTTCGCCCTCTTCCAGATAAATTCCACGGATTAAAAGATATTGAGCAGCGATACCGTCAGCGTTATCTTGATTTAATAGTCAGCGAAGAGAGCAGACAAACATTTGTGACTCGAAGCAAAATTATTCGTGAAATCCGCCGTTATTTAGATGACAACGGCTATTTAGAAGTTGAAACTCCAATGATGCACAGCATTGCCGGCGGTGCGGCGGCAAGGCCATTCATTACACATCACAATGCCCTTGATATGCAGCTGTTTATGAGAATCGCCATTGAACTTCATTTGAAGCGTCTAATTGTAGGGGGACTTGAAAAAGTATACGAAATTGGCCGTGTATTCCGTAATGAAGGAGTATCGACCCGTCACAATCCTGAATTTACAATGATTGAGCTTTATGAAGCGTATGCTGACTACCGTGATATCATGTCTCTGACTGAAAATCTTGTTGCTCATGTAGCCCAAGAGGTTCTTGGAACTACAACGGTTCAATACGGTGACTATGAGGTGGATTTGAAGCCGGAATGGAAAAGGCTCCATATGGTTGATGCCATAAAGGAATACACTGGTGTTGATTTCTGGAAACAAATGAGTGCAGAAGAAGCCCGCGACTTAGCTAAGGAACATGGCGTAGAAATTAAGGACACTATGCTCTATGGGCATATTGTCAATGAATTCTTTGAGCAAAAGGTAGAGGAAAAGTTAATTCAGCCAACATTCATTTTCGGGCATCCAGTGGAAATATCACCGCTTGCTAAGAAAAATGATGAGGATCCACGCTTTACTGACCGATTTGAATTATTTATTGTAGCCCGTGAGCATGCAAATGCATTTACGGAATTAAATGATCCGATTGATCAAAGGGAACGTTTTGAAGCTCAGCTTAAAGAACGCGAGCAGGGCAACGATGAGGCCCATGAGATGGATGAGGATTTTGTAGAGGCGTTAGAATACGGAATGCCGCCTACAGGAGGACTGGGAATTGGAATTGACCGTTTGGTAATGCTGCTGACCAATTCACCATCTATCCGTGACGTATTATTATTCCCTTTAATGAGACACCGATGATCCTTATGATCCAGAAAAAGAGTGCTGCAGATGCAGTGCTCTTTCTTTTTAAGTTTTTGCGGCTATAGGATTTTTCGGCAGAACAATTAGAAAATTACTTCTTTAATTTATACGAATAAATTTCAAGAAAAGCTATTGCAAGATAGGTTTATAGGTGGTATATTAGTTTCTGTTGCTGCAAGACAGCAAGCAAGCAAAGAAAAAACAAAGCAAAAAAGTTATTGACATCAGGTTGTAAACCTGATAATATAATAAAGTCGCCCACAAGCGACGAACGCAATAAACTTCATGATGCAATCTTATAATTGCTCCTGCGCCAGAGCTTATTCAAGAAGAATATGTTCAGCTCGTCGCAAGGCTGCAAAGAGGATGAATCAAAGAAGTTACCTTGCTCTTTGAAAACTAAACAAACAAAGCGTGAACAAACAAACAATAACATGATGAATTTATTCATCAGCCAACG
>NZ_JAAOEO010000051.1 GCF_011393025.1 Neobacillus terrae | reverse complement strand
AGTATACGAGTGCTAATAAAAATATCCCCTTATATAATAAGGAAAGGTTGTTATTTCTAAATACAACTAACCTGCCCGTTTGTTCAATAAGGAATTCAGCAAAAAAGGTGGTTAATCCTTCAGATCAACACACCTGTTAGTTCAATAACTTAGCTCTTGCTTGTAGTTTATGTATTCTATCTTTTATACGAATACACTTATTCAGATGTAAAAAAATGTGTCTTGTTGCAGGCATCAATATTAACCCAGCAATGGTTTTTTTACTCCAGTAGTCCGCTAACCATTTTGAATTTTGAGAAACAGCATTTTCTTCAAACAGTCTTGTAATTCTTTTTTGTTCAATTTTTTCCTTGAATTGGCCAGGTTGCAAAAAAGATACGACTTGACGAGTTTGTTTACCAACCGCATTTCTATAAGCTAATAAGGCATTAATATCAATGTCCGAACTTATTAAGGCAATTTCCTTTTCGCTCATATCATTGCCAGAATGAATAAATTCTGTATTCATTTTTTGGTGCCAATTCACACTAAAAAGAACCTGTGGTTCATTAGCCAGTAAAATATTCATAGTCATATCTTCAATTCGGGAGATATGCCATAAATGCCAGGCAATCGAATTTTTTGTATCAGTATTTGGTGCTGGATAATGTCTAAGAGTGGTCTCATCCAGATTCTTCAACACTTCATCTTCAAGTGTAACTTGAGCAGTTTTATCGAGAGAGGAGGAATGCACCAACGAATGCTGAGATAGAAATAATAGAATAGCTCGTGAGTGTTCAGTAGGTTTTAAGATGATCTCTGTTAAAATCTTATGATTTTCATTCCAAGTCTTTCGTTGTTTCATATCCATAAAAATTAACCACTCCTATTATGTGATATGTAAATATTCGAATGACCTTTAATTAATTCCTTCTCACAATTCAAGAAAGGATAGAAAAACTATAATGGCTCTTCAGCTAACCTGTCCCTTTAAATAAAAAACCAAAAAGGAGTTGCCACAGCAACTCCTTTACTTAACATCTGCCTCCGCTTAAGGACATTTCTTTATAAACCAAAATCGTTGGCATTATATATGTCACCAATAATCCCTTTAAGCTGATGGACACCCAAATCTGTATTTGTCATTATGACCAAACCATTTTCTAGAAAAGGATATGCAACCATCATACATTGAAATCCCACTCCCCAACCAAGAGATGAAATTTCAAGTTTCCCTTTTGAATCATCTAAAAACACCCCTAGTCCAGTCCACTCTTTACAACCTTGGGCGGTTATCATTTCTTTTGCCTTACTTAAAGATAGTCCAGTTTTACTTTTCCCTTTTAACGAATTAATTAATTCAATTACCAGAATGGATAAATCCGTAGGTGTAGACCATAGCCCTGACGCAGCAGGATAAGGATATAATGGATATTTCCCATCAACTAATTCTCCACTTTTATCGTGACCGCAAGAAAAGTTTTTCCTTTCCTTTTCTGGAATGGAAAATGGACTGTTGTACATCTCTAGAGGGTGAAATATTAGTTCCCCTGCTATATCTTCAAAAGATTTCCCAGTCACATCTTCTATTAGTAATTGAATGATACAATAGCCTGCATCTGAATATTGAAAGTTTCTCTCTGGCTCATATTGCACTTCAATAGGTACCTTACAATAGGGTGACTTGCCGTTTAATAAGTCAACCATTGTAGGAATGCCATCATTGGATTTTAGTTGAGTAAAACTTTCATCAGGGTCTATAATTCCAGATTGATGACAAAGCAAGTTTCTTAATGTGACATTTTTGTTTTCAGTAAATTTATTATCAGGGACTTTCCACGATTTTAGCTTCTTATTAATATCCTCATCTAATTCAACAAGACCTTTTTCTATTAATAGCATAACAAGCATTCCTGTTAAAAACTTGCTAATAGAACAAGCACTAAAAATAGTGCTACTATTTACGGATTTAGTCGTTATGGCTTCAAGGTCACCATAGTGTTCTGCCATACTAATTCTGGCATTATTAATTACTGCAATGCCTAAACCCCTTACATTATGATACATCATTCTTTCTTTAATGTTTAAATTAGCAAGTCCCATATCATCCCTCCACTTTAATAACAATATTTTACCAATAGTAGGTGAAATATTGTTAATTTTATCACCTACATTTTTCCACTAACCTGCCCCGTTAGTGAATAAAGACTAACATTTATATACCTAAATAGCCCCTTACCGTTGGCAGGGGCTGGCCATTTTTACAGAATAATAGTTGGGTGGGTTATGCTGCTAGCTTTGGATTGGGACCGTATTCATTTTCCCCAGGCTTGCTGTCTTGAGCTGCGAACACTAGAAGAATAATGCCACCGATTATTGGTATTAACCCTAACAATACCATTAACCCGCTTCTCCCTGTATCGTGAAGCCTTCTTACTATTACTGCCAGGGATGGTACAAGAATAGCTAAGGAGAAAAGACCTGTTAAGATTGAATCCAATCCCGTAGCTGCTTCTGCCACTGCAAGAAGAATAGTAATAATGACACTTATCAAAGTGAACATCCAATATTCTTTACGTCTTGCCCTTCCATTAAAAGTTGCATAGTTTTTAAGAACCTTTAAGAACCATTGCATTTTTTTCACCCTTTTCATATAGAATTATAAGTACATATTCAGTTTAACACTCTTCTTTATTCTTGAAAATTAGGTGTTTAATGGAATCTCGATATTAGTTTTTTATTACTAATCTGCTATCTTAATCAATCAAAAAGGGCGTTACCCCTCTTTTGAAGTAAAGCACCCGATAGTTTAAGTGTAATACTTCACAATCCACCGTTAAAAATAAAGAAATACTGTTAAAACAGCATTCCTTTATTAAAATTCCTATTGATGTTGTCCCTCAGTGAAAATTTGAAAGGAAACTCCAAATTTGTCAACTACACTGCCGTAAGCTGGGCTGAAAAAGGTTTCTTGCAAAGGCATTGTAACTTGTCCCTCTTGCATCAACGCCTCAAACATTAGTTTTGCCTTTTCAGCATTGTCGGTAGTGATACAAATAGTAACTTGGGTTCCACTTGAATGAGGCTGCCCAGGAAATGTATCAGAGAGCATAAGTTCTGTTTCCCCCACTTTAATTGTAGCGTGAGATACTAAGTTTTTTGCATCCTCTGGTAATGGAAATTCTGGGTTTTCAGGCATTTCTTCAAAGGACTGGGTAAAGAGTACATCAGCATTTAAAGCCTTTTGGTAAAAATCAATCGCTTCTCTAGCATTTCCATTCATTACTAAATACGGTATCAATTTCAGTGTCATAAATAATCATCTCCTGTTTTTTTAACTATAATCAATAACTAAAAGCAGTGCATCCATCGAAATAATAATAGAAGGATACTTCCATTATTACCCATGATTTAATTATATATTAAAGAACGTTTGTTCGCAATATAAATTTTTGTCCAACCTATCCAAAACCTTGTTTAACAGGAATGCTGCTCGTTAGCACATAAAAGAAAAAGGAACGCCGCAACGGTCCTCCATCTACTTTCTAAGGAAAGAATAGCTTACGGAGATTAAGTTAAAGGTTCTGGGAATCGTGAACCTGGTCATTGATAATGATCTGTATAATAATGAGATGCTGGTTACCGACTTAACGAATCTGGTGGCAACTCTTGATGAAATGGAAGGCGCTATTAAACATATGAAGTGACCATAAAAAAGAAGGCTAGACTGCTAGGTAAAGTGGCGTATCAAGTACCGAATGATACGGAAGTATTGAATGTGGTCCAGGTCAAAGAGAAGGAAGAATACCCGGGTCAGTTCATCAACATGGGATTTAGTTGTTGTTAAAGAAGAAAAGCCCACCTCGTATTGAAGTAAAAGCCTTTTTATACTATGCTCTGATTGTTTAATTAGCTAATATCAATGTTTTGAAGATGTCCTGTTTTAAAAGGGTGTAGCTGCGTTTCACCAATATCTGATTGAACTAGAGGGTCATTTTTAAACATTTCTAAAGCATCTTCGTATGACTCAGCCAAGTAACAAATTATTCCCATCGTACCGTCTAAACAAGCCCCACTAAATAAAATCTTTCCCTCAGAAAACATTTGATTTACGTATACAAAATGTTTGTCAAAAACTGCCTTCTCTTCTTCACTCATATTCTGTAGAAAGTTTTCGGTTCTTGGTTTTGCAGTTGCTAAGAATTGCTTTTTTTCCAATGAATAAACCCCATTTTGCTTTTATTATTATCAATAATAATTGTAAAACCCCTTTAAGTAAAATCTCTCTTATTAAACAAATCTGCCCGTTAGCCGTATACTCTATGTTCGTGGTGTGTAGTAAAAATTTAGTTGTTTTTAAATTTGTTTTTAGATTTAGGGGAAACTGACTGTTACCTGTAGATACAGTTGAATATTACAAAATTGTTTGACCTAAATTGTTCATTATATAAAGATTTGAGTCATCTTTTTTTAGAGACTGTCGAGTTCATAGGGGGTGTAATGGACGGATTTGACCCCCAAAGAGGAGTAATTATACGAGACGGATTCGGAAGAAGAAGATTTTTTGCATTTGTTTTGGTCGCTGCATTCTTTAGAGGACGTTGCATTTTCTAATCAAAGATAAATATTATTAGTCTTGTCCAATTAACAATAGCAGGGACTTAAGGTTAAACTGCATTCTAGGTGGATTTTCAGAACCGTGCTAACGGGTGCGTTAATCCAAGAAGGATTAACGCATTTTTTGTCTGACAAAAGTCTTGCAGTGAAACTAATGACGCTCTATGTGAAGGACTGTGAAGCATGACATTCTTGGGTTTTCTATTCTCTTTGTTAAAATTTAGTTCTCCAAGAAACGCATAATCTGCTGTAGCTCCTCCGCTTGAAACATATGCTTTCAGAGTATAAGTACCCTTAGGAGAACTTACCTCTGAAATTAAAGCTCCTTTAGGCAATCGGCTCATATCATATGATTACCAATAAACTCCATATCCCAATAAGCCAAGTATTATAAAGGGATAATTATTCTTTTCAATCATTCTCTCCTAAAATACCATTCTTCCTATTCTTCCGAAAAGAAGAGGGACAATTGGCTAAAGCTCCTTTTGCCTATGGTCTCTCCTCATAACTCAGGCTATATTAATTGCTCGTGCTGCTAATACAGCTACTATAAGAAGGGAGATTGAAGATTGAATCATCATAAAAATCTTTGCTCTTTTGGATAAAACCATCGTATCGGTTGGACTGAATGCTGTATTTGTATTGTAAGCCAGATATAAATAATCTAGGAATGACGGGTTCCATTTTTCCCATCCAGGGATTTCGAATGTCATTTGCGGAAATAAAAAATCGGAAGGCTCACCTTTTCCACTATGCCTCTTCAACGGACCGCCTCGGTCGATTTCCCAATACCATACTGCAAAAACCCCCATATTGACAATCCAAAGCAAGCCTGCACTCCGGAATAAACTGGTTGCACTAGCAGTATGTTGGAACAATGCATATATCAAAAATGACACACTGCTGACTAACCCTAACGTAATTACTCCTGTTATGCCAAGGGAGAAAACACGAGTCCATCCATGATGACCTCGGATCATACTTATTACCATTGGTACAAGCAGAATGACTACGAGAGAAACTATTGTCCAACTATGACCTAGTGTTAAAATTTCCGAAATAATACTAAGTAGTATACCAATGACTAGAACCGTCAATAAAAATGCGCCATGAGGAACTTTAATATGATTGTTATCCGAAAAATGAGATTCCTGCAATGGCAAACGCCTCTCTTTTTTTGTTTTATTCACAGCATATCATAATGAATATATTTTTATGTACTGTAAAAAAAAATTTTAATAATTGAGGGGAGTGGCAATCTATTCTTTCATTAGATTGCACTTCGCAACAAATTGCCAAAAACCTTAAAGATGGCTGAAAGATAGTATATTAATGTACAAGTATAAGTACGTATTATATAGTGTATGAGAAAAGTAGCTTTTCCATCAAATCTGCCCGGTTTTTGGAACAACCAAAAAGGCTCTACTCCTTATTGAAGTAATGCACCCGTTAGCCATCCATGCAGCGCAAAAATCGGCGCTGCACAACATTGAATGAAAATGGTTAGGTAGTGAATACTGATACTGACCTTAATCAGCAGGGTCTACTTAAGTATCATCATTTTTCAAATCTAGAGAAACTGATTTTCATGGTAGTTAAACAAGAAAGTATTTAATTTTCAAAGTTTCGAACCACACCAAGGACAAAACTCAATGCTTATACTCGACGTTCCACCATCATGTATTATCAACCCGTACTCATCATTTCGTTCATCAAAAATGATTATTTTGTCAGGACATTCAAACGGATTCTCATGTATTTCACGCGGAATTTGCATGATAAGCCATACCCTCACAACAATGTTTTTTCATAATTTCATTTCTCCTTATTTAGTTTAAGCCCCCGTTTGTTTAAGTACAATTATTCACAATCTCTATTTTAATTGGTAAATATCATTCGTCTTACTTAGATGAAGATGAATATTTATAAACACTACCAACATCCATTTCTACATCGGGATGATATGACACATATGTTTTCCCATTATCCTTAAACTCCCACAAAGTACCCTTCATTTCTCCATCAACTACGCCTATTGTTTTCCAAAATGGAATAAAACCTGGGATATGGATACCTGATTTTTCTGCTTCGGGAGAAATAGCCACTAATACTAATTCAGTATTCCTGGAAACCAAAGTGTTATTGGGTCCAGCCTGGAAATGTGGTACAAAAACCAAATATTTAGCCCACCACAATATAAATAAAATCATCATAATTACAAATGATATTATTAATTTTCTCTTCATACGTCCCCCTATTTTTAATCAGTACGTTTACTTCTTGAATTAAACTGCTCTTTAGTTAAACAGCAACCATTTCATCTAAGTTCATCTATGGGCGTATTAGTACCTAACTTACATTCATTTTAACTACTTTAATTACTGACTTTAACCAGTTCAAATGTTCCAATATCTTTTTACGTTTTACCGACTTTTTGGTAACTCGCAATATCCTTTCATATCGTTCTATTCTTTTCTTGGTGATATCACCCAGCTAATGGAGTTGTCCACATTTTCCATTAATTCAGTTGAAAAGTTATAGCTTTGCTTTTCCTCATACGTCAATCATCTCAATTTTAACAACCTCTTTTCTAACGACTTTTGGTTCTTATGCGGATAAACTGTTATTCAACTAACCTCCCTCAATGAAGAAAGGAAAATCTCCCGTTTTCTTTTAAAATATGAGCGAGATTAAACCAATAGTGTCCTGTTGGCTCCATACCAACCATGACTTTATCCATATTCTGTTCTTTTTTGATTTCCGAAATCCATTGTAGAAAAAGCTCAAAACCTTCTTTTGTATTTTCGAATTGACATGGTGATCCAAACTCTATACCTCTAAAATCCTGGGCACGTGCCACATGCTTAAATTTAGCAATATCGACTCCTATAATAAGAGTTTGAGAAGTTATTTGAGCAATCTTCTTATTCTGGTTATAATTCATTTTAAAGCCTCCTGGTATTTTGAGAGATTTGTCCTTTTTGCTGGCCAGCGTCAGGACTCTTTCATTCTACCAAGAGGTTGTTTTTTTGTTCAAACTCCATTTTCCTTAATTACAGGAATGCTGCCCCTTTAGTTGAAGAAGAAAAGCAACCAGTTTATTGGCAACCGTTTTCTTTCACAAAAGTCCCCGAAAGCATTCCTTTAGATCATTATTTTTCGACTTTGAAAAAAATAGGGCTCCTCAGTAAGATATGAGTATAGACACCACTCTAACTCACAACTTTAGGAGGAACCCTACTATGAAGTTAACTTGCCTAACTCTTACAAGTTTAGTGAGACTAACAGCAAGCTATTTTACAATTTCTAATTGGTGTATAATAGTGTGAAGAATTTGTATTTTAACGGGGTGGTCATGAAAATGAAGATTTTGTTTGATGAAACTTACACTTCAAATGACGGAAAGCGAACAAGCAGGAATATTTGGTATGGAGATGCTGATATATCTGTTGATGGAGAACATGGAAAAATCATTAATCTTAATGAAGATTTTATGGATAATTTATGTGAAATAATTAAAAATGACTTATCTAAAAATGCAGCAAATAAGCCTACTGAAACTAACTGGTATATTTATGGAAGTGGTGTAACTCAAGATTCTATTGGAGACAATAGCCGTCCGACAATTATGGTTCGTGAGAGGTCTGGCAAGTTTATAACTAATTTTAATATCAGTGACCACGATTTTGCTGTAAATATTGATGCTATTCTGTTGTTTAAGGCGGATTTTGAAAAACGTTTAGCTAGTCATTGAGGAGTAATATCACTATAAGCATTTTCAAACTATTTTGAGGGGATGATTTCATAAAAGAATTCATTCTCCTTTTTCATCTGGTGGGAGTCTTTTTGTGTGGAAGAAAAGGACATTTAATAATACAGATTGCGAATAATTTCACTTAAATTAAACTGCCCCTTTAGCTTAATTGAATACTTTAATTATCAATGTCACTTTCTTAAATTTTCACTATATAGATTAAGTCCAGCAGCACCTATAACCAATGAAATAATTATAATCACATAAATTAACTCCTTGTTCCTTGCTCCACCAGAAAAATCATTCATTAACAAAATAATTTCGATAAACATAAATAAGAACCCAAGCAATAAAAGCAGCAAGTAATTTCATTAAATATCCCCCTTTTCTTATTACCAAACTGTTAAACTTGTTCAATAAAAAAGCTGCAAATTAATGCAGCAAATATCCTACTCTTCATTAAAGAAGCTATGATCAATTTTTTTTAAAATAAAATATTCTTTTTCAGTGACTCCAATACCGTATTCAATCATTAGCTCCGCAAGCCGCTCTCCATCTATAAGGACTATTGTTTTACTCTCTAAACGGCTAACATATTCAATTGCTGGTTGAGTAAAATAGGATGTTGTAATGAACACTCCCTTTTTTACTCCTTCGCCATCTAATGCTCCAGAAAACCTCTGCAACTCTGGTGCTCCTACGGAATCTTCCCATCTTTTTGCTTGAACGTAAATCTTATCTAATCCTAGTTTATCTTCTTTAATTTTCCCGTCTATCCCTTTATCAGCACCGCTTACTGTTAGCTCCCCTTCTCCATAGCCCATCTTCTCCAATAAAGAGAGGACAATTTTCTCTAATTTCGACCAATGAGCACTTTTTATTTTCTTAATTACGGATTGGGCAAGCTCTTTATCAATTTGTTTTTTAGTGTCTTTTAATAAATCAATGGGGTCAATAATCTCATCTTCTGTCTCTAAATTTATATCTTTCGGTTTTTTGCTATTATTCATATTAAGAAAATTTAATCCAGAAGTAGTTATACAATAAGAAGACTGTCCAACTTCTTCAATAAAATCCATTTGCTTAAGTCGATGACGAGTCCCTCGAATCCGAGCGGTAAATTTATAATCTTTACTGTTTTCGTGAGTAATTAATCTTTGCTCTTCATTAAGATTAAAATAAATTGCAAGAAGGTTTAATATTTCACTTGAAGTGTGTTCCTTCCCATCAGATAAAATCTCTAAAAAGGGAACCATTATTTCTTTTGAGTGAGGTATTCCATCACCAGTGGAATCTTTATCTTTAATTACAATGAAACATTCACCAATCAAAATATCTTTGAAAGTTACCCAAAAACATACACATTACGGTTAGATTTTTGTTGGAATTTTATTTGTTTTTCAAGCATAATCTTACTTTCTGAATAACTTATTGGTCCCCAGATAACACATATTAAAATAAAATTTTTCACGACTTCTCTAACAAGGGAAGTTTTTTACTTACGCACAGTGTATTTAAATTCACGATAAAGTACGATTGTGAAAAAATGTACTTACACTAATGGGGGCGATTCTTCAATAACGGAGGATCGCTTTTCCTTATTGAATTAACGAGGTTAGCATTCCTGTAGAGCGTTATTTTTCATCTTTGAAAAAAATAGAGCTCCTCAGTAAGATATGAGTAAGACACGAC
>NZ_JAAOEO010000050.1 GCF_011393025.1 Neobacillus terrae | reverse complement strand
TACGAGCGAATGGCTAGTTCTTACTCGACGGGAATCCCACCCGCTATATGATACGACCTAGGCTCGGCCGCACACCTGCCAGTTACTTTAATAAGAAAAGCCGGTGAAATTTGCAGCCAGATCTGCCATCCACTTTTAAACAATAAACCATTGAAATGGGCGCTCTCCCCTTTTTAAAAAAATGAATGAGCTTCGTCTTCTTTAGTATTGCCCTTTTTCCATTTTGTTTAAGTTAATTTTCATGGTAGACAATCATGCCGCTCACGCGGCACCATCAAATGAATGAAAATACTTTTATCCTAGTCTAGTTCCCTCTCCCCTTGTCAATCCTGTTAATATGGCTGGCGAAGGAAGGTCGTTAAACTATGGTGCTTACAAGCCCGCATGGTAGACTGATTCACTACGACCAGGTGCACCACAAATTGTTGCTCTCTGATGAGAAGCACGCAGGATAGATTAATCTTATATGGTTGTTGCACCAGCCTTAATTTATTTCAGCCTAGGAAGGATTTTACAAATGGATGTTGTATATAATCGCTGTTGTGGACTTGATGTTCACAAAAAGAGTATTACCGCTTGCGCGATTACTCCAAAAGGAAAAGAAATTGAAACATTTGGTACGATGACACACGAACTTTTCCAATTGGTGGATTGGATTAAAAGCAAACGCTGTACTCATGTTGCCATGGAAAGTACAGGTGTGTATTGGAAGCCAATCTACAATCTATTAGAACTTGAAGAAATGCAACCGATGGTTGTAAATGCTGCTCATATCAAGGCTGTTCCGGGACGTAAAACTGATGTTAAAGATGCAGAATGGATTGCAAAATTGCTTCGCCACGGTCTTCTTCAACACAGTTATATCCCAAATAGGGAACAAAGAGAACTACGTGAGTTAGTTCGATACCGCCGTAGTCTAATTGAAGAAAGGGCTAGGGAGATTAGTAGAATCCAAAAGGTTCTAGAAGGTGCTAATATTAAACTTTCTTCAGTTGCGACTGACATTATGGGTGTCTCAGATAGAGCAATGATTGAAGCCATTATTAACGGTGTAAATGATCCACAAACATTATCAAGCCTAGCTAAAAGAAGCTTGAAGAAAAAAAAGGATGATTTAGAACGTGCTTTGGTAGGATCCGTTGGACCCCATCAAAAGATGATGTTAAAAACTCAACTTTCACACATTGACTTTATGGATCAACAGATTGAACTGTTAAGTGAAGAAGTCCAGCAACGCATGCAGCCTTATGAAGAAGATATTGAATTACTTGATTCTATCCCTGGAATTGGCAGAAGTCACGCCGAACAACTTTTGGCTGAAATCGGAATTGGCATAGATATTTCAAACCAGTTTCCTTCGGCTCCTCATTTATGTTCATGGGCTGGTATGGTTCCAGGTAACAATGAAAGTGCTGGCAAAAAAAAGTCTGGAAAAACGAGAAAAGGTAATAAAAAATTGCGAGCCGCACTTGTTGAAGCAGCACATTCGGCAGCTAGGACAAAAAACACCTACCTATCTTCCCAATACCAACGTTTGGCGGCAAGAGTTGGTAAAAAACGCGCAGCAGTTGCGGTTGGACATACCATATTAACAATTGCATATCACATGTTAAACAGAAGAGTACCTTATATTGAGTTGGGCGCAGATTACTTTGATAGACGTAAGAAAGAAATCGTGATCAAGCAATCTATCAAACGATTAGAGACACTTGGTTGTAAAGTAACTGTTGAAGCAATAGCGTAATTATGGTCAAAAAAATATAGCTAAAATTCGAGACCCGGATCTTTTTGAAAAAATGGATCTTATAGGGTTTAGTTTCGTATTGCCAAAATGCCCTTTTACCATTACTATTTTTCAGGATAGTTCAATATGGTTAACGCTATTATTGATATAACCACTTCCGAAAGTTTCAAAAGGGTTAGAAAAAAGCTTTGTTGTTTCGAAAGATTCAGAATCGTATGCTCAGCAAATGAAAAACTGCCCATCACTGGACGGCCTTACGCTTTGCTCTTATTAATGTGCTTTTTGAAATTCCTGTCATATCCTCAACTTGCTTATACGAATGTTCTTTAAGTTATGATACCTACAAAAGCTTAAAGTAATAAGCCTTGGCTTTAAAGGTAAAGACTGTAACTAGAAATTGAAATTGAGCACCTAAATGATCACCGAAAAGAAAAAGACCGACTGGCTCGGCCTTTGGTTACATCTTTTTATGTATGGTTGGCGGGACTGCGTAGGAATCGAACCCACCTGACCTCGCACACAGGTCACAAGAGGTTTTGAAGTTTGCTGACGTCTGTTTTTCTAGTACCTGGATGTACCAAGAAGTACTGATTTATCAAGGTTTCTTGCTTTCTAATAGTTTGTTGTGATTTCTAATTTTAAAAAATTGGGCACCTAGCATGGCACCAAAACGCACCTAAATACTATTTGAGTTGGAGATCGTGCCCCCGACTTTGCGAGCTGGTACCAAGCCTGATTGGGCCGCTGTGATACCCACGGGCAAATAATGCCTGCAGCTGCATCCGTAGCCTGTCCTTTATCTTTGCGATCAATAATTAGAACCTCAGCACCCATTTTTGCTAACTGATATGCTGTTGATGCCCCAAGAATGCCAGCCCCAACTACTATGACCTTTTTCATACAGGAGTACCCTCTTCAAATGTCTTTATAAATTCCTATCCTATATTATAACTAATGGTGCAGGTAATTATAAAACAATCGGAGTGTACTCGGTGAAGGGAAAGATGTCTTGCATGTCCAGCTTAAAATTGTGTTGTAAACATAAACGTTGGCTTTGGGCAGCTGGCCCCCGCTTAACCAGAAGTGGATAAAGCGTCCTATATGTCCATCTCCCACCATTTTTGTTCTTCTTGCTTCATCTGTTTCTCGGTTTGCTGAGGATAGGCGGTCCGGAATTTATGATGGTCAGCTGGGATGATTTCTACCATTTTTGCAATCATATCTTCCGGGTCAAACTGGTTGTTTAAGCCCACTTCCGACTTTTTTATATCCTCTTTTCTCGTGAAGTTTTTCTCTTCATCGTACCATTTCCATAGCTCTTCTGCCGCGCGATCATTAAAACCTGTCTTGAAGGAACCAGGGTTAATGGTGGCAACTTTTACTCCAAATCCTTGAAGTTCCAACTGAAGGGTATGGGCAATTGCTTCAATCGCGTGCTTTGTAGCGGCATATGGACCGCCATATGGAGATGCCAAAATTCCAGATTCTGAACTCATAAAGACGATTTTTCCGCTTCCCTTTTGAACCATCTTACGTGCAGCTATCTGTACTGTTTCCAAGGTTGCGAAAACATTTACCTCAAAGAGTGCCCGAAATCGGTTCATCGGCACTTCCCCGAGTGGCCCTCGTTCATTAATGGCAGCATTTGCAACAAATACGTCAAAATCATACTTCTCTATCTGTTCCAGATCCAAAGGGTTCGTAATATCGACTTTAATCACCTCTATATCCAGTTCCAGGTCATTTGCTTCCCGCAGAAGGTCTGTTTTTTGAGAAGTAAGCTCTGTAGTGGCAATCACACGATGACCTTTTTTGGCAAGACCAATTGCTGCGCCTCTGCCCAGCCCGGTGCCTGCACCAGTAATGAAAATTGTTTTGTCCATGTTAAATTCCTCCATTCGAAATAGCATGCCAATTTATTGTTCCCAATTGCAGTAAGGGCAAACCGAACAGGCGCAACTTTACCGATTCGATTCAAGCAGGATTAATGACGGCGTCGCTGTAAAAAAAACCGGCGGTGATATCTTTTTATCTGCTGTAGTGCTATACCGTCTATAAGTACCCGGTCGTATAAGAGCATATCGGCCACAGGTGCAATATAGGCCTGCGGCCCAACCAAACAAATAGTAACCCATAATCCTGCAATATTGAAAATTTATCTTACATGCATTTGAGTACATAAACGAAATTCATCACATCTTTATTTATAATGAAGATGATGAAAGAACGGATAGCTATAGCGCTGAAAATATGCTTTGTGAAAGAGGATGGGTTCGAAATAATTCACATGATCTAGTTTATCTCAAATATTGATCTGATAAGGATTTTTTTTACAAATCCCTTGGCTACCAGGAGCATCTGAATTTGTGCAAAGTGGTGGGATGTGGTGAACAAGACATGGGAGCGAAAACCTCCAGGTGATGTGGAGAATGCGTACAGCATATGGAAATTTTTGGAGTTATCACTACCTCCTTTATTTAAGCACGTCTTCAGTAGCCATTATGTCTAATCCTGCTTCGAATCTTTACCTTAGATCTTTCAAGTGATTTGAAATCCTGCGAATTAGCGAGTATTCGTGAGAAAAACGCATTAAACTAAGGGAGCACAATAACAAAAAAAGTGCCAACCATTTTTTAATATGGTGACACGCTGATCTTTCTAATTTCATATATAAGCATAGGTCCCTTCAGCCTTTTGAGTATTGCTGAAGGAGTGTCTAATTATTCAGCTTTTAAAAAAATTTATTAGAAACCTATCTCTCTAGTTTTATTACATAAATAGGTCGATATTTTAAGAAAAATCCATTTATTGCTTTTTAATTGGAGTGACAACTGCAAATGAATTTTCTGCTGGATCTGATACATTGAATTCAATGATTTTATAACCAGTTTCTCCTTCTTTAAACCCGTTTTTTCTCGATGTTGTTAGTTGATTACTATTCATAGTTCTTTCTTCCACTTAAACAAATTCCTCACATTAGCTACTATATGACATTTGTAATAATGTGCGCATGACAAATTCCCCATTTATCTCATTCGATACATAATTTAACAATTTATTTACCTTGTTTTTACAAACGTTTGTTACGATGTTTTGGAAACGAAAATGGAGGAGGAATAAAAATGAGAAAAGTGTTCAAGCGTCTCTGTGCTGTCTCTACAGTAGCTGTACTGACCGGCGGGCTCTTCATGAGTACTAAACAGACTTTTGCAACCGATAATGATCGACAAACTGGGGCAAATGGAAAGGGCAACTCTGACATGGTTAATCTCCAATTATTAAGCTTGACAGACCTCCACGGGTACCTTCAAGCATTCAATGACAAGTCAAACGGAGAAATTATGACCACAAGCGGGCCGCTTAAGGTTGGCGGTGCAGCCTATATCTCTGCTCATATTAAACAGCTAAAACAAGGTCACGAAAACTCCATCCTCTTCTCGGCAGGTGACGACTTCAGCGGCTGGCCTTTTGAAGTTGCAGCATATCATAATGAGCCTACAATCGAGTTCCTTAACAAGATTGGGCTAGAATTCTCAGTAGCAGGAAACCATGAGTTCGATGCTCCAAAGCAATTCCTGACCGAACATATGATGAAGGGAAAAAGTTTTGGAGTCCGTGGCGTTGACAGTTCGTTTACCGACTCTACGGGAAAAACATTCAAAGGTGCCGACTATAATTACCTTTCTGCCAATATAATTGATGCCCATACCGGTGATTTGGTGTTAAAGCCTTATACCATTAAAAGGATCAAGGATGGCAAAGGGGGTACCATTCCTGTCGGTTTCATTGCTCTAACAACCCCAACAACCATAACTGGATCTACTTCATTTCAAGAAGGAATTCTAACAGCTGACCCTCTAGTTGAGACGGCAAACAAGTATGCAAAAGAATTGCAGGAAAAAGGTGTTGAAACCATTATCGCAGTCGTTCATGAGGGAGGATCGACAAAAAGTGACGGTTATGATATTAACGGGTCTGACAGTCCTTCTGGTCCTATCTTCGATTTTGCAAAAGAGGCATCACCTGCGATTGATGCGATTGTGTCCGGTCATTGGCATGCCAAGTTTAATGCCGTCATTAACGATCCGGCCGGCAACCCGCGTCCAGTTGTGGAAGCTGCCAATCATGGGCGCCTTCTTAACGAACTGAACTTGACGATTGATCGAAAAACCAAGGATGTTGTGCGCAGCATGACCACATCGATGAACCACCCAGTTACACGTGATATACCAGCTGATCCAGAAATCGAGAAAATGGTGTCCTACTGGGTAGAGCGCGGAAAGGAACGCTGGGCACAGCCGGTGGCAAAATTAACCGGAGATTTGACTAGAGCACGTAATGCGAATGGGGAAAGTACACTTGCTGATGTTGCGGCAGATGCCCACTATTATTCTGGAAAAAAAGCAGAGAATCCAGCTGAATTCGCTTTAACCGCAGCAAGTCCTTTACGTGGTGATTTACTATATAAAAAAGGTACGAATCCAGAGGACAGTGATGGGCAAATTCTGTTTGGCGAAATGTGGCAGTCTCATGGATATCAAAACCCGGTTTTAGTTGTATCGTTAACAGGTCAGCAAATCAAACAAATTTTGGAAGAACAGTGGAGAAAGAAGGCAGACGGATCTGAAAGCTTTTATCCGCTTGCTGTATCTCATAATGTCCACTATAGTTACAATAAGAGCAAACCGCTTAATGATAGAATCGATCCTATGAACGTTCTGATTAATGGAAAGCCCCTCGACCTGAACCGTACCTACCGGGTGGCAGCATTAGCTTACTTGGTCATTGGAGCAGATGGGTATCCAAGCTTTACACAATATCGCGAACCTGAACGTGCTGAAGTTGATTATTGGGCTTTCTTAAACTATTTAAAGGAACAGAAGGTCATCGTACCACCAGTTCTAGAACGTGTCTCTTCCCTATCAGTTTCTCAATAATGATAAATAAACTTTCCTTACAACAGTACAGCCAAAAAAAATTCATAAAAAAGTCGTTCATCCTTCCTTAATCAACGCACCTAGCTAAGCCTAATTTATCTTTTCTTGCGACACCACGGGCAATAAGCTATTTTAATTTTTGAGGAGCAACCATAAATAGATTTTAAACTTCAAAAAAGCTGGAAACGAAATCAATTAACGTTTTCAGCTTTCTTCTTATTAGAAAATCATCCGCGCAGCAATTCGTTCAAAATCCAGACCTTTATCAAAAATAACCGGTGATTTTCAATAAATTAACAGATTCCATATTTAGCGTACTAACCAAACAGGTTGACTTGATCCTCTTGGTACTAAAACAGTTCTATAGTACTCAGGTGTTTCAGACATGTGCACTTGGTCAGTGTAACCACGATACGTTCCTACTGCTGTCTCCAAGATAAATAGTTCTGGTTTTTTTTCTGCGTGTTCAGGTGTTTTGTTCGCAACACTTTCAACATATGATTTATCGAAAATACCTAAAGACGTAATCCAAAGAGCAACTCGTGATAATGAAACATGAACTCGATAGCTACCGCCCTCTTTTGCACGTTTACGAAGCGCAGCCATTACACCAATTGACGCAATCCATGAAACAAGGTAATCATTCACAACGTTAATGACTGGAATCTTTGGATTTTCTAAATCACCTTCAAATACCATCATGCCAGTTACAGAACCTGCTACTTGGTCAAATCCAGGACGCCCCGCCCGTGGTCCCCGATCACCATGTGTACTTACATTACAATAAATAATACCAGGTTTTAATATTGCTGCTTCTTCTGCTGTTAAGCCAATTTCTTGCATTAATTCTGGTCGACGATTTGCAAAGAATATATCAGCATCTTTTAATAAATTCTTGACCACCTTAATACCTTGTGGTGTTTAATAATTTATACGAGATGAACGCATACCCACATTCGCAGTATAGTAAGTGGAATCATGTTCAAATTCATGAGGTCGCCAAATATTGAGGACATCCGCACCATGTGCAGCTAACGCGCGACCCAACCCCGCTCCTGCAATAACATGTCCCATACCAAGAGCTCTCACACCATCTAGTGGAGCTGCTGGTTGTTCAGTAAACGGAATCGGTTCCGATTCACAAATTTTTCAATTAAAGGTACATGAGCTAAATAGTCTTGATAAACCTTTTCATTCATGAATTCTTCTAATGTTCCAACTTTTCCCATAACTATGCCTCGTTTTGCAGCCTCTTCTTCAAGTTCATCTGAATCCCACTGAGAAATCGCCTTCATTACGGAAGGAATACTATTTCTACATTCTAGGAAATCTTGCATAACGTCGCGAAGTTTTGGATAGATATTCGCTGGAATGACATGGCGACCATCTTTCGTCTTCATTAAAAGAATAAGTGCACTTAGATTTTTATCCACTATATCTGCAGTCCCACCGTTAATTCGTTCAAGCATATTATAGGAGAAACTAAGTCGCTCAATGGATTTCGCAAGATCCACCTTCAAATCTTGGCCTTTGCCTGTTCGATCTTTCCATATCGCTGCAGCTGCAACCGCTTTCTTCTTATTCTGGTTATAATTTCCTGGTATTATGAGAGATTTGTCCTTTTTGCTGGCCAGCGTCAGGACTCTTTCATTCTACCAAGAGGTTGTTTTTTTGTTCAAACTCCATTTTCCTTAATTACAGGAATGCTGCCCCGTTAGCTCAATAACAAAAAAGGATCGCCGTAGCAATCCCCCTACTTAAACTATTGCAGCCGTTAGTATGAATAAGAAAGATTATTTTTTTACAATCGGTATATAAATATCAAAATGCGGATCATTCGGATCACGATCAACTGGGTAATATTCATGTTTAATTGGCATATAAGGATCATAGTAAGCTACTCCAGCTTCTCTAAATGCGGTATAGTCACTATCAAATAGCCATTGATGTAAATCCGTATATGTCTTTTGTATATCTTTTCCTTTGTTATGTGTAGTCTTCACATACGTCCATTCAGGAACCCTTATTTCAATCATCCCATCAGGAATATCCTGCTCCTCACTCACTTCATACACAGCGTAATGTGCGAACCCATTTTCAACTACATGATAAGATAGACCTAATTGAACACTGGGTTTAACCTTATACTCTAATTCATCTGCTCGGTCTTCACTTTGTTGAATGACGTTTTTTAAAATCGGTACGATTTCAGAAAATGTTCCCTCCCATTTTAATCCTACTGCCCGATAGGCTGGTAACGTTAAAATTTCATAGCACACTTTATTTCCTCCCTATTCTTAAAGTGTCATAAATTCCTTATACAGTTTTCGCTATCTATGGGTGAAACACCTTCTTCCACTAAACTGCCCCGTTAGTGCCATAAGAAAAAGGCTGCCGCAACAACCCTTGTTATTGAAGTAAAGCACCCGTTAGCTTAAGTACATTTCTTCACAATATGTTCGTACTTCGCGCAGGTTCCAAAACCAAGTAAAACTCTGGCAACAACTAGCCACCAAACAGGAGGTACTCCAAACGCCTGACCAATTGGAATTAAAGCAACAGAGATGATCGAAGAGTTAATAGGATTTAGTATGGAACCTAAAACCATGGGAGCAACTAGTTTTTGATTAATGATTTATATTTGTAGCCTTCCTACTAAATATAGACAAATCTATTCCTTCCTTCCTTCATTTAATCTAGAAAGGTTTCGGAAACTAAAAAATCGTTCTAAATTTGGGAACCTTTTTTGTAGTAAAATCCTCTTTTCTAATTAAACTAACCTCCCCCCAGTTGAATCAAAATGAATTTCCTTAACTCTGGAAAAGTTACTTCTATATTGTTAAATGTTACTAGTTAATGGAGTTGACTAAGTGGTATCAAAAACATAACATCTCCAACAATACCTTGGGAGGAACATATGTTTAAAATAGTAGACATTATTCAATTTCTAATATCATTTTTTCTAATATTTCCTATGGTTAATTTTATACATTTGTGTGGACATATTTTTTTTGCCACAATTTTTGGCGGTATTGAAAAGAAAATAGTAATAGGATGTGGAAATAAGTTATTTTCCATATGGAGAATTGAATTGAGAAAATATTATTTTTGGAATGGTTCCTGCGAGTTTTCATCACTTAAGTATGATAATCGGTGGACTAATACTTTTATTTATCTCGGGGGAGCCATTTTTAACTTGCTATCAATGTTCTTTGTAAATACTCTTATATATCAAGGTATATTAAATTTTTCTGTCTTTTGGAAACAATTCATTTATTTTTCTTTCTATGTTCTATTCTTTTCCATATTTCCGATGTCTTTTTCCGACGGCAGTCCTAGTGATGGAAAAGCAGTAGTTCTTTCAGTCAAAAAACAACATAAAGACAAAATAACCGGCGATATTCAAATTAAAAGCAAGAAATGACAGTAGGCGATTGAATAAAGCCTATTTAAAGTCTAGTGAACAAGATTAAAGCTAATGCATATAATACCGGTTATTAATTATAGCAAGATAAAACTATTTTTAATTACCTGTACTCAAAAATATATTCATTTTGAAATTATTTTTTGATTATTGGCAACGACCACAGGGTATAAAAAAGTAAACTTTTATAATTAGGGGTGAGAAGATGAAAAAAGAAGAACTTTTAAATCGTATCACCGATAGTCCAGGAAGTATAAGAATTTCTTCCCTATCTTCAAAAGAAGAGGCAGAACACATAGTTGCTTTAGCAAAGCATTTAGAATATGAAGGTAAAATAGTTTTATCAGAATACTGTATTGAAAACAAACCTATATCTGTTTCTTTAACAGCAACTCAAATAACGTAAAATTTTATATTGAACTTAAACTGAAAGCCAATTTCTAAACCATTAAATGCATAAGGGAGGGATTTAAATGCCATTTAAACGTGAATATGATTCGGTTGGTGAAGCATTAAATAACGCATCTAGATTATACGATAATGGAGTAAGCAAAGAAGAAGTTTTTGTGCTTGCTAATAAACATAAAATTAGTGACTTTGAAGTTCCAAAAGAGAAACTAGATGTGAAAGACAATTTAATAAAAAAGGATGCTGAAGAACTTCATAATAAATTAGAAGAGATCGGTTTTATTAAGAAAGAAACTAAAGATTATAAAGAGGAGCTGCAAGACGGCAAGGTGTTATTGGTGGGTAAATATAAAAAAGATGAGAAGCTTTTACCTGATGAATGATAACAGACGGATTTGCAAAGGGCTATTTAAACTTAACTATTAGGATTGAGTACCATTACAAAAATGAACTTTCCCTCTTGAAAGTTCATTTTTTTATATGGAAAAGACATACTATTAGTAGTGAGTTTTCAAAGTCTTTAAACTCACAAACATTTCTACTGTGCAATAGGTGTAATCAACTCCATATGAATACACGTTTGATAACCATTTTAAATTATAATCTACCCCGTTAAAGGAAACAGAAGAAGGTTTTACTTAATGAACTAAAGCCCCCGTTACTTTAAATACATTACTTCACAATCTGCTTTTTTAATCAAACCAATAAATGCAAATACTTAATTAAGCATCACACCCTATAGTTGTACAATCAATAGAT
>NZ_JAAOEO010000049.1 GCF_011393025.1 Neobacillus terrae | reverse complement strand
GCCCAATCTACTTTTCCTTTTGTAGCATGCATTATATTCTGAAATGCTTCATATTGTAAATTTTTGTCTTTTGCTTCGAGATTTTCAAAATAAGACTTAGTTGCATTATCCATTGTAACACCTCTGAAATATTTATTATTTCAATTTTATCCTATTCATGGTCTCTTTCAAACTTTTTTACTAACCTGCCCCGTTTGTTCAATAAGTAAAAAGATACTGCCGCGGTAAAATCTTTCCTTAACATAAGCACCCGTTAGTTGAATAAGATCCATTCTATTTTTCTTATTCATATCCAATTCTAGTTTACATAAATACTCTTATCGCAATAAAAGAGTTTTTTGCCCCTTGGCCGATTGACTAGCTGTCTTGGCTACTTGCCGGAAAGGGTTGAGTGTCCTATCGGCCGGAAGCTTATTCGTCTTACACTGATTTATGATTCGGTATGGAAGGGAAAAATATTTAAAAAGACCTCTCAGATTTCTGAGAGATCTTAGACTAACATTTTTAGATTAATCTTTACTAAATAAAAAATTGCTTCAATTATGATAAACCTCACAGTTACCCAAAACACTGATGCATTTTTTTCATTTTCACTTAAATATAACAAATAGAAATCATTACTTTCAATGCTGTGGCTATTCATTCTATCAATTATAGGTCTTTTACTATGAGTATTAAACAAGGCATTATTAAAATATAAATATTTGTCTATTAGTGCTACCTATTTTTAACCTCTTTTATAAATTCCCATGTTTGACCTTTATCTTTTGATTGATATAGTGCACTACTATTACCATTATAATCTCCATCTGATCCTTGCCCCATCAACAGAATAAAAACTCCATCTTCTTCATAAGGCATACCCGGAGAATCAAAAGGGCTTATAGATTGTCCATTATCTAATTTCACTTTATGAGGTGAAAAATTTACTTTCTTAAATGAAGTACCTCCATCAACCGTACGATATAATGCTCCTTCATTACCCGAAGGATTGACTGCTCCTAAAAATCCAAGTTTGTCATCCAAAAAAACTATTCCTGAGGCACTTCCGATTGTCCCGCTAAATGGGTCATTATTCATAACGGTCCAAGTTTTTCCCCCATCCATGGTCTTGCTTAGTGAATAAAACGTACTTCCTAATGCTTTATCCGTAACATTTAGTTTAAATCCGACTACTTTAGATAGATAAAATTGTTCGTTAGTATTCTTTAATTCATTTTTCTTCTCATTAGAATTTGTTTGAATTCTAGTAGATGGCTTACTCCAATTCGGATCACCTATTAAATTATATCTAGCAGGGGTAATCATTTTTTCCTTCCCAGGGATGAATATTGATACCGTATATCCAACTATCTCTTTAGTTGCAACTTCCGGACTATACTCTTTTCCGTCCTTTTCAATATTAATGATTCCATTTGTATTAGATCCCCAGCTTCTTTTTCCATAATAAACCAACCCGTACTGGTTTTCGTTCCACTTACTAACTTTTTGTTTAATCGGAATAACTCTAACTGTTTTAACTAAAGGCTCTACCAACTTATCTACATTATAAGTGGGACCAGCATAACCATTTAATAATAGAGTAATATTTTTTGATTTATTTTTATCAAAAGTTATTAGGTAACTCTCTTCTTTTCCATCTTCATTTTTCCCGTATACAAATGTATCAAATGATGTAATTGTTCCATCTGAATTAAATTTAAGGGAAAAATTATTTACCATATATAATTCTTTGGGCAAAGTATAATCTTTATTTATATCTTCAAAAATACCTTTTACACCATCATTATATATATTGTTATGTTCGAATTTAACTGACCTTTCATTTTTTAATCGTTCTATATACCATGCAAGTTTACCGCCATAATTTGTTGCACTTTTATAAATATTCACTCCATATAATAATGTAATGGCAACAAAGATGATAATCGAAATATATCTCCATGCATTCAAATTAGTTAAATGTTTTAATTTATGTTCACTTTCTTTTATCATTTTAATTGTAATAAACAAAATGATCGATAATAATAAGACTATGCTTAATAATAAAATATATAGATTATTATTCATTCTTCCATACTTGCATATTGAAGCTAACTCATGTCCAAAAAACCAGTATCCAATTATGAAGATTGGATTTGTTAATAATGAAATAAGTATTCTTTTTACATTTCCTCTAAATATGTAGATCACTCCTAGTTCACCTATTTATCTATTTTGAGTATACTTTGTTTTACTAGATTTTTGCACGTTGGTGATTATCATGTTATACATGAAGGTCAACATAGTGGTTGAATTCTTAAATTCATCATTTTTACATTAAACCAATACTATTGAAGTTAAAAAAATCAACTTCATTATTGATATAAAGATATATTTTTTCAGAACAACACTTCCAAGTCTTTTAACATAAAACCTCTTCTACTTATTTTATCTCTACAGTTTTACTTCTTGATAAGTACCAATTACTCCTTTCAAACTGAATTTTCTTGTTGCACTAAACTTGCCCGTTTGTTGAAGAAATCAGTGTCACAAAATTTTCACAGACAAACATTAAATACAATGATACATTTAGTTTATAATATGGTAATTTCCTCAACACTGGTTCCCCCAGTGTCTTTTTTATATCCTAACTCTTTAAAAGAAAGTTCTCCATCAAAGAAAACCAAGTGTGGTTTTATCTGTATTTTAATATCTTCTTAAACTTATCTTTCCCTTGAATTGAATGACCAAAAAAGGAGTTGCCGCAGCAACACCAATACTCAACTTAAGCCCCCGGTAGTGAAAGAAGGTTTTTCTTCAGTGACATATATTTTAATGCCAACCAAATGCCAGTTTCCCTTCATTCAATTTACTTTCATTCCATTCTAATATTCCTTCTCCTTCTTCAATCCCTTGTTCTTTCATTTCATTCTTATAAAACTTAATAATCTTATTTCGCTTTTCAATATCATCAGGTAAATCAACAATTAGGTGAGTAGCATATGGTCCTCCTTCATCTTCTATTCGTTCTGGTTCATCGAAAATACCAATAACGCTTAACTTTAGTGCTCCAAGTTCATAAAGTTTTTCAACAAATTGGACAGCATTTTCATTTTCGCCAAACCTGTCAGATGCCAATGCTGATGGATTATTGTTATTTTTAAGCCATTCTAAGGCTTCGTCCGTTTTGTTCAATGAAAAGCACTCCTTTTGGATGATGTTTCAATAATTCTACCTTTAAATAACTTTTTCCTTCTTCAACTATCCTGCCACTTTAGTTCAACAACAAAAGGATTGCCGCAGCAACCCCATTTTTAACATAAGCCCCCCATTCGTATTATAAGGTTAGCCAGATATTTCTGGTTGACCTTTTTTTATATGGTTTTATCATAACGGTAGCCGGGGTAGAACGTAAGCCCCCGTGGGACTTAGATCCCGTCAACTAAACAGTTCACCCCCTACTTGCTTAAACATGATTTGGCTGGTTGGGACTCTGATCTCGTATAACAAGCGAAGCTATGACACTGCAAGGAGGATCTAGGGGTACCGGTTAATTTGTTCTAGAGGAGGAGAGTTAAAATGAATCCAGTCATAGGTCTGGATATTGCAAAAGGTGAAAGTCAGGTTCAAGCTTTCTTGGATAAGAAAAAACCACACAAAAGTAGTTTTAAAGTATCTCATACTCTTGAAGGTTTAGAGATGTTGTATCAGTATCTTAGAGAAATAGAAGCACTCACAGGTATTCGTCCTCCGATTGTTTTGGAAGCAACCGGGCATTATCATACGCCAGTTGTTCAAATGACTGTATCCCTCATTGCCAAGGGCCGTTAAACAAGTAGAGCACGAAATTCCAAACGACACGTGGGTTTCGTGCTCTTTTAAATTTCACTTCCTAACAAAGGCGGCATTCCTTCTTGCACACTCCATAAACACAAACAAGGACAGGATATCCTGTCCTCACTTACACTGGTTATTCCTTTGCGGCTGCCACAGCTGGAGAGGCGTTTCTTCTTTCTTTCATGGAGTTCCTGAATCCTACGAACCAAACACCCCCCTGAAACAGGAAGACAGCGAGAATAATTAGGCTGTCCCAGAAATAAAAATTCCCAATACTATAAGTGGTCAAATGCTTATAAACAAGGGAAACCGCATATAAAATCGGAGGCACCTGGAAATATAAAAAGAGGATGATGGCAATTGTCCCGCCGACTCCATATAAATGGCCGAACCAGACAGCATTTTTTTGCTCGTGCTCAGGAAGCTCATCCCACTCAGGAACATTCTTCTTAAAGTATTTTTTCAGAAGGTACATTCTGCTGTTTTGGTGGAGGGCCGATGTATTCTTCCAGTTGCTGATGACAAAGTACATATCGGTTCTTAAAAAAATTACAAATTGGAACAGGAAGGCGTAGACAGTCAAAAATTCGACAAGCTTTGAATAGCTTATTACCAATGGATTCGTTGAAAGAAGCTGGACAACAAGACAGACAAGGGCGATCGCGGCATCCCACAACATTCCAGCCAAAAAAGGTACATAGCGATTCTTTTTCGGCTTAGCCCATAATCCTGTCATATCTGTTTCGGCCACAAGAAAGATCATTCGGAGGTTGAGCCTTATTTTCGATGAAATGTTTTCCTTGGAGGTAGCCAATAAGTGTCCCACTTCATGAACCAAAGTTAAACCCCAGCCAACAATCAATATATTGAGGGCACTGAGGCCGATTGCTTCGTAAACAAATAAATCCTTGAATCTTGGAAACAGAGAATGGTTTGTAAAAAACAGTACAGCAGTTGCCAACAGAGCAGCACCATAAAACATCAAAGCAACCCTTGAGTAAAAGAAACTTCCCAATTTAAAAAGGGGCTTGTTCGGT
Source organism: Neobacillus terrae (assembly GCF_011393025.1). Taxonomy (GTDB): domain Bacteria; phylum Bacillota; class Bacilli; order Bacillales; family Cytobacillaceae; genus Neobacillus_A; species Neobacillus_A terrae. Next base: position 7,634 of record NZ_JAAOEO010000049.1, on the reverse strand, counting down.
TCTCTTTTTACCTCCGGATTTAGAACCTCCCCATCGATACTATAAACAAGCTCGCACTCTAAAAGAGTGATCACAAAGTCCAGCACATCAATATCAGTCTTATATTTTAGTTCCACGGTTTCCTTCACTAGCTCAATTGTCCGCTTGCCATCAAGCAAATTTATTACATCCACTCCTACCTCAGGAACCTGTATAAATTCCCCTGTGTATGGGTCACCCACTGTAAATTCATCCCCGTTTTCCTGGATGGTCAGGTGGGAACAATCCACTGTTGACAATGGATTCAGCCTGGAATCCACCCTTTCATACGCAATCCTGAACAGGTCATCAAGGTCGGCCATCTCATCAAAGTGCCCTGAACAAGTGGGGCAGAAAGGATGCCTGCTTACTTCGTGCCCGCTCTGGGTCATGGCCATTGTAGCTGTATCAACCGTTATGCAGGGCTTTAAGAGAGGAGCAGCACCGGTCAGCAAATTGACAACATCCGATGCAAACAACCCGGTAAGAATGGACAAGTTTGGTGCAAAACCAGTATTCACTCTTGAAAAAACTTTTCCATAGCTCGCTTTTAAACGGTACACGTTATCGCGGTCTTTGGACAGAGAATCTAACGTTTTACAGTCATAACAGGGTTCTTCGTTCCGTGGGTCGATCCGTTCCCACATGATAGACTGGTTGGAAAATCCTCCCCGGTAAAAAGGGATTTTCAGCTTCATGCATGCAGCATTCACCCAGCGTGTTGAAACGAGGACTGGCGTATCCATCATGCTTATTACTGCATCCGCGCCTTCGATAATATCAAGCAAATCTTCGTAATTCCGGATTTCCCGATTGTACATTTTAACCGAAACTTCAGGGTTTATTTTTGTGATTTTCTCCTCGGCCACTTCCGATTTCAAGCGGCCAATGTCATCTTCGTTATACAAAAATTGCCGGTTCAGATTTGTTCTTTCGACTGTATCACAGTCTACCCCTACAATTTCACCAACTCCAAGCCCCGCAAGATAAGATGCAGTCAAACTGCCGCCTCCCAAACCCAATACAACTACTTTAGAATTTTTCAGCTTGTCCTGAATGGAGAATTTACTTTTGCCCAGACTGGCATAACCAGAAAAATAGTTCAAATTTGCCTGGTAACGCTCCAGCTCGGTGGGGGAATATTTAGAAGGGGGAGTGATATCTTCCATAAAGCCCAATTCGTTCAAACTTTCTATGGCTTCCTCAACTTCGTAGAGAGGGATATCCAATTTTAAGGCAATTTCTTCAGGAGAGATGGATCCATCCAGAAGTTCCAGCATTTCAAATACAGTTCCTCCCGGATCATCAAGAGTGGTCGCTGTGCCATTAAAATGGATTTCAATTGAATCGTCTTTTTTAATAATGGGCCGCAATGTTTTCTTAAAGGCTTTTCCCATCGCAATCAACTCCTTCAATAAACGAAGAGAATGACTTCATACAAGAAGCCATCCTCTTCAGTAAGTATTTATGATTCCTTAGCCAGGATATGGAATGAAAGTTGGAGCAAGCTTTTCAGACTTTCTTACTTTGATTTTCATGAACGGTTCCTCCTTTGCTTCTAAATTTATAGGTTCCAAAGTTAAAGCTTTGATTTCTCCTATAATTGAATTAATAATAGAATATTTTGAAAGTATTAGTCAAGTCCTATTAATTGTGTAAAATCAAATGCAAGTGTTTTCAACTAAAAATTGTGGGGTGTGATCCAAACCCTTTTCATTTTTTGAGCGAGACTTCCATGGGTTTCATTCTTCATATCCAGTGCAGATTGTCAAAGGCTTTTCACTTTGACAGTCTGTCCTGGATATGAAATCATCCATAATGGAAGTTTAGCTGAAAAATCATTTTGTGCTATTGTTTAGTGCATTTTTTTTGGAATAAACAGTTTCTTGATAGTGCATTAACACGGCGCCTACGAGGCGGAAAGCAGTTATTATCCCTATTCGCATCTCATTATCTCCTATTATTAAAGTCCCTTTTACCGAAAAAATAGCTGCGGTTGGACAGCTCTATTAAAAACAATGTGAATCTTTAATGGCAAAGACCATTCCTCTTGTGATATTTGAGTTTCTTATTAAACTAAACTGCACCATATGTTTAATAACAAATTCAATAAAAAAGTGCGAGAATCCTTCCTGGATCATCGCAACCGTTAGCTGAATAAGGTTTTAACAATAGTTGTAATAAACATAAAACTTCCCACAAAGAAATAAAAGTAGCCCATTTCCTTGGGTTGGTTTTTATATTTAGCAATATCCAAACCATTCAAAAAAAATAAAACAGACATTAATATAAACATAATTGGAAGTAAATCTATTTCACTAAAAAAGCTAAATAGGGATAGGATGAAACAAACTACTGCAATTAAAAGACGTAACCAAAAAAGCCCTTTAGATTTCATTATCCTCTCTCCTTTACTTTCATTAGGAATGATTAAATCGTTCTCACATTATAATTCCATTTTTTTGTATTTATACCCTTTTTCATTTAATATGTTGTTCCGAGGATTTTTTAGGAAAATTATTAATCTATCCGTCTTTCACTAACCTACCCGCACAATAAGAAAAAAGATGCTGCCACAACAACACCTTTAATTAACATAAGCCCCCGATAGTTTAAGTGTGATTGTTCACAAACTTTGTTTTAATAAAGAATTCCTTCCCCGTAAGATCAATAAGATTTTCTTTTATCCAAAAATTTGGGCAGCAATGCCGAATAATGTATTGTTTCTAGGTGGCATATTAACAGAATTAATCACCATTATTGGAGGTATACTAGCTTTTAAAAATCCTCCTTGCTCCAAAAACAGCATAAACTCTTCATTACCCGATGGCACATCAATCCTTAATTTTCCCTTATGTCCAAAAGCTAACCTATCTAGTATTAAAGCTGCAGTTTGAGAATCAGGTGCAACAATAGGTCCCAATATAAGGTTTATTGGTCCTAAAATAGATATTCCATAACCAATAATGTTTGCTTTACTATCTTTTACTACTAAGCATTGTTCTGATTGATTTATCCTATTATGAAGAAAATTACTTCTTTTATCCCCAAAGGCAGCCTTATCTAGATTTAAAATTTCGGGTAAATCATTCTCACTGAAATTTTCAATGGATACACGACTGATACTCAATGGTATAGCAGTTGTATAGTTATCACAAAGATACTTATGAACATAATCCACTGTTCTAAAACCCATTTTTTCATATAGGGGTTTCCCTTCTTCAGTTGCAATTAACATAATAGAAGCGTTACTTGGAGCGAAATCTATACATTTTTGAGTTACCTCTCTTCCTAATCCCAAGCCTCTGTATTCTTTATTAACAATTACCATACCAATTGAAGATAAATAATTCTCATAAGGGATTACTGCAGCACTAGACACAATTTTCCCTTCAGCATTTTTATGCCCAAATATTTTCCCGGATGACATAACAGTTAAAACTTCATATTCATCATAATCCCAGCCAACTGATGCAGACAACTCAATTAAAGCTTTAATATCACTTTTATCAAATTGGACTAACTCTAATTTTGTTTCATTGTATGTAGACAATAAGTTTTCCCCTTCGAACGTTATTTTTAATTACCTTATGTAAAGTTAGGTAAAATCCTCCTATTAATAAACCTGCCATTCAGCACAAAATGTTTCCACAATGAAAGTCTGTTCTTTAAAATTCTTGCACTGTTTTTCAGGTACTGATTCGATAACCCCATCTTAAAACGAATTGCGAAAAATCCTCATTTGGCTTTTTAACTTGGTATAAAAGATGAAAAGCTCTTGTAATAATTTCTGTTGGATATTCCTTAATGTAGTAACCACTTCCAGTTTCTCCGCAAGGTTTGCATAAATCGTAATAAGAACTTGTTTTTGCAAAATCTGGGCAGCTCTCTATAATATTATTCATAATGTTACATCGCTTATCATATTCTTCATCGGGAATAATTGTTTCATTTAGTTTATAGTAAAGAAATGAATGAACAAGAAAGTTTCTTTGATAACGATGAAGTGTATTTAATAGTGTTACGTTCTTTAATATGAGTTTATTTTTGTCCATTTGTACTCCTATTTGGCTTCCTTTAAATTGAGAGCAGCTTTTTCTACCAATAATTCATCTTCATATTCCAAAAATCCTTCTTCCACTAAAACTGCACATTTACTTGAATAAGAAAAAAAGCCTTACCCCATTGTTGAAACAAAACAACCCACGTAAGCACAATAAGGATTTCAATAAAAAAGTACCTTAATCCTTCCAGGATCAAAGCACTTGTAAAAATTAGACTTAAATATGGTAAATGGTTATTTTGTTCCAGATTGATTTCCAATCTTTTTTAATGATTCTTTTTTCATAAATAGCAACCCGTTCAGGAGTTTCAGTGAAAAAGGGAGTTGGCTTTAACTCTAAATTAATTACATCATCTATTCCGCAAGGAGCTGTAAGAATCACATCATTATTATCATTTACTTTTACCCCAAGTGCAGTTGCAGTTTCAGGAAATTTTGATATCGCATCCACAGACGATGAATAAGGTGGAATATTATTTACAACATGCATTCTTGCTTCGTTCTTTACTGACCAAGGTATGCCAGGTAGTATGTTCTTTAATTTTTCTTCTAACTTCTTTTCTGTTAACTCATCAATATCATTCTTATCAAAGTAAATTACATCGACATCGGGAATTTCAGTCCTTTTTGTGAACCCGTGTAAGGTATCCCATATCTTTGAACGGACGAAACCTGCACATATCCACCAATCAGCTAAATCTAATGATTTGGCAGCTTTTAATATCTCCATCATAAAATCATCTTCACGAATTATTTCCAAAATATTTTTTTCATTTTTTAACATTACTTCCCCCAAAAATTGTTATTTACTCCATATAAAATTCTTTAAACATAGTACAAATCCTTCTTTAACAAACCTTCCCCGTTTGTGGAACAACAGAAAAAAGGCTCTACGCCCTATTGAAGTAAAGCCCCCGTTAGTTTAAGTGAAACCTTTCACAATTATTATATAACAACTTAAAAATAAACCAGTAATCTCTCTTCCAATTCTGTATTCCCAAATTTGATACTATGTTAATGTCTACAACAACGGAAAAAGGAGACGGGCACCCTGCTGCATTAACCTCTGTAAAGGAGAGCGCTGAAATATATCCTCCATTTGTAAAGAGACAGAATCATGTAGGTCCCGCTCAAATTGTTCTGTAAGGTCTTTTGCCACGTCTTTACTGTAAAAAAATTCACAAACTTCGTAATTTAAGCGAAAACTTCTCATATCATAGTTTGCTGCTCCTACTTCCGCTACTTCCCCATCGATAACCATCGACTTCGCGTGCAGCATGCCTTTGTTATATAGGTAGATATGAACCCCTGCTTCCAACAACTCTCCGTAATAAGTAAAACTTGCATGTTCTACGATTTTTTGATCCCCTTGACGAGGAACCAGCAGTCTTACACGTACTCCACGTTCAACTGCTGTCTTAAGTCCCATAATAATATCTTGATCTGGTACAAAGTAGGGTGTGGTGATATCAACGGTCTTTGTGGCTTGTGTTATCCCTATAAAGTAAGCCTGCCTAATAACTGGCGTAGGAATACCAGGATTGCCTTCCACTGTCTGTACATAGGCTTGGTGCATCCCATTGGTCGGAACTTCATTCGCGTTTGTTTCTTCAATAGTACCCAACTCGGTGCTCCATTCTGTCAACATGGTAAATGGGTTTGATAAGCTGGTTGTAGGAGTGATGGGGGAACAATCTTTTCCAGTTTTTGTTTTCATTCTAGATTTTGTATTTATTTGTTCTGGTGAAGCAATATTCCAATGGTCTTCGAAGATCATTTTCAAATCAGATGAAGCTTCACCCACTACTCTTACATGAGTGTCACGCCAGTGTCCTACATTTGGCTTTAATCCGGTATATTCATCCCCAATATTAATCCCACCGGTAAAAGCTTCCCTACCGTCGATTAGAACAATCTTACAATGATCCCGGTTATTCAAAGTTGAAAAAATCCAAGGGGGACGTAAAGGAAAAATAGTCCGACATTCTATTCCTGCATCCATCATCCGAAAAATCTGAGTTTTAGATAATTTTCTGCTCCCCCAACCGTCTCTTATAAAACGGATATTCACACCGTCCAATGACCGTTCAATCAGTAAGTCCGTAATACGCCTTCCAATTTGGTCGTCTTTATATATGTAATATTCCAGGTCAATCGTTTTTTTGGCGTTCTGTATAGATTCCATTAGTATATCATAGGTTTTAATCCCATTTATGAGCACCTGTACATGACCAGTCCTCAATCCATCCACGGTGAAATGTTTCAATGCTTGTGCGATCACCTGAGCTGAACCGCCAAGGGAATCAGGCAGAGTGTCTGATTCGTTAGAAGTAGAAGTCGGCTTTTTACGGCGCTTCATACGTATGGGATTTGATGTAATTAAATAAAGCCCAAATCCAATTACAGGGAATATAAAACTAATGGTTATCCAATTTAAAGCCACTGCTGGTCGCCGTACCTCTCGAATCGCCATAATTATCATAAAAACAGTATTTAATAAATAAAGTCCAAAAATCCATCCCAAAATAAGCACCCTCTTTTACCTTTTAAAATGTGCAAATAGTAACAAGTTTATAACATATAACCCTGGGATTAACGAAAACAATTGGTACCCATGTTTTTCTCTTTTTTGATATTGAAGGGTTTCCAAATACCTCAATAAAAGTAACGTGTGGTCCTTTGTTTTATTGAATTGACATTAATGGTTGGAATTATTAAAAACAATGATATAAGCACAAGAAACGGGATAGGTAAACGCATATTCTTAATAGCAAAAAGAAATGAGGACTGTTTTTATGAATTCAGAAGTACAGGTTATGCCACAACAAATAGATATAACAAATACAGATGAACGAATTATAAGGAGACCAATTTTCATTAGACCGCCTTTTCTAAGACCTTTTTTTTGGAGACCTCCTATTTTCTGGAGACCTCCATTTTTTTGGAGACCCTATCTTGGAAACCCCTTTCTAGCAGGATTACTGGGTGGAGTATTGGGCGGTCTATTGGTTAGTACATTATATGGTCCTTATAGATATGTTTACTGGTATCCATATCCTCCATATCCATATTATCCGCCATACCTTATTTATTAATTTCTTATAAGTTATCCTTTGGGTGCTTTTTGGTGCTAATCAATATTGTGTTAATTTCCTAGTAATATTTAGCGTACAATTTTATTAAGATATAAAATAAAATTTGCCCATTTTCTTTAACCATCCTTTTTTAGGATGGTTTTGCCTGTTAAAATTGGTAAATCACTCAATACATAGAAAATAAAAATTTCCAAATACTATTTTATTAATTCAAATTCACCTAAAAGAGGGATATTAAATGACTGTCTTTAATCACACATACTTGTTGAGAAACTTTTCTTTTAAAGGAATCTTTTTAACCATTTCAAGGAGAGATTGAGACTGTATTACTATCAATTTCCCGCAATTCCACCTATTTTGGTTAATTCCTTGTTCAACTATCCTGCCCCTTTAGCACAAAAAGAAAAGGAGCTGCCGCCGCAACCCCATCTTGAACTCAAGCCCCAGTTAGTTTAATA
>NZ_JAAOEO010000004.1 GCF_011393025.1 Neobacillus terrae | reverse complement strand
TATGAATATAACAATCATCGTTATCAATGGGGATTAAATAAAATGACCCCGGTGCAATACCGGGGCCACCTATTAGCTGTATAGGCTCTTTTTTATCACTGTCCGAAATATGGGGTATAGTTCAGAAGGACACCCTCTTTTTTGCATTATTGGAGTAAAGATCGGCCAAATAGTCTAAAAGTGCAACTAAGGCCAAACATAGTAATTTAATTTAACCTAAAATAGAAGAAGGAGTAACTAAAGATTCAATAGTTACTCCTTCTTCTATTATTTTATTTTAAGTTCTCCGGATTCAGTTGTTCTAACTCAGGAATCACAAAGCGGCCGTCCTTGCGGATTAGCACATCGTCAAAATAAATTTCCCCTCCGCCATACTCAGGGCGCTGGATATTAACCATATCCCAGTGAATATTGGAGTGGTTTCCGTTAAATGCATCATCGTAACATTGGCCAGGAGTAAAGTGGAAGCTTCCATCAATTTTTTCATCGAAAAGGATGTCCTGCATTGGATTAAGAATATATGGGTTTACACCTATTGCAAATTCACCGACATAGCGTGCACCTTCATCGGTATCAAAAATTTTGTTAATCCGTTCACTGTCATTTGCCTCTGCTTCAACTATTTTTCCATCTTTAAAGGTTAGTTTAACATTTTCAAAAGTGAAGCCCTGATATGGAGAAGGAGTATTGTATGTAACAACACCATTTACCGAATCACGGACTGGGGCTGTATACACCTCTCCATCGGGAATATTGAGCTGTCCCGCACATTTAATTGCTGGAATGTCTTTAATTGAAAAAGTAAGGTCGGTTCCCGGTCCTGTCAATCGGACTTTATCAGTACGATTCATTAGTTCTACTAAACTGTCCATCGCAGCATCCATCTTACCGTAGTCAAGATTACATACTTCGAAATAAAAGTCTTCAAAAGCTTCTGTACTCATTTTAGCAAGCTGGGCCATTGCGGAATTTGGATAACGAAGAACAACCCATTTGGTTTTCGGAACCCGGATATCCCTGTGCACTTTTTTACCAATAGTGGAACCATGAATTTTCATTTTCTCATCTGGAACATCTGCATGCTCGTTGATATTATCGCCTGAACGTAATCCTATGTATGCATCCATTTTGCTCATAACTTGTGCCTCAAAATCGGCAATCATACTAAACTGTTCTTCCTGTGCCCCCATTAATAAAGAACGATCAACTTGCTGATCCTTTAATAAAACAAAAGGATAACCGCCAGCTTTATAGGCTTCATTTACAAGTGCTGTTACCAGCTCGCGCTGAAGACCAAAGTTCTCAATCAGTACTTTTTCTCCTTTTTGCAATCGAACTGAATAGTTAATTAAATTTCTGGCCAATGTTTCAACTCTTGGGTCTCTCATTGAATATCTGCCTCCTGAAGGAAAAATGTTATACATTACTATTGTAACCGAGTTTTAACATAAAGTTGAATACATGTAACCGTTTTAACATGTTTTTTAGAAATCACGGCAGGAAAACAGGCATATGTTATTGAAATAGTTTAAAATTGGATGTAGCTCATTTGCTCTCTTGTTTCAGCTTAGTATATCGCCCGGTTTATTTCCTGCTTCTAAGGGTATTACATAATTGTAGATATAATGGAGGTGCATGAGATGAAAATTATTTTATACTTAAGTGTAGCCCTGATTGCGGTTGCTTTTTTTGTACTTGTCATCTATTTATCAAAAACATTAAAGTCACTTCAGAAAACTCTTGAAAGTGTATCAACAACTTTAATGGGACTTGAAGGTCAGCTTGACGGGGTAACTAAGGAGACAACAGCGCTGCTACATAGGACCAACACGCTAGCAGATGATATAACAAAAAAATCTGAGAGTCTGAATACGGTGGTCGATGCGGTTAAAGATGTGGGAAAGGCAGTCCATAAATTTAACCATTCCATCCAGAACATTGCCAATACGGTCGACAAGCAAATTGACCAGAACAAGGAGAAAATCTCCCAGGTAATGCAATGGAGCAATGTAATCCTTGAGCTTAAGGATAAGTGGAAGTCAAGAAAGGAACAAAAGGTAATGGCCTTGCCAGAACCTGAATTGACAGTCACAAAACGCGAAAAATTTCGTTCAAGAGAGCATTAAGGAGGATTAATAATGGCAGGAAAAGACTACGAAACAAGAGAAAACAATAATCAAATGAAAAACGAAAGCAGTATGGGCTCAAGAGAATTCATGGTGGGAGCTGTTATTGGTGGTTTGGTTGGTGCTGCCGCTGCACTATTCCTTGCACCAAAGTCCGGCAGGGAACTCAGAGATACAATTAACCAGCAGGCGGGTTCTGTAAAAGAAAAAACAGTTCAGCTAAAAGATAATGTTGTAAGCAAAAGTACTGATATTGTTAATATGACAAAGGAAAAATCAGCTTCTATTACACAAACTGTTACTCAACAAAAGGACAACCTGCTTAATAAGGCAAAGAGCCTTACAGGTTCCGAGGCTTCTGAAAACAATCAGAAGGAAACTGAGTACATTTCCATTAATCCAGCTCCTGTTCAGGAAAGCACAACTGCGGACTTTGATGACCTTACACTGGCAGACGATACGGATGTAAGAAGGAAGTTAGAAGAAGCAAAGAAAGCTTTGGATGAGGAAGAAAGCAAGCTGACTCGCTAAAGCTATTCATAGAATTGATCATTTGTATTAAATCCAATAACAGTGATATAGTAAATTTACAGGAAGTGGGGAGATTCTCCCCGCTTTTTGTTAGTTTTGTGTATGATATTTTTTTTCGGGCTCCGGTATGGGGCTGTTAGACATTATGAATGGAGGAATCAATATGCTTGAAAAAATCGAGTCTGTAGAGGAATTGGATAATTTGATCAGCAACAAAAAAAGTTTTATGTTACTGAAACATAGCTCTACCTGTCCTATTAGTCATGCAGCCTATGAAGAATATCAGAAATTTGCTTCTGACAGTGAAGAGGCTCCTGCCTACTACTTAGTCGTACAGGAAGCACGCCAGCTTTCAAATCATATTGCTGAAAGATTTGGGATTAAGCATGAGTCTCCACAGGCTATTTTATTTTCCGATGCAGCACCTGCATGGAATGCTTCCCATTGGAAAATTACTAATAAAGCGCTTGGAGAAGCTTTTAGTGCAAAATAAAACAAAACAGCCGAAGAGGAGATTTCCTCTTCGGCATTTTCTTAACCTTAGTATTTATTAGATTGCGGCCAGACAATTTCTAGATGATCCCCTGGGGCAAGTGTATCAAAAAATGCTGTTTCTTTCCCATTCTTCAAAAGCTTATAGCTTCCTTCCACTTTTTCAGGGTACTGTATCTCTACATTATTGAAAAGATCCTGAAAAATAAATGGTTCAGGCTCTTTTTTTTCGAGTAATAGATTGTCACCGTTAAAGAGGATATCTTCCTCACCCAGAATATATCCATTTCTTATAAAATGAGCCGCTAATTTAGTAAGGACCACTTTTTGGCCATTAAAAAAAACGGGAATAGTTTCATTTAGTATAATTCCCTGTGACTCTGCCAGTTCTCCTACAGTACACTTACCAGTAGGGAAAATTTTAATATCGCTTAAATCCTCAAAGGTATGTTCCTTTGAGACTATTTTTCCATTACTTAAAATCCTGCCGGAGAGGGAAGCGACCTTAATGCGTGATCCATTTAGTTTAACTTCAAAGGGTTTTAGATCTAAAAGAAGTTCCTCTTTTTGAAGGAGCTTCATGGCCTTTTCAATTGTTTGAGTCTCTTCAATAATAACTTCATCACGGTCTTTTAATAGTTCTTCAGCAGAAGATTCGACGCCATTGCATATAATTCTTTGGCCCACCTTATACCTTTCCCCATTTATAAAAATAGTTTTAGATGGAAGGTGGTCAATTAGGTCTCCAATTTTCATTGGAGTTTCCTCTCCATCTATACCTCTTTCTACAAGAAGCTGGTCACCATTTTCTACATTCTCATCAAGTGAACTTATCTTGCCGTTTTTATATATGGAAGGTGGGTCGCCTAATTTCCCCGGTATAGTAATTACTTTTCCATTTAGTGAAACCATTTTGGCCAGCCCGGGCTTTCCGTATAACTGGTTCATTTTAATTCCTGCCGCAAGTAAACAATCTCCAATCGTTAATTTTTGAATCTCAAATAAACGGACTGGCTGTCCATTCACATAAACGGATGCATACTGGACAGGGGCATTTTTTGCCGCTACAGCTATTCCAATAGGCGTTACAAGTTCGGGCCCCTTTTGAATGTGCTCAGCTATAGTTAATCCTGAAATTGCCTCAATTCCCCTTACCGCCACACGATTTTCAGGCAGCTGAAGCTTTTTTGAAATCCTTAAAGGCAGATCTGGTGTAAGACTGCCGCCCCCAACGAGCATTACTGCTTTTGGTGCCTTCTGATTATTTAGAAAAAGAATTTCCTTGCAGATTGCCTCTGCAAGCTGGTCCAGCGAGACTGATATTTCCCTGATAAGATCTTCTTTTGTAATTTCTGCATCAAAACCCAGAATGTCAGTAATGGTGATTAAGTCTTTACTATGTACATCTCTTTTGGCTTTTTCGGCTAGTGGGAAATCCAGAAGAAATTGATCACTTATTGCTTCTGTTATTTCATCTCCTGCTACTGGCACCATGCCATATGCTATAACAGTTCCTTTATCTGTAATAGCAATATCAGAGGTTCCTGCACCAATATCAACTAGAGCAACGTTTATCCTCCGCATGGAAGGTGGAATTAGAACGTTGATGGCCGCTATAGGCTCAAGTGTTAAAGCCTCCATCTCAAGCCCAGCCCTGCTGAGAGCAGACATTAGTGATTCAACAACAACGCGAGGGAGGAAGGTTGCAATAACTTCTACAGAGGCTTCTTTTCCAGACTGGTCGATTAAGCTTCCAATCTCCTCGCCATCAAGACGGTAATAAAGGACGGAATAACCGACACAATAATAGTGTAAATGATTATTGTGTTCAGCTGCGACTGCCTGTGCATGCTGAACAGCGGTAAGCTCTAAATGCAAAATATCATCTCGGGTCATAATGGGTTTTCCGTGAATTCCTACTGCTGCCTCGGCTGCAACTGTTTTAAGGGAGCGCCCAGCTGCTGCTACACACACCTTCTTGAGAGGTCCGTAGTTTTTCTCAAGCTCGGTCTTTAAATCGCTAATAACTCTTGAGACAGCCGGTACGTCATGAATTTGGCCATCAAGCATGGCGCGTTCTGTGTGTTCCATTGAAAGTATATCAATAACTTTAAAAATACTGCCATCCTTTTCAAGGATAATACCGACTACTGATTGTGTTCCAATATCGAGCGCAAAAATTCTGTCTGTATGAATCAAAATGTGTTCACCTTCTTTAATCTGAAAACATAAATTACTTTATTACTTAAAAGCGTTTAATTATTAAAGAAAAATGATGACAAATTAAAATGCTTCCTTTATAATAAAGCCTAATTCTAATAAAAATGGTACCACACTTTTATTGAGCATTAAAGAAGATTCAGAATTGAATGGTAAACCCTATCTTAGCATTTTTTGTACAGGTGAGTTAAAATGAATGAATACATTTAGAGGTAACTTGCCTTTAGGCTTTCAATAAAGAAAGGACGGGACGAATAGTGGGAACTAATAATTTGGAACAGCTGCGCACGCGTGTTGATGAATTAAATTTAGAGCTATTAAGATTAATTAATGAGAGAGCACAAATCGTCCAGGAGATTGGGCGTGTCAAAGAAGGACAGGGTGAGAACCGCTACGATCCGGTCCGTGAACGTAAAATGCTTGATAAAATTAAAGAAAATAACGATGGTCCTTTTGAGAATTCAACAATCGACCACATTTTCAAGGAAATTTTTAAAGCCGGCATGGATCTTCAAAAGGATGACCATGAACGTGCGTTACTTGTTTCCAGAAAGAAAAAACCCGAAAACACGATTGTTGATTTAAAAGGCGAACTAATTGGCGATGGCAAGCCGCACTTCGTATTCGGTCCATGTTCAGTAGAGTCGTATGAACAAGTAGCTGCAGTAGCTAAAAATATGAAGGAAAAAGGATTGAAGCTTCTTCGCGGAGGAGCGTTTAAACCTAGAACTTCACCTTATGATTTCCAGGGACTCGGTCTTGAAGGGTTAAAAATTTTAAAACAAATCGCTAAAGAATATGACATGGCTGTTATAAGTGAAATAGTGAATCCAGCCGATATTGAAACAGCAGTTGAATATTTAGATGTAATCCAGATTGGTGCCAGAAACATGCAAAACTTTGAACTGTTAAAAGCTGCCGGTGCAGTTAATAAACCAGTTCTTTTGAAGAGAGGACTGGCAGCTACAATTGAGGAATTTATTAATGCTGCTGAATACATTATGTCCCAAGGAAATGGCCAGATTATTCTCTGTGAAAGAGGGATCCGGACATACGAGAGGGCTACAAGAAATACTCTTGATATTACTGCCGTTCCTATTTTAAAACAAGAAACACACCTTCCTGTCATGGTGGATGTGACCCATTCAACTGGAAGACGGGATCTTCTTCTTCCAGCTGCTAAAGCTGCCTTGGCCATTGGTGCCGATGGAGTTATGGCTGAAGTTCATCCGGATCCTGCCGTTGCATTATCGGATTCAGCACAGCAAATGGATTTGAAACAGTTTGACAAGTTCTACCAGGAAATATCTTCTTTAAATTACGCAAGAATTTAAGCTTACTTTTAGCCTTCTGCATCATAAATGCGGGAGGCTTTTATTTAGACATTTGTAAAATGATTTATACTTTTAACGTTTTATTTTTGAAAAAAGAAGTTGTTTATTGCGACTCGAGCCAGCTTGTCGTATCATAAGACATAATGAAGTTTGTTTAATATCTCACAATCTAAAAAAAAGTAAATGACTAGGTAACTCCTGGTTGATATAAAATAATAAGAAAAAAGGTCCCGCTTTTAAAGGAGTGTTGAACGTGAATATAACAATATATGATGTAGCCCGCGAAGCAAACGTTTCGATGGCAACGGTTTCACGTGTTGTAAACGGAAACCCGAATGTTAAACCTGCTACAAGGAAAAAGGTTGTAGAAGTAATCGATAGGCTTGGGTACCGTCCTAATGCAGTAGCAAGGGGATTGGCCAGCAAGAAAACCACTACTGTGGGTGTTATCATCCCGGATATCTCAAGTATTTTTTATGCAGAACTGGCTCGCGGAATTGAGGACATTGCTACAATGTACAAGTACAATATTATCCTGAGCAACTCTGACCAGAATAAAGAAAAGGAATTACACCTTTTAAATACCATGCTTGGCAAACAAGTAGATGGGATTGTATTCATGGGCGGAAATCTCACTGCTGACCATGTTGAGGAGTTCGAGAAATCACCTGTACCAATTGTGCTGGCAGGCTCATTTGAGGAATCAGGAAAGGTACCTTCAGTTAATATTGATTATGAGCAGGCAGCTTACGACTCAGTCAAAGAGTTTATTGAAAAAGGGCACAAACATGTTGCATTTGTGGTTGGTCCTCTTCATGAGCCTAAAAACTCTGAAAAGAAATTAAGAGGTTATAAAAGAGCACTTGAGGATGCAGGCATTGCTTTTGATGAAGAATTGGTTGCTGAGGGTGACTATACTTACGATTCAGGAATTGAAGCTTTTGATAAACTTCTTGAGGCAAAAAATAAACCTACTGCTATCCTTGTTGGATCAGACGAAATGGCTCTTGGAGTAGTACATGGCGCCCAGGATAAAGGCTATAGCATACCGGAGGACTTTGAAGTAATTAGTTCAGATAATACAAGGCTTTCCCTAATGGTCCGTCCGCAGCTTACAACGATTGTTCAGCCTTTATATGATATTGGGGCAGTTGCCATGCGTCTGCTGACTAAATTAATGAATAAAGAAACGGTGGATGAGCAGACTGTCATTCTTCCGCACCGTCTTGAATACCGCCAGTCGACCAAATAAAACAATTAAGCCAGGCCCCATTTTAGGAGACCTGGCTTTTTTAATACGGATATGAACTCTTTATCGCAGTTCTTTTAAACAGACTCGCTTTTCGTCTGGCTTTTGAGAGGGTAGAGTGCTTTTTCAACTGTCCGCAAGTTTTTTTCTTCAATTTCTGCTTTGCGGGGAATGGGTTCGTACATATTTTCTGGATCATCCCAGTCAGTTGGGAGGGGAACTTGTGCAAGATGCTGCCATTTTTCCACCCATTCTTTTGGTAAACTGCCGAAAGAATTGGAGTTTTCAGTCATTTCCATCCAGATAAGTGCCCAGGCTCTTGGTACCACCCTCCAAATATCATATCCCCCCCCTCCAACTGCAATCCATCTTCCCTGGCAATATTTGTGGGCTATCTCATGTGCAATCCGGGGAATTTCTCTATAGATTTTCATTGTTGCAGATAGATGTGTTAATGGATCAAGATAATGTGCATCCGCACCATTTTGAGTAAGAATGATATCAGGCTTAAAAAATTCAGCAATTTCCTTAATAGACTCTGAATAGGCATAAAGCCAGGAATTATCCTCGGTAAATGCATCAACTGGTATATTGAAGGAATAGCCATATCCTTTGCCTTGGCCTCTTTCATTTACATTTCCTGTGCCAGGAAATAAATATCTTCCAGTTTCGTGGATTGACAGGGTGCACACGTCGGGGTCATCATAAAAAGACCATTGTACACCGTCACCATGATGTGCATCGGTATCCACATAAAGGACGCGGGCGTTATACTTTTTTTGTAAATATTTAATTGCAACAGAAGTGTCATTATAAATGCAAAATCCTGAAGCCTTTCCACGGAATCCGTGATGGAGACCCCCGCCGAGGTGAAGGGCATGAAGTGCCTGGCCAGTCATTACCTGGTCGACTGCTTCCAGGGTTCCTCCAACCAAAAGTGAGCTTGCTTCATGCATTTTCTCAAAAACAGGGGTATCCTCTGTTCCCAATCCGTAATTTTCTGCCTTTTCACGGGGAAGTGCATTCATGCCCGCTAGTTTTACGGCGTTAATATAATCAGAGTCATGGATCAGGCAGAGTTCTTCTTCAGTAGCCATTCGGGGTGGAACAATCATTTTGCTGTCCAAAGCATTTATTTTTTGTAAGAGATCAATAGTTAATTTCAGCCGGAATTGGTTAAAAGGATGATCATTGCTGAATTTATATTTTAGCAGGTCTTCAGAGTAAATTAGAACACTTTTATCGGTCATGGAGCCATCCCCGGAAGATTTGGCCAAAGGACATGGTGGCCAGCGCTTTTTAGATCCTGAACTAGACTTATAGGGTTCATAGTTTGAACCCGGATAACTAGAACCTTAAAGTGTTCATCCTTTTTGTCCGGGTAAACAAGGACACTTTGTATATTGGCTTTCCGGTTCCTTATGATGGCTGCAATGTCACCAAGTATGCCTGCCTTGTTTGGTACCTTGACCTCAATCTGAGAGCCAGGCTGATTGGCCCCCGTTAATTCAACTAATGTCCTTAACAGATCTGTTTCTGTAACGATGCCTACTAATTTTTTATCCTTTGTGATTGGCAGGCAGCTAATATGATGGTCATAAAAAACAGCTGCTGTTTCCTCCACAAAATCCAGTGGATGGCCAGTTATAATATCGGTTTTCATTATTTTTGACAGCGGCTGCTGCAAATCTTCCGATTGTTCCTCCGGATGAAAGATGGAGGGAGCGGCATCGCGTATATCCCTATCTGAAACAATTCCCACAAGTTCAAACGCATCATTGACTATTGGAATATGCCGAATTTTATGGTCACCCATTAAAGCCAAAGCTTCTGCAATAATGTTGGACGGACTAAGAGATGCTATAGATGTTTTCATTATTTCCTCAAGAATCATCAGAAAGCCCCCTAAAAATTTTAATACATAAATCGGTTCATAAAGCGAAGCCGGTCAAATTGCTGGATGGACTCGTTATCCACCCGTTTTCCCATACGTGCCATAAGACAGTTGGCTGGATGGGAACAAATTTCAGGATCATCTGTCGCATACCATTCCAAACCGCCTGCATTCATCATTTTTTCCATTACCTTTCTATAGTCCCATACATTCAGGCCTGTACCTTTTAAGTCCCAATGCCAATAATATTCCGTTGTGATAATAATGAAGTCTTCCATTGCGTCATCCATCATTGAAACCCTTAGGAGGTTCTTTCCGACAGAGCAGCCTCTGTACTTGGGGATAACTTCAATGGCCCCCAGTTCAATAAGGTTATCCATCTTTCCCTCTGACCAGCGTTCCAGAGGATCGGGATAAAGGTAGGTTACATACCCAACGATGGTATTCCTGTCCCGTGCAATAATAATCCGGCCTTCTTCTAAACCGGATATTTCTACCAATGCCTTATGCTGTTGTTCCGGAACACGGAATGCTACAAGTCCTTCATGAAACTCATAGCTTGCAAGTTTTTCAGAAGAAATAGGACCTTCTATAATCAAACTCCCATGAGGTGTTTTTAATTCTTTGGCGTTATATGTTTTTTTATGTTCCATTCGGTCACCACCAAGAAAAAGAATCTAGTTATACTCTATTATACATGAAATCTCTTCATATAAAGCGCTTTCACTAAATTTTCAGTTTTATTTAAAAAATATTTATGACTATTTTTAAATCACCCATCAATATTTTTAAAATTGAGAATAAATATTTTTTATACTATAATAATATCATAAATAGGAAAAGGGGGAAAAAAGATGAAAGTGGAAGCGCTGCCAGTTATGCAGGGGGAGCATAATTTAAGTAATTATGAGGAACTGTACAGTCAATTTGACTGGAAGGAAGCTGAAAAGAACTTTACCTGGAGTGAAACCGGGCTTGTAAATATTGCCTATGAAGCAATTGACCGCCATGCTGATTCTTTCAGGAAAAACAAAGTTGCTCTCTATTATCGTGACCAGGAACGTGATGAAAAGTATACCTTTAAGGAAATGAAGGAGCTGTCAAACAAAGCAGCCAATGTCTTTAAAGCTTACGGTGACGTAGAAAAGGGTGACCGTGTTTTCATTTTCATGCCGCGTTCTCCTGAACTTTACTTTGCAGTTCTCGGAGCTGTGAAAATTGGGGCAATTGTTGGCCCTCTGTTTGAAGCATTTATGGAAGGTGCCGTCCGGGATCGTCTTCAGGACAGTGAAGCAAAGGTTCTTGTCACAACTCCTGAACTTTTGGACAGGGTTCCTGTAAGCGAACTGCCTTCATTAAAGCATATTTTCCTTGTCGGCAATAAGGTCCGGGAGGAAGGACAGTTAATCGACTTTAAGGAGAAGTTCAAGACAGCGAGTAAAGAGCTCCAGATAGAATGGGTCGATAGAACGGATGGACTTATCCTTCACTACACTTCAGGATCAACTGGAAAGCCAAAGGGAGTTCTTCACGTTCATAATGCCATGATTCAGCATTATCAGACAGCGAAATGGGTCTTGGATTTAAAAGAAGAAGATGTTTACTGGTGTACAGCCGATCCAGGCTGGGTTACAGGGACTTCTTATGGAATTTTTGGGCCATGGCTTGCGGGAGCGTCAAACGTTATCGTTGGAGGCCGTTTTAGCCCTGAAAACTGGTATAAAATGATTGAGGAATTTGGTGTAACTGTCTGGTACAGTGCGCCTACTGCATTCCGTATGCTGATGGGTGCCGGAGATGAAGTGGTTAAAAAGTTCAATCTCAGCAGTCTTCGCCATATTCTAAGCGTTGGAGAACCGTTAAACCCAGAGGTGGTAAAATGGGGAGTAAAGGTCTTTAACCTGCGTATTCATGATACATGGTGGATGACCGAAACAGGAGCACAGCTGATTTGTAATTATCCTTCCATGCAAATTAAGCCTGGGTCCATGGGTAAACCGATTCCAGGGGTAAAAGCAGCGATCGTGGATGATCAGGGAAATGAACTTCCGCCTTATCGTATGGGCAACCTTGCCATTGAAAAGGGCTGGCCATCAATGATGCAAACTATCTGGAATAATCCGCAGAAGTATGAATCCTATTTCATGCCGGGAGGCTGGTATGTTTCAGGGGACTCCGCTTATATGGATGAAGAGGGCTACTTCTGGTTCCAGGGAAGAATTGATGATGTTATCATGACTTCCGGTGAGAGAGTTGGACCTTTTGAAGTAGAAAGCAAGCTTGTAGAGCATCCAGCAGTAGCAGAGGCTGGTGTCATTGGGAAACCGGATCCAGTGCGCGGCGAAATTATAAAAGCATTTGTCGCCTTAAGGGATGGCTTTGAAGCCTCAGACGATTTGAAGGAAGAGATCAGACAATTTGTTAAAAAAGGGCTGGCTGCTCATGCTGCACCTCGTGAAATCGAGTTCCGAGACAAGCTGCCAAAAACCCGAAGCGGTAAAATCATGAGACGTGTCCTTAAGGCATGGGAATTAAATCTCCCTGCAGGTGATCTTTCCACTATGGAAGACTAATAACTTTCTAAAAAAACCGCACTGTATTTTCAGTGCGGTTTCATTTTAAATATTACTGATGATTATTATATAAAAAGCAGAAGCGTGAGTCGGTAGAAATAGGTTGCACTGTGGCAGCGCCTTTCTGACGCAGTTCCTATGTCAGACTTCTTGCTAGTGCCTCCTGTGCCTATGAAGGTCTTGCCACCCCATTTTTCCGCGGACATTGAAATAGCTCCTCGCAAACGAAGGAAAAGGAATGCAAATTTTAGATTCCCTTGTTATCATCAAGATTATTTAGAACCACTAGCAAAAGAAAAGGGAAACGCCTTTGCGCTTCCCTTTTTCCCTTTTTCTTAGCTAATACAACTACTGCTCAGCTCTCACCTAAAGGCCCAGCAATCGCCTAGTTTTCTTTATTGGATAAGTATAAAGTTTTACCTTTTAAATTGTCTAGCTTCAGCGCCCAGTGAGTTTTCACCTTTGAAAAGCTTCTTTGAATATCTTGCATCAAGTATGACCGCAGGTGATACTTGGTGCAGCTAGTGTCCATCCCGCTTCTCCCTACGATAAGTCAACATCGAACTTTTAAAGTGCTCCTACGCCATAGCATATTCAAGGAAGCTAATGTTTAGCTCGTCGCAAAGCTGCATGTTGTCAAATCAGAGAAGAAATAACAGGAAGTTTACTCAAGCAGTTGCTTCGCTGAACGGGCGCTTGCGCTTTTCTTTATTGTCCAATTTGTACTAGGTTAGAAGGGGCGGATTCTTTTCCGGCAATATCTACAGCAGTTACAAAATAGGCTCCTGGACCTCCAGTAAAGGAAAGTCCTGCACCAGTTGTAATGCTTGCCACTTTTGAAATTCCTCCACCTGCGAGGTAAACGCGGTACCCGACAATATCTCTGTCAGGCGCGGCATTCCAGGAAAGTTTATTACCAGCGGCAGCTAGGGTTACCGGATCAGGAGATTTACCGTTATCAACTAATTTTGCACTTGGTACAAGTATTTTTCCCCATCTGTCTTTTTTCGGAATTAATTGGCTCCAATCTCTAAAATTCTTGCCGACCATATTAGAGATGAAATCAGGGTTAAGTATTAGACCATGCTGTGCAAAATCATCTGGAGTTGAGCTTAGTGCAAGATAATTGCGCCCTCCAATTCTCACGAATTTTCCGTCAACCAGATTATCATCAACTTTTGTTGGGGCGAATTTTGCATTATAAATATCACTCTGTACGAGACCAGCCTTCGAGCATGCACTTGAGGCCAACAAACCAGAAACAGCACAATAGGATTTTCTTACAATTCCGCCTGGCATTTCAAATTTGGTTTTTGGCGCAATAAGAGCAGGATTGATCTTATATGCTGCGTTAATTAAGTCAGCCCATAAGAAATTTGTTCTCTGGCTGTAGGATAATCCCGATGTTTTTAGAGATTTATTATGGTCATAGCCTGTCCATATTCCAAATGTTACATTTGGATTGGAGGCAACAAACCAGGAATCAAAATATTCGTTTCCAGTTCCTGTTTTTCCTGCCCAGTCAGCACTAAAATTAAGCTTTCTTTTCACTCCAGCAGCGGTACCAATGTTTATAACATCCCTCATCATATCAAGAGTCAAATAAGAAGTCTGCGGGGTAAAGACATCTACAGGCTTCACTTGATGCTGGTAAACAATCTTGCCGTCTTTATCAAGTATTTTATCAATGAGGTAAGCATCGATAAATTTCCCTTGATTTGCAAAAGTGGTAAAAGCATTTGTATTTTCTTCGATCGTAACTCCTACTCCTAAAGAACCAATTGCTGTAGCAGGATTGGTGTAGTCATCTGGCCGAAGAGAGGTAAAGCCCATTTTTTCCAGGTATTTGGCAGGCTGCTGCGGCAGGATGTCCTTATAAAGCTTTACAGCCGGTACATTATATGACTTTGCAAGAGCATACCTAGCAGAAACAAGCCCGCTATATCGTCTATCATAGTTGGTAGGCCATGGTCTGTTTACTGCAGGAGAAAGTCTCAGGGCCACATCTGGAAGGACAGTTCCCGGTGATGCTTTTCCAAGCTCTATAGCAGGACCGTATACAAGAAGCGGTTTCATCGTCGATCCGTTCTGCCTTAGAGCACTTGTAGCATGGTTCAGCTGCTGGCGCTTATAATCCCGTCCTGGAACAAAACTGATAATTTTTCCGGTTTTGTTTTCAATCAGCATAGCACCCACTTCAACAGGTTCCATAATTGTCTTGTTTCCGCCTGTCGCCGTGTCAGAAACTACCTGAGGTTTATCAGGTCCAAAATAAGGGTATTTATCTTTTGCCTGCTCCATTGCATCATAAATGTTTTTATCAATGGTAGTATAAATTTTATAGCCTTTTTGCCTTAAATCACGGTTTGCCATCTCAATATAGCTGTTATTAAGGTTTTTATCTTTTTGCAGATCTTTTGTTTCATAACCATCTTTTTTAGCTAGCATCTCTGCAAGGATCTTTATGGAACGCTTTTCTATTTCAAAGGTAAGCCAAGGATATTTTTCAAGCGTACTTTCTCCAGGCGGTGCAAAGTCCTTTTTAACATCATAAGCAAGTGCCTGATTATATTGGTCTTTCTTTATGTAACCGCCATCATACATCCGTTTTAAAACGGTCTTCATTCGCGTTAATCCCGGCTCCAGGTGCTGCTTGACCGTTCCATCCTGGGTAAAAGGAGTGTAGCCGAACGGGCTTTGCGGCAGACCTGCAATAAAAGCAGCCTGAGGAAGGTTTAATTCGCTTGCTTTTTTGCCAAAAATACCTCGTGCAGCGGCCTGTACGCCTGCAATATTGTGTCCGGAAGAATTTCTTCCAAAGGTAGCAACATTCAAATAAGCTTCAAGGATTTGTTTTTTATCAAAAAATTTTTCAAGCCGGAGAGCCAAAAGAATTTCATTGGCTTTTCTCTTAAAAGAAACATCATTTGTTAGAATTTGATTTTTTATTAATTGCTGAGTAAGCGTACTGCCTCCAGATTGAACGGCAGAATGGGTGGCCTGCTGAAACATGGCACGGAAAATGGCTTTAGGAACAACACCGTTGTGCCGGTAGAAATACTCATCCTCCGTTGCTACAACAGCTTTAATCAGATTATCGGAAATATCATCAATCTTTACTTCTTCTCTTTCAAGGTCAGATCGCATTTTGCCAAGGTATACATCGTTGGCAAAATAAAGATCAGAGGTTTCGGTATAGTCATATATGTCTCTTTTCATGCTGTCGTATGATCTTATTGGTTCATCTTTTACCAGGGATGCAAAAAAACCTGCCCCTGCGCCGGCAGCAAAAGCTCCTCCCAGAATGACAATAACGATAAATATAAGAAAGAGGTTCCACATTACGGAATAGGTTACGCGGGCCCCTTTAACGGCCTTCTTACCGGTATTGTGGCTATAGATGGATTGTATTTTTTCTTTCCACGTTCGCCATTTTTCCTTCATTCGCATCATTCCCCCCTAAAATTACATATAATTATACCATATCTCCATATTAGAAAAAGAAAAGCTTTCATTATTTGACATTTGCTAAGGATATATGGTAAAAAGAGCTATAGTTTAAATTTATATTTTATAAGCTGAGAAGAGAATCAGTAGTTTTTCTATCCCTGTTTTAGAGAGCCGGCGGCTGGTGGGAGCCGGTACAAATAGAAAGATGAATTACCTCTCGGAGCTTTCGCCATGAACCTTTTGTCAGTAGTGGCGGACGGAAGAAACCGTTAATTTTGTCGAGTTGGGGGAATTTTTTCCTCAAGCCGGGTGGTACCGCGCATGTTAGCGTCCCTGCATTTTATGCAGGGGCTTTTTTATTTTTAAAGGAGGAATGGGTATGGAACTGTTAGAGGATTTACAATGGAGAGGAATAGTATACCAGCAGACAGATGAAGATGGAATTAAGGAAACACTGGCTAATGAGAAAATATCCTTGTACTGTGGTGTCGATCCGACAGCGGACAGTATGCATATCGGTCATTTACTTCCATTTTTGACATTAAGAAGATTTCAGCAAAATGGACATCGCCCTATTGTACTGGTAGGCGGTGCTACAGGACTTATCGGAGATCCAAGCGGAAAGAGCGAAGAGAGGAAATTGCTTACACTTGAAACCGTTCAGGAAAATGTAAGAGGGCTTCAAAAGCAAATGGAGAAAATTTTCAGCTTTACCGGAGAGAATGCTGCGATTATGGTGAACAACTATGATTGGGCAGGTTCAATGGATATCGTTACATTCCTTCGTGATATCGGTAAGAACTTTGGAATTAACTACATGCTTGCGAAAGATACAATTTCTTCCCGCCTGGAAACCGGTATTTCATTTACGGAGTTTACCTATACAATCCTTCAGGCTATGGACTTTCTTCATTTATACGAAAACCATCAATGCAGGCTTCAAATCGGAGGCAGCGATCAGTGGGGCAACATTACTTCCGGACTAGAATTGATCCGTAAGTTAAATCCGGAAGGACAGAAAGCTTTCGGTTTAACAATACCGCTTGTAACAAAAGCAGACGGAACGAAATTTGGTAAAACAGAAGGCGGTACTGTATGGCTCGATCCTGAAAAAACATCACCATACGAGTTCTACCAATTCTGGATTAATACTTCTGATGCTGACGTTGTGAAATACCTAAAGTTCTTCACTTTTCTATCAAAAGAGGAAATAGAAGTCTTGGAAAAATCTGTGCAGGAGGAGCCTCATCTTCGCAAAGCTCAAAAAGCTCTTGCAGAAGAAATGACGCGCTTAATGCATGGAGAGGAGTCTCTCGACCAGGCAATTAAAATTTCGGCTGCGTTATTCAGTGGGGAAGTTAAAGATCTTACTGCCAATGAAATTCTTCAGGGTTTTAAAGATGTACCTTCTTACGAATTCGCTGGTGAAGAAAATTTGGTTGACCTTTTGGTTGCTGCGAAAATATCCCCATCAAAACGCCAGGCGCGCGAAGATATTACAAATGGAGCTGTAACGGTCAATGGGGAACGTATAACGGACTCAGCGTATGAATTAAATGAAACTGACCGTGTGGAAGGGAAATTTACCATCATCCGCCGCGGAAAGAAAAAATACTTCCTTATTAAATACTAATTAAATTGATTTGATACAAGGGACCAGCTGATGCTGGTTCTTTTTTGGCTAATCAGAATTTATATCCATAAATTCTGAACGCATAAAAAAACTGGGGCATCCGCCAAAAAGGACTTGGCGAAGGCTAAGTTTTTCTAAACCTTAGGCTCTTTTATTGGGAAATGTGGAAATTCGAAGAAACTAAGAGCAAAAATAGCCAAACTCCTCGAAAATTTATTGGAATTTTCTTCGTGCGGCGGATCACTGATGCAATCTCATGTCCTGAGGAGGAGTAGAAGTTATCTGAGAAGAGGTAGAAGTCTTGCGAAATGAGGTAGAAGTTCCTCCAAGTAGGTAGAAGTTTTGCGAAATGACGGAGAAGTTTCCTTCAAGCAGGATGAAGTTTTTTTAGAGGCATAAATTTTAGAGAGTATCCGCAGAAATCTTGGGAGAAGATCAATTCTATTGTTTTAAACAACAAAAAACCCTGCCAGGACGGCAGGGTTTTTGCAATAAATTCCCTATTAACGGGAATAGAATTCAACGATAAGAGCTTCGTTGATTTCAGCTGGAAGTTCAGAACGCTCAGGAAGACGAGTGAAAGTTCCTTCTAGCTTATCAGCGTCAAAAGTCAAATAGTCAGGTACGAAATTGTTAACTTCGATAGCTTCCTTCACAACATCAAGGTTGCGTGACTTTTCACGAAGTGTAATTGTTTGGCCAGCTGCAACGCGGAATGATGGGATATCAACGCGTGAGCCGTTTACAAGAATGTGGCCATGGTTTACTAATTGACGAGCTTGACGGCGTGTACGTGCTAAGCCTAAACGGTAAACAACGTTGTCAAGACGTGATTCAAGAAGAACCATAAAGTTTTCACCGTGCTTACCAGCCATTTTGCCTGCTTTATCAAACAGGTTGCGGAACTGGCGCTCGTTTACTCCATACATATGACGAAGCTTTTGTTTTTCCTGCAATTGCATTCCGTATTCAGAAAGCTTTTTGCGTTGGTTTGGACCATGTGGACCTGGAGCGTATGGACGCTTTTCTAACTCTTTACCTGTACCGCTAAGAGAGATTCCTAGACGACGGGAAATTTTCCATGAAGGACCTGTATATCGAGCCATGAGAGACTCCTCCTCAGTGTTTTTATTTTGGTAAAATAAAAACTGTTGTGAAGCTTCTTTAATGGACATTTTGTTTTCATGCACCTTCGCCCCAGCAGAATAGGGTTACAAGATGCACCATCAGCTTAGCCCGAGGAACAAAATGTAGACAATAAAGTGTTCACATAGTCTGCAATATTTTACACAAACGCTATTATATAATTTAGTTGTACTAAAAGTCAAGTGCATGATGTGATTTAAAAAGAATTACTTTATAATGATCGTGTTTTTAATTTACAGAAAATTATGCTGCCAATCGCTCATTGTGTGATATAATAAACTAGTTTAATTATAGTCTTTAAAATAGACTATTTCCTAAGAGATTGTTGTACCTTCGAGAATCTGTGAGCAGAAATAGGCAAGACTCCTCGAAATGCCAGAGGAAAGCGCTTTTCTACGCAACAAAGATTACGAAAAAGCTTTGAAAAAAAAAGCAGGATTTATAAATTCTTTGAATTTTTAAAGATAAAATGCTCGCAAAATTAGGTGATTAATGGGATGGAAAGAATTGAAAGTGATTTGGTTTTGCAGCTAAAAAGCTGTTTTTTTGATATTATTGCCACCCAGTCTGGACCCAACATTCTTAAAACAGCTTCCAGTGAAATGGTCAAAGCTGTTAGAAAAATCATTAAAGCTGAAGAGCTGACCCTCTTTTGCAGCAATGCTTGGAAACAGCAATTTTATCATGAGATTACCATTTCGGAAAATGAGCCGTCTATTTCCTCTTTATCAAAGGTAATTCCTTTTGAAGAACTTGAATCTGTATCAAATCTGCACAATATACATAAACAGCCTTTTCCGTTGGAAGGTTTTTCCGAATATGATTATATTGTCCTGCTTAAACACGATGAAAGTATTCTTGGTTTTTTGCTGATTACTGAAAAGGAGCAGCTTGAAGCTCATATCTTAAAAGAACTGTCCAAAGAATGCGGAAACTTTTTGTTTAAGCTTGAGGGTCTTTCGAAAAATATTATGGAAGAGAAGCGATATAAGCTGCTTTTCCGGGTTACAGAAAAGTTTCACTCCACAATGGATATGGATGAAGTGCTTGGAGAGATTATTAAAACTCTTCAAGAAGTGTATCCTGGTTTTTCTTATTATTTGCTTTTATCACAGGACAATCATAGCCATAGCGAGCTGCCAATTAAGGATCTCGAATACGATAGTGGCAATATTGCTGCCATGCAGGCCTATTTGACCGGAAACATACAATTTGAAGATTCCGTTCTGGAAAGAAGATCTATTTTATATGCCCCCCTTAAAGGTAAGCAGGGAGTTTATGGTGTACTTCAGGTTGTTTCGCCCAATACACTTGTCTTTCCAAAAAATGAAGTGGAGTTTATTTCACTTTTGGCCGATACAGCGGGTACTGCTCTTGAAAATGCTCAGCTTTATCAGCAATCCAAAAGATTAATTTCTGATTTACAGCTAATCAATGAGACTTCCCATCGCCTAAATTCTAATTTAAGGTTAAACGAAACGATCAATTACATGTGTAAGCAGATCATCCATTCGTTTGGAGCAAGTGAAGTAGGCTTTTTTATGATTCAAGGAAATGAATCAAATCCAGAGGTCCTTTCAGGTTCAACAATGTTTTTTCAAACTGATGAAGCTATACCTTATATAGAATATCTCATGGAAAAAATAAGGAAAGAAAATGATTCTCTTTTTATTGGGGATTTAGCTTTGCCGAATAACAACATCGAAAGAGAGAAATACCGTTCTGTCTTGGCGGTGCCCATGATACAAAGCCAGACTCTAAAAGGGCTGGCAGTTGTCATTCACAGTGATCCATACTTTTTTTCTTTTGATACTTTTAAGTTAATACAGTCATTGATTCATCATTCAACCCTTGCTTTTACAAACTCCATATTGAGGGAAGAACTTGAAAAAATGATCATAACAGACCATTTAACCAAACTTCACTCCCGAAATTATTTAGATGAGAGAATACAGCGTTCTATGCTGGAGGATGAGCAGGGAACCTTTATCCTTATTGATATTGACGACTTTAAGGCAATCAATGATTCGTTTGGTCACCAAATTGGAGATGAAGTATTAATTCAGGTAGCTAATGTCATTAAAGCAAATATTCGCGGGTCCGATACTGGGGCACGCTGGGGCGGTGAGGAACTGGCCATATATCTGCCAAGGGTCACACTCCAGTCCGGATTTGCTATTGCTGAAAGGCTGGTTGAGAAGGTCGCGGAAAATTCCAGTCCGCATATTACCATATCCTGCGGGGTTTCATATTGGAACCGTGACAGGGTGGACTCCTTTAAGTTTTTGTTTAAGCGCGCTGACGAAGCACTTTATTTTGCAAAAAACTCAGGAAAAAATAAAGTAATATCTCAAGGCAATCCCATAAACATATTTTAGGCATTCTCAATTTGGGAATGCCTTTTGTTTAGCAAAACAGAAAGTATATCTATACATTCTGAACGCACAACGGACATGACAAGGAAAGCCTTGTCAGCTCTGCTGTACACCTAGGAAAAACGCTAGCCTTTACGAGGAAGTTCTAGTCAGGCGAAAGCCACATGACAAGGAAAGCTCTTTCAGCATTGCCACGCACGAAGAAAAAGCATAGCATTTTGAGGAATGCTGTTTTGAGTGTGATAGGTAAATCCGCCAATGGGAATTAGCGATTGCCAAGTTTCTCTTATGTTCTTAATATAAATCTCTTCCCTTTATTCCAGGTTTATCATATTCTGAAAGAAAGGGTATTTGAAAACGCTTACAATAGGAGGACAGTTTATGAGCCAAAAACCGTTCCATTTTGAAACTGAAGTTATTCATTCGGGATATTCATCAGAAAAATATGAGGGCAGCCTGACACCCCCTTTGTTTCAAACAGCCACTTTCACCTTTGATAATGCTCTGCAAGGAGAAAAGAGATTTGCGGGACAAGAGGAAGGATTTATATATTCAAGGCTTGGCAATCCGACTGTAAAAATGCTTGAAGACCGAATGGCGGCACTTGAAAAAGGAGAAGCAGGGCTGGCTTTCTCATCTGGGATGGCGGCAGTTTCAGCTATTTTAGTAGCACTTACCAAGTCCGGTGATCATATTTTATGCTCTCAGGGAGTTTACGGCTGTACCTTTGGATTTCTGGAGTTATTGAAAGAAAAGTATGGAATCAGCCACCAATTTTCACTAATGGATTCAAGAGAAGAAATTGAAAAAAACATTCTGCCAAATACTGCGTGCATTTATATTGAAACCCCTATTAATCCTACTATGAAACTAGTAGACCTGGCACTTGTATCAAAAATTGCACGTGAAGAAGGAATCCCCGTAATTGTTGATAATACTTTTTCTTCTCCATATCTCCAGCAGCCACTTCTACTGGGCTGCGATGTAGTTATCCACAGTGCAACCAAATATATATGCGGACATGGAGATGTCATTGCTGGTATTGCAGTCGGTAAAAAGGATTTTATGAAAAAGGTAGCAATGACCACACAAAAAGACATTGGGGGGATTATGTCTCCTTTTGATGCCTGGCTCCTTCTGCGAGGATTAAAGACACTGGCTGTCAGGATGGACCGCCATTGCGAAAATACGAGTAAATTGTTTGGATTTTTAAAGAATCATCCTAAAGTAGAAACCATCTTTTATCCTGGAGATGAAGGGCATCCTGACTTCCCGATTATGAAAAAGCAAATGAAGCAGGCTGGCGGGCTAATTTCTTTTTCTATAAAAGGGACAAAGGAAACAGCCCAGGAGTTTATGGATAAGTTAAATTTAATTAAGATAGCTGTTAGTCTAGGAGACTCAGAAACCCTCATTCAGCATCCTGCAACCATGACGCATGCTGTAATTCCAGCAGAGGAAAGAGTGAAAATGGGAATTAGCGAAACCCTTCTCCGGCTTTCTGTTGGTCTGGAATCCTGGGAGGATTTGCAGGCGGATCTTGAGCAGGCGCTCAGTGCGATATAGTGATGAAATTACTGTAAAAAAGGGAGTCCCTCCAAATTGGGACTCCCTTTAGTTCCTTATAGGGCTTCGACTATAACGTTTACCATTTCCTCTAGTTTTTCCTGGTCAACTTCATCAAAACGATTTTTCTCAGGAGAATCAATATCCAAAACTCCTAATAGTTTTCCATCTTTTATCAACGGAATGACAATTTCTGATTGTGAAGCTGCATCACATGCAATATGGCCAGGGAATTGATGAACGTCCTCAACCCGAACTGTAACCCTTTCCTGTGCAGCTTTTCCGCAAACTCCTTTTCCCAAAGGGATACGGACGCAGGCAGGAAGACCCTGAAATGGACCAAGCACTAATTCACTTTCGCCATCCATAAGGTAAAAGCCTGCCCAATTGATACGGTCAAGCAATTGATTTAAAAGAGCAGAAGCATTGCTAAGATTTGCAATCAGGTTTTTCTCATCATGGAGAAGAGCCTTTAGCTGGGAAGTTGCTAATTTATAGTTTTCTTCACGGGTTCCCTTATATAATTCGACGTTAAACATTACTTTTCACCTGTCTCTCGGATTTTTTAACTCTTATTTTATCAAAAACAGGAGGAAATGAGGAGAAAATGTCTATAAAAAGATAAAGGAACCCACCTTCCTGACAAAGAATGTATTGTAAATGGGAGAGTATGTATTCCCAAGCCATTGGCATACAGGGGGAATTCGAAAATGGGAAAAAATTCGAAGGAAATGATTATCAATGCTGCCATTTCACTTTTTAATACTAGAGGATACTCAGGCACTTCTATTCGGGATATAGCCGGTATTGCCGATGTTAATCCGGCAAATATTGCGTATTACTTTCAAAATAAGCAAGGGCTGCTTGAGTATTGCTTTACATCATTCTTTGAGCAGTACATCTCTGAAATTGAAAAGGGATTTTCATTTCTCGAAGAGGGGGCAGAAGCCTGCCTAAAAAAGATTGCCTCCAACCTCCTTTTTTTTCAATGCAAAAATATTCATTTGACAAGGCTAATTCTAAGAGAAATGTCACTTGACTCCCAGGTTGTCAGGGAAATTATGTCTACCTATTACCTTAAAGAAAAATATCTAATCCAAACTGTTTTGGAAAAAGGCGAAGAGTGGGGAGAATTCCGCAGGCACTCGCATGATTATATGGTGATACAGCTAAAAGGAATGCTGACAATGCCTTTTTTGAATTCCCATTATATAACTGAAGTTCTTCATGTCTTTCCTCATGAACGTTATTTTGCAAATAAATATCTGAATGAAATTTATGCATGGATTGAAGGCTGTCTTTGTGTCATAGGGAAGGAGAATAAAATCCCGGCCCTTTTATGAAAAGGGGGCAATCATCTCTTCTAGCCCCTGTCCCAAATCCTTACTTTGATGGGCATCTGAGCCGTAAACGAGAGGAATATTTAAACGCAAGGCTTCTCTCACAATCCATTCAGGGGGATAGGGTTCACGGCATAAGGGCTTTGCTGTTCCAGCTCCATTATAATCAAGTTCGCAGTTATGTTTCTTCATGGCCAGCAGAATAGCAAATATTTCATTTCTATATTGCTCGCTCTGAGGGAATTTCTTATGAAACTTCCTGATAAGTGTTATATGGCCTAACCGTTTAGGTTTAAAGGGACCTATATCAGCCATCACAGAGGCTAATACTGTACGGAAATAATTTTTATAAAGCAGATCAATGGAACCGTGTTCACGTATCATACTTTCAAACAAAGCAGGACTGTAATCCAGGCATTGATAATCCTTTCCGTGTTTAAGAAAGTGTACGGAAAGCACTGCATCATCGATTCCGTTGCCTGCATAATTCAAAAGAGATTTTGTTTCTTCCTCAAAACCCTCAATAAAATCTACTTCAAGTCCACAGTTAATCCTTATTTTTCCGGAATATCGTTCCTTTAGCTTCTCAATGTCCTCAAAATATCCCTCTAAATCTTTTATGTCCATAGCACTGTCTTTTTCAGGAACGGTATCAATAAAACCATATGGAAGCGGAGCATGTTCCGTAAAAGAAATCTCCTCAAATCCCATAGATATAGCTTTTTCGATATATTCCTCGAACGAATCTTTTGTCCCGTGCGGGCAATAAGGAGTATGTATATGACCATCTTTCTTTACCATGGAATGACCTCCGCTTTCACATTTTTTAAAGCTGCCAAATCAACAATGAGGTTTAATATAGCCTTTTATAAAAAAAGCTTGCGATACTTAAGCTGCCGCAGCCTTCCTTCCCCCCGTGGAAACACCGTTCTGTCCTTTAACAAAATTAATGTATTAAAAGTATTACTTACCCCTTAGTAAGAAGAAAAAGACCAGACTGTTCCCACTTTGTTTGTCAGGTAATTTTGGTTAAAAATGATTACTCTCATTACTTTCAATAAAATCTTAAAAAAATTGAAAATAATAGTCAAAAAATGTCGTTTACATGTTATCATAAAAGCATTGAATTTAATATCTAACAGTATATTTACTATAATTATGACGACTTGATAATAAAATAAAGAATGTTGCCGGAAAACAGGGGGCTTACCATGGAATATATCATAGGGGTTATTATCCTTTTATTTGCTTTGTTTGTAACTGGATATCTGATAAAGAAAAAGTACTATAAAGAAATGGACAGGCTTGAATCCTGGAAAATAGACCTCAACGACCGCCCGGTCCAGGAAGAGATGTCCAAGGTAAAACTGCTCAATATGACCGGCCAGACTGAGGAACTTTTTGAACGCTGGCGGAATGAGTGGGATGAGATTGTTACAGTTAAGCTTCCCAACCTGGAAGAGCTCTTGTTTGATGCGGAAGAATATATAGACAAATACAAGTTCAAAAGAGCAAAAGAAGTTCAATTCGCCATTGAGGAAAAATTAAAGGGAATTGAAGAACGAATTAGTGCTATTCTGGAAGAATTGAACAGCCTTGTGGGCAGCGAAGAGAAGAATAGAATTGAAATTGAAGAATTAAAGGAATTATATCGGGAATCCAAAAAAACTCTTTTCGCTCACAGACTTAGTTTTGGAAAAGCGGAAAAGACTCTCGAATTGGGACTCAATGAAGTTTCTGAAAGGTTTCAGGAGTTTGAAGAGAAAACGGAGAATGGCAATTACCTTGAAGCTAGAGAAGTTGTTTTGACTATTAAGGATCAGCTGGAAAATATTAAAAAGAAAATGGATTTGATCCCTCAGCATTTAGTTGAATGTCAATCCATTTTACCAGGGCAGCTTGATGAATTAAACGGCGGTTATAGGGAAATGGTTCGCCAGGGTTACTACCTGGCACATCTTCAGTTCGAGTCAGAAATGGATAGGCTGAACAAAGAAATGGATTCCATGCTCGTGCTGCTTGAAGAAGCTGAAACTGATCAGCTTCAAAAAGGAATCGAGGAATTAAAAGAGTCTATCGATCAGCTTTTTGACCTGCTTGAAAATGAAGTTCATGCCAAACATCATATTGTACAGAATGAAAATCAAACTGCTTCTTTGCTTGAATCCATTTTTGAAGAGAGCAAAGGCCTTCAGGATGAGGCTCTTCATATTCAGCAGAGCTATCATCTTCCTGAGAATGAATTGGATATGCAGCGCCAGCTTGAAAAACAGCTGGGATCCCTATATAAAAGATTTGATATTCTAACTGAAAAAATAAAATCCAATGAAACTCCTCAATCTTCGATGAGCGAAGAGCTTAGGGAAATTAAGGATGAACTTGATGCGGTTCGTGAAGAACAGCAAGGGTTCGCTTCTAAACTTCAGGCGTTAAGAAAAGATGAAATTGATGCAAGAGAAAAGGTAAGTGACCTTATTAAACGCCTGAATGAAACAGCCAGACTGGTATCAAGGAGTAATATTCCTGGTTTACCTGAAGAGTATAAGTATTTATTCGAAGATGGACACGAAAGTATTAATAATGTGAAGCAGAAACTTCAAGAGACACCTCTTGATATTCCTTCTGTCCATCAGTACCTTGAAATTGCTGCATTGACAGTAGATAAATTAATTAATACAACAAACGAAATGATTGAAAATGTAGTCTTGGCGGAAAAAATCATTCAATATGGAAATCGCTACCGAAGCAGATACCCATCGATTGCCAAGGGCCTGCGGAATGCAGAAGAAGCATTCCGGAAGTATGATTATCGCGGGGCATTGGAGCAGGCTGCTACAACCATTGAAGAAATAGATCCAGGAGCTCTTAAGAAAATTGAGTCCAATCTTTCAAAAGAATAGTTAAAAGTAAGAAACCGGTTCGCCTTTAGGCGGGGCGGTTTGTTTTTTTAGCTAATCAGAATTTATCTCCATAAATTCTGACTGCATAAGGGCAACTACGACTCTGCTCTCATCTAAAGGCCTGGCAGTTGCCGAGTCTTCTTTAGAGGAAACCAATAGGGTTTAAAAAACTTTTATGGAAACCAATGTGATTATTAAGCTGCGGATGTTTATAATTAAATGGGTTTATGTTAACATTTATCTCGGAAAAAAGGTTTTCGGCATGAAAGGAGAAGACCATGATTTATTTTGATAATAGCGCGACTACGAAGCCTTATAAGGAAGTATTGGAATCATATATAAAAGTTTCAAATGACTTTTTTGGAAACCCTTCATCACTCCACGGTCTCGGGGGGCAGGCGGAAAAACTTTTGTCACAGGCAAGAATGCAAATAGCAAATTTGTTGAATATAAAGCCTGGAGAGTTATTTTTTACTTCTGGAGGAACGGAAAGCAATAATATGGCAGTTAAAGGTGCTGCTTTAATGTATAAAGGAAGAGGAAAACATTTAATAACAACGGAAATTGAACATCCTTCGGTTAATGGAGCTATGGAGCAGCTAAAGGATTTAGGGTTTGAGATTTCTTATTTGCCTGTTGACTCAACAGGCAGGGTCAAAGTTGAAGAATTAAAAAGTGCGATTCGAGATGATACCATTCTTGTTTCAGTTATGCATGTTAATAACGAAGTAGGTACGATACAGCCCATTAAAGAAATTGGCGAAGTGCTAAAGGAATACCCGAAAATTCTTTTTCATGTGGATCATGTTCAGGGAGTCGGTAAGGTACCACTTGATTTTCAAGAATGCGGTATTGACCTATGCTCTATTTCGGCTCATAAATTTCATGGTCTGAAAGGAACAGGGGCTCTATTTATTCGTGAGGGCCTTAAATTAGCTCCTTTACTTTCAGGGGGCAATCAGGAAAACCGGCTGAGGAGCGGTACCGAAAATGTTCCAGGATTGGTTGCAATGGCTAAAGCTTTACGTATGGAGTTCTCGAACAGAACTCACTATGTAGATCAAATGCTTTCATGGAATGCTCATATCAGAAAAACACTTGGAAAAATAGAGGGAGTTGCTATTCATACACCAGTTTCGGATTCAGCACCTCATATTTTAAATTTTTCTATTTCAGGGATTAAAGCTGAAGTGTTTGTCCATTCTCTTGAAGAAAAGGATATTTTTGTTTCTACAACAAGTGCATGTTCTTCAAAAAAGAAAACTCCTAGCAAAACATTGCTTGCAATGGGTGTTCCAAGGCCAATGGCTGAGAGCGCCATCCGAATCAGTCTTTCTTTTGATAATACAGAACAGGAAGCAATCCTTGCAGCAGCAGCCATCGAAGAGACAGCAAGAAAATTAGGAAGGATAATGCAAAAATGAATTATGATCGTATTTTAATCCGTTATGGTGAAATATCCACTAAAGGGAGAAACCGCAGTAAATTTGTTGAGAGACTGCGGAAAAGTATTGCAAGGGCACTTGTAGCTTTTCCTGAAATTAAAATTCAAGCAGACAGGGACAGAATGTATATCCTGTTAAATGGTGCCAGTGGAGAACAAGTTATTTCGATTTTGAAAAATATTTTTGGAATTCAATCCTTCAGTCCTGCCATTAAAGTGGAAAGGGATATTGAAAAAATAAAAGAGGCTGCACTCAGCCTCGTAAAAAGGTTATATAAAGAGGGAAATACATTCAAGGTTACAGGGAAAAGAGCAGATAAAACCTTTGAACTTAATACAGGTGAAATTAATCATGAATTTGGCGGTTACTTACTTAAAAATATTACGGGCCTAAAAGTGGATGTGAAAAATCCCGATATTAACCTTCAGATCGAGGTAAGAAGCGAAGCGGTTTATTTAACCTGCGAGAATTACCCTGGGGCGGGTGGATTGCCAGTTGGCTCTGCCGGAAGAGCAATGCTTATGCTTTCTGGCGGGATTGACAGTCCTGTAGCCGGTTATTTGTCTATGAAAAGAGGGGTGGAAATTGAAGCAGTCCATTTCTTTAGCCCTCCTTTTACTAGTGAAAGATCAAAACAAAAAGTAATCGATCTTGCAAAGGTACTATCAGGTATTAGTGGCCAGTTAATGCTTCATGTTGTTCCCTTTACAGAAATTCAACAGACGATCAGGAAGCAGGTACCGGAAAATTACTCCATGACAACTACCAGACGGATGATGCTGCGAATTACAGATGAAATCATGAAGCGGCGAAAAGGGCTTGCCATTATTACTGGTGAAAGTCTTGGCCAGGTTGCAAGCCAAACGCTTGAGAGCATGTATGCCATAAATGAAGTCACCAATACACCTGTATTAAGGCCATTAGTTGCTATGGACAAATCGGATATTATAAAAATAGCTCAAGAAATTGGTACGCACGATATTTCTATTCTTCCTTATGAAGATTGCTGCACTATTTTTGTGCCAGCATCGCCTAAAACAAAACCTCGTCGGGAAAAGGTCGAGAGGTTTGAAAGCTTTGTTGACTTTGAGCCCCTTATTCAAAAAGCGGTTGAGGACATAGAAACCATTCAAATTGGACCTGAAGCAAACAGTACAAAAAATGAAATGGATGACCTTTTTTAATAATTTTTTTTATACTATAAATATCCAATGTTTTTGTGAACAATTTCCAGTTGATTATTTGAATGATGCCATGTGATATTACACATTCTAAACTCACAAGGAGGTGAAATCACATGGCAAACAGATCAAACAACCTACTCGTTCCTGGTGTTGAACAAGCTCTTGACCAAATGAAATATGAAATTGCTCAAGAATTTGGTGTAAACCTTGGTGCTGAAACTACTTCTCGTGCTAACGGTTCTGTTGGAGGAGAAATCACTAAGCGCTTGGTTTCAATGGCTCAACAACAATTAAGCGGTGGATTTTCTCGATAATAAAATATAACATGGCTACAGGGAGCGGGTGAAAACCCGCTCTCTTATTTATGGACAAGAAATAAAGTTTTACCTTTTAAATTGTCTAGCTCCAGCGCCCAGCGAGTTTTTATCTCTGTAAAGCTTCCTTGAGTATCTTGCATCAAGTATGACCTTAGGTGATACTTGGTGCAGCTAGTGTCCATCCCGCTTCTCCCTACGATAAGTCAACATCGAACTCAAGTGCTCCTGGCCACAGCTTTTTCAAAGAAGCTTACGTTCAGCTCGTCGCAAAGCTGCATGTCGTCTATTCAGAGAAGCCTTTACAAGAAGTTTAATCAGGTAGTGGTAGTTTCTTCTCTGAACGTGCGCTTGCGCTTTGCCTAGTGCGTAGCATTCTATTTATATTTTAAATTTTAAAATAATTCCGTATAATAGATGTATCTACTAGTATATGGAGGGATAGGATGAAACGCGAAGATTTGATAGCTCCAAAAAAATATAATCTTGTATCTGAAGTAGAACATTTTTCTTTTGATCCAGTACGAATAGCACTTAAATGGCTAAATGATGCGGGGGAAAGGGAAGAAATTACATACAGCCAGTTAATCAAAAAAGTGAATCAAACTGCTAATGTTTTTAAAGAAAACGATCTTCAAAAAGGCGATGTTGTACTTGTAATGGTTCCAAGGCTAATTTCCGCCTATGTTGTATACTTAGCGGCCTTGAAATCAGGAATAGTGGTTATCCCGAGTTCTGAACTTTTAAGGGAGAAGGATATCCAATATCGTCTTTCACATGGTGATGTTAAAGGTGTAGTCAGCTATTATCCTTTTATCAGCCAGTTCGAAAACATATCCGAAATTAACTCGACTAAAGCCTTTTCCATAGGCGGCAGCCATGGAAGCTGGATCGATCTCGATGAAAAAACGAGCAGTGCATCAGAAGAATTCGCTTTCGCGGACACAAACAGAGATGATATCGCATTTTTATCCTATACCTCCGGAACAACGGGAAATCCCAAAGGCGTAGTCCACACACATGGGTGGGCATATGCACATTTGCGCACCGCTGCCTCCAACTGGCTTGGAATTGAAGATGGAGATACAGTTTGGGCTACTGCTGGACCTGGATGGCAAAAATGGATTTGGAGTCCTTTCCTATCTGTTATGGGAACGGGGGCAACCGGTTTTGTCTACAATGGAAAATTTGATCCAGTTTCCTATTTAAAGCTTCTTGAAGAATATCAAATAAATGTTCTCTGCTGCACACCAACAGAGTATAGAATGATGGCAAAAGCTGAGAACCTTGACCAATATAAACTTGATCATCTTCACAGCGCGGTTTCCGCAGGTGAGCCGTTAAACCGTGAAGTTATTGACACCTTTAAAAGGCATTTTAATGTTCAGGTGCGCGATGGGTATGGCCAGACAGAAAACACTCTCCTCGTTGGGGTTACCAAAGGAATGGAACTCCGTCCTGGTTCAATGGGTAAACCAACACCAGGGAATAGAGTAGATATTATTAATGAATACGGTGAAATCTGCAAACCTGGAGAAGTTGGAGATATTGCAGTCCATGTTGAAACTCCAGCCCTCTTTAAAAATTATTACAAGGATCCGGAGAGAACTGCAATGCAGTTCCGGGGAGAATATTATGTTACAGGAGACAAGGCAAAAAAAGACGAAGATGGGTACTTTTGGTTCGAGGGCCGTGGAGATGATATTATTATCAGCTCAGGTTACACCATTGGACCATTTGAAGTGGAAGATGCGCTTGTGAAACACCCTCAAGTAAAAGAATGTGCTGTAGTTGCCAGTCCGGATGAAATTAGAGGACATATTGTCAAAGCTTTTGTCGTACTAAGGGAAGGCGTAGATGCAAATGATTCCGGATTGGTAAAAAGGCTGCAGGACCATGTTAAAGAACTGACGGCACCTTATAAATATCCAAGGAATATTGAATTTTTAGAAGAATTGCCAAAAACAACATCCGGAAAAATACGCCGGATTGAACTTCGTCAGAAAGAAAACCAGTCATTAAAGAATTAGACTTTAGGTTATTAATGCAGGCGGTTCTCCGCCTGCTTTTTACATGAAAAGAAATATATCTCAAGGAGATTTGATAAATGGGGAAATTATGGTTTGGGACTATATATACGATGGAGAAGGAAGGACAAAAGGCTGAAGCCATTTACACTGAAGGAGATCGCATTATTAGGGTTGGAGACAAGGCAGCCCTCGAGGAAGAGTTTGCACACCTAATTGATGAGAAAATTAACTTAGGGGACAATATTTTGTTTCCAGGATTTATCGACAGTCATCTCCATTTAATAGGCCATGGAGAAAAACTTAATCGGCTTGATCTTTCGGGCTTAAGGTCAAAAGAGGCGGTTTTAGAAAAGGTAAAAAGCCATTTGGGGAATGTTCAGAGAGGGGAGTGGCTGATAGGGGAAGGCTGGAATGAGAATCTCTGGGAAGCTGGTGAAGTTATTCAACGATCAGAAATTGATTTTATTTCACCCGATAACCCGGTCATTTTGAAAAGGGTATGCCGCCATGCTCTAATTGCCAACTCTGCTGCTTTAATAAGGGCAGAAGTTAACGAAAATACGGAATGTCCACCAGGGGGAGTTATTGAGCTGGATGAACATGGTGCCTTAAATGGACTGTTAAAAGATAAAGCAATGGATTTAGTTTTGTCGGCAGTTCCTCAGGTTACAGAGGCCTATCTTGAAAGAGCAGTATCTTCCTCTATTCAGGATCTCCACCGGCTTGGCCTGACAGGTGGTCATACAGAGGATTTACACTATTATGGGGGCTATAGAAGAACCATAAATGCTTTTAAAAAGGTAATTGAACAGGAAGGTGTGAGATTCAGAGCGCATTTGCTTGTCCATCATGAAGCAGTCGATGAAATGGTTCAGGACGGGGGGGAATACCTTGGCGGTAATGAATGGATAGAACTAGGAGCAATGAAAATATTTGCGGATGGTTCTCTTGGAGGAAGAACCGCACTTTTAAGCCACCCTTATAATGATGCTCCGGAAACCAGCGGAGTTGCTATTTTTACACAGGAGGAACTAAACGGCCTGGTTAAAAAAGCCCGAGATAATAGTATGCCTGTTGCCGTTCATGCAATAGGGGATCAGGCGTTTGACATGATTTTAACTGCCATAGAAAATCATCCTTTAAAAGGAAATGGGAGAGATCGACTGATTCATGCTCAGGTACTCAGAAAGGATCTGATAAAGCGAGTAAAAAGGCTGCCTGTTGTATTGGATATACAACCAGTATTCCTGGCATCCGATTATCCCTGGGTTATGGACAGAATAGGCAAAGAAAATATGGAATATTGCTATGCGTGGAGGACCTTGCTGAAGGAAGAATTGCCATGTGCTGGAGGTTCGGATGCTCCTATTGAGGTTCCTGATCCGCTGCTTGGCATACATGCAGCTGTTACAAGAACTTCTATAGATGATCCGGAAGGCAGAGTCTATCAGCCGGAGCAATGCCTGTCTGTCTATGAAGCCGTTAGCCTTTATACATCCGGAAGTGCCTATGCAGCATGCCATGAGAATGACAGGGGGATGATTAAGGAAGGATATCTAGCCGACTTTACGATTTTGGATGCGGACTTGTTTAAAATTAAGGTATCTGAAATAACCAATGCTTCTGTCCAAATGACCATTATTGGCGGAGAAGTTGTTTTTAGAAGAAAAAAGACTGGCGAAGGAATCTAAACCGACTTATAATAATAACAATTATTATTTCGAAACTAGAAAGAATAGGGGCCCAAAAATGAAAAAGAATGATATACAGCTTGGAGCCACTTACGCCGGTTTCTCCTATTTTTTATGGGGACTTTTGCCGATATATTGGAAGTTGATTGATAATGTCCGTGCGGATGAAATCCTCGCCAACAGGATTTTTTGGTCATTTATCTTTATGGTTTTAGTACTGCTATTCACCAACAAGTGGAGAGCATTTACCCAAACTTTGATAGGGCTGGCCCAAAGGAAAAAGCAATTTTACGCCTTAGTCATTGCTTCCATTCTTATTAGCATTAACTGGTTTATTTATATCTGGGCAGTAAATAGCGACCAAATGATTCAGGCAAGTCTTGGATATTATATAAACCCTCTTGTCAGTGTACTGCTTGGAATGTTTGTTCTAAAGGAAAAACTAACTTTTATCCAGTACTTTTCCTTTTCGCTTGCCTTAATCGGGGTATTGATTATATCCATTTCTTATGGTCATATTCCGTGGATTTCCTTGGCCCTTGCTGTATCCTTCGGTTTATACGGTCTCGTGAAAAAACTAATTACAGTAGAATCCTCTATTGGTCTAACACTGGAAACACTGGTTATTACACCACTGGCAGCGATCTACATGGGTTATCTGTTTTACCAGGGAGACAACTCTTTTTTTTCATCAGATTTAAAAACGAACTTTTTACTTATAGGAGCCGGTGCTGCTACAGCTGTACCACTACTATACTTTGCAAAAGGGGCACAGAAAATTCCTTTATCTATGCTGGGATTTCTGCAGTATATTGCACCAACATTAACTTTAATCTTAGGTGTGTTTGTTTATGAAGAACACTTCTCAGGTCTTGAGCTGCTGGCATTTATATTTATCTGGTCAGCTTTGACTGTATACTCTCTTTCAAAAACAAAGCTATTTACAGCAAAAGGGAAAAAAGCCCGAACAAATTCCTAACCAAAAAATCCTTATCCGTAAAAACCGGATAAGGATTTTTTTGGGGAGTAAGCTATTAAAGAAATGTTCTTTTGACTTTTTCCCAGAAAGAGTTGTCCTTCAATTTTATAGTTTTAATTCGTTTTTCACTGAGTTTAATGTCTACTCTTTCAACATGGCGAATGCTGAGTGCTTCGTTATCCATTCCCATTGTTGGATGGTCGTTGCCATCAGAAGCAACCTTTAAAGTAAGGTTGCGGTCATTGCTTAAAATAAAGGACGCACCCAATGTTCGGTAACGGTTATTATTGACAGACGCAATTTCACTTACCTGCATGCAAGGCAGCAAAGGGTCTACAATTGAACCGCTCACCGACTTATTGTATGCGGTACTTCCAGTAGGAGTGGCCACAATCAAGCCATCACCCCTAAAGGTTTCAAAGTGAAGTTCATCAATGAAAACATCAACTACTAATGTTTTAATGATAGCCGATCGAAGGCTGAATTCATTTAAACATTCAAACGTAGTTTGGCCATCCACCCTTACTTCAATAACCGGGTAACGGCGCACTTCGATTTGCTGTTGATCAGAAGTACTGGAAGCAGCCTCAATCATTTTTGAAGTATCTTCAATTTGAAAATCACAATACATGCTTAGGTTGCTGCCGGTAGATATTCCCGCATAGAGGCAGTCATCCCGAAAACCGGTTTTTCTTACTGCCTGAAGGAAGGTTCCGTCTCCGCCAATACTCGTAATTATGTTAGCATCACGCGGTTCCTTAACAATGGTAAAGCCATACCTTTCAGCTAGGTCGTATAAATTTTCTGCCTTACTAAGCATTTCAGGGTCTTTTTTATGGTATAAATACAAGTTACGGCGATTTGACATGCTGCTTTCCTCCAATCAATTCTTCCATTAAAGCGGCATTGCACTTATCAGAATCATTTTTTTCGCTCATCACCATATATCTAATGATGTAAAGTTTTCAATTTATACAGCTATATTGATTGAGTCCCATAGCAAGTCCATGAAGCGAAAATCAACAAGCAAGAATAACAATAAACCACTTTTTTGGTGAAGATCCCTTTTTACGGACTTTCCAAGTTTTTCTACTAAATTTACAAATATACAGTAAATTTTGTTAAAATATTGAATATCTATTATGAGTTTATCATTTTTTTAAAACATTTTGAAATTATGAATACAGCCAAGTTGATAAAGGGGGAGTTTATGTGAATGGAAAACGCTGGGCTGCACTTGGAATTGCAGCAGGCCTGTTCCTGTTTTCTATTTTAATTAATGTTTTATCAGTATTTGCTTTTAAGGGAGTTAAAGAGGATTTTGGCAGTATTTTTACTGCGAAAAAAGAGCCATTTTCTGAAGAGGTTGTTAAAGATGGAAA
Organism: Neobacillus terrae; assembly: GCF_011393025.1. Classification (GTDB taxonomy): domain Bacteria; phylum Bacillota; class Bacilli; order Bacillales; family Cytobacillaceae; genus Neobacillus_A; species Neobacillus_A terrae. The sequence continues at coordinate 330,986 of NZ_JAAOEO010000004.1, read as the reverse complement.
TGAGACGAAAAAAATTGCTATTCTCGATGTGAATGGAGTGATCCAGGATACCGGAGAGGCAGAGTCCTTTTTTCAAAACTCTGGTTATAATCATCAATCTTTTTTAAAAAGGCTCGATTATATAAAGGAAGATAATTCAGTAAAAGGAATTATTATACGGGTTAACTCACCTGGTGGCGGTGTCATCGAAAGTGCAGAGATTCATAAAAAGATAAAGGATATTGAAAAGAGCACCAAGAAACCTGTGTACGTATCCATGGGTTCAATGGCAGCGTCTGGCGGCTACTATATTTCAACTGCTGCAGATAAAATTTATGCCAGTCCTGAAACACTGACAGGTTCCTTAGGAGTTATTATGGAAGGCGTAAATTATGGAGAACTTGCTAAGAAGTATGGTGTTGATTTTGTAACCATTAAAAGCGGGCAATATAAAGATATAATGAGTCCAACAAGGAAAATTACTGAGGATGAACGTCAAATATTACAAAGGATGATTAATAATTCGTACGAAGGATTTGTAAAAGTTATTTCAGACGGGCGGCACATCCCCGCTGACCAGGTCAAAAAGATTGCCGATGGGCGTGTCTATGACGGCCGACAGGCAAAAGACTTAAAATTAATAGATGACTTTGCCTATCTTGATGATGTTATTAAAAAAATGAAAAAGAACGAAAATCTTCAGGGTGCCAAAGTTATTCGCTATACAGATAATCTGGGCCTTGGATCTTTATTTAATATGGGTGCCCAAAAAATGATGGGAGAGAACCTGCAAATGTCCGGACTCATTAAAGTGCTGTCAAAGCCAGACTCTCCGCGCCTTATGTACTTATATGCTCAATAGGAGGGAAGCCGGATGGAAACAAATAACCTAATCAATGAGCCTGGTAAGGACTCTGCGGCTTTTGCAGAAAAGAGCGGCATTTGGATTCCTGAAAATAGTGTCCCGCCTCCTGCCGCCCCTTTGCGGTATGCGGGATTTTGGATGCGGTTTTGGGCTTATCTTCTTGATTTAATAGTCATAGGCAGTGTTGAAAGGATTTTGATTAATCCTCTGTTTCGTGCTCTTCATCTTTCTCTGTCAGAATCAAAAATATTTGCTCCAGCTGCCATAGCTTCTGCTGTCATTTTTTATTTGTATTTTGTCCTAATGACAAAGTTTTTTGGCCAGACGCTTGGAAAAATGGTATTCGGTCTAAAGGTTATTGAACGGGATAAAACGAATTTATCCTGGAACACCGTTCTGTTTCGTGAATGGATCGGCCGGTTCATCTCCATTACATTAATAATTGGATACGCCATAGTGGCCTTTTTGCCTAAAAAACAAGGACTCCATGACCTTTTTGTAGATACCACGGTTATTCATGTAGATAAATAATAATAGTTTACGCACCCTGCGAATTTTAAAGGTATAAATATAAGGAATGCACACTGAGACTTCAAATCTCGTGTGCATTTTTTTCTATACAAATCAGGGATGGGAAGGACAAACCTGATAGAGCATTAAGAAAGTGTCCTTCATTAAGGTACAAAAAATAAAGACTGTTACTGGCTGTAAAAACTTTGAACGGTTTATTAATTTTTTTCCTTAAATCATTAGTAACTAGTGTCCGCACGAATATTTTTGTCCTTTTTGCCAATACTATTAGGCTGAAAGGTTGTGAGCGAAATTGAAATGGCTGCTTCTTGCCCTGTTGGTAATTTTGTTCCTTCTCGTTATCATTCTAATTACTAAAATCTCGATTTATTTTACTTACTGCCATTATAAAGATAATGATGATTTAAAAATTGAGGTAAGGTTTTGGTTTGGTTTAATAAAGTTTAAGGTTAAGGTGCCTATGGTCAAAGTTGACAATGACTCTCCTTCACTGGTTGTGAAAGGGAGCGCACAGGCTGGAGACCAGGACCAAAAGGGTGGAGAAAAAACCAAACAGTTTACTCCCGATGATATACAGGATAGTCTGGAGGACTGGAAAAACCTACTGGGTCATATCTTTGGGCTCCATAAAATCATAAGAAACTTTCTAAAAAAAGTCACGATAAAAAATTGGGAATGGCAAACAGTGGTCGGGATAGGTGATGCGGCACATACCGGAATGCTGACAGGGGCAATATGGGCTTTAAAAGGAAGCATAATTGGGCTGGTCAGCCATTATGTGAAAATGAAAGAAATCCCAGTTGTCCAGGTAATTCCCTACTTTCAGCTGACTGTGGCCCAGACAAAAATCTCATGTATTTTTCAATTCCGAATCGGGCATGCTATTTTGGCAGGAATAAAACTGATTAAATTCTGGAAAGGCGGACGGCCCAAATTTAAATCAAAGCCGTTATCTGCTTTGTCCGGCGATAAATCAAAATCTGTTTAACAGAGGAGGAAGCAGTAATGTCTGACCATCCAATACAGGGATTAATGACAACAGCAATGGAAAGCTTAAAGGAAATGATTGACGTTAATACAATTATTGGCGATCCCGTTGAGACTCCCGATGGCAGTGTGATTCTAACGGTCTCGAAGGTAGGCTTCGGGTTTGCAGCAGGAGGCAGTGAATTTAAGCTTCAGGGATCTGAAGATGGACAGGGCCAGGGATCGGGCCAAAAGGGGCATCCGTTTGGCGGCGGAAGCGGCGGCGGTGTTTCTATTACTCCAATAGCCTTTTTAATTGTCAATTCACAGGGTGTCAAAATGCTTCACCTGGATGAAAGTACACACCTATATGAAAAGATTTTGGATCTGGCCCCTCAGGCTGTTGAAAAAATCCAAAACATGCTTTCTAAGAAAGACCAGCAAAGCGGCGGTCAAAAGCAACAGCAATCGGATCACCAGCAGCAATCCAATTATCCAAAACAAGATCTTGAATTTTAATGAATAAAGTTAATCTTCCGTGTATGGGGGGTTAACTTTTTTCCTGTAAAGGTAGGAAATACAACAAAAAAACAGTGTTTTTTATAAATCCTATTAATTGCAAAAAAGATTCTGAAAAGATATAGTTATTTCGTGTACATAGAACAAAGGAGGAAGATTCAAATGGCAAATGTAACATTTAAGGGAAATCAAGTAACACTATTGGGTAATGAAGTAAAAGTAGGGGATAAAGCTCCAGATTTTAAGGTTCTTGCAAATGACCTTTCTGAGGTTTCTCTTGAAAATACAAAAGGGCAAGTACGTTTAATTACTTCTGTTCCTTCTCTTGATACAGGTGTTTGTGATGCAGAAGTTCGCCGTTTTAACCAGGAAGCTTCTCAGATTGACAATGTTAAAATTTTAACTGTCAGTGTAGACCTTCCATTTGCACAAAAACGATGGTGCGCAGCAGCAGGCATTGAAAATGTCCAGACTTTGTCAGATCACCGTGATCTTTCTTTTGGTGAAGCTTATGGTGTAGCTATACAGGAACTTCGTCTATTGGCACGTGCTGTATTTGTTGTAGATTCAAGCGATACAGTTACTTATGTTGAATATGTAAGCGAAGCTACTGAACATCCAAATTACGAAGCAGCAATCGAAGCAGCTAAACAAGCAAAATAATATCGTTCTACGAGGAAAAGGCTCTCTGCAAAGAGGGTCTTTTTTTGTCGTTTAGGAAATTACTGATTTTTACCTTGTGGATAACTCCGAACTAGGTTATTGTAATCTAGCTCCAGCGCCCAGCCAGTTTTTTTCCTTGAGAATATGCTTCTTTGAATATCTTGTGATGATCATGACCGATAGGTGATGATTCGAACAGCTCGGGGTCATAAGCCAAATCACTTCAGAAATCAGGACAAGGAAAGCTTCGGCAGCATAATCATCGCACGAAGAAAAGCGCAGCTTTTCGAGGACGTGGCGATTTTAGTCTTTCATCATCTAACCAGGGCGCTTCCGCCTTTTGTTCCTGTTAGACTGAGTGTCTAGGCAATCATGTGGCTAATGTGTTGCTTGTAAACTTAATGCTGAGGTGAATCCTGATTACTTGTTAAAGCAGATAATCATGGCTAAAATAGGTAAGAGAAATAAACGGGAGGAAACAGGATGAATATCTCTCCGGTAGAAAAATTATTTACCGCATTTAATGAAACAGCCCTTCTATTACAGGAAGAGCTTTCTTGTACTTTTCTGGAGGCGGTTGCTGAAACAGGAGAAAATTTATTTCAGCAGGCCATACTTCAGGAGGAAATCAGTGAGCTTTCCGTCAGAAGGCTAAAAAAGATTTATGAAGAAATTAACCTGGACAAGTTTTCAAATGAGGAAATAAGAAAAGCCTACCAATTAGTTATCTTAAAAGGAATGAAAGAAAGTGTACAGCCAAATCATCAAATGACCCCTGATTCGGTTGGGATGCTTGTAGGTTACCTGGTAGAGAAGTTTATTAGGGCGGCTTCTTATCGGATTCTTGATCCAGCTGTCGGAACAGGAAATCTTTTAACAACGGTATTGAACCAGCAATCAAATAAAAAAATCGAATCTGTTGGGATTGAGATAGATGATATTTTAATCAGGCTTGCCTACGCAAACTCCAATTTACAGGAGCATCCGGTCGAACTTTTTAATCAGGATAGCCTTGAGCCTTTATTTATTGATCCTGTTGACACAGTTATCAGTGACCTTCCTGTCGGGTATTATCCTAACGATTTGCGAGCTCAGGACTATCAGCTAAAGGCTGAAGAAGGGCATTCCTATTCTCATCATTTATTTATCGAACAAAGCTTTAAGCATGTAAAGCCAGGAGGATATTTATTTTTTATTATTCCAAATGGCCTTTTTGAAAGCCCGCAGGCTCCTCAGCTCCGCGAATATTTGAAAGAAAATGCGGTTGTTCAGGGAATTGTCCAGCTTCCCCTTACTATGTTTAAGAATAAGAACTCCGCGAAGAGTATCTTTATTCTTCAAAAAAAGGGAGAGAACATTAAGGTACCCAAACAAGCTATGCTTGTAAATATGCCGAGTTTCTCAAAGGCAGCAGAAATGGATAATGTTCTCAGGAAAATTGATAAATGGTTCTTGGAAAATAAAATGTGAATAAACGCTGGCTTTCTGCCAGTTTTTTTTGCTTATCAGATAACCATAAATTTGAACACATGAAGGATTGAACAATGAAGGCCTCGGCAGCTATATCATCGCACGAAGAAAAAGCTTTGCTTTATCGAGAAGTGCCGTTTTGAGCCGGATAAGACAACTAAGGCATTCGCCAAGGGACTTGGCGAATGCCTTAATTTTTTTTATGATATAGGCTGGGAAATTGTAGTTCCATTAGCTTCTGTTTTTTTAAAATACATCGAAAGATTTTTAATTGTGGCAAGTATCAGAAAAGAATTATATTTAAATGCAACCGTTAAAAATTTGTGAACAACCTTGAATTGTACTCGTGACCGTGTTTAAATGATATTTTGAGAGAGACAATTGATGCTTGTTTTACAAAATTACGTTGTACTAGATTATAACATCGTCTAATCGATGTTGTTATATAAAAGGAGCGGTTGTTTAAATGGCAAAAGTTATTGCAATTAATGCCGGCAGTTCTTCATTAAAGTTTCAACTATTTGAAATGCCGAGTGAAGAAGTTATTACAAAAGGTTTAATTGAAAGAATCGGCTTAAATGATTCCATTTTTAATATTACGGTTAATGGGGAAAAAATTCAGGAGATTTCTGACATTCCGAATCATGCGGTTGCTGTTAAAATGCTGCTTGAAAAGTTAACCAAACTGGAAATTATTAAATCTCTTAATGAAATTGAAGGGATTGGCCACAGGGTTGTTCACGGTGGTGAAGCCTTCAATGATTCTATACTGATTACAGACGAGGTATTGAGCAAAATTACAGAATTATCAGAGCTTGCTCCTCTGCATAATCCAGCAAACTTAACTGGAATCCAAGCTTTCCAAGAGGTTCTCCCAAATGTACCAGCAGTTGCTGTATTCGATACAGCTTTCCACCAAACAATGCCGGAAAGTTCTTACCTATACAGCTTGCCATATGAATACTATGAGAAATATGGTATTCGTAAATACGGATTCCATGGAACTTCCCATAAGTACGTTTCACAGCGTGCAGCTGAGCTTCTGGGACGTCCTGTCGAACAGCTTCGCCTTATTTCCTGCCACCTTGGAAATGGAGCAAGTATTGCTGCGATTGAAGGCGGAAAATCCATTGATACATCCATGGGCTTTACACCGCTTGCTGGTGTTACTATGGGAACTCGTTCAGGAAATATTGATCCAGCATTAATTCCTTTCATAATGGAAAAAACCAATAAAACGGCTGAAGAAGTGCTTGATGTTCTAAACAAAGAGAGCGGTATGCTTGGGGTATCGGGATTCTCAAGTGACTTAAGGGATATTGAAGTGCAGGCCAAGCAGGGAAATAACCGGGCAAAGCTGGCACTTGAAGTTTTTGCAAATCGTATCCATAAATATATCGGTTCCTATGCATCGCGCATGTATGGAGTAGATGCAATTATTTTTACTGCTGGAATTGGTGAAAATAGCGATGTAATCAGGGAGAATGTTTTAAAAGGCCTTGAATTCATGGGCGTATATTGGGATCCTGCTCTTAACAAGGTAAGAGGGGAAGAAGCATTTATCAACTATCCTCATTCTCCCGTTAAGGTATTAATTATTCCTACAAACGAGGAAGTTATGATTGCAAGAGACGTAGTCCAATTTGGTAACATTAAGTAAAAAAAGCAAAAATCCGATTAGGATTTTTGCTTTTTTTAGCTAATCAGAATTTATATCCATAAATTCTGAACGCATAAGAAAAACTAGGGCATCCGCCAAAAGGACTTGGCGAATGCCATGTTTTTCTAATAAAACGGGTGCAGCATTTTGAATGGGTGGAATCATTTGCTATACTGAAAGAAAATATAATGCCGATGGATTGGGAGGATACCAGCCATGCAATTAACCAGTCGGGAACAATTAATACTTAGTGAAATTAAAGACTGGGAACAAAGGCTTCTAACCTATGAGCCAAATGATTTCCAGCTAACATATGAAAAATATCTTGAGCGAGGCTTTGCACTCTTGCCCGAAAATGTTCAGCAGCAGTTTTTTTCAGTAATTGACACTTGGCTGTTTCATCTCCATGCTCTTATACAAGGTTCACAGCTTCAAATGGATGCCAAAGAAAGAATTCTTTCGGCAGGGAGAGTCTTTAATAGCAGTCTTGAAAAAGTAGAGGATTTAAAATCTCTGGACATTGATCAGCTCCAATATATTGCGCAGCAGCAAATAGCCAGACACCGTTTATATTCTTTTGCTCAGGGTGGAATAGCTGGAACAGGAGGAACTTTGCTTCTTGGAACGGATATTCCTGCTATAGCAATTATTAATCTTAGAGCTGTCCAGTTAATTGCGATGACATACGGGATAGAAGTGAATACCCCTTTTGAGATGATGACTTCATTAAAAGTATTCCATACTGCAACACTTCCAATAAGAATGCAGGGCGATGGATGGAGAAGTTTGGTGGAAGACTCCACCCAAAGACACGAACGGTATTTTTATGTAGGCAACGAGGAATTAACGGATACAAGCTGGCTGGAACAGCCAATCCGGCAAATTCTTAAAGCTATGGTAATTGCCATTTTTAAAAAGAAAATGATTCAGGGCATCCCGCTTATTAGCATGGCAATTGGTGCTGGCGCGAATTATCAGCTTACCCGGAGGGTGACTGAATTCGCCCAAAAATATTACCAGCTCCGCTATTTAAGTGAAAAAGGAGATGATTTGGCTTGAGTCTTGAAGAACACAAAAGAAAAGCTCCCCACCTGGTTAATTGCAAGATAATTACAGTCAGTGATACAAGGGATAAGCAAACCGATAAAAGCGGCCAGCTAATGATTGAACTGCTTGAAGCGGAAGGACACAGCATTATCGACTATGCTATCGTGAAAGATGATACGGTAGAAATTCAAGATGAAATATTAAAAGGGTGCGAGACTCCAGAAATTGACGTAATCCTGACAAATGGCGGGACAGGTGTAGCCAAGCGAGATGTTACTATAGAAACAGTACAAAACCTTTTGGAAAAAGAAATGCCGGGATTCGGAGAAATATTTAGAATGCTAAGCTATCAGGAGGATATTGGTTCTGCAGCTATTTTATCAAGAGCAATAGCAGGGGTTATCAAAAATAAAGCCATATTTTCTACGCCAGGATCAAGCGGTGCAGTTAAGCTTGCTATGAAAAAGCTGATTTTACCGGAAATGGGCCACGTTGTTAGAGAATTAAAAAAGGACTTATAAAAAAAGGAAAAAGGAGGAGTGTCCACGAAAATGGGACAACCCTCCCTTCCTTTTTCAAACTTTAAAATCAGAGACTGATAAAATAGGCCATTATTGTTTTGAGTGAACTTAAACGGGCTTTTTTTATGCCAAAGGGGTAACTAAAGCCCCTCTTAGTGACCCCAAATGGGTTCTGAGGTGGAAAAGGGGTAACTAAAGCCCCTTTTAGTGACCCTAAATGGGTTCTGAGATGGAAAAGTGCTAACTAAAGCCCTCATATAGTGACCCCAAATGGGTTCTGAGAAGGAAAAGTACTAACTAAAGCCCACATTTAGTAACCTCATACTGGTTCCCAAAACAATGGTTACTAGCTTTTCTGATTACTGGTGCATTTTAGCGGATAATCCCTGATCAGCACGGTACCAGAGCCAAAGATCATTAATTACCGAGGCAAGTTCGGCTATTTCTGAATTAAGTGCGCAGGAACGCGGGAAATCACTTTCGTTTGAAAGGTCGGCTTGTTTTTGGTTAATAACCTCTTCAATGTCAGCAATTCGATCAGGAATTGCTCCGCGAATTTTCTCCCACTGAAACAATATCTCCTGCTGTTTTCGTTTGTTAAATTCTTCCCATTCCTTTTCTAAATCTGGAATTGGGATACCAAGCCTTTGATCAAAAATAAAGTAATCTTCCATTTTATCTTTTATCCCCCAGGGTGTTAGTGGTTTTATTTTACTATAAAATACCTATGCATAAATAGAAAAGGTTTTCGGACTAAATTAAAAGCACGCGTCCCGAACAGAACACGTGCTAAAACGTTCATCTATTCATCTTTTTCAGTTCTGACAACAAGTACATCACAAGGAGCATAACGAGTTATATGTTCTGAGACACTTCCAATTAAAAAGCGTTCTACCGCGTTAAGCCCAGTTGCCCCGCAAATAATCAGGTCAACCTTATATTTTCTGGCTAAATCCTTAGGAATCCTGACTTTAGGTGAACCAAACTCGAGTATATAGTCAATACTGCTTATTCCCGCCTCAATCGCGTGCTTTTTATATTTTTCCAGCAGCTCCACGGCATATTTATCTGCCTTTTCCGCAATTGTACGATCATAAGCCTCTACAGAAGCAAAAGTACGAGTGTCGATAACATGTGCCAAGAAAATCTTTGCATTATTTCTTTTTGCAATCTCTATTGACTTTTTAAAAGCCCACTCCGCTTCCTTGGAACCGTCCACGGCAACTAAAATATTTTGATATTTAAGTCCCATCGTCAATCCCTCCTTACCTAAATTATACATTAATTCGTCACACATAAATGTAACAATATATCGAAAAATAATAAGGTGATTTATCGAAGGGAGACAGGAAAATGAGTAAAAATGAACCTAAGAAACAAACGAATTACTTTGAAATGGATGAGCAGGGATTAAATGAGGTAAGCGAGCAGATTACGGGTGCTTATAATAGTGGTTTTATGGGAGAAGAAGAGGCGAAGCAAAAGGCTCAGCAAACTATAACTTCAGAAGACCTATCTTAACTTGGAAAAGCTGCGTAATTGGCAGCTTTTTTTTTATGGAAAAAAAAGATATAGAAGGCATATAACCATAATTTTTTAAAAAGTCGGGTTGTTTACCCATACGGTGTTTTTGAACTCTGCATATTCTTTAAGTGTAAATAAAAAATATGAGGAGGAAGAACATTGAATCCAGAAATTCAGGCAATGCCTACTGAGGTTTATTATGATCATTCTTCAATAGACCCTAATGATGAAAGAATTCGTCCATTTGGATTTGGCGGGTTTGGCCGCCCAGGTTTTGGTTTCGGAGGTTTTGGCCGTCCAGGTTTCGGATTTGGCGGTTTCGGCCGTCCATTCGGATTTGGCGGTTTCGGCCGTCCATTCGGTTTTGGCTTCGGCCGTCCATTCGGTTTCGGCTTTGGACGTCCGTGGGGATGGGGGGGCTGGGGCTTTGGAGGTCCATGGGGCTGGGGATTTGGAGGTCCATGGGGCTGGGGCCTAGGCGGGCTTGGCTTGGGACTGCTTGCTGGAGCAGCTTTATCCCCGGCATTATATGGCGGCTACGGATATGGCTATGGTTACCCTTACTATCCTTACGGAGGTTTTTATTATTAAAACTAGGAAAACAAAAGCTTCGCGTTTTACCGCGGAGCTTTTTTGGTTTTTATGAAATGGAACATGGCAAAATAAAAGCCGGATGTTAAAAGAAAGGAAAGAAATCCAGGTGACAAATTTTTGGGAATCAGAATAAAGAAACATGCACCTAAAATTATTGCAGAAAGGGCATTCTTGTTTATATGAAAACTGCTTGATGTAATGGCAATTAAATCATTATCTGTTAAAGCTGCTTTTTTTATAGCCAGATAATCGACAACAATGACAGCAGAAAGTGGGATAATAAAAGTCCCTAAGTACGAAATATATTTCTGGGCTCCATTTACAAGTTCTGGGAATCCACTCAGGATAATCGCCGCAACGCCAAAGATAAGGGAACTTTTGACTCTACCCAATCGATGAAAGGTGTTTAACAAGCTAAATCCCCCGGTATATGCGTTATTCATATTAATCGATATCATCTCATTAAGATTATAAGTATCCATTTAGATTCAATTAAAGAGGATGCACCGGCAAAGGGGTTCCAAGTCCTAATGAGTGCTGCTGAAAAGGCTGCCAGCAGGGAAGTTATTAGAAAACCTATCCCATTTCCTGCAAGCAGGCCCCAAAAAGCCCCTTTCGGTGTTCTGCTATATCGTGCCATATCTGAAGAGGCGCTTACACCAGATATGTATTGGACAAAGGCTAAGCTAGAATAAAGGATGAAACCTTCCATTGGTGGTTAAAAAGTGTTCCTGTTTCATGATGGACAGCTGCATAATGAACAAACAAATAAATCAAAATGAGTTGGCCGATAATTTGGACAGGCATAAATAATCTGGAAGCTTTTTTAACAGCCTCAAATCCAATTAGAGCTAGTAATGCCATTATCAGTGCCAAAGAAAGAGAAATAGGTAAAAAGGAAAGTTTTGTGCCTGTTAGCCTTTTAACAATTTCAATGAGTGCTATTGTTCCTCCGATCGTTTGGACTGCAAACCAATATAAAGAAGTAATTACCCTGATAGGGGAGGCGATAAATCTGGCGAATCGCGTTCCGAGAAATCCGCGAATAGCATATTGTGCAGGAAGGCCATACATAGCTCCAGGCATTGACAGTGTTGAAACAAATATAAATGCAGCAATGGCCCCAGCCAAGGTTGCAGCAACTGCAGAAAAGAACGAAAGGTTACCGTTTAGTACTGCAAGGGCTGGGACAAGAAAATTGCCTGAGTTCACCGAAAAGGAAAGCTGAAGTATAAAGTAATCGAACCAGCTGGTTTTTCTTAGTTCATTGGGAACAGTCTCAAGTCCCTATTTTTTCAATTCTTGCAGATTTGGCTATTTGTGGGGTCACGATTCCAACCCTTTCATGATGGATTTTTTATTATTCATTCATTATATTACAGACTTTTTTATAATATGGAGTAGATATAATATTAAAAATGATAGGAATAACAGCCTTGTTTTGTTAAAATGTAAGTGTTTTCATTTTTGTGCTTTAATATTAACATTTTTCACTTTATTCTCATGAATGAAGGTGTTATATTTAAAGCGGTTTATTCCATATAGATAGAATCATATTAATTGGAGGCATGCGTAATGCGGATCGGGGTACCTAGAGAAATAAAAAACAATGAAAACCGTGTAGCTATGACACCTGCTGGGGTTGTGAACCTTTTAAAGTTTGGCCATGAGGTTTATATTGAGAAAAGTGCCGGACTCGGCTCAGGATTTACGGATGAGGATTATGCAGCTGCTGGAGCGGTTATTGTGGAGACAGCGGAAGAAGCATGGTCCAAGGAAATGGTTATGAAAGTAAAAGAGCCTCTTCCAGAAGAATATACTTATTTCCGTGAAGGATTAATATTATTTACATATCTACATTTAGCACCAGAACCAGAGCTTACAAAGGCTTTGATCGAAAATAAAGTTGTAGGTATTGCCTATGAAACTGTTCAGCTTCAAAATGGTTCACTGCCATTGCTGACTCCAATGAGTGAAGTCGCAGGAAGAATGGCTCCACAAATTGGCGCGCAATTCCTTGAAAAGGTAAATGGCGGAAAAGGTATCCTTCTTTCAGGTGTACCTGGTGTTCAAAGAGGAACAGTAACTATCGTCGGTGGCGGCGTAGCTGGAACAAATGCAGCTAAGATGGCCATTGGTCTTGGTGCAAAGGTTACTATAATCGACTTGAATCCTGACCGGTTGCGTCAGCTTGATGATATTTTTGGTGCAGATGTAACTACGCTTATGTCTAACCCTTATAATATTGCAGAGGCGGTAAAGGAGTCTGATTTGGTTATCGGGGCTGTTTTAATTCCTGGTGCAAAAGCTCCAAAATTAGTTACAGAAGAAATGATTCAATCAATGTCTCCAGGCGGCGTTGTCGTTGATATTGCCATTGACCAGGGCGGGATTTTTGAAACAACAGACCGGATTACGACTCATGATAATCCGACTTATGTTAAACATGGTGTTGTCCACTATGCTGTTGCTAATATGCCAGGTGCAGTTCCTCGTACTTCTACTATGGCGCTGACTAATGTAACGGTGCCATATGCAATACAAATTGCAAATAAAGGCTACAAACAAGCGTGCCTTGACAATCCTGCTTTATTAAAAGGAATTAACACTTTGAATGGCTTTGTAACCTATGAAGCAGTTGCTGAAGCTCATGGTGTTGAATTTTCCGATACAAGATCACTTCTAGAAAATATGTAATAGAAAAAAATCCGGGATGATTTATCCCGGATTTTTCTTCTTTCAATCTATCTATAAACTTGTAATTCTTTTGGAAATTTAGTTAGAATCTCAGCTCCATTTGCTGTAATGACAATATCATCTTCAATTCGGACCCCTGCAACATCTGGAACATATATGCCTGGCTCAATGGTATAGACCATTCCTTCCCGAAGAACAAGTGTGTTTGTTTCCATCATTGATGGATATTCATGCACACTAATTCCAAGCCCATGCCCAAGCCTGTGAGGGAAATATTCTCCATATCCGGCTTCCGAAATTATTCTTCGCGCCGTTAAATCAACTTCAGCACAGGTTGCACCAGGTTTGCTTGCTTCAACGGCAGCAAGCTGAGCTTTAAGAACTGTATCGTAAATTTCCTTTTGCTTTTCGTTTACGTCTCCGTAAGCTACTGTTCGGGTAATATCAGAGCAGTAACGATCAATAACTACCCCTAGATCAAAAAGAACTAGATCTCCTTTTTGAATTTTAGTCAGCCCTGGTGTTCCATGTGGAGATGCTGCGTTTGCACCGGTTAGTACCATAGTGGCAAATGACATCTCTGTGACTCCTTTTTTCTTTAACGCAAACTCAACTGCGGAAAGAATTTCAAGCTCCGTTTTTCCTTCTTTAATTTCCGATGCACCGAATTCAACAGCATAGTCGGCAAGAGCACAAGCTTCTTTGATAATTTTTAGTTCCTTTTCATCTTTGATCATTCGAAGCACTCTTAATTTTTCTTCTGCTGAAACAAATTCTGCCTTTGGAAAAAGAGATGAGATTTTTTCATAGCGTTCTACATTCATATGCTCTTTTTCTATTGCAACCTTTGAAGCCCCCGAAACTCTTCCTGCAATGGACTTGTTAATTAGTTCCCATGGGTCTTCAATATCACTGTAGGCGATAATTTCCTGGCTCCAGCCAGTACGTCTTACACTGTGCTTTTCCATTCCAGGACAAACAAGGAATGGCTCGCCTTCCTGAAATACAGCAAGCCCCAGCAAGCGCTCATGCGGATCACTATAAAAACCGCTTAAGTAAAAAACATTTTCAGAAGATGTCAGGAAAGTTACCTGAACATCGCTTTCCTTCATCCATGCTATTAAATTTTCTAATCGCTTGTTCATTTTCATGCCCCCCACTGCTTTAATATAAAAAGCTTAGCAAGTTAAAAAGAAATGCGCAAGCTCCCGTTAAGCGATGTATGGGCTAGATAAAAGCTAACATTGCCACTTCCCTCGAAAAAGCTGCGTTTTTCCTTCGTTACATGCCGGAGCTTTCCTTATTCTTTGGCAGCACCTATCTGACCTTCTTCCTCGAAAAAGCTTAAAGGCTATTCCTTTGTGTGATGCGAAGGCTATTAAAGCTTGTCCTGCAGGCCTCCGATTTGGCTAAGATACAGGAAAATGAAATGCGAACGCGCCTTGTACAGGGGTGACGAGCAAAAAACGAGCAGTAAGAAGGTAATTTTTAAACATTCCGACGGAGATTGGCTTAGGAACTGGAGCCATAGGCATTGCAGCTGGACAACCCGAAGAGCAAAGCAATGCCCAATTGCATGTACAAGGCGGGTCTTTAAGAGACCAGCTCCGCCGTAAAAAAACAATGTTTGAAACTTGCCTTATTGCAGGGAGGAGAGGAATGGACACTAGTCGCTGGAGCTAGATAACTAACCAAATCTAAGATTTAATTTTAAAATCTCATTTTTTGCTAATATAAAATGAACATGATAGTCTAAAACTATTCCGGGTATTAAAAGAAGACTCCCTGATTTAAAATTCCAATTGTTAATTTGAAAGGAGAAAAAGTATGAGAGTTTCCTATCATGGCCATTCAGTTGTGAAAATCGAAAGCAATGGAAAAACAATTTTTATCGATCCGTTTATCACAGGGAACGGGCAAACTGATTTACAGGCAGATGAAGTAAAACCCGACGTAATCCTGCTTACACATGCTCACGGAGACCATGTGGGTGATACTGTTGAATTGGCAAAGAAGCATGGATCCCTTGTGGTTGGCAACGCGGAAATTGCTGACTATCTCGGCAGTAAAGGGCTTAATACACATGCCATGCATATAGGGGGTTCCTATCAATTTGACTTTGGAAAGGTAAAATTAACCCAGGCTTTCCACGGATCCAGCTTTTCTACTGAAGATGGACAAATTATCTATGGCGGTATGCCAGCTGGAATTTTATTTATGAATGAAGGGAAAACAGTTTATCATGCCGGGGATACTGCGTTATTTTCCGATATGAAATTAATAGGGGAACGTCACCCGATTGATTTGGCTCTTCTTCCAATTGGTGATAATTTCACCATGGGTCCAGAGGATGCCGCATATGCCGCAAAACTTCTTAATGCAAAACTAGTTGTTCCGATCCACTATAATACCTTTCCTCCAATTAAGCAGGATCCTCAAAGATTCATTGAAATGCTTGATGGACAGGAAGGAAGAGTGCTTAAAGCTGGGGAATCAATTGAACTTTAAATTTTAAAAAATCATGTAAAAAGCCAAATTCATTTTGGCTTTTTTTTATTTTCTTCAGATCACCCAGAGACGACTTTTTTCCCTTACTAAAGCATAAAAATGAAACAAGCTTGTTTTAAGGAGGTTTATATGAAGAAAAATCGTTATTTACTTTGCCTTTTGGCGGCTGGCTTTATGCTTTATTTTGCAATTCCAAGGATGGATTTTTCAGGTGGAAGCTCCCAGGCGTGGTTTGCCTATTCATGGATTTTACTCGCTTTGTGTGTGGTGGCCGGTAACCTTTCCGGACTGCTTTATACTCCTCACAGCCGGAAAAATATCGAGGGCATGAACCGAAAACCCCAGAAAAAAAGAAGCCGATCATTTTTGGATTAAAGGATAAGATGCCATCTTATCCTTTTTCCTTATACAGGCTTAGTTTACTCGGGACTTTTAACACCTTATAATGATAGATAGGAAGAATCCCCGTTGCCGGGGGTTTGGTAAATCGCGGATAAAAAAAGGGTGAGGGTCTTGGCTACAAAGCATGAACAAATTCTGCACTATATTGATGAACTCCCCATTGGAGAAAAAATTTCAGTCAGGCAAATTGCCAAGGCGATGAGTGTGAGTGAGGGTACAGCTTACAGAGCGATTAAAGATGCCGAAAATAAAGGGTATGTAAGTACGATTGAAAGGGTCGGCACTATCCGGATTGAACGAAAGAAAAAGGAAAATATAGAAAAGCTAACTTATGCAGAGGTCGTCAATATTGTGGATGGACAAGTTCTTGGCGGCAGGGCGGGATTGCATAAAACACTTAATAAATTCGTAATTGGTGCTATGAAGCTTGAAGCTATGATGAGATATACAGGAGCAGACAATTTGCTAATTGTCGGAAATCGGACTAAAGCACATGAACACGCACTGAAAGCTGGGGCAGCAGTTTTGGTAACAGGAGGATTTGATACAGAAGACCATGTTAAAAAGCTTGCGGATAAATTGCAGCTCCCTGTTATTTCAACCAGCTATGATACGTTTACAGTAGCAACTATGATCAATCGCGCTATCTATGACCAGTTAATAAAAAAGGAAATTATTTTAGTAGAGGACGTTCTCACTCCAATATCCTCCACCGTCTATTTAAAAACAACGGAAAAAATAGAACAATGGCATCTGCATAATAGGGAAACACTTCACAGCCGATATCCAGTTGTAGATGATAATATGAAAATCCAGGGAATGATTACTTCTAAAGATATTATTGGACAAGCTTTGGATACACCTGTTGATAAAGTCATGACCAAAAATCCAATGGCTGTAAGCGGAAAAACAAGTATTGCATCCGCTGCCCACATGATGGTCTGGGAAGGAATTGAGGTTATTCCTGTTGTTGACGATTCGAATCGGCTTGAAGGTATTATCAGCCGTCAGGACGTATTAAAGGCGCTGCAAATGAACCAAAGGCAGCCACAGGTTGGAGAGACAATCGATGACATTGTAACGAATCAGATGGTACTGACAAAAGGAAAACTAAAGGGTGAAGATATTTACCGATGCGTGGTAACTCCGCAAATGACAAATCATCTCGGTACTATATCTTACGGGGTTTTTACAACTATAGTCTCAGATGCAGCAAACCGGATACTGCGCAGCTATAAGAAGGGTGACCTTGTAGTAGAGAACATGACTATTTATTTCATTAAACCTGTTCAGATTGATAGTGTTCTTGAAGTGTTTCCGAAAGTCCTTGAGGTAGGGCGAAAGTTTGGTAAAGTTGATGTAGAAGTTTTCAATGAAGGAACACTTGTCGGGAAAGCTATGATGATGTGCCAGTTAATTGACCGCCATTGAGATTCCGGATATGGTTTTTATACAATAAAAGAATAATAAAGCCGCTCTCAAGGAGTGAAAGCGGCTTAATACTGCATAAATTATTTTAAATTTTTTGCTTCCTCAATAGCATGTGGCTGATAAAATTTATAAGCCTTTACTCCGTTCCAAATGCTTAAGCAGCCCATAATTACAAAAACAGCGGCAATAATAAAGGTCAGAGCCGTTTGATAGAGGTAGATCTGGTTAAGGCCGAACAGTGTGACAAAAAGACCGAGTGCGATTGAAGATTTTGCAGACAGCCATTTTTTCTCAACAGGACGGTGGCTTCTTACGAATTTTATCTTATAAAATAAATAGAAAACAAAAGAGAGAATAATAAAGAAAACAAGCACTGGCATTTTAGTTCCTCCATATTTGGGCAATCTTCTTACATTTTACAACTTCATATAATAAAATACCATATATACCTTTTACCAGGTTTGTTCAGTGAAATGATATTGCTCTTTTCTTAGAGATTGTTGCAATTGGAAGAAACTGTGAGCGAAAATAGGCGAGACTCCTCGGAAATGCATTCGCATTTCCTTCGTGCATGGGTTAACTCAAAGATGCCAATTCAAAGTCCTGCCGGAAAAGCAAGCCAGGTGAGACCCCGCAGGTCGTTAGCGACCGAGGAGGCTCGCGGATTGCCAGCGGAAAGTGAGTCTATTTTTGCTTTTATAAACAACAAAGTTTACGAAAAGAGCCAATGATACAGATGAAAATTCAAACAATCGAAGGAGAAAATATGAAAGAGAAAATACTGGAAGCAATAAAGAAGTATGAAACAATTATAATCCACCGCCATGTCCGTCCCGACCCGGATGCTTATGGCTCCCAGGGTGGACTTGCCGAGGTCTTAAAAACGTCATTTCCGGAAAAAAATATCTACACGGTTGGTAAAGAAGAGCCCACGCTTAATTTTCTGAGAAGGCTTGACCAAATTGAAGATGTGGTCTACGAGGGAGCGCTTGTCATTGTATGTGATACAGCTAATCAGGCAAGAATTGATGACAATCGGTATTCAACCGGAGATATGCTAATCAAGATCGACCATCATCCAAACGAAGATCCCTATGGAGACTTGCTATGGGTTGATACCGATGCAAGCTCTGTAAGCGAAATGATTTACGAATTTTATTTATCTGGAAAAGATAAAGGCCTTAAAATGTCTGATGAGGCTGCAAGGCTTATGTATGCGGGGATTGTCGGTGATACAGGCAGATTTCTTTTTCCAAGTACTACGGAAAGAACTTTTGCCTGCGCTGGCGAGTTAATTCATTACAATTTTTCAAGAACTGATATTTATAATAATTTGTACGAAATGGATCATAATCTTGTAAAGCTAAACGGATATGTGCTGCAAAACTTTAAGCTTCACGAGAATGGTGCTGCATCGGTTTCCCTGCCAAAAGAACTCCTTAAGCAATTTGAAGCTGTGCCTTCCCAGGCATCCTTATTGGTAAGTGTATTGGGCGAGGTAAAGGGTATTAAGGCTTGGGTGTTCTTTATAGAAGAAGAAGACCAGATTAGAGTGCGCCTCCGTTCAAAGGGGCCAGTTATCAATGGTCTTGCCCGCAAGTTTAATGGGGGAGGGCACCCGCTTGCCTCAGGCGCATCCATCTATTCATGGGAAGAGGCTGACTCAGTGATAGAGGAATTGGAAAGAGTCTGCCAAAGAGTAGATTAATAAAGCTGTTAGAACATTTGGCTTCTTACATAGAAGTTGTTGATGTAAAGAATAAAAGGGGCGGATTAAACCCTCCGCCCCGATAATTAGGTATAAAACAAAAAATGCATTCTCTTTTTCATTCAAGATGAAGATGGATTTGAATAGATAGCGTGGTATAAATGACAATTTCTTTAACCTCGAGACGATACCGCTTATCATTAAACTTAACTCCCCGGTTTTCAATTACCTTCTTCAAAAGATCCCTGCTTTTAAAAACCGTATCAAGATCTTTGGCTTTCATCATGCCGATATCTTCTTTAATAGCGTCTTCCAGCTCAAAAACACTAAAAGAATCAATTCCATATTTCTTATAATTTTCCCAATTGGTAATCCTTACACTGATATCCTGAATTTTTAATAGGTCAATATTCTTCTTGTTTAAAGCTTTATATTCATCCTGCCAAATCTTAATATCTCCTGTTAAATCCCTAATGGTTTCTTCCTGCATTTCAAGCTTCTTCTTACTATCTTCCTGCAGTACACCAAAAATATATAAAAAAATAACCCAGCTGATTAAACCGCCGATCACCATTCCTGCGAGCAATCTCTGCCAGGCAGGACTTCTGTATAAGGGAGGAATTCTCATGACGAGATGTGCTCCTGTGTCAGCCAGTTAATAATCAAAGCCCCAGTCTGTGCGCCTCCAGTTGCTGACATAATTAATAAAAATTGCTTAAAAAGGTCTTTAGTGTCCCCGTTAAACAATCCCCTTTCAAAGCTATAAAAGGTATCAAAAGTTCCGCCAATGGCTGCAACTATTGCCCAAATCCGCAATGAAGCGGACATTCGATAAATAGATGTGAATGGGGGCTGTCCTGTTAAAAAAGAGGCAAGACCTCCAACTAAAGAACCTCCCAGGAGAACACCCAGCGCCATAAAATAACTTTCAATAAAAGACGGAAAAAATCCTATTTCCCGCATCACACCAACCGCCTCATTCTGATTTTATACCTCATACTTCATCATATGGACGGTCCCCTGTATTTATGTTTTTAGAATGTTTCTTTAAAGCCTTTTCTTAACTTTGTTTAAAAATGAGAACATATTTTCTTTTTCTTATCCTGGGCTCTATAATAGAGTAAAGAGAAACAAAAGTAGGGGTGAGCACAAGTGTCATTTATTCACCTGCAAGTATATAGTGCTTATAGTCTGTTAACCAGCACTGCCCGAGTGGAAGAGCTGGCGAGAGCAGCAAAAGATAGAGGTTTTTCAGCGATAGCCCTGACAGACAGGAATGTGATGTACGGCACCGTCGCTTTTTATAAAGAATGTATGAAGAATAATATAAAACCTATTTTGGGGCTTACTGTTGATGTAGCTAACGCTGAAAATGGCAGTTCTCCGCTTGTTTTGCTGGCTAAAAACCTTGAGGGATTTCATAATCTTATAAAAATCTCAAGTGTTGTCCAAACAAAGTCCCCTGAAGGGATTCCATTAAAGTGGTTAAGACACTATACAAATGGATTGATAGCCCTAACTCCGGGAAAGGATGGGGAAATTGAAAGGCTGCTTCTTCAAGGCGAAAAAGACAAAGCCAGAGAGCAGGCAGAGCAATGGGGAAGTCTTTTTGGCAGGGAAAACTTTTATCTATCCATTCAAGACCATTCCTTAGGGTTCGAAAAGGCACTTAACGAAAAAATATTTGCCATTGGGAAGGAATTGGGAATTGGCATTGTAGCATCTAACCAGGTTCATTATCTAAACAAAGAGGATGCTTTTGCCCAGGAGTGCCTGCTGGCAATTAAAAATGGAGACAAGCTTCAGGATGACCACAGAGATAGATTGGCCAGTGACCAATATTACTTAAAAACTGAAGCAGAAATGGTAAATTATTTATCAGAATACCCTGACGCCATTAAAAATTCTGTTCACATTGCTGATAGCTGTAATGTGGTATTGGAACTTGGAAAAAAACAGCTTCCTAAATACCCTGTTCCTAACGGCAGGAATGCAGAGGACTTTCTCAATGAATTATGCTTAGAAGGTATGAAAACACGTTTTTCAGCCCCAGGAAAGGAATACATCGACAGACTGACATTTGAGCTGGATATTATTAAAAAAATGAAGTTCAGCGATTATTTTCTAATCGTTTGGGACTTTATGAAATACGCCCGGGAAAATAATATCCTAACAGGACCGGGGCGTGGTTCAGCAGCTGGCTCGCTTGTTGCTTATGTTTTGCAGATAACTGATGTAGATCCCATTGCCCACAATCTCTTATTTGAACGATTTCTAAATCCCGAACGGATTTCAATGCCTGATATTGATATTGATTTCCCTGATCACCGCCGCGATGAGGTTATTCAGTATGTTGCCCATAAATATGGAGAACTGCATGTTGCCCAAATTACTACGTTTGGAACAATGGCAGCTAAAGCTGCTTTAAGGGATACCGGAAGGGCATTTGGGTTAAACCCCAAGGAATTGGATCAGTTGTCCAGGCTTGTTCCATCACGTCTTGGAATCAATCTTAAAAATGCGTTTTCAGAGTCTGAAGCATTACGAAGCTTTGTAAATGAAAGTCCTATCAATCAAAAACTTTTTAAAACTGCCAGTATGCTTGAAGGACTGCCAAGGCATACATCTACCCATGCAGCAGGTGTTATTATCAGCGAGCTTCCCCTTGTCGATATGGTTCCCATTCAGCAGGGTCATGGACAGGTCTATCTTACACAATATACAATGGAACATCTTGATGAAGTAGGCTTGCTTAAGATGGACTTTCTTGGTTTAAGAAATCTATCCCTCATCGAGTCCATTTTATTGTCAATCCAGCGTAAGGAAGGTAAAAAAATTGATATTAGAAGTCTCCCCTTAGAAGACGAGGACACGTATGAACTGCTTGCCAGGGGAGAAACAACAGGGATTTTTCAGCTTGAATCCGAAGGAATGAGGAAGGTTTTAATGAGGCTGAAGCCTACAAGGTTTGAAGATATTGTAGCTGTCAATGCCCTTTATCGGCCAGGGCCCATGGAAAATATTCCTGTGTTTATTGGACGGAAACACGGCACAGAACAGGTGGAATATCCGCACCCTCATCTCAAGTCAATTCTATCCAATACATATGGAGTCATTGTATACCAGGAACAGATTATGCAAATTGCATCCATCATGGCCGGATTTTCTCTTGGAGAAGCCGACTTATTAAGAAGAGCAGTTTCTAAAAAACAAAAGGAAACACTCGACAGAGAAAGAGAACATTTTGTTCAGGGGGCGCTTCAAAAGGGATATGACAAACTGCTTGCAAATGATATTTACGATTTAATTGTTAAATTCGCCAACTATGGATTTAACAGGAGCCATGCAGTGGCTTACAGTTTGATTGCTTACCAGCTCGCTTATTTAAAAACTCATTATCCAGTGCATTTTATGGCTGGCCTGTTGAGTACAGCCATGGGAAATGAGACTAAGACTGCCCAGTATGTCCGGGAAGCCAGGCAGAAGGAGATTACGGTCCTTCCTCCTTCTGTTAATAACAGTCCTTTTTCTTTTGGTGCTGAAAACTCTGCGATCCGTTTTGGACTTGGGGGAATCAAAGGAGTTGGAGCAACAGCACTCAAAGAAATTTTTCAGGTTAGAAAAAAGAAAAAATTTGAGGATTTATTTGATCTTTGCCTTCGCGTTTCTCAAAAGGTCTTAAATCGAAAAACGCTTGAAGCATTAGTTTACTCAGGATGTCTTGATGAATTTGGGGAAGATCGTGCCGTACTTCTGGCCAGTATAGATGTTGCAATTGAACATGCCCAGCTAGTTAATCCGGATGATGCCAGCCAATTACAGCTTTTTGCAGAAGAAGCCATGATGCTTAAGCCAAAATATGTTGAGGTGGATCCAATTCGGCTTGAGGATAAGCTTAACTTAGAAAAAGAAGTTCTGGGATTTTATCTTTCAGACCATCCTGTTTCTATTTACGAAAAGGAACTTAAGGATAAAGGAGCAGTTGCCTTATTTGGTGAAATAAATAAGGGAAAACGCTGTTCAGCAGGTGTTTATATTACAGCTTCCAAAAAAATCCGAACTAAAAAAGGCGATTCAATGGCTTTTTTAACAATAAGCGATTCAAGCGGTGAAATGGAAGCCGTTGCTTTTCCTGATGTGTACCGAAAATTTTCCGCAGTCCTTGGACAGGGGAATTTGGCGGTAATAGAAGGAAAGGCTGAAGAGCGCGGAGGAGAATGGCAATTTATTATCCAACGTGCCGATCTGCTTTCCGAGTGGCTTAAATCACATGCTTCCCCGCAAACTGTATTATACTTAAAAATTATTAAAGAGATGGAAAAACCGGCGTTTCTTCAGGAGCTTAAACAACTTTTTGGCAAGTATAAAGGCAATACTCCTGTTGTTCTTTATTACGGGGGTTCCAAAACAACCGTCAGGCTGACTAAAGAAAGCTTTGTTGCTCCAGGGCCGGTTTTCATTACTCTTCTCAAGGATTTGCTGGGCGAGGAGAACGTTATTTTAAGAGATTAATTCTTTACATCTATACAGGATATGTTATATTGGTTAATAGACATTCGTGGTCTGACCACTAGAAATTCATTTAATAATTTAATATTTTGCCTATAACCTTTTTTGATAATCAAAGGAGTGACATTGCTTTGACTTTACGTGAAGAAGCTTTGCATATGCACCGCATTCATAGAGGAAAACTGGAATCAAAATCAAAAGTTTCTGTCCAGAATGCAAAGGATTTAAGTCTTGCTTACTCTCCAGGAGTTGCAGAACCTTGTAAAGAGATATATGAAAAACCTGAAACAGTATATGATTATACTATGAAGGGCAATATGGTTGCTGTTGTATCAGATGGAACTGCCGTACTCGGTCTAGGTAATATTGGCCCTGCAGCTGCACTCCCTGTTATGGAAGGTAAAGCTGTATTGTTCAAGAGCTTTGCAGGCGTTGACGCTTTTCCAATTTGCC
Source organism: Neobacillus terrae (assembly GCF_011393025.1). Taxonomy (GTDB): domain Bacteria; phylum Bacillota; class Bacilli; order Bacillales; family Cytobacillaceae; genus Neobacillus_A; species Neobacillus_A terrae. The sequence continues at coordinate 306,939 of NZ_JAAOEO010000004.1, read as the reverse complement.
TTAATACAACAGATGTGGAAAAGATTATTGAAACAGTAAAATTGCTAGAGCCTACTTTTGGCGGTGTAAACCTTGAGGATATTGCAGCACCGAACTGTTTTGTCATAGAGGAAAGGCTGAAAAAAGAAACAAATATTCCAGTTTTCCATGACGATCAGCATGGGACAGCTATTGTAACAGTTGCAGGTCTAGTCAATGCTCTTAAAATTACGGGCAAGAAGATGACTGAGATTAAGGTTATTGCCAATGGCGCAGGTGCAGCTGGCATAGCCATTATAAAGCTTCTTTACAGCTATGGTGTCCGGGATATCATTATGTGTGATACAAAGGGTGCTATTTATGAAGGCCGTCCACAAGGCATGAACGCAGTTAAGGACGAAGTCGCTAAATTTACAAACCGTGAGAATACACATGGAAATCTCGAGGATGTCATAAAGGGTGCAGATGTCTTTATCGGAGTTTCTGTTGAAGGTGCATTAACTAGCGAAATGGTTCAATCCATGAACAAAGATGCCATTATTTTTGCAATGGCAAATCCGGTTCCTGAAATTATGCCGCATATAGCAAGGGAAGCGGGTGCTAGAGTTATCGGAACGGGGCGTTCCGATTTCCCTAACCAAGTGAATAATGTCCTTGCTTTTCCTGGTATCTTCCGTGGGGCTCTTGATGTGCGTGCTACCCATATTAATGAAAAAATGAAAGTAGCTGCTGTTGAAGCTATTGCCAGTTTAATTCGTGAAGATGAACTTAGTGAAGATTACGTAATTCCTGGACCATTTGATCCTCGGGTTGCCCCTGAAGTAGCTTCCGCTGTAGCTAAAGCGGCAATGGAGACAGGTGTCGCCCGCTTAAAGGTAGATCCTGCGGAAGTAAAAGAAAAAACGATGAGGCTTGCAATTATCGGAAAAGGCGAGTGATAAAGCCATCGTGAAAGATACAAACCAAAGCTCCAAAGTATATATTGAAATTGTTAAGCAGTTAAGGGAATTGATCACTACGAACCGTTTGAGTTCCGGTGACAAAATTCCTTCCGAACGCGAATTATCAGAGCGCCTAAATGTTGGGCGTTCTTCAGTTCGGGAAGCGCTCAGAGCATTGGAATTGCTTGGACTGATTGAAACCAGAAGGGGAGAAGGTACATTTTTAAGAGATTTTCGCGGACACCATCTTGTCCAGCTCCTTAGTACCTTTATTCTGGAAGATGAAAAAGCAAAAAGAGATGTTATTGAAACTAAATATTATATCGAGATGGATTGCCTTCAGCTTGCATTAAAAAGGCAAAATGCGGATAGTCTTCAGCTTTTAAGGGACAAGGTTGAACATAGTTATGCTGTGAACGATGATGAATTTTTTTATCGGATCATTGAAATGGCGGACAACCATTTATTCCTCAGAATGTGGATCATATTAAAGGATTATTATAATTCTTTAATGTTTAAAGAAGAGCAGCATTCAAAAGACGGATATATAAGGCTCATAGAAGCAATCGAAGCAATGGACGTAGCTGAATTACTGTCTGCCTATCGTCAGCTTAGAAATTTGTCGATTTCCGCCGACAAAATCTAACAGTTTTTTAGAGAGGTTTACTTTATAGTAAACAAGACGAGCCTACTAACAAGCAGGGTAGGCGCTTTTTATACAAAGAGTGGTCTGACCACTCGGGGATAGACGAATGGGAGAAATTTAGCCATTATCTTGGCTTTACGAATGAGGGAGGTTTCACCTTGCTGAAAGAACTTTTCACAAAGACTAAGAAGAAAAAATATGCAACGATTCCTTCAGAAACAGCCAAGCAGGATTTACCTGAAGGAATAATGACGAAATGTCCTGATTGCAAGAAAATAATGTATACAAAAGAATTATTGAAAAATCAAAAGGTATGTCTGCATTGCGGACATCATCATCAAATGGATTCGGCCGAGCGCCTCGAAAGTTTCTTGGATGAGGGCACTTTTATTGAAATTCATGAAGATATGATCTCCAGGAATCCGCTTAATTTCCCTGATTATTTGGAAAAACTTGAGAAAGACAGGCAAAAAACAGGTATTAATGAAGCTGTAGTTACAGGAATGGGAAATGTGAACGGCTTGCCTGTAGTGGTGGCTGTTATGGATGCTACCTTCCGTATGGGAAGCATGGGTTCAGTAGTAGGAGAGAAAATCACACTGGCTATTGAAAAAGCAGATGAATTATCTGTTCCTTTTATTATCTTTACAGCCTCTGGCGGTGCACGTATGCAGGAGGGTGTTATCAGTCTAATGCAAATGGCCAAAACCAGTGTAGCGCTGAAAAGATTCAGCGATAATGGCGGATTGATTATTTCCATTATGACCCATCCTACGACTGGAGGGGTTTCTGCTAGCTTTGCTTCACTGGGGGATTATAATTTTGCTGAACCAGGTGCATTAATCGGTTTTGCTGGAAGAAGAATCATTGAACAAACCATTAGAGAGGATCTGCCTGAAGATTTCCAAACGGCGGAATTCCTGTTAAAGCATGGCCAATTAGATGCCGTAATTTCACGGCTTGAATTAAAAGAAAAAATTGGTTCGCTGCTTTCAATCCATCAGCCTGGGGGTGAACTAAATTGGTAGGGGAATTGGAATTTGAAAAGCCGATTATTGAGTTAAGAAAAAAAATAATCGAACTTAGAGAGTTCACTAAAACAGCTGATGTGGACTTTACAGCTGAAATAGAAAAGCTTGAGGTACGCCTTGAAAAGCTGGAAAAAGATATTTATGAGCATTTAAAGCCATGGGACCGTGTTCAAATTGCCAGACATCCTAACAGGCCAACCACTTTGGATTATATTGACTTTTTGTTTGAAGACTTCTTCGAATGTCATGGAGACAGGACCTTCGCTGATGATGAAGCAATTGTTGGAGGTGTAGCAACCTTCCAAGGCCTCCCTGTAACTGTTATTGGACATCAAAGGGGTAAGGATACAAAAGAGAATATACGCAGGAATTTCGGTATGCCTCATCCTGAAGGCTATAGGAAGGCTTTAAGGCTGATGAAACAAGCTGAAAAGTTTAAACGACCAATTATTTGCTTTATTGATACAAAAGGGGCCTATCCAGGAAAAGCTGCCGAGGAACGGGGACAAAGTGAAGCAATTGCCCGTAATCTATTTGAAATGGCTGGTTTAAAAGTACCAGTGATTTCAATAGTAATTGGGGAAGGCGGAAGTGGAGGAGCTTTAGCTCTTGGTGTAGGAAATTATATTCATATGCTTGAAAACTCTACTTACTCTGTTATATCTCCTGAAGGAGCAGCCGCAATACTTTGGAAGGATGCTTCTCAAGCAAAGCGTGCAGCCGAATCAATGAGAATTACTGCTCCTGATTTAAAAGAACTTGGTATAGTTGATGAAATAATTCCAGAAATAAAGGGCGGAGCCCAGAAGGATGTTAAACAACAAGCATCTGAAATTGAAGCAGTTCTTAAGGACTCATTAAAAAAGCTGCTGCAGCTCAATGAAAGTGAATTAATTTCCGGCCGATATGAAAAATACAGAAAAATTGGGGACTTTTCGTTTTCGGAAGAGGCCATCGGGGTAAATTAACAGCGTGCTCTTAGGAGCACGTTTCTTTTTGATATTCACAAAAAGTTAACACATTAACAGAGTGAATTCGCTTACACCCACTTATTAAACGCTTTCATTTAACGAATAATTCCGTCTATTGGTTTTAGCACCATGATAAGGTTGTTATAGGCTTTTCTTCATGTTATTTTAGAAATATTCCCGGTTATTATGTTTATAATAAGAAGATAGAAGGTCAAAGAGAAAGATTATATTTATTAATATTTACATATTTTAAATCGACCTATGGGGTGATATGTATGAAAAAAATAGGCGTACTTACTAGCGGAGGAGATTCACCAGGCATGAATGCAGCTATCCGTGCAGTTGTCCGGAAAGCTATTTATCATGATTTGGAGGTATATGGAATCTACGGAGGATATTCCGGCCTTATCACCGGAAACATAAAGAAACTTGAATTAGGATCAGTTGGAGATATTATTCATCGTGGCGGAACCATGCTTCAATCTGCACGCTGCCTTGAATTTAAAACCAGAGAAGGCCAGCAAAAAGGAATTGAACAATTAAAAGCACATGGTATTGAGGGACTTGTAGTAATAGGCGGAGACGGTTCCTATCGGGGAGCAAAGGCGCTAACAGAACAAGGATATCCCTGTGTAGGGGTTCCAGGAACTATCGATAATGATATTCCTGGCACTGAATTTACGATCGGTTTTGATACTGCATTGAACACAGTTATTGATGCAATTGATAAAATTCGTGATACAGCAACTTCACATGAAAGAACTTTTATTATTGAAGTAATGGGCCGTGATGCAGGAGATATCGCTCTTTGGGCAGGTTTGGCAGGCGGAGCTGAAACGATTCTGATCCCGGAAGAAAATTATGATATGCAGGAGATTGCTGCAAGGCTTCGTAAAGGACATGAACGAGGCAAAAAACACAGTATTATTGTCATTGCTGAAGGCGTATACGGTGCAGTTGATTTCGCAAAAAACCTTGAGGAAGCAAGTGACTATGAAACACGGGTCTCTGTTTTGGGACACATCCAGCGCGGCGGTTCCCCAACTGTTCAGGATCGGGTGCTTGCCAGCCGTCTTGGTGCCAGAGCTGTTGAGCTGTTAATGGAAGGCAAAGGCGGACGTGCAGTAGGAATTGAGAAAAACCGTCTGGTTGATTATGACATTATTGAGGCTTTAGCAAAAAAGCATACACTTGACCTGAATATTTATAAGCTTTCACAGGAATTATCTATCTAAGCTGGTTAGAAGAACAAGGAGGAAACAAAATGTTACGCAAAACTAAAATCGTCTGTACGATAGGCCCGGCAAGTGAAACTGTTGAAAAGTTAACTGAGCTCATCAATGCGGGTATGAACGTTTCCCGTTTAAACTTTTCACACGGGGATTTTCAAGAGCATGGCCAGCGTATCCAAAATATTCGTATAGCTGCGGAAAACACAGGCAAAAAAGTAGCAATTCTGCTAGATACTAAAGGTCCGGAAATTCGTACAAATAATATGGTAAATGGTGCAATAGAACTGACAGCTGGAAATAATATTATTGTTTCCATGACTGAAGTTGAAGGTACTACAGATAAATTTTCTATTACTTATCCAGGTTTAATTGAAGATGTCCATGTTGGTTCAAAAATTCTTCTTGATGACGGATTAATAGGTCTTGAAGTTACAAAGATTGATAATGCTGCTGGGGAAATTCATACACGAATTTTAAACAGCGGTACATTAAAAAATAAAAAGGGTGTCAATGTACCTGGAGTATCTGTTAACCTTCCAGGAATCACAGAAAAGGACACACAAGATGTTCTTTTCGGTATTGAACAGGGCATTGATTTTATTGCAGCTTCTTTTGTCCGCAGAGCAAAAGACGTTCTCGAAATCAAACAGTTATTAGAAGAAAATAATGCTACTCACATCCACATTATTCCTAAGATTGAGAACCAGGAAGGCGTGGACAATATCGATGAAATTCTGGAAGTTTCCGATGGCTTAATGGTGGCCCGTGGTGATTTGGGTGTTGAGATTCCAGCAGAAGAAGTACCTTTGGTTCAAAAAATGCTTATCAAAAAATGTAATGCTCTTGGAAAGCCGGTTATAACAGCAACTCAAATGCTGGATTCCATGCAGCGTAATCCACGCCCAACCCGTGCAGAAGCTAGTGACGTAGCTAATGCCATTTTTGATGGTACAGATGCTATCATGCTATCTGGTGAGACTGCTGCCGGGTCGTATCCTGTGGAAGCTGTTCAAACCATGCATAATATTGCTTCCAGAGCTGAACAAGCACTAGACCACAAAGAAATTCTTTCAAACCGCAGTAAGGATACAGAGCATAATATGACAGATGCAATTGGTCAATCTGTTGCTCACACAGCATTAAATCTTGAGGTTAATGCAATTGTTACTCCGACTGAAAGCGGGCATACTGCGAGAATGATCTCTAAATACCGCCCTAAGGCACCTATAGTTGCTGTTACTGCAAATGAAGGGGTTTCAAGAAGATTAAATCTTGTTTGGGGTGTTTATCCGCAACTGGGTAAGGAAGCCTCCACTACTGATGAAATGCTTGATGTAGCAGTTGAGGAAAGTGTAAATAGCGGAATTGTTAAACATGGAGATGTAGTTGTCATTACAGCAGGGGTTCCTGTCGGTGAAGCAGGAACAACAAACCTGATGAAAATTCATGTTGTAGGGGATATCCTGGCTAAAGGACAAGGTATTGGCCGTAAATCGGCATACGGGCGTGTTGTCCTTGCGCAAAATGCCACTGAAGCCCTAGATAAAGTAAAAGTGGGCAGCATATTAGTAACCATCGGGTCTGACCGTGAAATGGTGCCTGCTATCGAAAAATGCAGTGCATTGATAACAGTTGAAGGCGGGCTTACCAGCCATGCAGCTGTGGTAGGATTAAACCTTGGTATTCCTGTCATTGTTGGTTTGGAAAATGCAATGGAATTATTCAGAGATGGCCAGGAAATTACAGTTGATGCTATGCGTGGAGTAATTTACAACGGGCACGCAAGCGTACTATAATTTAAAAAATGAAAGAAGGGGAACCCCCTTCTTTTTCTATATGCTTAAACTATAGGGGGGAAGATCATGCCATTATTAATTTTGCTAATTATTCTTATCCCTGCTGCAGATATTAGTATTTTACTTTTATCTGGTAAAGCCATAGGTGTTTTCCCAACTGTCTTCTTTATTTTATTCACCGGGGTATTAGGAGCCTATCTTGCTAAAAGCCAGGGGCTAAGAACGTTTCGGAGAGCCCAGGCTGAATTAAGATCCGGGCAAATACCTGGGGAAGCGGTTTTGGATGGAATCTGCATTTTGATCGGAGGAACCCTTCTTGTTACGCCTGGTTTTATTACTGATATCCTGGGATTCCTGCTTTTACTTCCCCCATCCAGGGTGTTATTCAAAAATCTTCTCAGAGGTTGGTTTAAAAACAAAATTAACAGAGGAAAAATAAAGATACTGAAATAAGAAAAGCGCAATTAGTCAACATACAGCTTTGTGACGAGCTGGAACATAAGCTTCTTTGAAAAAGCTTTGGCGCAGGAGCACTCGAGGTCGATGTTGACTTATCGTAGGGAGAAGCAGGATGGACACTAGCTGTACCAAGTATCATCTAACGGTCATACTTGATGCAAGATAAGCCCAGAAGCTGATCAAGGATGAAAACTCGCTGGGCGCTGGGGCTAGACAATTTAAAAGTAAAACTTTATACTTCTTATCATTTAAAAACAAAGGCCCTTCTGATCTATGATCAAATAGGGCCTTTTAATGGTTTGTTGGAATTTCCTGTTGATTTCCGCTCCAACGAAGGTAAGCTTCTTTGAAGGGTCATCAAAGGGACAGGCCGCCCTTTTGTCTGTCGCTAGCAGCTTGCTATCGGCGGGCAGTCAAGCTGTTGCCTGTAACTTCGTGAAAAGCAATTTGAATAGCTGCTTCGCTGACGAGCGATTGGGCTTACTCATATTTCACTTCCTTTGATATATATCCATAAATCCCGAAAAACATTGGCTCTCTTTAAGGCACTGAAAACAACAAGCACCACAGGCCCCAGAATCAGCCCCAAAAAGCCAATAGTTTTAAAACCGACAAACAAGGCGATTAATGTAGCCAACGGATCAAGACCAATGCTGGAGGAAAGAATTTTGGGCTCCATAATCTGCCTTTGGACAAGGACAATAATATACAGCACACCAAGCCCGATGGCCAGACCCATGTTTCCGCCTATAACCTCATAAATAATCCAGGGGACAAATACGGATCCCGTTCCCAGATAGGGAATAATATCAACAATTCCGCAAACAAGAGCAATGGTTACTGCATAATCTACACGAAGTACAAGGAGACCGACTAAAATAATAACGGTAGTAATTGAAATTAAGGTAAGCTGTGCCTTAAAAAAGCCAAAAAGCGCTTTTTTCAAATCAGCAAACACGGTTCGTGTACTCGCTATTGCTCTGTTGGGTAAAATTTTTCCACCGAATGCTGAAAACCTGTACCAGTCCTTGCTGATAAAAAAAGTAGCCAGCATCGAGAAAATGGTAATGGTTGCAGCGTTTGGAAACCAGGCAATAATAGTAGGGATACTTCCGAAAAAGTTTTTAATAAAGGAACCAATTGTTCCTCCAATTTGTTTTCCTACATTCTGGATATTCGCAACAATAGTTCCCTGCTGTCCTGCATCCAGTTTATTAAAGGCTCCTGCTATCTCGTTATAAAGGGGGATAATCTGTGCTGCTATTGTATCCTCAATGAAGGCTATGAGCGTATCAAGATGTTTTGGCACTACTGATGCAAGATAATTGGCCCCTGAAACAATTTCTGCAATCAAAAGGGTGACGAGTCCCGCAAAAACAGCGAAAAGAATGATCAGAGCTGCAAACACTGCAAGTGGCCGGGGCATCCTGCTTTTTTTCTCAAAGAAATTAACCAGCGGATTAATTAGGAAAGCCAAAATAAGTCCTATTAAAAATGGGTATGTTACCTTTGATAAAAAATAAAAGGCTAATGCTCCGCCAATTATGACCCCGATAACCAGAAGGAATCGCAAAATGCGGGCTATGTACACTGAATTCAAATCTAATCCTCCTAAATAATTTGTCTCTACTATAGATAGTTGTAGTTTATCATTTTTATGAAAAAATTGCATAATTTCCCACATGTGATATTCATTTGAGCCACAATTCTTTATAGCTTTTTTCATAAAGCGGAAGGCGGATTCTATATAGCTTTTACAAGCGGATAAATTATGGTGAAATAATTAGTTGTTGTATGAAAGGAGTAAAAAATCATGAGCCAGCCAATTGTTTTTCTGATTATGCTCTTGGTCATTGGATTAATTGCAAAAAATCAATCTTTAATGATAGCTGTTGGTGTTTTAATTTTATTAAAAATTATTGGATTGGAGGGGAAATCATTTTCTTTTTTGCAGTCTAAAGGAATAAACTGGGGTGTAACTATCATTACAATCGCTGTACTAGCTCCCATAGCAAGCGGGGAAATAGGCTTTCGGGATTTATCCAGTTCTTTTAGGTCACCTTTTGCTTGGATAGCACTTATTTCCGGAATTGTTGTTGCAATGCTTGCGAAGGGAGGAGTTTCTTTATTGTCAGAAGACCCTCAGATTACAACAGCTTTGGTTATGGGAACTATTCTTGCTGTTTCTGTGTTTAAAGGTGTAGCGGTTGGCCCCCTGATAGGTGCAGGGATAGCTTATACGGCCATGAGGATCATTGATTTTATAAAGTAGCCCATATTTCGGGGGCAAACCAATAAAAAAATTAAGGAAAGAGGCTGTTCCTGCAATGAAAAAATAGGTCTCTTTCCCTTTTATTTCCTAAAAAGAGTAACATTGCTTTTCTTGTAAAATAATAATTTTTTGTTTTTTTGGTGCTTTTCCATTCACAAAAATCAGATAATTGTTTATAATAGTTCTTGTAAGCGCATCCTTTTTTACATATACTTTATTTATTTGTTATATTACATGGGAATAGTATTTATTCCATGTAAACATTTAATCGTTTCCCGAGCGAACGCTCGACTAAGGTTACCAGATTAAAAGATTTTGAGAAGGGGTAAAAAGAAGTTATTCATCGGTCTGTGGATCGACAGGATCCAAACCTTCTTCATTTAATAAAGGTGCTCAGCTGGCCCGAAGATATGAAAAGGCATTCTGCAAGCAAATAAACGGCTTGGCTGCTTTTTAGCCGATAGATGTTTAAACAGACAAATGGGTAATGGGGAAATACGAATAAAAGGAGAGATTTTTATGACAGTAACAAGGGGTCTTGAAGGGGTAGTGGCAACAACTTCATCCATCAGTTCAATTATCGATGATACGCTTACCTATGTAGGCTATAATATCGATGATCTTGCGGACAATGCCAGTTTCGAAGAAGTTATTTACCTGCTATGGCACCGTAAACTTCCAACATTGACTGAACTAAAGGAATTAAAGCAGCAGCTTGCTGAAAATATGGAGCTTCCAAAAGAATTGCTGGAGCACTTTAAAATGTACCCAATCCAAAAAGTGCATCCGATGGCAGCGCTTAGATCTGCTGTTTCACTGCTTGGACTATATGATGAAGAGGCTGACGTAATGGAGGAAGATGCAAATCTAAGAAAAGCCATCCGCCTTCAGGCTAAAATGCCTGCGATCGTGGCAGCTTTTGCCAGGGTCCGAAAAGGCCTGGAGCCAGTTGCGCCAAGAAAAGATTTGGATTTTGCCGCTAACTTCCTGTATATGCTGTCTGGAAAAGAGCCTGAAGCTATCGCCGTTGAAGCATTAAATAAAGCATTAGTGCTTCATGCAGATCACGAATTGAATGCATCTACATTTACTGCTCGTGTCTGTGTTGCTACTTTATCGGATATTTATTCAGGTATTACAGCAGCTATAGGAGCGTTAAAAGGGCCTCTTCATGGCGGTGCTAATGAGGCTGTTATGAAAATGCTTAAGGAAATTGGAACGGTTGAAAATGTAGAGCCTGCTATCCGTGAAAAACTAAACAACAAAGAGAAAATTATGGGATTTGGCCACAGAGTATACCGTTTGGGTGATCCTCGTGCTAAGCATTTAAGGGAAATGTCCGAGAGGCTTACAAAGCTTACTGGCGAGCCACACTGGTTTGATATGTCTACAAAAATTGAGGCAATTGTGACAAGCGAAAAGAATCTTCCGCCAAATGTGGACTTCTATTCTGCATCCATGTACCACAGTCTTGGTATTGACCATGATCTGTTCACGCCAATTTTTGCTGTAAGCCGTGTATCAGGATGGCTTGCTCATATTCTTGAGCAATATGAAAACAACCGCCTGATTCGTCCGCGTGCAGAATATACAGGTCCAGGAATGCAGAAATACGTGCCTGTTGAAGACAGAGGGCTTTAATATTTTACTTTTTTCGAAAAAATTGATGTAATTAGAATGTACGGTAAAAGGTTAGGGGCTTTTGCCTCCTAACCTTTGATTAAGTATAAGATAACAGCAGTGGTGAATCTTGAGGCAGAAAGGAATAAACTATTCCGGGTTTGGCCTTTACTGGACAAGCTATGAGCCGGAGATCCACTTTTTTACTGACATTGGAGGGAGAAATAAACTATGCAAGGTGAAAAAATTACGGTAACAAACGGTGTATTAAACGTACCAAACAATCCAGTTATTCCATTCATCGAGGGAGACGGAACTGGTCCTGATATCTGGGCAGCTTCTGTACGTGTACTTGATGCAGCGGTTGAAAAGGCATATAAGGGAGAACGCAAATTTGTCTGGAAAGAAGTTTTAGCAGGTGAAAAAGCGTTCAATCAAACAGGTGAATGGCTTCCAAAGGAAACACTTGATGTCATAAATGAGTATTTGATTGCTATCAAGGGTCCTTTAACAACTCCTGTAGGCGGAGGAATCCGTTCCCTAAACGTTGCTCTGCGCCAGGAATTAGATCTATTCGTATGCTTACGTCCTGTAAGATGGTTTGAAGGAGTTCCTTCTCCTGTAAAACGTCCAGAGGATACTGATATGGTTATTTTCCGTGAGAACACTGAAGATATCTATGCTGGTATTGAGTATGAAAAAGGATCTGAAGCAGTTAAAAAAGTAATCAGCTTCCTTCAAAATGAAATGGGAGTTAATAAAATAAGATTCCCAGAGACGTCTGGTATTGGTATTAAGCCGGTTTCTGAGGAAGGAACTACCCGCCTTGTACGTGCTGCCATTAACTATGCTCTTAAAGAAGGCCGCAAATCTTTAACTTTAGTACATAAAGGGAATATCATGAAATTTACAGAAGGCGCATTTAAAAACTGGGGTTACGAGCTCGCTGAAAAGGAATTTGGGGACAAGGTATTTACTTGGGCTCAATATGACCGCATTAAAGAAGAGCAGGGTTCAGAAGCTGCCAACAAAGCACAGTCTGAGGCTGAAGCAGCAGGAAAACTTATCGTTAAAGATGCAATCGCTGATATTTTCCTACAGCAAATCCTTACACGTCCAAAAGAGTTTGACGTGGTTGCTACAATGAATCTGAATGGAGATTATATTTCTGATGCTCTTGCAGCACAGGTTGGCGGAATTGGTATTGCTCCTGGAGCAAATATCAATTATGAAACTGGCCATGCTATTTTTGAAGCAACGCACGGTACAGCTCCAAAATATGCAGGATTGGACAAAGTTAATCCATCTTCAGTTATACTTTCAGGAGTTCTTATGTTAGAACACCTTGGCTGGAACGAAGCTGCAAACCTTATCGTGAAGTCCATGGAAAAAACAATAGCTTCTAAAGTTGTAACTTATGACTTTGCAAGATTGATGGATGGAGCGACTGAGGTTAAAGCTTCTGAGTTCGGCGACGAACTTATCAAGAACATGGAATAAGAAGTTATCCCGCTTAATACCATAAAATAAATGTTTCTATTTAAAAGGGGCCTTTTTCGCAGAGGCCCCTTTACATAAGATGCTTTTTATACCTGCCATATTTACTTTCATTCAAGGAGGAGAATAAGATGACGAATACACGTAAAAAGGTATCAGTTATTGGTGGAGGATTCACTGGAGCAACAACTGCATTTTTACTTGCCCAGAAAGAGCTTGGCGATGTGGTTTTAGTTGATATCCCACAGGCTGAAAACCCTACAAAAGGGAAAGCATTAGATATGCTTGAGGCTAGTCCAGTCCAAGGATTTGATGCAAATATCACTGGTACTGCCAATTACGAAGATACTCGTGATTCCGATATTGTTGTCATTACTGCTGGTATCGCCCGCAAACCTGGAATGAGTCGTGATGATTTAGTTCAAACAAATCAAAAGGTAATGAAAAGTGTAACACAGGAGATTGTGAAGTATTCTCCTAACTGTACGATTGTGGTATTAACAAATCCTGTTGATGCTATGACTTATACAGTATTTAAAGAATCTGGTTTCCCTAAGAATCGTGTAATTGGTCAATCAGGAGTGCTGGATACTGCGCGTTTCCGAACATTTGTTGCTCAAGAATTAAACCTATCGGTAAAAGACGTTACAGGATTTGTTCTTGGCGGACATGGAGACGATATGGTTCCTCTTGTACGATACTCCTATGCTGGAGGCATTCCTTTAGAAACTTTAATTCCAAAAGAGCGTCTTGATGCTATAGTTGAACGTACACGCAAAGGCGGCGGTGAAATTGTTAACCTTCTGGGTAACGGAAGTGCCTATTATGCACCTGCAGCTTCCCTTGTTGAAATGTGCGAAGCAATTCTAAAAGACCAGCGCCGCGTTCTTCCTACCATTGCTTATCTTAAAGGTGAATATGGATATGATGGAATTTACCTTGGTGTGCCAACAATCCTTGGCGGAAATGGTATTGAAAAGGTAATTGAGCTTGAACTCAAGGAAGATGAAAAAGCAGCATTAGACAAATCGGCGGATGCGGTACGTAATGTAATGGCTGTTTTAGCATAATAAAAGTTTACAAACTGCCATCGGCGAAAGATACAACGAAAAAATTCGGGGAGAAATACAGCCCCGAATTTTTACTTCTGTTAAGTTGTAAACGTTTACGAAATATGAGGTGAGACTGATATGGTATTGGGAAAGAAAAGAAAGATTGGCAGAAGAATAGAGGAAATGTCTGTTGGCGAGAAACTATCCTTTACGGAAAAAATAGAAGATAAAGATCTTCTTTTATACCTTGGATTAACAGATGATGCCAACCCTTTATATATCCAGCATGATTATGCATCACAGACACCTTATCTAAAGCCAATTGTCCCCAGTATAATGCTTACAGGTATGATAACCTCAGCTGTTTCAAGGTATTTGCCAGGACCGGGAAGCCATATTTTAAGCCAGCAACTCGAGTTTCCGAAACCTGTTTTCCACTATGGAACGGTAGAGTTTCTTTTTGAAGTAACCGAAGTTGACAAGAAGAACCATTCGGTTGTCATTAAAGTTTCGGCTGAAAATGATAAAAATGAAAAGGTAATAGAAGGCCATATAAAAGTGTGCCCACCATTTAAGCTGCGGACAATGGATGGCGGAGCACTTGATAACTTTTAATTCTTCGCTTGCTAAGGCAGGGCTCCAGGATGGGGTGTCCTGCCTTTTTGCGTCCTTACAGCTTATTCCTAAATGGCTTTTTATGGTTTAGCTGTAACAGTATTAAACTGCATCAAGTTCAAACCATGCTTCTCCACGTTGCCCTATTTCTTTTATTTATTATATTATAGTTGTGAAGGGGTACAAAAAGGGGTTAATTCTTTTAGTGGAGGCTTTTATGAAAAACAAAGTGCTTGTTGTTGATGATGAGCAATCAATTGTTACCTTGCTACAGTATAATTTGGAGCAGGCAGGTTTTGATGTGATTACAGCGATGGATGGCGAGGAAGGAAAAGAACTTGCTCTGAAAGAAAAGCCAAACATTATTGTCCTTGATTTAATGCTTCCTAAGATGGATGGAATGGAAGTCTGCAAGGAACTGCGGCAGCAAAGAGTCATGACTCCTATTTTAATGCTTACAGCAAAAGACGATGAATTAGATAAAATTCTTGGCCTTGAACTGGGTGCAGACGATTATATGATAAAACCGTTCAGTCCGAGAGAGGTAATTGCAAGGGTAAAAGCAATTCTTAGGAGAACACAGAATCCGTCTGAAACGAACGAGGCAGAAACAGTAAGTGAAGGTACAATTATTATCGGAGATCTTCATTTATTCCCAGACCAATACGTTGCCGTGTTTAAAGGAGAGACCCTGGAACTGACCTTAAAAGAGTTTGAGCTTCTTTTATTCCTGGCTCAGAATAAAAACCGTGTATTAACAAGGGACCAGCTGTTAAGTGCTGTCTGGAATTACGATTTTGCAGGGGATACAAGAATTGTGGATGTCCATGTTTCTCATCTTAGGGAAAAAATTGAGGTTGACACCAAAAGGCCAGCCTATATCAAAACAATCCGTGGACTTGGATATAAGCTGGAGGAGCCCAAAGGGGAATGACCAGATTTCGCACAAAGCTTCTTATAGCTATTATTACATTAATCGCAGGTGTATTTTTAGGGCTTGGCATCCTGCTGGGACAATTGTTCAAAAATTATTATGTTCACTCTTTTAATGAGAGGCTGAAAAAGGAAACAGCCCTGTTAGAAAAGGAGATTATTGATAAAGGCGGTATTTCTTCTTTTAGTAGGAAGGACATTAATGAAATCAGCAACATGCTGGAGACAAGGATTACTCTTACAGACCGTCAGGGAAAAATTTTAATAGATACAGGAAAAACAGAGGGGGCCCAGGAAGGTCTTCATGAGGATATAATAAAAAAATCCATCCCCAAAAAGTCCTCGCGGCAAATCAGGCTTGACGTTCAGGATGGAACGGACCTTCATTATTACTGGAAACCAATCATAGAAAACCACAAAACTACTGGCTATTTGTTTATCAGTACGGAAACAGGTGAACTCAAAAAGGCTTACAGAGGTATATGGTGGCTTATCTCGGCTAGCCTTGGAATTGCCCTGGCTGTCATTTTCCTGCTGGGATCGAGGGTTGCTGCGAGATATGCGAAACCAATTGAATCCGCTACCCAGGTTGCGATCGAATTGGCAAAAGGAAATTATAGAGCAAGGACATATGAGGATAGTATAGATGAAACCGGAATGCTTAGTTCATCTATAAATGTGCTTGCCCGAAATCTTGAGGAAATGGTTAGAGCGCAGGAAATGCAGCAGGACAGGCTTAGCGCCCTGATAGAAAATATGGGAAGCGGACTTATTCTTATAGATAGCCGGGGGTATATAAATCTAATTAACAAGGGTTACAAGGAAATTTTTCATATCAATCCGTCAGATTATTTATATCAGCTTTATTATGAAGTTATTGAACATAAAGAAATATGCAGACTAATAGAAGAAATCTTTATGACCGAGCAAAAAGCCAGCAGGCAGATGTATCTTAACATTGGAATTGAAAGAAGATCCTTTCAGGTATATGGTGTTCCAATAATCGGTTCAAATCATGTATGGAAAGGTGTATTGCTGGTTTTCCATGATATTACCGAACTGAAAAAATTGGAACAGATGAGAAAAGATTTCGTAGCGAATGTATCTCATGAATTAAAAACGCCTGTAACTTCTATTAAAGGATTTTCGGAGACTCTTCTTGAAGGGGCCATGGATAACAAAGAAACCTTGGAGGCTTTTTTGTCGATAATTTTAAAAGAAAGCGACAGGCTTCAATCGTTAATACAGGACTTGCTTGATCTTTCAAAGATAGAACAGCATGGCTTCGCACTTAATATCACCCAGTTTAATCTGCTGGCTATTATTGAGGAAGTCATGACTATGTTAAGAAACAAAGCTGATTCTAAAGAAATAGAGCTGCAATTAGAGTGTTCGGAAGAGGAGCTATTTATAGAAGGCGATGTATACCGGCTGAAACAAGTGTTTATAAACCTTATAACCAATGCCATTGCTTATACTCCAACCAACGGAAATGTAAAAGTGAAAATCCAGGGAGTCAAAGAAAAAGTTTATGTAAGCGTAAAAGACACTGGAATTGGGATAGAAAAAGAGGAAATACCGAGGATATTTGAAAGGTTTTATAGAATAGACAGGGCGAGAAGCCGAAACTCCGGCGGAACAGGCCTCGGACTGGCAATCGTAAAGCACATTGTTGAAGCCCATCAAGGTAATATAACTGTTAAAAGCAAGGTTGGGACTGGAAGTCAATTTACGATCGAATTATTTAGGGATTGTCCGAGGAAATTGAAGTAATGGCTTTAGTGGAGGAAGGGAAAATTTACAGAATCTTTACAGAGAATTCATTTTCTATTAATACTTCTTCTGTAAGATAATAGCTGTAAGCCCCTTCATCCTAGGAGCCAAACAAGAAAGAGCGAAAGCAGACCCCGCTTTCGCTCTTTCATTTTATTGAAACTCACTAACCTTATAGGCGTAGCAATCCATACGTCGTTAAACTATCCCTTTGGAATTTCCTTAAACCCTCAATTTTCCTTTCCCTTTCCTATCATGATAAAATATTAAGGAAACTGCATCAAAGAATAATTCCTTTTAAATAGATGGCTTAATAAACGATTATATCAGGAGGAAACATTATGGAAAAAAAGAAATTGGTTCTTATAGACGGAAACAGTATAGCTTACCGTGCTTTTTTTGCCCTGCCGCTGCTTAATAACGATAAGGGAATACATACAAATGCAGTATACGGTTTTGCAATGATGTTAATGAAAATTCTGGAGGACGAAAAACCAACCCATATCCTGGTTGCTTTTGATGCTGGTAAAACAACATTCCGACATAAGACCTTTAGCGAGTATAAAGGCGGAAGGCAAAAAACTCCTTCTGAATTATCCGAACAATTTCCATTTATTCAGGAGCTCCTTGATTCGTACGGGATTTCACGATATCAGCTCGAAAACTATGAAGCTGATGATATTATTGGTACATTGTCCCTTCTTGGAGAAAAAGAGGGCTTCGAAGTTCGGGTAATTTCCGGTGACAAGGACTTAACACAGCTGGCCTCGGATAAGACCAGGGTTGGAATTACCCGAAAAGGGATTACAGATATTGAAGAATATACTCCGGAGCATATTAAAGAGAAATATGGGTTAACCCCTGATCAAATTATTGATATGAAAGGTCTGATGGGAGACCCCTCCGATAACATTCCTGGTGTTCCGGGTGTTGGAGAAAAAACAGCAATTAAGCTATTAAAGGAATTTTCAACGGTAGAAAATCTTTTAAATTCAATTGAGAGCGTAAGCGGCAATAAACTTAAAGAAAAGCTCTCAGAATTTAAAGAACAGGCTATCATGAGCAAGGAACTCGCTACAATCACAAGAGAAGCACCTGTAGAGGTTAATTTGAGCGAGCTGGAGTATGAGGGAATGATACGTGAAAAGCTGATTCCGCTGTTTAAAGAACTCGGCTTTAATTCGTTGCTGGACAAGCTTGGCGATGAGCCAGTTGAGCTTCAAAAGGAAGATATGGAAGAGATTGAGTTTGTCATTGTAAATGAAAATGATATTAATGCCGGCATGTTTACTGATGACAATTACTTTTATGTAGAAATGCTGGAGGATAATTATCAAACTGCAGATATAATTGGCTTTTCGCTTGTCAATGAAACGGGTCATTATTTCCTGCCTGCAGAAGCAGCGTTAAAATCCCCTGTATTTAAGGAATGGGCTGAGGACGAAAGCAAAACTAAAACAGTTTATGATGCGAAAAGGTCTGAGGTTTCACTCAGAAAGCGAGGAATCCATTTAAAAGGAAGTACCTTTGATGTATTTATTGCTCCATATATTCTTAACCCTTCTGAAGGCATAGAGGATATCGCATCCATTACAAAAAGATATGGAATAAATCTTGTGGATTCAGATGAAAGTTTTTATGGAAAAGGTGCAAAGCGAAGAATTCCGGAAGAGGAGAAGCTTGCAGAGCATCTTGTCAGAAAAAGCCTGGCAATGCAAGAATTGAGGGAAAAGCTTGAAAAAGAATTAATTGAGAATCAGCAGGAAGAATTGTTTCGCGAGCTTGAAATGCCCCTCTCACTTATTTTAGCCGACATGGAATATACCGGCATCAAGGTAGATGTTGAAAGGCTAAAAAAACAGGGACAGGAAATTAACCAGCGTCTGAAGGAAATAGAAAGCAGAATTTTTGAGCTTGCTGGGGAATCATTTAATATTAATTCCCCAAAACAGTTAGGCTTAATTTTGTTCGAGAAATTAAATCTTCCAGCCCTGAAGAAAACTAAAACTGGCTATTCTACATCGGCGGATGTTCTTGAAAAGCTGGCCGGCGATCATGAGATCATCGAACAAATTCTCGAATATAGACAGCTCGGAAAATTGCAGTCTACCTATATAGAAGGCCTTTTAAAGGTAATAGACCCTGCATCGGGAAAAGTTCATACCAGATTTAATCAGGCCCTGACTCAAACAGGAAGATTAAGCTCTACCGATCCAAACTTGCAGAATATCCCTATCAGACTTGAGGAAGGTAAAAAGATTCGACAGGCCTTTGTTCCTTCAGAAGAGGGCTGGCTGATCTTTGCCGCTGACTATTCACAGATTGAGCTGCGTGTGCTTGCCCATATTGCAAATGATGATAAATTAATACAGGCCTTTAAAGAGGATCTCGATATTCATACTAAAACAGCAATGGAAGTTTTCCATGTTGCCGCAGATGAAGTAACCTCCAATATGAGGCGACATGCAAAGGCAGTAAACTTTGGAATCGTCTATGGAATCAGTGATTTTGGACTGTCTCAGAGCCTTAATATTACACGGAAAGAAGCAGGAAGGTTCATAGAAAGATATCTGCAGAGTTATCCTGGTGTACAGGAATATATGGATGATATTGTTAAGCTTGCAAAGCAAAAAGGCTATGTAACAACTTTGATGCAGAGAAGAAGATATATTCCAGAGATTACAAGCCGCAACTTTAACCTGAGAAGCTTTGCAGAAAGAACTGCAATGAATACGCCAATTCAAGGTAGTGCAGCGGATATTATCAAGAAAGCTATGATAGATATGGCTGACAAACTCGCTGAACAAGGCTTAAAATCACGGCTTCTGCTCCAGGTGCACGATGAATTAATCTTCGAAGCACCAGAGGATGAAATTGAGATACTGAAAAAAATAGTACCAGAGGTCATGGAAAACGCTATTGAATTAAAAGTACCTCTAAAGGTGGATTATTCCTATGGTCCAACCTGGTTCGATGCCAAATAACTAAAAACAGCGATGAATTAGCAGGAGGAGATTAATATGCCGGAGCTTCCTGAGGTTGAAACGGTAAGGAGGACACTGCACCATTTAGTTCTTCACAAACAAATTAAAGATATCACTGTTCTCTGGCCAAAGATTGTTAAGAAGCCTGAAGAGGCCACGCAGTTTATTGATGCCCTAAAAGGAGAAACCATCCTTGACATTGGCAGAAGAGGTAAATTCCTGATTATTTACACTGACCATTTTGCCTTGGTTTCTCACTTGAGAATGGAAGGAAAATACGGACTGTATAAAGCAGACGAACCTGTTGATAAACATGTACATGTTATTTTTTACTTTAGTGATGGAACCGAGCTAAGATACAGGGATGTTAGGAAATTTGGAACCATGCATCTTTTCAAGAAAGGGGAGGAATTTTCTTTTCCTCCCCTCAGCCAGCTTGGCCCCGAGCCTTTCTCTGAAGATTTCACTGTTGAAATCCTGAATAGCAGACTAAAGAAAACAAACCGCAAGCTAAAAACGGCTCTTTTAGATCAAACAAATCTTGTTGGACTTGGAAATATTTATGTTGATGAAGCACTTTTCAGAGCGGGGCTTCATCCCGAACGATCCGCTAAGGAACTTACGGAGGAGGAAACAGCCAGGCTGCACCGGGAAATTATTGCAACACTAAGTGAGGCAGTGGAAAAGGGAGGAAGCACCATTCGATCCTATGTTAATTCACAGGGACAAATTGGAATGTTTCAGCTTGATTTACTTGTATACAGCCGTAAAGGAGAAGAATGTAAAACCTGCGGTAAACCTATTGAGAAAACAGTTGTGGGAGGAAGAGGTACCCACTTTTGCCCTAACTGCCAAAAACTTTAAATTTATGCTGAACAAAATATATAGCCATTGCCCTGTACATGTCCATTAACTTAATAATCCCAATTTTTGCTGTTGCTTTTTGAATGACACGGGAAAGGCTCCTTTCATATACTATCGTGATGATTGACAGGAAGGAGCTATTTTCATGGTTCACATTCTTTCACTTTTTATTCTCGCTTTTGCTGTCAGTCTTGACAGTTTTAGTGTTGGCTTTACCTACGGCCTCCGGAAAATGGTCATGCCCTTTAAGTCTGTATTAATTATTGCTGCATGCTCAGCTATCTCCCTTATGCTTGCGGTAACCATAGGGCATGGGCTTCAAAGGATTCTTTCGCCTGGGATTACAGCGGCACTTGGCGGTATGATCCTTATTATTTTGGGAGCCTGGGTACTATATCAATTTTTTAAGCCAGAAAAAAACAAAGATCAGGAAAGTGGCGAAAAAACAATAGTTAACTTTGAGATCCGTTCTCTGGGTCTTGTCATTAATATACTGAAAAGACCACTATCCGCTGACTTTGACCAATCAGGGACCATTACAGGCATAGAAGCACTTTTGCTTGGAACAGCACTGTCCATGGATGCTTTTGGGGCAGGGGTAGGGGCAGCAATGCTTGGATATCCCCCTTTTTATCTGGCTGCTTCTGTTGCAGTAATGAGTTCGCTTTTCGTCATTGCGGGAATCAAGAGCGGCACCTTTTTCTCAAAATGCGACTGGGTGCAAAAGCTTACATTCCTTCCAGGACTATTATTAATTATGATTGGAATATGGAAATTATAATCGCTGAAAGGATTTATCAATGGCACTAATAATCGGACTAACTGGCGGTATTGCCAGTGGAAAAAGCACAGTATCCAATATGTTTAAAGAAAAAGGAATTACGGTTGTTGATGCAGATGTTGAAGCACGTCTTGCGGTGGAAACAGGAGAACCTGCATATTTTAAAATCGTTGAAAACTTTGGTTCAGATATACTACTGCCAGATGGGAGTATTGACAGGCCGAAGCTCGGGTCTATAATATTTCATAATGAAGAGAAGCGGCGGGTGTTAAATGAGATTGTTCACCCTGATGTTCGCAGGCGAATGAATGAGAAAAAAGAAATAGCCGTTAATAGAGGAGAAAAAGCAGTTGTTCTGGATATCCCGCTATTATTCGAAAGCCGCTTGGAATACATGGCTGATAAGACTATTCTTGTTTATGTAGATGCCCCAGTGCAGTTGTCGAGGCTGATGAGCAGGAATGGTTTATCTAGGGAAGACGCGGAGGCTAGAATAATGTCACAAATGGATTTAAAGATAAAAATAAATTTGGCAAATGCTGTTATTGATAATAACGGTACGATAGAGGAAACAAAAAAGCAGTTAGACTCTATCCTGGAAAGCTGGATAAAGTGAATATAGTATAACACATTGAGAAGGATAGCCTTCTCTTTTTTTTGTTTGTATCCCTGTTAAACGCAGCTTTTAAAGGAGGGGAATATCGATATTCCATTAAAATAAATTAGATTTTTCATGGGAAATGCACTTTAGTCTAACGGTGTCTCGCATCCTTTGTACATAATCAAAATTTATATCCATCACTCATGAAAGCACGACGGACTGGAGAAGGAAGTCTTTCAGAGGAAGTGCTAAGGAAAGCATCTTGTGATGTTGCGTTTGGAGCTTGATAAGTGGAAATATGGCTTTGCTCTCAACTGAATGTTAAATATCCAGCAATCCCCTAGGGATATTATTCAGAATAGTAAAACATTTCGTTAATTCCGCTCTTTTAGTATCACAAAAGTTTTTAAATATGTTATACTAATTACAAATATACAAGTGATTAAGTATAACATTAATGCGGAAGGAGCCGTACAATGAAAGCAAGAATAGCAATAAACGGTTTTGGGAGAATTGGAAGAATGGTTTTTAGGAAAGCCATTCTTGAAAATAGTCTTGAGGTAGTGGCAATTAATGCTAGTTATCCGGCAGAAACATTAGCGCATTTAATTAAATATGATACAACCCATGGCCAGTTCGAAGGCGAAGTGGTTCCTTTAGATAATGAATTGATCGTTAATGGCAAAAGAGTTCAATTACTGAATAATAGAAATCCAGAATTGCTCCCTTGGAAGGAAATGAATATTGATATAGTAATAGAAGCAACCGGCAAATTTAATTCTTATGATAAAGCAAGCCTTCATCTTGAAGCGGGAGCCAAAAAGGTTATTTTAACAGCACCTGGAAAAGATGAAGATATCACAATTGTTATGGGAGTTAATGAAAATAAATTGGATCCGACTAAGCACCATGTTATTTCAAATGCTTCCTGTACAACCAATTGCCTTGCGCCTGTAGCTAAGGTACTTGATGAGAAATTCGGCATAATTAATGGACTCATGACAACTGTTCATGCTTATACAAACGATCAGAAAAATATTGATAATCCTCATAAGGATTTAAGAAGGGCTCGCGCATGCGGCCAGTCAATCATCCCGACTTCCACAGGTGCTGCAAAGGCATTATCTCTAGTTCTTCCTCAGCTCAAAGGGAAAATTCACGGAATGGCTCTCCGTGTCCCTACACCAAATGTATCGCTTGTGGATTTGGTTGTGGATTTAAAGAGGGAAGTAACTTTAGATGAAATCAATGATGCTTTTATTGAGGCAGCAACGGGACCATTAAAAGGCATTCTTGGATTTACTACTGAGCCTCTAGTTTCAGTAGATTTCAATACTAACGAACATTCAGCTGTTATTGATGGCCTTTCAACTTTAGTTATGGGCGGTCAAAAGGTGAAGGTTTTGGCCTGGTATGACAATGAATGGGGCTATTCATCCCGTGTAGTAGATCTCACTATGTATGTTGCTGAAGCAATGGCAAGTGAATCACAGGTGAAAGTCGGATAATATAAATATTTAAAAAGAAATTGCTGTCCAACAGGGCAGCAATTTTATGCGTTATAGGATTTTTAGGCAGTAAGGGAAGCTATTAAGCAGGAGGTTTCGGAAATGTCTACACATTATTTTTTGCTTGACTATGCAGAAAAAATTCTCCGCACAAACCCAGTGCTCTGCAGCTGCACTATTTGCTTAAAGCCCGTGCAAATTATTTTGAAAAATTATGTGAAAAATTTTAATTTGATAGGTTGCAAAAAAAATATAAACAAAGTATACTAGTCAACGTGAACTTCTTGAGATTAGGTATAGGTTAATTACTTAAAGGGTTAGGACCTCTCTGGACTAACTTTCCCCCGTGGTAGTTAGAAGATACCGTGAATATCAGGGTTTCAGGAAGATACAAAAATGTACGAGGGGGAAATTTATTATGGAAACAATGGGACGCCACGTCATTTCCGAACTATGGGGATGCGACTTTGAAAAATTGAATGATATGGATTTTATTGAACAAACATTTGTAGAAGCTGCTTTAAAATCGGGTGCTGAAATTCGCGAAGTTGCTTTTCATAAATTCGCACCTCAAGGTGTAAGCGGAGTAGTTATTATTTCTGAATCACATTTAACAATTCACAGCTTCCCTGAACATGGTTATGCAAGCATTGATGTTTACACATGTGGAGATTTAAACCCAAATATTGCTGCTGACTTTATTGCGGAAGCATTAAATGCACAAACACGCGAAAATATTGAGATTCCTCGTGGAATGGGTCCTGTGCATGTGAAGCAGGCAAAAGTTCTTTAATTCTAACAATAATAATGTGAAATTGAAACGTACGGAGGTGTATTTTGAATACACCTCTTTTTATTTACTAATCAGATTTATACACATGAATTCTGTACGCACGACGGAAGGACAAGGAAAGCATCATCAGCTTTGCCTCGTACGAAGAAAAATCATAGCGTACCGTTTTGAGCCGGTAAGTAATACTACGGTATCCGCCAATAGAAGCTGGCTGAAGCTGAGTTTTCTAATATTGGTTCTTAAGGTAAAATATAAAGAAAAGACGTAAAGGAAGAGGTTAATGGGCATTTTTAGCAGTATTTTTAGCCGCTATCAAAAACAAATTGAAACAGCTGAAGGCCAAACAGATGAGCAGTTAAGGACTCATTATTACAAAGCTAATTTTCATAAGCTTTTTCAATCAGTTGAAGAAATATTCCGCAATGATCCAAACTGCAGGATAATCAGTGTTTCCAAGGAACACGGCGAAATAGCAGTCGAGGTAAAATCTCCATTGCAAAGCTTTCTGATTGCGACAGTGATTTCAGTAAAACCTCTTGAAACTGCCGTGGATTTTAATGTATCATCCGAAAAAATGTCTCTAACTGGCTTGCGTCCGTCTCTAAGGAAGCAGATTGCGGGTTATTACAGCCGACTCAATAAGCTCCATACATATACGGGAGCAGGGAAAAACGTATAATAGTAAGTCTTGTATTAACTATTTCTTTTTTATAAAATAATATTAAAGAAGCGTATTGAAGAAAAGGTTTTTTAACATTTACCGCAACTCTTATAGAAAAGATGGAGCTGATGGAATGAAGTGCCCTTCATGTCAAAATATCGGAACACGCGTGCTTGACTCCCGTCCGGTTGACGAGGGGCGGGCAACGCGGCGCCGTCGTGAATGCGAGGAATGCGGTTTCCGATTTACTACTTTTGAGAAAATAGAAGAAATACCGCTAATTGTGGTTAAAAAAGAAGGAACACGCGAAGAGTTCAGCCGGGATAAAATTTTGCGCGGGCTGATTAAAGCCTGCGAAAAGCGCCCGGTGGCATTAAAAGTTCTTGAAGACATTACTGCTGAAGTAGAAAAAGAACTGAGAGGCCAGGGAACCTCCGAGATAAACAGTGAAATAGTAGGTGAGATGGTAATGGACAGGCTTGCCACTGTCGATGAGGTCGCCTATGTCCGCTTTGCTTCTGTTTATCGCCAGTTCAAGGATATTAATGTATTTATTGATGAATTAAGGGAATTGATTAAAAGAGGGCAATCCTAAGAGCTGAAGCATCAATCTTTAGCTCTTTTTTACTCTTTAAGAAAGGTTTGAAAAAGATGGCGCAGCACTGGCAGGAACTTGTTCCTATCGATAGGTACATCGTTGCAGCAGAGGGGCTCCTGCATGAGTATGACCGGAAAGTCCTGACGTTTTTATATCAGCCGCTAATTGGCAGCAGCTGCTTTAGTTTATACATGACACTTTGGGGTGAACTGGAAGCAAATCGTTTATGGTCCGAATCTTCATCCCATCATCTTTTAATGAATTTAATGGGAATGAATTTGAAAGATATATATGAAGCGCGGTTAAAGCTTGAAGGCATCGGTCTTATAAAGACATATGTAAAAACTGAAGATGGTGAGCGGGCATTTATCTATGAACTGCAGCCTCCATTAACTCCGGAGCAGTTTTTCCTTGATGGCATGCTGAATATTTATCTATATCGCAAAATAGGAAAAAATCATTTTGCACGGTTAAAACGCTTTTTTAGCGACCAAAAAATACCAGACGAGCATGAATATAAAGAAGTAACAAAATCCTTTCAGGATGTATACGCATCAGCAGCTCCAGGTTCAATGCAGTATATGCAGGATAATTCCAGAGAGCTTGAGGCGGAGGATGAACAGGTTTTTGTTGGGAGGCATGGGCAAAAAGGGGTACAAATTAATACTGTTTCCTTTGACTTTGATCTGCTGTTGTCTGGTTTAACCGATTCCCTTGTTCCAAGAAAAGCTTTAAATCCAAAGGTAAAGGATGTAATCAGTAACCTAGCTTTTTTATATGGAATCGACCCCATGCAGATGAAAAATATTGTTTTAAGTGCTGTGGACGAAGAGAATGAAATAGATGTTGAAGAGTTAAGAAAGGCAGCCAGAGACTGGTACCAGTTTATACACTATGATGATCTTCCATCTTTAATTGAAAGATCCCAGCCTGCTATTCATAAAGTTCTCCATGATGAGCCAAAGACAAAAGAAGAAAAGCTGATGCATTATATGGAAACAGCTTCACCTCTCCAATTTTTAAAAGATCTTTCAGGGGGCGGAGATCCTTCGAAGTCAGATATGCAAATAATTGAGGAAGTCATGTTTAAGCAAAAGCTTCTTCCAGGAGTTATTAATGTACTTATTCATTTTGTTATGTTAAAAACGGATATGAAACTGACAAAAGGCTATGTAGAAAAGCTGGCAAGCCATTGGAGCAGGAAACAGGTTAAAACCGTAAAAGAAGCAATGGAGCTCGCTAAAAATGAACACAGCAAGTACATTAGCTGGACTGAGACCAAAACGGCAGGGAGGTCCGCTTCCAAGAAGAAACCGATTCGGACTGAATTTCTTCCTGACTGGTTTGACGAGACCACCGAGAATAAACCTACGGTCAATACGGCTGACCAAAATGATATTGATTTGAAGAAACGGGCCCTTGAAGAAAAGTTAAAGGCTCTTCGCAAATAGGAGGTGATTGGGTATGGAGAGAATTAACCAGACATTAAAAAGGCTTGCTTCGAATGAGAATTTTCAAAAGAGATACGAAAAGATGCGGAGCGATACCTTAAATCATCCTGATGTGAAATACTTTTTAATGGAGCACCAGGACGATATTACCTCAGAAATGATTGAAAAAAGTATTGGTAAGCTATTTGAATATACCAATCAGAGTAAAGAATGCACCCTTTGTCCAAGCCTGGAGGGCTGTATAAATATCATGCAGGGGTATCATCCAAGGCTTGTTTTGAATAGAAACTCCATTGATGTTCAGTATGACCGCTGCCCAAGAAAAGTCATGCACGATGAAAAACAGAAAAACCAAAAACTGATTAAAAGTATATACGTACCTAGAGAAATCTTAACTGCAACCTTTGACTCTCTAAAAATCAGTGAAGGTAAAATGGACGCTGTTGATAAAGCGGCTTCGTTTGTGATGAATTACAAGCGGGGGCAAAAACAAAAAGGTTTATTTCTTTATGGGAAATTTGGTGTTGGAAAGTCTTATCTTCTGGGTGCTATCGCCAATAAGCTGGCAGAGGATCAAATTTCTTCCATGATTGTTTATGTGCCAGAATTACTGCGTGAAATGAAGAGCTCTATCGCTGATTCAACCTTAAATGAAAAAATTGAGAAGCTGAAAAGGGAACCAGTGCTAATGTTAGACGACATTGGTGCCGAGGCTATGTCCAGCTGGACCAGGGATGAAGTTCTTGGACCTATTCTACAGTTCCGTATGCTTGAAGACCTTCCTACCTTTTTTACTTCAAACTTTGATTTTCAGGGGCTTGAGCATCATTTAACTTACAGCCAGCGCGGAGAAGAAGAAAAAATGAAAGCAAAGAGGATTATGGAACGTATCCGTTATTTAACAGAGCCAGTACAAATAGACGGGCCAAATCTGCGGAATTAATATATTAAGCCGAAAAAACTGCCGAAGAAATGCGGCAGTTTTTTTTACTATCGTTCCCCATTCTAATTTCGGACAATCCCCCATATACATTAAACAGAGATTCTGGGAGCATGGGGGGATCTGGTTGATCGAAATTACTTTTCAAAGCAAAAATGATGCAGTAAGTTTGTTTAAAATAATTAAACAGCAATTGCCGGAAGAGGAACAAGAAAAAATTCTTCTTGGTGAAGATCGATATATATTTACAATAACACTGCCGAATTACTGTGACAGAGTACTGACAGATGGTCTTTGCCGATTTATATATGGACCCAAAAAAGATGATTGGTTCATAAATGTCCTTAAACAACGTTTTTATTACGAAGATCCAGAAGAGCAGCAGCAAATAACTTACATTTTCTATTCTATTTTGGAAGGAACCAGAAAGGGTCTAAAATCCTTTTTATCCAATCCTGAGGATGAAAAAATAGTACCTGAAGCTGTTGGGCAAATGGTTGTGGAGAATGCTTGCTTCTCTTTTGATTCGTTTGTCCAATTCCGTCTTCGTCCATATCTTAAACTTCTTGAGAACTACGCTGAAATAGCCATTGATGAATATAAAATGGAACAGGAATATCAAATGTTTGTCCAGACTTTAAGAGACTTTTTGTCCAGGCAGCCTTCTTCCTATAGCTGTATTCATGCTGTCTTTGCCGATGAAATTACCTTTTATACGGGACAGTTTATTCCTATCAAGAAAAATGAATTGATAAAGATGATCGACAGGCGATTACTAATCAATCATCCTGTTTATGTAGATTCTGTTTCGATTGCGCCGCTTCTATCGATTGCACCTGAGTCCATCTATGTCTATACGAAGGATAGAGATCAGCCGTTAATTCGGACAATCCAAAATATTTTTGAAGAAAGGGTTGTCATTAAGAATCTATCTGAGTTTCCTGGAAGTACTACAGCTGACAGGCAGACCTCTGCAGCAAATGACACTAACTGAAATTTTAAGCTGGAAGCCAGAAAAAATACTCTTATAACACCTATTTTTAAAAAAATATTTTTGTCCGCTTGATTTTTCCATTCTTAAAAATTATAATTACGTACATAGTAATTAGAAAAGCGTAAGCGCCCGTTAAGCGACGTTTGGACACTAGGCGCTGAAGCTGGACAGTAATTAAGTTTAACATTAAAAGTGATGATAAGGACATGGGTATTCATTTACGGTTTCCAGAGAGGGAAGGGTGCTGAAAACTTCCTAACACGAATTGAGTGCTTACCGCCTTTAAACTTCGGCTGTGAAAGTTCTGTTTTATACTGAACGATTAATAGCTGACGGATGCAGCCGTTACACTGCCCACAAGCCGGTGATTTTTCATGCCGGAAAATTGGGTGGAACCACGTGTTTATTAAAACTCGTCCCTTTACCAGGGACGGGTTTTTTTATTTTTTTTTAGTTGCTGGGAATACCGTCAATAGTTCCGGGTTTCAGCAATCCAAAATGAAAAGGAGGAGTTACCATGTCAGAAGTTGTGAAAATAGCGTTTCCAGATGGAGCAGTAAAGGAGTTTGCTGCGGGTACAACGACTGAAGACATCGCTGCTTCCATTAGCCCGGGCCTCAAGAAAAAAGCAATTGCAGGGAAATGGAATGGCCAACTGTATGATCTTCGCCGTCCAATTAATTTGGATGGTTCCATAGAAATTGTGACACCAGATTCAGGAGATGCCCTTGAAGTCCTTCGCCACAGCACAGCCCATTTAATGGCACAAGCGCTTAAAAGAATCTATCCTAATGCTAAATTAGGAGTAGGTCCAGTGATTGAAGGCGGTTTCTACTACGATATCGATCTTGAAGAGTCCCTGACACCTGAAGACCTTCCAAAAATCGAAAAAGAAATGGCGAAAATTGTTAACGAGAATCTTGAAATTGTCCGCAAGGAAGTCAGCCGCAATGAAGCTAAAAGACTTTTTGAGGATATTGGTGACCAATACAAGCTTGAATTGATTGACGCCATCCCTGAAGATGAAACAGTAACAATTTACGAACAAGGCGAATTTTTTGACCTTTGCCGGGGGATACATGTACCTTCCACAGGCAAAATTAAAGAGTTCAAGCTTCTAAATATTGCTGGTGCGTACTGGAGAGGTAACAGTGATAATAAAATGCTTCAGCGTATTTATGGCACTGCCTTCTTTAAGAAAGAAGATCTTGCAGAACATCTTCGGCTGCTGGAAGAAGCAAAAGAACGAGACCATCGGAAGCTTGGTAAAGAATTAAGCCTGTTCACTACATCTCAGAAGGTGGGGCAGGGGCTTCCACTTTGGCTTCCTAAAGGTGCAACTATCCGCCGGATTGTAGAACGTTACATTGTCGACAAAGAAGAAAGACTTGGATACAGCCATGTTTACACTCCAATCATGGGAAGTGTGGACCTTTACAAAACTTCAGGACACTGGGACCATTATCAAGAGGATATGTTTCCTGTCATGGAGATGGATAATGAGCAGCTTGTTCTTCGTCCAATGAACTGCCCTCATCACATGATGGTTTATAAAAACAGCATTCACAGCTACCGAGAGCTTCCTATTCGAATAGCTGAACTTGGCTTAATGCACCGTTATGAAATGTCAGGCGCCCTTTCAGGACTGCAGCGGGTTCGTGGAATGACTTTAAATGATGCCCATATATTTGTAAGGCCTGACCAAATCAAGGAAGAATTCCAGCGTGTTGTCAGCCTGGTTCTTGATGTATATAAGGATTTTGATTTAAAGGATTATTCTTTCCGTCTTTCTTATCGCGATCCACAGGATAAAGAAAAATATTTTGATGATGATGCAATGTGGGAAAAAGCTCAAAGCATGCTGAAAGAAGCAATGGATGAACTCGGCTTGGAATACTTCGAAGCCGAAGGAGAGGCAGCCTTCTATGGCCCTAAACTAGATGTTCAGGTTAGAACAGCTCTTGGTAAGGATGAGACTCTTTCAACTGTCCAGCTCGACTTCCTTCTTCCTGAAAGATTTGACCTGACTTATATCGGTGAGGATGGCAAGCAGCACCGTCCGGTTGTCATCCACCGCGGTGTTGTATCTACAATGGAGCGCTTTGTTGCTTTCCTTATTGAAGAATATAAAGGAGCTTTCCCAACATGGCTTGCTCCTGTTCAGGTTCAGGTAATCCCTGTATCTCCTGATGCCCATCATGATTATGCTAAAAAAGTTCTGGAGCAGCTTCATAGTGAAGGCTTTAGGGTTGAAATGGATGGCCGTGATGAGAAAATCGGCTATAAGATCCGTGAAGCTCAAATGCAAAAAATTCCGTATATGCTTGTAGTTGGTGATAAAGAAGTGGAAGAAAACGCAGTCAATGTAAGAAAATACGGTGAACAAAAATCCGAAACTATCCCATTTGACCAATTTATTACTTCCTTGAAAAATGAGGTAAAAAGATAAATATAGAAATTTAAGAGGGAGAAGCTTTTCTCTCTCTTTTTCTATTGGATTTATTCTCTTGAAAGAGAAAATTTTAGATACGCTAAGTTGATTGGTAGAAAGATGGTTCCCAATGGAGGATATTTTTCAATAAAAGACATATTAAGAACATTTGTGTTCTAGAAGAGCAAGAGTTTGTTCTCAATGGGGCTTGTTAAGAACATTTAGCCCTTAACAGTGCATGTAAAAGTCCTCTATAAGGAATATTAAGGAAATTTCACCCTTGAAACACATGGAATTTTCCCAATAAATTACTTATTGAGAACATTTGCGTTCTAGAAGAGCAAGAGTTTGTTCTCAATGGGGCTTCTTAAGAACATTTAGCCCCTAAAAGTGTGTGTAAAAGTTCTTAAGAAGAGGTATTAATGAAAATGCCTTCTGCAGGTGAGACTCGTAGACTGCCTGAGCTGAAGAGGCTTTCGAACCGTCCGCGGAAGGTGACAGCCGGGAGCGAGATTAGCGGTAAAAATAAAAAGACTAAAAAATATAACTAAAGGTATTGTAAAAACTATTTTATTTTGATATGATACAAAGCGTTGTGATGAGAATGATTCGTTTGACATCTAATGTTCCTATATGATATAGTTACAAAGGTAAAATTGAATACGAGTTTTTGGGAAAAGAAGAAGCACCCGCTTCTCACCTGATTGACGCGATCCTTAGCAGTTGGCAGGTTTTACGTAAACGAACTAGAACCTTTAATGTGTTTCGTAAAGTGTGGGTGTATTACATCCGCACTTTTTTGTTTGTGAAGGGAACGCTGGAATATCCCGGCCATGTAAGCCTGCATCTGCTGGCTTTTGTGATCAGCCAGGTGTCTGGCGGAGTAATGCAGGGATAATAGCTTATCCTATTAATTTCTTGACCCAGATGTGTATTCGTTATTAAACCTTGGAGGTGGCTAATTATTAGTAAAGATATGCTGTTAAACGATGGTATTCGTGCTCGCGAAGTCCGTCTGATTGACCAGAACGGCGAGCAACTTGGTATTAAGTCTAAAATTGAAGCGCTTGAAATAGCCGGACGCGTTAATCTTGACCTGGTGCTTGTTGCACCAACTGCCAAGCCACCGGTAGCCCGAATTATGGATTATGGAAAGTTTAAATTCGAGCAGCAAAAGAAAGATAAAGAAGCTCGTAAAAATCAAAAGATCATCACTACTAAAGAGGTTCGTCTGAGCCCTACAATTGATGAGCACGATTTTAATACAAAGCTTCGCAATGCAATTAAGTTCCTTGAAAAGGGCGATAAGGTAAAAGCCTCGATCCGCTTTAAAGGCCGGGCAATTACCCATAAAGAAATCGGTCAGAAGGTTCTGGACCGTTTTGCTGAAGCGTGCAAGGAAGTTGCTACAATTGAGTCCCATCCAAAAATGGACGGACGGAGCATGTTCCTCGTTTTAGCACCTAAAAACGACAAGTAATAGGGAGGAATTCCAAAATGCCAAAAATGAAAACACACCGCGGCGCTGCAAAGCGTTTCAAGAAGACTGGTTCTGGCCAGTTAAAGCGTGACCACGCTTATACAAGCCACTTATTTGCAAACAAATCTACTAAAGCAAAGCGTAAGCTTCGCAAATCATCTCTTGTTTCTAAAGGTGACTTCAAACGCATTCGTCAATTATTAACAAACATGAAGTAATCTCGAAGATCGAGTCATATATAGGAGGGAAATTACATGCCACGTGTAAAAGGCGGTACTGTAACGCGCAAGCGTCGTAAAAGAGTTCTTAAATTAGCAAAAGGTTATTTCGGTTCTAAACATACATTATACAAAGTTGCTAACCAACAGGTTATGAAATCATTACAATATGCATTCCGTGACCGTCGCCAGAAAAAACGTGACTTCCGTAAACTTTGGATCACTCGTATCAACGCAGCAGCTCGTATGAACGGTCTTTCTTACAGCCGTTTAATGCACGGTTTAAAGCTTGCTGGTATCGAAGTAAACCGCAAGATGCTTGCTGAATTAGCAGTTAGCGATGCAAATGCATTTGCTCAATTAGCTGAAGCAGCAAAACAACAAAACAATAAGTAATAATATATAAGCCATTCTCTTAGTTGAGAATGGCTTTTTATACATTAGGGGGAAGGGGAAAAATGGACGGTAAATCATTAATACTGGCGGCCTATGTACTGATGAATTTCATAGGTCTGCTTACGATGAAGGCAGATAAACAGAGGGCTATTAAGCATCAATACAGGATTCCAGAAAAAACTTTATGGCTTGTAGCTTTATTTGGCGGTGCCATAGGTACTTCAATGGGAATGCAGATGTACAGGCATAAAACAAAGCATTTATCTTTTATGATAGGGTTTCCTCTGCTCGCAGTTATTGAGTTTTTGGCATTTGTTTATATCAACCTAAAACTAGTCTAACAGAAGGAATTCTTTTATGGGGCTCTTCCATTCGACTTCCGCTTTAGGATACTGTTCGTGAATTTTTTTTTCAAGAAACAAAAAGTCTTCACGAGTCAATCCTTTTAATGAAGGTGAATTTTTAGACCATATGAAAATCGAGACAACTTCAAAGGAACTCTTTGATGGATCTGCATATTTTTCACCTTCAAAAAGAGCTCCTTTATAAGTAAGAAAGAAATTTCTTTCGATACTATAGGGAAAATCTATCAAACAGTACCGCTTCTTTTTGAGGGCTTTATTAAGTTTGCGTTTTGGATCGTCAATCGTTTTATAAACAAGAAAAATTAAAAAGAAAATGAGCATGATTAAAATAATGCGCAGCAGCCAAATCATTTTCGTTTCCTCCAGCACTTATTTTAATAATTATACGAGTTAAACATTTAATTGTTTCATTATAATGCTTCAAAAGAATAATCCCGAAAACCTTCCATTTTCTAGTATCTTTTAATATTATTATTAATAGATATCAGAACTAAGGGAGAGTTATTATGATAATAGACTTAAAACAGAGAACAACTACTGATTGGAGCAAGTTTGATAGTTATAAAAAATCAATGGAAAGTCTTATTTTTGTTGATAAGAAAAATATTAAAGATGATGGAGCTTGTTGTTTAGACTTTACAATTGGAGAAAGATGGTTCAATCAATCTAATTCACAATGGTATATTATCCCGGATGATGGAATTATTCTTAAGTCTACCGAAGCAATAACGATTGAAACAAATGAAAAACTGGGAGTACCTCTCAACGTTTTCGGAGTAGTAACCGGTGTCGGCAGGAATATTTATTCTGGGGGAATGGTTTCCTCGGGAAAAATAGACCCTGGTTTTAATGGAAAGTTAAGAATAGGTTTTTTTAATTCAAGCAGAAAAAAAATGACTTTAAAAAAAGGTGAAACAATTTGCGCATGCTATTTTATTCAGTCTGAAACTAGTATTGTTGCTCCTTTACCTGCCTACATAGATGAGTCGCAATCTTTACCAACAAAAGGAGGTTTTAAGGTTAAAAAGTTTTTGCTGGCAAATTGGGATAAAATTTTAACGATTGCTATCGCTGGTTTTGCGTTATATGTCAGTATTTTAGCCTTGAAATAGGGAGGTCACTAATATGTTAATTGTAGGAGATAATTTAAAATATCTTATAAAACAATATGATGTAGTTTCAGAGGATTCGTTTGACAATACTTCAGTTTCGTTGCGGCTTGGAAAAACTATAATTAGGATGGAGCCGCCAACAAGTGAAAAAACATTTATATATTATGGGGAAGATATTCCAGAAGAGTTCTTTAAAGAAGAAGAAATTACTCAGGGTGGTTTAATTATTCCTCCTAAAAGTTGTATCTTAGCAAGTTCATATGAGAAAGTTAATATTCCAAATGGGTATTTTGGTTTATTGCAAACGAAGGGATCATTAGCAAGGTTATTTGTAAGTTTAACATGTACCGATGGACAAATTGAACCTGGCTATTCAGGGAATATTACTTTTGAGATATGTAATCATTCGAATTTTTATATTAAAATTAAACCGAAGCAATTTGTTGGCCAGTTATTTTTGTTTAAGACTTCAACAAAACAAGTAGAGTTATATGCAGGAAAATATCAAAATGCAACAGGGCCTACAAAACATAAATCAGAGTGAGATGGTATAGATGGAAAATGTAGTAGTAGTAAAAAGGGATTTTATTTCCAACTTAATTAACATGGAAGTGCCACAACTAAATAATGAAAAAAATGAAAAGTTCATTGAGGTTGTTGATAAAGAGTCTTTTCTACTTTCTAGGGATAGTGCTGAAAAAAATGAGAATTATAAACAAATAATACCTTATGCTTTTTTAACTTATAATGATTATATATATATTTTAAAAAGATTACCTAAACAAAATGAAAAAAGATTACATAATAAATTTTCTGTTGGTGTAGGTGGTCATATTAATGATTTAATGCCATCCGGTGATTATAATATTGTTGAAACTGGCTTATTGAAAGAACTAAACGAAGAAATTATCCTGAAGGATTGTACCATAATTTCTTTGGAATTTAAAGGCATACTAAATGATGAATCCAATGAGGTTGGAAAGGTCCACCTAGGATTTGTTTATCATATAAAATTAGATAATCAGGCAATAGAAATTAATGAAACTGAAAAAATGACTGGTAAGTGGATAAGAATTGAAGAAATAAAAAATTATTTTAAAAATATGGAAACATGGTCAAAAATTTTATTAGAGAATCTTTTTTCCTTGGAGTGAAGGATTATCTATATACAGAATCTTTGTACATCTTCTTCAGGATTCGTTATAATTAATGATGTACATATGAAGGGGGTAAATATATGGCACAATTAGATGAAACTCTAACAATGCTTAAGGATTTAACAGATGCCAAAGGCATACCAGGAAATGAACGAGAAGTACGCGAAGTAATGAAAAAATACATAGCTCCATTCGCAGATGAAATTACTACTGATGGATTAGGAAGTTTGATTGCCAAAAAAACAGGCAAAGAGGGCGGCCCTAAAATAATGGTAGCCGGTCACCTTGATGAAGTTGGCTTTATGATTACTCAAGTTGATGATAAAGGATTTTTGCGCTTCCAGACAGTTGGAGGCTGGTGGGGACAGGTTATGCTTGCCCAGCGTGTTACGATCACAACAAGGAAAGGTGATGTAACTGGAATCATTGGTTCCAAGCCTCCTCATATATTGCCTGCTGAAGCACGTAAAAAACCAGTTGATATCAAGGATATGTTCATTGACATTGGTGCTTCCAGCCGCGAGGAAACGGAATCTTGGGGAGTCCGCCCTGGAGACATGGTAGTTCCTTATTTTGAATTTACTGTTATGAACAATGAAAAAATGTTGCTTGCCAAAGCATGGGATAACCGCATTGGCTGTGCCATTGCTATTGACGTCCTTAAACAATTAAAAGATACAGACCATCCAAATGTGGTTTACGGTGTTGGCAATGTTCAGGAAGAGGTTGGACTTCGCGGTGCACGTACAGCCGCAACCAAAATTAATCCTGACATCGGTATTGCTGTT
Organism: Neobacillus terrae; assembly: GCF_011393025.1. GTDB lineage: Bacteria > Bacillota > Bacilli > Bacillales > Cytobacillaceae > Neobacillus_A > Neobacillus_A terrae. The sequence goes on along the minus strand of NZ_JAAOEO010000004.1, from coordinate 270,000 downwards.
GATGTAGGTATTGCTGGAGATACACCAGGGGTTTCGGAAAAAGAAGCTATGGGCAAAATGGGAAATGGACCACAAATCGTACTTTACGATGCGTCCATGGTAGGACATAAAGGGTTGCGTGATTTTGTAACAGATGTTGCAGATGAATGTAATATCCCTTATCAGTTTGAAGCCATTCCTGGCGGCGGAACTGATGCAGGAACTATTCACCTTACCCATAATGGTGTACCAGCGCTTGCTATTTGTATTGCAACCCGTTATATCCATTCACATGCTGCAATGCTCCACCGTGATGATTATGAAAATACAGTGAAACTGATTGTTGAAGTAATCAAGCGTTTGGATCGTGAAACTGTAGATAAATTAACTTTTGAATAAGAATAGATTGTAGCTGATTCTAAAGGATATTATTTGTCCTTAGATTCAGCTTTTTTTTGTAGAAAAAATACCCCTTTTTGTAGAAAATTTCTTAAATTGTAGATGTTCCCTTTCTTTTTGTTGATAGGAACAAAGAAATTGTAGAAAGCCCCTCTATTTTTGTAGAAGAGATATGAGATAGTTCCAATCCATTAAACCAAAAAAAAACTGCCAACATGAGCTGGCAGTCATACGTCCTTACTGTTTTAACCCATTTTCAAGTGTTTCAAGCATTTCTTTCTTCTCCTCTTCGGAGGAATTCTGCCAAATTACTTCAAAAAGGACTCCCAATCCAGGAAGCATTTTTTCTTCCCCATTTTGAATTGCGTCAACAATGGTATCTTCCAGTTGATCCTGTGTGTTTCCGGTTACATTGTGTATAATGGCATTTCGTAAATTAAGATTCAATTGATTCACTCCTTTTACATTTTCTTTTTAGTATCAAATTTATTTGTTATCAAACTTGATATTGTTTGCTCCAGCACCCAAAGACTAGCCAATTTATCCTTACTACCCATAGTGTTGAAGGGTGCTTCCGCATTTCTTTCATAGCTTTTTCTGATTTAGGTTTTATTATGTATTGTGGTTAAGATATAATTAGAAAATCATGAAAAGGAAAAAGGAGAGACTGTGTTGAATCATATTCACTCTTCAAAGAACCCGCAGGTTAAACAGTGGAAAAAGCTTCATACGAAAAAGGAACGAGATTTAACCGGGACATTTATAATAGAAGGTTTTCATCTTGTAGAGGAAGCATTAAAACAAAAAGAAATGGTGGATGAGCTAATTTATTCAGAGGAGACTGATCTGCCTCATAGCTGGGATTATGAATCCATTCCGGTAACAATCATTACGGAAGAGGTAGCAAAAGCTATTTCTGAAACAGAGGCGCCACAAGGGGTATTTGCTGTATGCAAACAAACGGAGGCTTCTATAACAGATGCGAAAACCTTCCTTCTGATCGATGCAGTTCAGGACCCCGGAAACCTCGGCACTATGGTCAGAACGGCTGATGCGGCTGGTATTGACGCCGTTATTGTTGGTCAAGGCAGTGTTGATATTTACAATTCCAAAGTTCTCCGGTCGGCCCAGGGCAGTCACTTTCACCTTCCGATCATAAGAGGGAATTTATCGGAATGGATTGATCAGCTTTTAAGCAAAGAAATCCCTGTATACGGAACCGCCCTGGAAAATGGGAATATATATACGGAAACAGCTCCTTCAGAAACCTTTGCTCTCGCAGTAGGAAATGAGGGCAGCGGGGTTAGCAAAGAGGTTTTATCTAAAACAACAAGGAACCTATATATTCCTATTTACGGAAAAAGTGAATCACTTAATGTTGCCATAGCCACTGGCATCCTTTTATATTACTTAAGAAAGTCGTAAATCAGTTTGAAACCAAACAAAACTTATTATATAATAAACAACAAAATCAATATTTTTAATGACTAAGACGGAGAAAAGTACCTTGTGTGAAACCATTCAGGGAGAAAGTGCCCGGGACTGAAAGCACTTTTATGGAGGATACATGGGAAGTTCACCTCCCGAGTTGGCATCAGGACCACTTAAAGCAGCAGCTTTTTGTGTAAAGATGCACCGGCATAAGCCGTTATCCGAATGAAGCGAACACAATGTTATGTATACATAGCGTGTTTACAAGGGTGGTACCGCGAAATAGAACCTCGTCCCTTTCCAGGGAGGAGGTTTTTTGTTTTTTTTCAGGGATCTTCTATTCGGAATACATAAAAGAAAAAGGAGGATTTATTCATGCAGGAACGTTTACAGGAATTGCAAACTGAAGTACTTCAAAAGATTGAGCAATCTGAAAACCTAAAAGAGCTAAATGAAGTAAGAGTGGCCTATTTGGGGAAAAAGGGACCAATTACAGAGGTTCTAAGAGGAATGGGGAAGCTTTCGGCTGAGGAACGCCCGAAAATGGGTGCGCTTGTCAATGAAGTGCGCGAGGCTATATCTGTGAAATTAGAAGAAAAACAAAAGGAACTGGAGGAAGCTGAGGTTCTTGAAAAACTAGCATCTGAAACAATTGATGTAACCCTGCCAGGACGTCCAGTAAAGGCTGGCAGCCATCATCCATTAACAAAGATCATTGAAGAAATTGAAGATTTATTTATCGGTATGGGCTATCAGGTTGCCGAAGGGCCAGAGGTTGAAAAAGATTATTATAATTTTGAGGCACTTAACCTTCCAAAAGGCCATCCAGCAAGAGATATGCAGGATTCCTTCTATATCTCAGAAGAAATTCTGTTACGCACACATACATCTCCTGTCCAGGCACGCACGATGGAGAAGCATCAGGGAAAAGGCCCTGTAAAGATTATCTGCCCCGGAAAAGTTTACCGCAGAGATAACGATGATGCGACCCATTCCCATCAATTTATGCAAATTGAAGGCTTGGTTATTGATGAGAATATCCGAATGAGTGACCTGAAAGGTACACTCGAGGTATTTGCCAAAAAAATCTTCGGTGAAGACAGAGAAATCCGGTTAAGACCAAGCTTTTTTCCTTTCACTGAACCATCTGTAGAGATGGATATCTCCTGTAAAATTTGCGGCGGAAAAGGTTGCAGTGTATGTAAAGGAACAGGCTGGATTGAGATATTGGGAGCAGGTATGGTTCATCCTAATGTACTTGAAATGGCAGGATTCGATTCGAAAAAGTATACCGGTTTTGCATTTGGAATGGGACCTGAGCGAATTGCCATGCTGAAATACGGCATTGACGATATCCGCCATTTTTATACTAATGATGTCCGGTTCTTAACACAGTTTTCAAGGCATGAGGAATAACCCCATAATCCGGTTGATATAAAGGAGGAATAAAAATGTTTGTATCATATAAATGGCTGCAGGACTATGTTGATCTATCCGGCATAACGCCTGAAGAGCTGGCTGAAAAAATAACTAAGAGCGGAATTGAAGTTGAAGGTGTCGAAACCCTGAATGAAGGAATTAAGGGGGTTGTTATCGGTTATGTAGTCCAACGTGAACAGCATCCTAATGCAGATAAATTAAACAAATGTCTTGTAGATGTCGGAGAAGAGGCACCTATACAAATCATTTGTGGGGCTCCAAATGTTGCACAAGGCCAAAAAGTTGCCGTCGCTAAGGTTGGAGCGGTCCTGCCTGGTAATTTTAAAATCAAACGCGCAAAGCTTCGCGGAGAAGAATCAAACGGAATGATTTGTTCTCTTCAAGAACTTGGTATGGAGGGAAAAATTGTTCCGAAAGAGTATGCAGAAGGCATCTTTGTTTTTCCTGGAGATGCAGAAGTAGGAACTGATGCTATCGGGGCTTTAAACCGTGATGACTCAATTCTGGAACTAGGCCTGACTCCAAACCGTTCAGATTGCCTAAGCATGCTGGGTGTTGCTTATGAAGTGGCAGCAATTTTGGGCAGAGAAGTAAAATTACCGGAGGTTCGCCTTGAATCTTCTTCAGAAATGGCTTCTGACTATATTGATATTAAGGTAGAAGCAAAGGAAGATAACCCGTTATACGTGGCTAAGGTAATCCGAAATGTAAAAATTGCTCCATCTCCATTATGGATGCAAACGCGTTTAATGGCTGCCGGGATTCGTCCGCATAATAATGTTGTAGATATTACCAACTACATTTTGCTGGAATATGGCCAGCCGCTTCATGCCTTTGACTATGACCGTCTTGGTTCAAAGGAAATCGTCGTTCGAAGAGCAACTGAAGGCGAAACAATGGTTACGCTTGATGATGTAAAAAGAACATTATCTGCAGACCACCTAGTTATTTCTAATGGTAAGGAGCCAGTGGCTTTAGCTGGAGTTATGGGGGGAGCAAACTCAGAAGTTTCCTCTGAAACAACCACTGTCTTGCTTGAATCCGCTTATTTTAGCGGAGCAGCAGTAAGAAAGGCTTCAAAGGATCATGGATTAAGAAGTGAAGCTAGTGCCCGTTTTGAAAAAGGCGTTGACCCGAATCGAGTAAGAGTTTCCGGAGACCGCGCAGCCTATTTGATGGCAAAGTATGCAGATGGGGAAGTGCTTGGAGGATCTGTAGAGGCGGATACCTTAACAGTGGAACCCGCAGTTGTTTCCATTACTCTTGAAAAAATCAATCGCGTGCTGGGAACTGAATTGTCTATGAACGTGATTGAAGATATTTTTTCGAGGCTTCAATTTGATACCAATACAGAAGAAGATACTATCACAGTTACGGTACCAACCAGACGCGGTGATATTAGAATTGAAGAGGATTTAATCGAAGAAGTGGCCCGTTTATACGGCTATGATAATATTCCAAAAACACTGCCGGAAGGTTCCTCTACACCTGGGCATTTAACTGGGTATCAGCAAAAACGCCGTGTTGTCCGCCATTTCCTTGAAGGGGCGGGGCTTTACCAGGCCGTTACCTACTCACTAACAAGTGAAGAAAGAGTAGCTCAATATGCACTGGAAAATGGAGAGGCTATCCGCCTTGCAATGCCGATGAGTGAAGACAGAAGCATGCTTCGTCTAAGCATTGTGCCGCAATTGCTGGAAGTATTAAAATACAATAGCGCCCGCCAAAATGAAAATTTCGGTGTATATGAAACTGGTGCCGTTTTCCTTGCCAATAAAGGTGTTGAGCTGCCAGAGGAAAGAGAGCATCTTGCAGCAGCCATAACTGGTGTTTGGCATAGCCATTCCTGGCAGGGAGAGAAGAAGCCTGTGGACTTCTATGTCCTAAAAGGTATTCTTGAAGGTTTATTTAATAAGCTTGGAGTTTCAAGTCAGATCAATTATGTCCAGGCAAAAATGGATGGTATGCATCCAGGCCGTACAGCTGAGATCCTTCTCAATGGTGCTAAGATTGGCTTTGTTGGCCAGGTTCATCCAACCGTGCAAAAGAATTTTGACTTAAAGGATACTTTTGTATTTGAACTTTCCTTAAAAGCTGTCCTTGAAGCAAGCGTTGAACCGCTTCATTACAATGCGATTCCACGCTTTCCGTCCATTACAAGAGATATAGCTCTTGTAGCGGAAAAGGAAACTGCATCAGGCCAACTAAAAGAAATTATTGCCGAGGCAGGCGGGAAGCTGCTTAAAGACGTACAGGTATTTGACTTATACGAAGGTGACCGCATGGAAGCAGGCAAGAAGTCCATTGCCTTTTCACTGAAATATGAGGACCCTGAAAAAACTTTGACCGATGAAGAAGTAACAAAGGTTCATGAGAAGGTTTTAGAGGCGCTTAAAGAAAAAGCAAGAGCGGTTTTAAGAGGCTAAGTATAAAGGAAAAGGGAGACCTGCCAAAACGGTGAGGTCTCCCTTTTCTTATTTGCTTTCTACTAGAGAATCAGATTGAACAGCTCGCGATTCAATTAACTCGTCAATGCTTGCCCGGATGTTTCTTTTCCCGGCCAGATTTTCGAGAAGCTCTTTTACATCAAGTCCTGAAGATGCTTTTAATGATTCCTGCATGGTTGACATTAAATTGGTTGCATATGAGGTTATTTTATTTGCGCCCCCTGATGCTGAATCACTGCCGGTATCAACCACTGTTATTTTGTCAATATTGGATAGAGGACTTGCAATTTCTTTTGCATACTGTGGAAGCATTTTAAGAACCATATCTAAAACAGCAGCCTGGCCGAATTGTTCAAAGGCCTCGGCAATTTTACGTTTTGCTTCTGCCTCTGCAAGACCCTTCATTCTAATTACCTCTGCTTCTGTCTCACCCTGTGCACGCTGCGCATCGGCTTTTGCAACTCCGTCTACCCGGACACGTTCGGCATCAGCTTTAGCCATTGCTTCAACCCGGTACTTTTCTGCATCCGCTTCTGCCATTAGCTTAGCTTTACTTGCAGCTGCAGCCTGTTCTACAGAGTAGCGGTCGGCATCGGCTTTTTTCTTAACCTCAGAATCGTACTGTCTTTCGCGTCTCAATATTTCCTTTTCTTCCAATTCAATTTGTTTTTGGCGCTCGACGATTTTAACCTGCATTTCCTGCTCGGTTACCTCTTGTTTGGCACGTGCAGTTTCCAGATCATATGCCTGGTCGGCGCGCGCTTTTGCAATATCCTGTTCACGGCGGTATTCTGCTACTTTTAAAAGATTTACTTTTTCCGCCTCAGCAATTTCAGTTGCTCTTTCTAATTCCGAACGTTTCGCGTCCTTTGATGCTTCGGCACGCTTAATTCTGGTTTCTTTGTCAGCTTCTGCAGTTGCAATATCGGCATCCCTTTTAACCTGGGCAATTCGTGGTTTTCCAAGTGATTCCAGATAGCCGTTTTTGTCCCGGACATCCTTGATTGTAAAGGACACAATCATTAGTCCCATTTTAGCCAAGTCTTGAGATGCAACTCGCTGGACCTCCTGGGAAAACTTTTCGCGGTTTTTATAAATCTCTTCAACGGTCATAGATCCCAGAATAGAACGGAGGTGGCCCTCTAAAACCTCACGTGCCTCACTTTCTCGGTCTTCCTTTGTTTTTCCTAAAAATTGTTCAGCGGCTGTCGCGATTTCCCCAATTGATCCGCCGATTTTTATAATGGCGGTGCCATCTGCCATAACAGGAACACCCTGTTCTGTATATACCTCATGTGTATTGACATCCAGCTTGCTCGAGAGGAGGCTTAAAGGCTTAGCCTGTTGAAAAATAGGCAGGATAAAAGCACCGCCGCCGCGGATAATTTTAATTTTATTTCCGGACTCATCAACATGAACATTTTTACTGCCTAAGTAACTGCCAGTTACTATCAAAGCCTCATCAGGACCTGCGGTATGATATTTTTTGATAAATACACCAATAAAAGCAAGTAAAATAAATACAACAATAGCTACAACAATCCAAATAAACACTTATTCCCCTCCTAAAATGGATGCTCGTATTCTTTAACTGTTAAAAAACCTATTTCTGCATCTATTATTAAAACAGTTGCCCCCTCTTTAATTATAGAATCATCAAAGCTCCGGGCGGATTTTGATATCATTCCGGTAGTGCTTTCCAAAACTACTTCTCCAAAGCCATTGGCCGGAATGGTAATAATTACTTTCCCAACCCGCCCATTAAGGGACTCTGCTGTATAAACAAGAGACTCTTCTGCTTTTGAAAGTGGAAGAAGAACAAAAACATTTAATATGATATCAAGAATAAAAGAAATAATAGCCGAAATAACAAGTATGAGGTAGCTATTCAGACTCGTTACACTCTCAAATATGTAGCCAGATGCAGACATAAAGGTAATAAATGCGAGCACGATTACCGGATTTAAGAAATCCAGCCCTACGGCCGCGCCATGTGCAGCATCCCCAAAGAAGATAAAAAGCACAGTAAGAGCACCAATAATAAAAAGAGTGTATAGATAAATAGTTTCTATGGGAGTTCCAAATAACTCCATGATCCCCCCTCCTTTAGCAAATTTAAATTCTGGGATTCCCCATGACCCTTATACGCACCACATGTTAGAAAAGTTTCAAAAATTTTACATTAATTGTAACAAAAAAAGCATCTATCGTCGATGCTTTTTAAAAATTAGGATTCCCCTCTTTAAAGTCTTCAGATGCCTTTTTTCTTATTAACCAGATTCATTGCTTTTCCAGTGTTAGCAAAATGGAGTTTGACGAATCTTGGCAGCACATCTTTACCTTTGGCCATGATCAATTTAGCAGCCGCAACATCAACTTGAGCGCCGGCGCCTTTTGGAATGGTAAATCCTGCTGAACTGCTTAACTTCTCAAAATATTGGACAAACGCATACCTGGCCAATATGGACGCAGCGGCAACAGCAAGATGGATTCCTTCTGCTTTCGTGCTGAAATAAACATTTTCCTTTGCAATTACTTTCTGCCCCTTTAAGTGCCGATAATAGGATTCAGCCTCAACAAATTGATCAATAAGGATAGCCTCGGGCTTGGTAGGAGCTATTTTATCGAGAACATTTAATATCGCTTTGTTGTGAAGGATGGCCTTCATTTTACCCTGTGACATTCCCGATTGCTGAAGCTGGTTGTATTTTTCATTATGTAATGGTAATAAACTATGCGGTACAATGTCTTTTATCTGCCGCGCAATTTCTATAATTTTAGCATCGTTTAAGTCTTTGGAGTCTTTGACTCCTAACTCCTTTAATAATGAGATGTCTTCTTTCCTAACATAAGCGGCTACAACTGTTATCGGTCCAAAAAAATCACCGGTGCCTACCTCATCAGAACCAATAGCCGACATGGAACTGATTTGGGGAGGCAGTCCAGCGGAGCTTTTCCCAGCTTTTTTGGCTGGAGCTGTCTTGGCAGAAGCTTTTCCCCATTTTAGTGCTTCTGCTTCACTGCCGCCTCCCTGAAATAAAACTTTTCCTGATTTATAAGCAGTGATCACACAGGCAGGGGTTTTTGCTGAAAATAATCCTCCTTGGGGAACCTTTTCCAGAAGGTAGGGACGATAGAATTCTTTTAATTTATTTAATTCGTTTGCTTCTAATACAATAACTGAGTTAGCCAAAATAGGATGCTCCTTTTTCATTTTGTTTTATTTTTTGTTTGGAATATAGACGCTTCCACTTTTTCGAAAGGGAGGAGAACGGCCTGTGAAACTGTTTGGCTTTTCTGCTGATATTCCTTCATGATATGATATAGATTAGGATTCTTTGAATGGAGGCATTTACGTTGTCGAACCAACATAAAAACCGGACTGCAGTAGATATATACGGACAGCAATATATCATTATTGGTGAAGAAAGCTCAAGGCATATCAATATGGTTGCTTCGCTGGTTGATGATAAAATGCGTGAGATAGGTTCCAAGAATCCATCGCTTGAAGTAAATAAACTTGCAGTGTTGACAGCATTAAATGCCGTCAATGATTATATAAAAATTAAAGACCAATTGGAACGGCTTCAAGCTGAATTGGAAAGGGAAAAGGGCTGAAATACATGTTGGATTTAGCTATTATTATTATTTTAATTATTGGTTTTTTTGTAGGCCTTAAAAGAGGCTTAATCATGCAGCTATTTCATTTAGTAGGCTTTATAATTGCTTACATTGCTGCAAGAACTTATTATGATGACCTTGCACCAAAACTTACACTTTGGATTCCATATCCCAGCCTGGGAGAAAACAGCACTCTTAAGCTTCTGACAGACAGTGCAAATATGGAAGCTGCTTTTTATCGGGCCATTTCTTTTGTGATTATCTTTTTTGCTGTTAAAATTCTTCTCCGAATTATTGGAGCAATGCTTGACTTCATTGCCCATCTGCCTGTATTAAAACAGTTAAACACTCTGGGAGGAGGCATTCTTGGTTTTATAGAAATTTATTTTGTCCTTTTTATATTATTATATATTGCTGCCTTAATTCCAATAGAAGTTCTTCAGGGACCGCTTGACAGGTCTTTCCTGGCGGATGCAATTGTGAATCATACACCGGTTCTCTCCGACCAGCTGAAAAAGCTTTGGATTGCCTATGTCGCAGCTCCAACTTCTCTGTGACAGAGAAGTTTTTCTTCTTTTAGGAAATTATCGATTATTACCTTGTGGATAACTTGAACTTGGTTATTGTAATCCAGCTCCAGCACCCAGCCAGTTTTCCTCGAGAATATGCTTCTTTGAATATCTTGTGAGGATCATGACCGATAGGTGATGATTCGAGCAGCTCGGGGTCATAAGCCAAATCACTTCAGAAATAAGGATTTCCTACGTGATTCGTCTTATGCCTGTTGGAGGCCCACAGGAAGTGGGTCAGAAAGGCGTTGCCACAGGATGTGGCGTATTTAGCCTTTCATCATAAAAATAGGGCGCTTGCGCCTTTTGTTACTGTTTGAATGATTTTCATTAGGGAATCCAAATTAATTCCAGATTAAAATTTTTAGGGCGGTGTTAAAAATGGAAATAAACAAAAAAGATGTTATTCACCTTTTGGAAGCAATCGCTATCTACCTGGAACTGAAGGGTGAAAATCCTTTTAAAATATCAGCCTTTCGTAAAGCTGCAGGTGCTTTGGAGGCGGATAACCGCAGTTTAACAGAAATTAAAGATTTTACTGCTATTTCCGGGATCGGTAAAGGAACGGCAGCCGTTATAGAAGAGTATATGGTTGACGGCGAATCAAGTGTACTGAAGGAGCTTCAGGAGGAAGTGCCAAACGGGCTGATTCCTCTCCTTGACCTACCCGGTTTGGGCGGTAAGAAAATTGCCAAGCTTTATCAGGAGCTTGGGATTGAAGATATTGCCGACCTTGAAGAGGCCTGCCGTGCGGGAAAGGTACATTCCCTGCCAGGCTTCGGAAAGAAAACAGAAGAAAAAATTCTCCATGCTATTGAGAATTTTGGTACCAGGCCAGAAAGGCTTCCTATTGCCTACATGCTGCCAATTGCAGAGAATATAGAGAAAAGCCTTACAGAAATTCCTGAAATCATTCGTTTTTCACGAGCTGGAAGTTTAAGACGTATGAGAGAAACAATAAAGGACCTGGATTTTATTATTGCCACAGAAAGTCCGGTGGCTGTTAAGGACAAGCTCCTTGCTTTTTCCAAAATTAAAGAAGTAATTGGGGCCGGAGATACAAAGGTATCTTTAACCTTTGCCCTGGACAATGATGTTTCGGTTGATTTTAGACTGGTTGAGCCTAAAGAATTTGCTACAGCGCTTCACCATTTTACTGGTTCTAAGGAGCATAACGTAAGAATGAGGCAGCTGGCAAAGGAACGCGGCGAAAAAATCAGCGAATATGGGGTAGAAAATAACGAAACTGGTGAGATTCTCACTTTTTCATCAGAAGAAGAATTTTACCATCACTTTGGACTTCCTTTTATTCCGCCTGAAATTAGAGAGGATGGGACCGAAGTGGAAGAATTCCGTCCAGCTGAAAAACTAATTTCTATTGAGGATATAAAAGGCGACCTTCATATGCATTCAACGTGGAGCGATGGTGCTCATTCCATCGAAGAAATGGTAGAGGCCTGCAGGGAAAGAGGATATCAATATTTGGCTATTACAGACCATTCGCAATTTTTAAGGGTTGCAAATGGCCTAACCCCGGAAAGGCTGCTTCAGCAAAGGGAAGAAATTAAAAAGCTTAATGAAAAGTACGACGATATTACCATACTGTCAGGGATAGAAATGGATATCCTTCCTGATGGCTCGCTTGATTATGATGATGAACTGCTTGAGGGGCTGGATATAGTAATCGCCTCCATCCATTCTTCTTTTTCACAACCAAGAGAAAAAATAATGCAAAGACTAAAAAATGCATTAACCAATATTCATGTTGATATAATTGCCCACCCTACTGGAAGGCTAATTGGCAGGCGGGAAGGGTACGATGTTGATATGGACATGCTGATTCAATTGGCAAGGGAAACAAATACAGTTCTTGAATTAAACGCAAATCCACACAGGCTTGATCTTTCATATGAAAATTTAAGGCAGGCCCAGGATGCAGGCGTGAAAATTGTTATTAATACGGATGCACATAAAATGGATACACTGGAACATATGGAAATAGGGGCTGGGGCAGCAAGAAAAGGGTGGATCAAAACATCAAATGTAATTAATGCTCTTGATAAAAATGATCTTCTTGACTTCCTGCATAACCGTCACGCTCGAACTGACTAAGAATAATAGGAGGATCATCTCCATGCAGCGAAATGCTTTAAAGGTATTAGAATATGCAAAGATAAAAGAACAGCTTTTGGGTCATGCATCATCCTCATTGGGAAGAGATGAAATTAAGAATCTGCTGCCATCAGCGGATTTTGAGAATGTAGTTCGCCTTCAGGAAGAAACAGATGAGGCAGCAATGTTATTAAGATTAAAAGGAAATGTTCCCTTATCCGGGATATTTGATATACGTGCCCATATTAAAAGGGCTGATATTGGCGGTGTTTTAAGCCCGTCAGAGCTTGTCCAGATCTCCAGTACCATTCATGCCAGCAGGCAAATAAAGCGGTTTATTGAGGATTTAGCTGAAGAAGATATCAAGGTTCCAATTCTCTCTGAAAAAACGGAAAGAATCATCCCCTTGGCGAAACTGGAAGAAGCAATCAAAAATGCAATTGATGAGAGCGGAGAAGTTCTTGACAGTGCCAGTGAACTTTTGAGGTCACTTAGAAACCAAATCAGAGCAAACCAGGCACGTGTAAGAGAAAGGCTCGAGGGAATGATCAGATCCTCCAGCGCTCAAAAGATGCTATCGGATGCGATCATAACCATTCGTAATGACCGGTTCGTTATTCCGGTAAAGCAGGAATACAGAGGCCATTATGGCGGTATTATCCATGACCAAAGCTCTTCAGGGCAGACTTTATTTATAGAGCCACAGGCTATTGTTCAGCTTAATAATGCCCTTCAGGACATACGGGTAAAGGAACAGCTTGAAATCGAACGGATTTTAGCTGATCTTTCTGCCCAGACAGCTGAATTTGAAGGAGAGCTCCGGATTATTGTTGAAGTTATGGGAAGCCTTGATTTTATCTTCGCAAAAGCAAGGTATAGCAGGCAGATAAAGGGATCAAAACCTCTAATGAATAATGAAGGCCGTATTTCTTTATATAAAGCCCGTCATCCGCTTATTCCCATAAAAGAAGTTGTGGCTAATGATATCCTTCTTGGCAGGGACTTTACAATCATTGTAATTACAGGCCCAAATACAGGAGGTAAAACCGTTACTTTGAAAACCGTTGGATTGTGTACTCTTATGGCGCAATCTGGTCTGCAAATACCTGCGCTTGATGGGTCTGAATTGGCTGTATTTGATTCTGTATATGCAGACATTGGTGATGAACAATCGATTGAACAAAGCTTAAGTACATTCTCATCTCATATGGTTAATATCGTGGATATTTTAAAAAAGGCAGATTTCAATAGCCTGATTCTGTTTGATGAGCTTGGTGCAGGAACTGACCCGCAGGAAGGGGCTGCCCTGGCCATTTCCATTCTTGATGAGGTATATAAACGTGGAGCAAGAGTTATTGCCACTACTCACTATCCTGAGTTGAAAGCATATGGCTATGACCGGGAAGGCGTTATGAATGCAAGTGTGGAATTTGATGTAGAGACGCTTAGTCCAACCTATAAGCTTTTACTTGGTGTTCCAGGCCGAAGTAATGCGTTTGAGATTTCAAAAAGGCTTGGTCTTGATGAAGGTGTTATCAATGCGGCCCGCTCTCATGTGAGTGCAGATACCAATCAGATTGATAAAATGATTGCTTCCCTTGAGGAAAGCAGACGACAGGCTGAACGTGATCGTGAAGAAGCAAACGACTTTTTGAAGCAGGCAGAGAGACTTCATAACGATATGCAAAAGCAGATGGCTGACTATTATGTTCATAAGGATAATCTATTTGATAAGGCTGCTTCCCAGGCAGTAGATATTGTAGAGCAAGCCAAAGAAGAAGCGGAAAAAGTTATTCGCGATCTTCGAAAAATGAGGCTGGAGAAGCATGCGGATATAAAGGAACATGAATTAATTGATGCAAAAAAACGCCTGGCTGGAGCTGCTCCTGACATCAAGAGATCAGGCCGTAAGACGGCGCTAAAGGACCAAAAAAGGATCTTTAAGCCAGGTGATGAAGTTAAAGTTCTTACTTTTGATCAAAAGGGAACTCTTCTTGAAAAAACATCAGATAATGCATGGAATGTCCAAATTGGTATCTTGAAAATGAAAGTCACAGAAAAGGATTTAGAGTATTTATCAACTCCAAAACAAACTGAAAAGCGTGCTGTTACTACCATAAAGGGGAAAGACTTCCATGTGAGTCTAGAACTCGACCTCCGTGGTGAGCGATATGAAAATGCGCTGATGAGGGTAGAAAAATACTTGGATGACGCCCTATTGGCCGGATATCCCAGAGTATCGATTATACACGGTAAAGGAACAGGGGCATTAAGGCAAGGTGTTCAGGAATACCTGAAAAACCACCGTTCCGTCAAAAAAATCCGCTTTGGGGATGCTGGAGAGGGCGGGACTGGCGTAACCATTGTAGAGTTTAAATAAAGTCCGGGGAGAATGGGATATGGACCGATTTTGGGAGAATAAATATACTCTGACAGCAGCTAATTACAGCGTGGTCATTTTATGTTTAATTGTCTTTATGGCTGTTTTTGAACTGGTAACAAAATATAAAAATTGGGAAGAAATAAAAAATGGAAATATGGCGGTTGCTATGGCAACAGGCGGAAAGATATTTGGCATCATAAATATTTTCCGTCATTCTATTGCGCAGCATAATTCTCTAATGAATATGATTGGCTGGGGAATTTATGGATTTATCCTTTTGCTGGCAGGCTACTTTATTTATGAATTCCTTACACCCAAGTTCAATATCGACCATGAAATTAAAAATGACAACCGAGCTGTTGGATTTATATCAATGGTTATCTCAATAGGCCTTTCCTATGTCATTGGTGCAGGGATTAAATAAGGAGAGATTGGAATTGGAGAAGCTGGCAAAAATCCTTCTAGTACTGTGCGGCTTATTTTTGCTAATCGGGCTGGGTTATATGTTGTTTTTTGCACAATAGTAAAAAAATCAGGGCTGTCCTTTTGGGCGGCCTTTTTTTAGTTAATCGCCAATTAAAACTTCGTCAGCTTTAATTGGCATGGAGGACAAACTTAGCTTCCTTGAGACTGCGGAGGTTTGAACGTGAACAACTACGGCTATGTTCTTGCTAAAAGCGCGGTAATCGCTGAGTTTACTAAAAGCATTTTGTCGAATATCAAAAGGTGTTCTATTTGTTTTAAAAAAATGATTATATTATAATAGGCAGAAGTAATTAGAATTTTATAATAATTCGAAAAGGAGGGTTTGCATGTTTGAAACAAGACCTTGGATTAAAAACTATCCTAATGAAATCCCTTCCAGCCTGGAGTATTCATCACAGCCTGTTCAAGATTACTTGAAAAAGGCAGCTGATGAATTTCCCAACAAAATCGCCATTCATTTTATGGGAAAGGATTTATCCTATTCAAAGCTGTATGAGTCTGCAAACAAATTCGCTGGGTATCTTCAGGAAATTGGAATCACTAAAGGTGACAGGGTAGCTATTATGCTTCCTAATTCACCACAGTCTGTTATTAGTTACTTTGGTATTTTAATGGCAGGTGGAGTAGTGGTTCAGACAAACCCGCTATATATGGAGCGGGAGCTGGAATACCAAATGATTGATTCGGGATCAAAAGCCATTGTTTGCATGGATATCCTTTATCCACGAGTATCGAAGGTAATCTCCAAAACAAATTTAAAACACATCATTGTAACCGCTATCAAGGACTATTTGCCGTTTCCAAAAAATCTGGTTTACCCATTTATTCAGAAAAAACAGTATGGCATTGTGGTTAATGTCAAGCATGAAGGGAACTCTCATTTGTTGACAGAAATCCTAAAACAGCCGGCCAGAAATTTGAAAGAGCATGAATATGATTTTGAAGAAGATCTAGCTCTATTGCAATATACGGGCGGAACAACAGGATTTCCAAAAGGAGTCATGCT
This sequence comes from Neobacillus terrae, assembly GCF_011393025.1. Classification (GTDB taxonomy): domain Bacteria; phylum Bacillota; class Bacilli; order Bacillales; family Cytobacillaceae; genus Neobacillus_A; species Neobacillus_A terrae. The sequence goes on along the minus strand of NZ_JAAOEO010000004.1, from coordinate 254,127 downwards.
AACCCATAAAAATCTGATTGCCAATGCGTCTATGTGCCAGGCCTGGATGTACAAATGCAAACGCGGTGAAGAAACCGTTCTTGGACTGCTGCCATTCTTTCATGTTTATGGAATGACAACGGTTATGATTCTATCAGTAATGCAAGCCTATAAAATGGTCCTGCTCCCAAAATTTGATGCTGAGGCCACTCTTAAAACGATACAAAAACAAAAACCCACGCTTTTTCCAGGAGCTCCCACTATTTATATTGGCTTATTGAATCATCCAGATATTAAAAAATATGATCTTTCGTCCATCGATTCTTGCATAAGCGGGTCCGCTCCGCTTCCTGTTGAGGTACAGCAAAAGTTTGAAGAAGTAACTGGAGGGAAATTAGTAGAAGGTTACGGTTTAACTGAGTCCTCACCTGTTACCCATTCAAATTTTCTCTGGGACCGGCCAAGGGTAAAGGGAAGTATTGGAGTTCCGTGGCCTGACACTGATGCGGCTATTTTTTCTATGGAAACTGGAGAAAGGCTTTCTGCCGGTGAAATTGGAGAAATTGCTATTAAAGGGCCACAGGTAATGAAGGGCTATTGGAACAAGCCGGAGGATACGGCACAGACTTTAAGGGATGGCTGGCTGTTAACTGGGGATCTTGGATACATGGATGAAGATGGTTATTTTTATGTTGTAGACAGAAAGAAAGATATGATCATAGCTGGTGGATATAATATATATCCGAGGGAAATCGAAGAAGTATTATATGAGCATCCAGATGTACAGGAAGTTGTCGCTGCAGGTATTCCGGATCCCTATCGGGGTGAAACGGTTAAAGCCTATGTTGTTTTAAAAGAAGGGACAAAAATTACAGAAGAAGAACTAAATAAATTTGTCCGCCAGCATCTTGCTGCATACAAAGTGCCACGTATTTATGAGTTCAGACAGGAACTTCCCAAAACTGCAGTTGGAAAAATCCTGCGAAGAGCACTTGTGGAAGAAGAAAAGAAAAAAATAGAGGATCAAGGCCAAAAACATGCTTAATTTTTGAGCCGGAAAGTGGCTCTTTATTTTTGGAAAATTAGGCTTGTCCGCTTGAAGCTTTATAGTAAAAAATATAATATAAAAAAAGAACTGTATTTCTTGACAGAAAAGCGGTATCTAACTATTATTAAATTATGAATGACTATTCATTCAGTTTTGATTGATAGTTATACCGTTTTTTATATACTTAATGTTTTTCAAGCTCCATTTTGTATTTCCATGAAGGCTATTAGGTGCTTCTTCTGAGAAATACGGCTTTGAGGGAGGGATAAAATGAAAAAAAACAAACCGAAATATAAGCAGATTATCGATGCTGCAGTTATAGTAATAGCTGAAAATGGCTATCACCAGGCTCAGGTCTCTAAAATTGCTAAACAGGCAGGCGTCGCTGATGGAACCATTTATTTGTATTTTAAGAATAAAGAAGATATTTTAATCTCTCTCTTCGAAGAAAAAATGGGCAGCCTTATTGAAAATTTAAATGAAATGATGGCAGGAAAAGAAAGCGCAGCAGAGAAGTTATTAATGATGATTGAGACGCACTTTAACCTGCTGTCAGGTGACCGACATCTTGCCATAGTTACACAATTAGAGTTAAGGCAATCCAATAAGGAACTTCGTTTAAGGATAAATGATGTACTTAAAGGGTATTTAAAGCTGATTGATAAAATTCTAAATGAGGGCAAAGAAAGCGGAGAGTTTTCCCAGCAGCTCGATGTCAGACTAGCAAGGCAAATGATCTTCGGTACGATGGATGAAACAGTGACATCCTGGGTGATGAATGATCAAAAATATGATTTGCAGGCCCTTTATAAGCCAGTACATCAGCTGCTCATCAGCGGGTTGCGCGGATCATAAATATTGTTTCTTTAGCCATAGGAGGGATTGATTTGGAATACTTAAAATGGTCGACAGCAGACAGAATCGCTACCATAACGATTCAGCGGCCTCCTGCAAATGCCCTTTCATCAGGCCTTTTGAGGGAATTAGCTTCAGTGCTTGATGAAATTGAAACAAATGAAGAAGTCAGGGCAATTATTGTCCATGGCGAAGGGCGTTTCTTTTCGGCAGGTGCAGACATTAAGGAGTTTACATCTATTCAAACAGGTGAAGACTTTTCAAAGCTTGCGAAATATGGCCAGGATTTATTTGACAGAATGGAAAGGTTCCCAAGACCAATTATTGCTGCTATTCACGGTGCAGCACTGGGAGGCGGCCTGGAACTTGCTATGGCCTGCCATTTTAGGCTTGTCAGCGAAACAGCAAAATTAGGCCTTCCGGAATTACAGCTAGGTCTTGTTCCCGGATTTGCCGGAACTCAGAGACTGCCGAAATTCGTAGGCACTGCCAGGGCTGCTGAAATGCTTTTTACTTCTGATCCTATTACCGGGTTGGAGGCTGTGCAATTTGGCTTGGCAAATCATGCCTATCCTGAAGAGCAAGTTATGGAAAATGCCTATAAGATTGCTAAGAAGATTGCCAAAAAGAGTCCTGTGGCATTAAAGGCTGCCATTGAATTACTTAATTTCTCGAAGACTGAGGAATTTTACAATGGAGTAAACAAAGAAGCTGAACTATTTGGACACGTATTTTTGTCTGAAGATGGACAGGAAGGGATTCGGGCTTTTATGGAAAAAAGAGAGCCTGAATTTAAAGGGAAATGATATAGCGGGAATAGGTAACTCCCGCTTCTCAAATTAAAAAAATTTTTTTATATAAAATTTTTTTAATCTTTAGAACAGAAAAAATGTTTGAATTCTTAGGAGGGAAACTATGAATATTTATGTTTTGCTGAAAAGAACATTTGACACTGAAGAAAAAATTACTATTTCCGGCGGCAAAATCAATGAGGATGGTGCCGAGTTTATCATTAATCCTTACGACGAATATGCGGTTGAAGAGGCAATCCAAGTAAGAGATGCACAGGGCGGAGAAGTTACTGTCGTTTCGGTAGGAGACGAAGAAACAGAAAAGCAGCTTCGCACTGCACTGGCTATGGGTGCTGATAAAGCCGTTCTTATCAACACTGAAGATGATGTGGAAAATGGTGATCAATTTACAACTGCTAAAATCCTGGCTGAATACTTAAAGGATAAAGATGCAGATCTCATCATTGGAGGAAACGTAGCTATTGACGGAGGGTCTGGTCAAGTTGCTCCCCGTGTAGCTGAAATGCTTGGCATTTCATACGTAACCACTATTACAAACCTTGAAATTAACGGTACTACTGCAACTGTTACCCGCGATGTTGAGGGAGATTCCGAGGTTATTGAAACAACCCTTCCTTTATTGGTTACCGCACAACAGGGATTAAATGAGCCAAGGTATCCATCCCTGCCGGGCATCATGAAAGCAAAAAAGAAGCCGCTTGATGAGCTCGAGCTTGATGATCTCGATTTGGAAGAAGAAGATGTTGAAGCTAAAACAAAAACAATTGAAATCTATCTTCCTCCAAAGAAAGAGGCTGGTAAAGTGCTTCATGGTGAACTTACTGATCAGGTAAAGGAACTTGTTAATCTGCTCCACACTGAAGCAAAAGTAATTTAATCCTTTAAGACAACAATTCATGCAGGAGGTAAATAGAATGGCTAGAAAAGTATTAGTTTTAGGTGAAGTACGAGACGGCGCATTGCGTAATGTATCTTTTGAGGCAGTTGCTGCAGGAAAAACGGTTGCTGAAGGCGGAGAAGTTGTAGCTGTTTTGGCTGGGGAGTCTGTAAGCGCTTTAGCAAATGAAATGGTTGCAGCTGGTGCAGACCGAGTGCTGACAATAGAAAACGAAAACTTAAAGCAATATACTCCGGATGGTTATTCGCAGGCCGTTTTGGCTGCAGTAGAACAGGAACAGCCTGAAGGATTAATTTTTGGTCATACAGCCCTTGGAAAAGACCTTGCACCAAAAATTGCAGCAAAACTTTCATCTGGATTAATCTCCGATGCTACTGATGTGGAAGCGGCAGGAGGAAACATTGTATTTACACGCCCTATTTATTCCGGTAAAGCGTTTGAAAAGAAAATCGTAACGGATGGATTGGTTTTTGCAACGATTCGTCCAAATAACATTGCACCGCTTGAAAAGGATGATAGCAGATCAGGAGAAGTAACAAGCCTTTCAGTTGATGTAAAGGATCTTAGAACTGTTATTAAGGAAGTTGTCCGCAAAGCAACAGAAGGTGTTGATCTTTCTGAAGCAAAAGTTATTGTAGCGGGTGGACGCGGCGTAAAGAGCGAAGATGGCTTTGAGCCGTTAAAGGAACTTGCAAATGTTTTGGGCGGAGCAGTCGGAGCATCCCGTGGAGCATGCGACGCAGATTATTGTGATTATTCACTTCAGATTGGCCAGACAGGTAAAGTAGTAACGCCAGACCTTTACATTGCGTGCGGAATTTCAGGAGCTATCCAGCACCTAGCAGGTATGTCCAATTCTAAGGTCATTGTGGCTATTAATAAGGATCCTGAAGCCAATATCTTCAAGGTTGCAGATTATGGCATCGTTGGAGACCTTTTTGAAGTAGTGCCAATGCTTACAGAAGAATTTAAAAAGCTTAAGGTACATTCGTAATACTTCCCTTTTATAAATCGGTTCCAAGGTAAAAATGGCCGGCAATGCCGGCCGTTTTCTGTATCTATGAATAGTTTAATTGAAAAAGGGTAAAATACATCAGAAACAAATTATTAGCATGATTTTTAAATCGATGATATACTTTCCGTAGTATTTGAGTATTAAATTAGGAGGAAATTCCAATGGCAATTTCACACGTTACAGACCAAACTTTTTCAGCTGAAACTGGATCAGGCTTAGTGCTTGTTGACTTCTGGGCTCCATGGTGCGGACCTTGCAAAATGATAGCTCCAGTTCTTGAAGAACTTGACTCAGAAATGGGAGATAAAGTAAAAATTACTAAACTTGATGTAGATGATAACCAGGAAACAGCTGCTAAATTCGGCGTTATGAGCATCCCAACATTGTTGGTATTAAAAGACGGAGAAGTAGTAGATAAAGTTGTTGGCTTCCAGCCAAAAGATGCTCTTGCAAGTGTTTTGCAAAAGCACATCTAATAATATATAGATAGTTAACCCCCAGCTTTAGCTGGGGGTTTTTGTTTTGTAAAACCATTACAGTAGTAATGTGCATTTTTAACTTGCTTATTCACTTAAATGACATTGACATTCATTCTCAATGAATATATAATTTTTAATGTAATTGAAAATGGTTTTCATTTATCAAACATAATAGACAGTCAATACATAAGGAGGAAACTATGAAACTTAAATTTATTACGGCTTTATTAATAGTACTTGCAGCATATATAGCCCTCCCAACAAATAGCTCTGCTGCAAGTACAGAAGAAGATATGACAAATGCAAACATAATTATTAACGAAACAATTGGGTCAGTTGATAAAGGTGAATTGGAAAAAGCTTCGGAACAATTTAAGAAATTTAATTCAACTTGGCTTTCAATTGAGGATGGCATTAAAAATAAATCTTCTCAGGCTTATCGTGAAATTGAAGATAAAATGGGCATGGTTTCATTTGCATTTGCACAGCAGCCTGCAGATCAGACGAAGGTAAAAAATGCTCTTCTTGATTTGAAAGAAACCAATGAAAAGTTTATCGACGGAAAGTATACAGACGGACCGGATAAAAATAATAATAATAACGGCCAAACAGGGAATGTTTCTGAGCTGGTTACCTTGTTAAACCAATCGTTATCCAAAATTAAAGATAATGATATTGAAGGTGCCAGAAAGGATATAGAAGAGTTTCGTAAATCCTGGTTAAACGTTGAAGGAGTTGTCCTCACACAGTCTTCAACAGTCTATAGTGATGCAGAAAGGGATATGGTTTCTTCCTATGCGATGCTTTCATCAAAGCCGGCAGATGTAAAAGATGCCAAAAAGACAATTGAAGGTATGAGAGATTACCTTTCACCTCTTGTTGCAAAAACAAGCTACAACATGATGGATGCGATAACGATTCTTTTGCGTGAAGGATTAGAAGCTCTGCTTGTTATTGTCGCTTTACTTGGATTCTTAAAAAAATCGGGGCATGAAAATAAGGGAAAATGGATTTGGTTAGGGGTGGCAGCTGGACTGGGAATAAGTATTATTCTTGGGACAATTGTTAACTTATTATTCTCTGCAGGTGCATTTGGCAGCAACAATTTTCTTATTGCTGGCTGGACCGGTGTTTTTGCAGCCGCCATGCTTCTTTATATGAGCTATTGGCTTCACAGCAAATCAAGTATTTCAGAATGGCAGAGATACATTCGAACCCAAAGTACTAAGGCCTTAAATAAGGGAAGTCTCATCTCACTGGCCCTCTTATCGTTCCTGGCTGTTTTCCGTGAAGGAACAGAAACAGTCTTATTCTTTATTGGGATGGCGTCATCTATTAAACTGACATCTTTACTCTTAGGCATTGCAATTGGTTTAGCTATTCTAGCTGTATTATCTTATCTAATCCTAAAAGTAGGCTTAAAAATTCCAATGAGACCGTTCTTCCTGGTATCAAGTATTTTAATGTTTTATTTGTGCTTCAAATTTGCAGGTATGGGTATTCATGGCCTGCAGCTTGCAGGACTCTTGCCAGCTACCCAAGCACCAATACCAACTATCGACTTTTTTGCTTTATATTCAACCTGGGAAAGCTTCATCCCACAATTGCTTCTCCTGGTTATTGCGGTTATCGCAGCAATTATAAATAAAAGAAAAGATAACAAAATGAAGATGCAATCTGGGAGGAATTTAAATGAAATCGCCTAAACTTATCATACCAATCATACTTGCTTTATCATTCTCACTTGCGGCCTGCGGCGGGGGAAATGAAAACGAAAAGGCTGAAAAAACAAATAGCGGTACTTCAATCAGCGAAGGGGCAAAAGAAATGCAAAAGACCATTGCAGACTTGAAAATACAGCTAAAAGACAAAGATTCTGCTAAGGTTAAAAAAAGTGGGGCAGAACTTGAAGAATCCTGGCAAAAATTTGAAGATGGCGTAAAGGATAAAGACAAAGAATTGTATGAAAAAGTAGAAACACCACTTCATACAATTGAGGCGGGGGCCAAATCTGAACCGCTGGATGGAAATACCCTTTCCAAGGCAGCAGATGAACTTAATAATGCTTTGACAGAAGTTAAAAACTTAAAATAATAAAGAAGAAGAGCAGAGCTAATCTTTGCTCTTCTTTTGCCGTTTAATATCAGTTATTTTATTTCCTGCAGGAATCAAGCAGAGGACAAAAACAGGATAATGGTTCAGCCGTTTAGGACGGAAACGGCATAAGCTTATCTAATTATTGTTTGTAAAGTGTTTATCATGATATAACATATATAAATGGGAGGTAGCAAGAATGAATGAGATCATAAAGCAAAAACTCACATTGCTGCCGGATCAGCCTGGCTGCTATTTGATGAAGGACCGTCAGGGAACTATTATCTATGTGGGAAAGGCAAAAGTTCTGAAAAACCGTGTCCGATCTTACTTTACAGGCTCTCATGATGGAAAAACCCTCAGGCTTGTAAATGAAATTGAGGACTTTGAATACATTGTTACATCGTCGGATATAGAGGCGCTTATTCTTGAGTTAAATTTAATTAAGAAGCATGATCCGAAATATAACATCATGCTTAAGGACGATAAAACTTATCCGTTTATTAAACTTACAGCGGAAAGACATCCAAAGCTGATTATCACAAGGAAGGTAAAAAAGGATAAAGGGAAATACTTTGGTCCCTACCCTAATGTGCAGGCAGCCAATGAAACCAAAAAGCTGCTGGATAGAATCTATCCTCTTCGAAAATGTGCCACCCTGCCGGACAGAGTCTGCCTGTATTATCATCTGGGGCAATGTCTTGCTCCATGTGTAAAGGATATTGCAGCAGAACAATACAAACAAATTACCGATGATATTACTCGTTTTCTTAATGGTGGTTATAAAGATATTAAGAATGAACTTACAGAAAAAATGACCATTGCAGCAGAAAATTTAGATTTTGAAAGAGCTAAGGAATACCGGGATAAAATTGCTCATATAGAAACAACCATGGAAAAGCAGAAAATGACTACAACTGACTTTACCGACCGGGATGTATTTGGTTACGCGGTTGATAAAGGATGGATGTGTGTTCAGGTGTTTTTTGTCCGTCAGGGAAAATTAATTGAACGGGATGTCTCCTTATTCCCAATATACAACGAGCCTGAAGAAGAAATCTTAACCTATCTTGGCCAATTTTATGAAAAAGCAAACCATATCAAGCCAAAGGAAATTCTCATTCCAGACGAAATTGATACTGCACTAGCCGAACAGCTTTTAGAGGTAAAAGTACTGAAGCCGCAAAGAGGGCAAAAAAAAGAGCTTGTAAAGCTTGCCGTTAAAAATTCCAGAATTGCTTTAAATGAGAAGTTCTCACTTATTGAACGGGATGAAGAGCGTTCCGTTAAAGCAGTTGAAAACCTGGGAAGCCTTCTTGGAATCTATACGCCACACCGGATTGAGGCATTTGATAACTCTAATATTCAGGGAACTGATCCTGTTTCAGCTCTGGTTGTTTTTCAGGATGGAAAAGCAAATAAAAGAGAATATCGTAAATATAAGATTAAATCCGTAAAAGGTCCGGATGATTATGAATCAATGAGAGAAGTTGTTAGAAGAAGATACACAAGAGTTCTCAAAGAATCACTTCCACTTCCCGATTTAATCATCATTGACGGAGGAAAAGGGCACGTTGAAGCTGTTAGAGATGTATTGGAAAATGAGTTGGGCCTGGATATTCCTCTTTCAGGATTGGTAAAAGATGAGAAACACAAAACCTCCCAGCTTCTTTACGGAAATCCTTTAGAAATTGTTCCATTAGGAAGAAACAGCCAGGAATTTTATTTGCTGCAAAGAATCCAGGACGAGGTTCACCGGTTTGCTATCACTTTCCACCGGGAGACCCGGGGGAAAACAGCTTTTCATTCTCTCCTTGATGATATCCAGGGTATCGGTGAAAAGAGGAAAAAGTTATTGCTTAAACATTTTGGATCTGTTAAGAAGATGAAGGAAGCTGGACTTGAAGAATTTTTGGAGGCTGGACTTCCGGTAAATGTAGCCGAAGAGCTGCAAAAAAAACTTCAGGAATAAACATTGTCAAGGAATTTTAGTTATGCTATAATTTAAAAAACTTTATATTACTATCACTTTATAGTATTAAAGTGAAGGTAGAGGTGCGGGAATCAAGAGTAATGGCCTGGAGAAGAGTGAGCTTCCGGGAAGGGTCATGAAAGGGATTATCCGCCGAAGCAGTGAAGGACTCATCACCTTCTTTGCTGGTCCTGTATTGAATAAATGCCGGATTGTCAGGGTACATAACCCTGGAGAGCTATCTCACATTGTACGCGTATATTTTTTATTCGTGTTCAAAGCAATGAGATATTCTCTCATTGCTTTTTTGTTTTTTTATGGGGAAAACTGAAATAAGCCAGCTCGGAAAAAACAGAAAGAAGGGGAAAAGTGTGGGATTAATTGTTCAAAAATTTGGAGGAACTTCTGTTGGCAGCGCGGAAAGAATCTTGAATGTGGCAGAGAGAGTCAAGGAAGAAAAGGCTAGAGGGAATGACGTTGTTGTGGTTGTTTCTGCTATGGGTAAAACAACTGATCATCTAGTTAGTCTTGCAAAAGAATTATCTGCCCAACCAGATAAGCGAGAAATGGATATGCTTTTAACAACAGGCGAACAAATTACAATCTCCCTGCTGGCCATGGCTTTGAAAAACCAGGGGACCGATTCTGTATCCTTTACAGGCTGGCAGGCGGGTATACATACAGAGCCAGTACATGGGAATGCACGTATATTAAAAATTGAAACTGATTCAATTAAAAAACAGCTCTCCGAAGGGAAAGTTGTTATAGTGGCAGGTTTCCAGGGGATCTCCGATTCCGGAGAAATTACCACTCTTGGGCGCGGCGGGTCAGATACAACTGCAGTAGCACTTGCAGCAGCTTTGAAAGCAGATAAGTGCGATATTTATACTGATGTTACAGGAGTTTATACAACCGACCCTAGATATGTAAAGGATGCCCGAAAACTCCTGGCAGTGTCCTATGATGAAATGCTGGAGCTTGCCAATTTGGGTGCAGGGGTTCTGCATCCAAGAGCGGTTGAATTTGCCAAAAATTATAGCGTGCCTCTCGAGGTTCGTTCAAGCATGGAGAGAGTGTCAGGTACAATTATTGAGGAGGAACCAAAAATGGAGGAAAATTTAGTTGTCCGTGGAATTGCTTTTGAGGATGAAATTACAAGAGTGACAATCTTTGGATTGCATAATTATCTGACTGGATTATCAACAATCTTTACTACCCTTGCAAAAAATCAAATAAATGTTGATATTATCATTCAGAGTACGACTGAATCTAATGAAACAAATCTTTCTTTCTCAATTAAGACAGAGGATCTTGAGAATACATTAAAGGTTCTTGAGGAAAACAGGGCCGTTCTTGAATATGACCAGGTAGAATGGGAAATGAAGCTGGCAAAGGTATCTATTGTGGGATCCGGCATGGTTTCCAATCCAGGCGTTGCAGCAGAAATGTTCAAGGTTCTTGCTGATAACGGAATTTATGTGAAAATGGTTAGCACCTCAGAAATCAAAGTATCCGCTGTTGTAGCAGAAACAAGTATGCTTAAGGCGGTTGAAGTGCTTCATAACGCTTTTGATTTAGCTAAGGAATACCAGGCTGTAAAAAGATAAAAAAATGAATTGGCTTATTTTTATGAAAGACTAAAATAAAAAGCTTTCACCTAGGATTTTCGGGTGAAAGCTTTTTGTTAATGTTTTTGGATGACAGCAACTTGCTTCGTTTTTTGTTCCTATTACAGGGTGTCTTTATGATCCCATTTCACAGTGAATTTTACCTTTAATTCCTTTTTTAAAGGGTGCTCAAAGGCTTCAGTTACTGCACCTTTTAAGAATTCAATTTGCTGAGCAAGGAAGCCCGCCTCAAGCTGAAAAAAGTGTTCGGACTTGGATTTTACTCTTGAGACCATTAACGGGCTTTCCATTTCAAATTCCATTTCACTTTTATCCTCGACTTTTAGCTCGAGAGAACCCCACGAGGCTCGTATAAAAAAGTCGTTAATTTCTAAAAGGCTTTTAAGCGGGTGCTTTCTGGCAAGATGTTTGCCAGCCCAATATAAGATTTCCGGGGTGTCCTTGCCTAATAACGCTGGCAGAAGATCTCCGCGTAAAAGTTCATATCCAAACATATCCGGATTCTCAGTTTGATTAGATGCTTCAAGTTCAGCAGATGTATGTTCTTTCAAAGCTCTCCCCTCTTTCTATTAGTCTATTATATACAATTTGAATTGGATTTAAGCATTTTTTTTGGAAAAAGTAAATTCTGCCTATTAAAATATTGTTATTTTAGTATACCCATTCTTTTGGTATAATTTTTAAAGATCCAAAAACCGTATACGAATTTTTTTCAAAATTCGGCAATATATTCAAAATGTCTTTATATATAAGGGGAAACAGGCTTTATTTTAAAGCTTTTTTTAATAATTTTGTCACTATCAATATATTTAAAAAATTTTTTAAATATAAGACTTTTATGTATACGTTTTCTTGACGGTACAAAATGATGGGAGTAAAATGAACATGTTCACAGTATTGTTACAAAGGGGTATTTACTTTGTCAGATGATGATAGTTTTAATTCTTAGAAAGAGAGAAAACTTGATTCATCTCTATAATTTAAGGGGGGTAATGTATGGCTGGTAATCGAGAGTTTTTTTATCGAAGATTGCATTCATTGCTAGGGGTAATTCCTGTAGGAATTTTCCTGATGCAGCACTTGGTAGTCAATCATTATGCAACAGGAGGAGCAGCATCGTTTGACAAGGCTGCCAATTTTATGGGCAATCTGCCGTTCCGCATTTTGCTAGAAACGGTTATTATTTTCTTGCCTTTGCTTTTCCATGCAATCTATGGCCTTTATATTGCTTTTACAGCTAATAACAATGTTGGCAGATATGGCTATTTCCGAAACTGGATGTTTATGCTTCAGCGTGTTTCAGGAGTTATTACTTTAATTTTTGTTGCGTGGCATGTATGGGAGACCAGAATTGCAGCGGCTTTTGGAACGGAAGTAAACTTTCAGATGATGGAGAACATCCTTTCTTCTCCATTTATGTTCTGGTTCTATGTAGTTGGAATCCTTTCTACTGTATTCCACTTTGCAAATGGATTATGGTCATTTCTTGTTAGCTGGGGAATTACAATTACACCAAGATCACAACGAATTACTACATACGTTACCATCATTTTATTTGTTGCGCTTTCTTATGTAGGAATTAGTGCACTTGTTTCTTTCATTTAATAGACTTCAATTTTTATATGTAATAGGATGCAGTATTTAGGGGAGTGAATCACTATGGCTAAAGGAAAGGTGATTATTGTCGGCGGCGGTTTGGCCGGCTTAATGGCAACAATTAAGGTTGCAGAATCGGGAACACCGGTAGAGCTATTCTCACTTGTTCCTGTTAAACGATCTCACTCTGTTTGTGCCCAGGGTGGTATAAATGGAGCGGTAAATACAAAAGGTGAAGGGGATTCTCCTTGGATCCACTTTGACGATACAATCTATGGCGGGGACTTTTTGGCTAATCAGCCTCCTGTTAAAGCAATGTGTGAAGCTGCACCGGGCATTATACATTTATTTGACCGTATGGGTGTTATGTTTAACCGTACACCTGAAGGATTGCTTGACTTCCGCCGCTTTGGTGGAACACAGCATCATCGTACTGCTTTTGCTGGTGCAACTACTGGTCAGCAGCTCCTTTATGCATTGGATGAGCAGGTACGCCGTTTTGAAGTTGCTGGCTTGGTTACAAAGTATGAAGGCTGGGAATTCTTAGGGGCAGTTCTTGATGATGAGGGAACTTGCCGCGGAGTAACAGTTCAAAACTTGAAATCGATGGAAGTAAAAGCTTTCTCAGCTGATGCCGTTATCATGGCATCAGGAGGACCTGGAATTATCTTCGGTAAATCAACCAACTCCGTTATTAATACAGGATCTGCTGCTTCCATCCTTTATCAGCAGGGTGCATATTATGCAAATGGTGAGTTTATTCAGATTCACCCAACAGCTATTCCTGGGGATGATAAGCTTCGCTTGATGAGTGAATCAGCACGTGGTGAAGGCGGTCGCGTTTGGACTTATAAAGACGGTAAGCCTTGGTATTTCCTTGAGGAAAAATACCCTGCATACGGAAACCTTGTTCCAAGGGATATTGCAACACGTGAAATTTTCCATGTTTGCGTTGACATGAAACTGGGTGTTAATGGCGAAAACACGGTTTTCCTTGATCTTTCCCATAAGGATCCGAAGGAATTGGATATTAAGCTTGGCGGTATTATTGAGATTTATGAGAAGTTCATGGGTGAAGACCCACGTAAGCTTCCAATGAAAATTTTCCCTGCTGTCCACTATTCAATGGGCGGACTTTGGGTTGATTATGATCAAATGACTAATATTCCTGGATTATTTGCAGCGGGAGAGTGTGATTTTTCCCAGCACGGTGCTAACCGTCTTGGAGCAAACTCACTTCTTTCTGCCGTATACGGCGGTATGCTTGCAGGACCAAATGCTGTTAAATACGTTAATGGATTGAAAAAGGGTTCAGATTCCCTATCTTCTTCATTATATGATCAGCATGTGCGAGAGCAAGAAGATAAATGGAACGGCATTATGTCAATGAATGGAACGGAAAATGCATATGTCCTTCATAAGGAACTTGGAGAATGGATGACTGACAACGTAACGGTTGTCCGCTATAACGATAAGCTTCAAAAGACAGACGAAAAGCTCCAAGAGCTTCTGGAACGTTACCAAAATATTAATATTAACGATACAGCTAAATGGAGCAACCAGGGAGCTGCCTTTACAAGACAGCTTCAGAACATGCTGCAGCTTGCACGTGTTATTACAATTGGTGCACTAAATCGTAATGAAAGCCGCGGAGCACATTACAAGCCTGATTTCCCGGAAAGAAATGACGAGGATTTCTTAAAAACAACTATGGCAAAGTTCGTGGATGCTAAATCTGCACCTGCGTTCCACTACGAGGATGTAGATATTTCCTTAATTAAGCCGCGTAAACGCGACTATTCAAAATCAAAGGAGGAGTAGAAGCGTCATGGCTGAAAATAAAACAGTAAAGTTTATTATTTCTAGACAGGAAACACCGGATTCTGCTCCTTATACGGAAGAATTCGATATTGAATATCGTCCAAATATGAACGTGATTTCTGCCCTTATGGAAATTCGCAGAAATCCTGTAAATGCCAAGGGAGAAAAAACAAGTCCAATTACGTGGGAAATGAACTGCCTTGAGGAAGTTTGCGGTGCTTGTTCCATGGTTATCAACGGTAAGCCACGCCAATCCTGTTCAGCCCTAGTTGACCAGCTTGAGCAGCCTATCCGGCTTGAACCAATGCGTACATTCCCTGTTGTCCGTGACTTACAGGTTGACCGCAGCAGAATGTTTGATTCACTGAAAAAAGTAAAAGCCTGGATTCCAATCGATGGAACTTACGATTTGGGACCGGGGCCACGTATGGCAGAGAAGAAACGCCAGTGGGCTTATGAACTTTCGAAATGTATGACTTGCGGCGTATGTTTGGAAGCCTGTCCGAATGTTAACAGCAAATCAGACTTTATTGGACCAGCTCCATTGTCTCAAGTGCGTTTATTTAATGCTCATCCTACCGGTGAACTAAATAAGGCAGAACGTCTGGAAGCAATCATGGGAGACGGAGGAATCACTAATTGTGGTAACTCTCAAAACTGTGTTCAGTCTTGCCCTAAAGGTATTCCTTTGACTACTTCAATTGCAGCTCTTAACAGGGACACTACTTTCCAGGGATTCCGCAATTTCTTTGGAAGCGATAGTATTTAACTTTAAAAAGCTCCTTTCCCGTCGGGAAGGGGTTTTTTTCTGCCTTTTGAACAATAGAGCCTATTCTTTTTGTTATAATATGAAAATGATATTGCTCATGAAAGAGGGAGAAGAATGAAATTTAAAACATTTCTACCTTGGATAATAGTAATAATAGGTGTTGGTGTTCTTGGTACTGGAATATGGCAGCTTACTGATTCTGGAATTAAAGAGGATACCACCCTTAAAAAAGCAAAACAGGTGGTTGCAAGCCATAATGCTAATACAAAAACACCAGCTATACAGAAAAAGGAATTCTCGCCTATCAAGGGTGATGCAATAGGTATCCTTACTTTGCCCAAATTAAAATCAGAATTAGCGGTAGTTGAAGGAACAAATGGAGATGACCTCAAAAAGGGCGTTGGACACTATAAAGGATCATTTTATCCCGGGGGGCACGGGCAGATTGTCCTATCGGGTCACAGGGATACCGTCTTTAGAAGACTGGGAGAACTCAAAATCGGAGATACCCTTCAGGTAAAAATGCCTTATGGTAACTACAACTATCAAATTATCAAGACGAAAATTGTAAAAGCAGATGATAGAAGTATTATTACCCTGCAAAATAAAGAGGAAGAGTTAATTGTTACTACATGCTATCCGTTCAGATATGTCGGAAATGCACCAAAACGTTATATCATATATGCGAAACCAATTTAAGAGGGGGCTAAAGGCCTTCTTTTTTTGTCGAAATTTCCAAAATCCTTTGTCAAAAACACAACTATTTTCACATATAAATTTGTTTGTATAAAAGATTTTTGCATGGTACGCTTTTTATATGAAAACGTTTGCATCTCTCGTTTGTGCAAACGTTTTCACAAAAATACAATTTTAAGAGGAGGAAAGGTATGAAACGCTTATCCAGTGTGTTTTTAGCGTTTATACTGCTTTTTAGTACGTTTGTGGCACCGATTGCACAAAAGGCAACTGCTGCAGACAAGACGTATGAAAAAGTTGTGCTGCGAGGAGATGCAGCATCGCTCGATTGGAGTTCAGACAACAACCCGCTTACATACAACCAAACAAAGGGCGTATGGGAGAGTAAACCTATTAATCTCCCAGGGGGAAAACAAGTAGAATATAAGTTTGTTACGGATGGAAATTGGATGGAAGGAGAAAATCTCCGATTTACACCTCCACAAACAGGAGATTATATCTTCGTTTTCCATCCAGATCAGGAAAGAACTGTAGATGTAAATCTTGATTTCTCTAAATTTACTGGAAAACTGACGCTTAAGGTTGCGTTGCCTTCCAATACGCCAGATTGGGCAACACCAACAGTTGGTACTTCTTTAAATGGCTATAATTATACGGTTACTCCTCTTACGAAACAGGAAGATGGTACCTGGGCAGTAACCCTTGCGGGAAATGCCGGGGAAACATTAAATTACCTGTATTCTTTAGGGGATGAGAAGTTTAAGGAACAGGCTTCTTCAAACCGCCAAGCAGCTTTCACGTCAGAAGGTACTGTATATAAGGATACAGTTACAAGCTGGAGTGCTGTGCCAGTTGCAAAGGATGTAAATAATAATTACGCATATTCACCAAAAATTCCAACAAGCAATGATGCCGTAACAGTTACTGTAACTGTTAAACATTATAATTCGGTAACTGACGGTGCGATTTACTATACAACTGACGGTACCGTCCCAAGCGGAAGCCGAGGAACAGCAACACAAGGAACTGCTGTTAAACTTCAAGGTACTAAGACAACAGAAAATGGAATCATAACAACTATATTTAAAGGAGTTATTCCAAAACAGCCTGATGGCACGGATGTTAAATATATTACGGATGTTTGGAATACAGATGGAACAGGTTCACAATACGGCGATTCAAATAGTGTAGTTCCTGAACAGGCAACGCCATTTGGTTATTATGTCGATCACTTTAAGTCTCCTGATTGGGCAAAAAACGCAGTCATTTATCAGGTATTTGTAGACCGCTTTAATAATGGTGATACAACGAATGATGATGAATCAAATGCAGGCAAATCTAGTGATGAACAATTAAAAGGCTGGATGGGTGGAGACCTGCAGGGTGTTATTAACAAATTGGACTATATTAAAGGCCTTGGAGTTAATACCATTTGGATTTCTCCGGTATATGAAGGACCATATTCACATGGTTACCATCCAACCAATTTTAAAGGTATCAATCCTCACTTTGGGGACGAGCAAACAATGAAGCAATTGCTTGTTCAGGCTCATGATAAGGGCATGAAGGTGGTATATGATTTTGTTGCTAACCATTCATCCTCTCAGCATCCTTTTTTTGAATCCGCTAAAGCTCAAGGAGAGGGCAGCCCTTATTACAACTGGTACACATTCACAGATTGGCCCAATCAGTATAAAACCTTTTCAGGGGTTTCAGAGCTCCCTGAATTAAATAATGATAATCCTGAAGTAAGAAATTATATGATTAATGATGTGGTTCCATTTTGGTTAACTAATCTAGGATTTGATGGATTCCGCCTGGATTATGCAAAAGGTCCTAGCTATAGCTACTGGGCAGATTTCCGCCATAAAGTTAAACAGATTAATCCAAATTCCTATATTTTTGGGGAAGTTTGGGACAGCAGAGATAAAATTAATTCTTATGCAGGTGAACTTGACGGTGCTTTAGACTTTGGCATGAACGATGCACTCGTTAATGCATTTGCCAATGACCAATCAATGGCAGATTTATGCAAGACAGTTAAAGATAATATTGCGACATATCCATCACAGTATGTTGTTTCTTCTTTCCTTGACAGCCATGATAAACCTCGCTTTATTTATAAAGCAGGTGTAACAAAGATGGAGCTGGCTGTGGGAACTCAATTTACACTGCCTGGGCCTCCAATCATTTATTATGGTGATGAAGTAGGACTTTCAATGAGTAAGGACCCAGATACTGTTTCAGATTGGAAAGATCGTTATTATCGTGAAATGATGCCTTGGGATCCTGCTAAGCAAAATTTGGATCTGCAAAGCTACTATAAGAAAATGATCAAGCTGCGCAATGATATTAGCGCGTTGCGTACAGGAACAATTAACTCATTGCTGGCTGACCAGAATGTCTTTGCTTATGAGAGGGCCGACCAAAATGGTCAATATCTGGTTGTTGTGAACAAAGGCGCCTCCGACCAGCAAATCGATGTAAATAAATTATATAATCAGGCCAAAATTACTGATGTAAAATTAACTAATCAGCTTGGAACAACTAATTTTAGCAATGATAGCAATGGAGATTTAAAGTTTAATAGCAATGCAAATTCATTCTCCATCTATAAAGTAGAAGGATCACTCCAATACAGTGATGTTCCACTTGATAGAAACAAGATTTACGACAATGTAGTTCTAAGAGGCTCTGATCCTCTAGCTTGGGGTGGGGCAGACAAACCACTAACCTATGACTCAGCAGATATAGTCTGGAAGAGTCAGCCGATTGCCCTTGAAGCTGGTAAAAAGATTGAATTTAAATATGTAATGGATGGCAATTGGCTTGATGGCGATAATCTCTCCTTTACACCTCAAACCAGTGAAGATTATGTATTTGTTTTTGATGCGCTTAATCCAAGAGTTGTAAAGGTCGAACCTGCTCAGCAGAAAATTACTACCAAGATAAAAATCCATTACCAGCCGAAAGCAGGGGATACAAAGGATTGGAACCTTTGGGTTTGGCCTGATGGAATGAGCGGCAAGGTGATGAATTTTACTGGCACAGATAGCTTTGGTAAAGTGGCCGACCTAACAGTCGATGGAGATTGGAATAAGATTGGTTTCATTGTCCGCACTGACAGCTGGGAAAAGGATGGCGGAGACCGCTTTATTGATAACATCTGGAATGGCCAGAATGAAGTATGGGTTAAAGCCGGAGATGACAAAGTTTATACTAGTCCACCGGATGGTGAATACCGAGACATTCCAACATATAATCATTTAGAAGTTAAATTCAACTACTACCGATATGATTTGAATTATAATAATTGGGATTTATGGGTATGGACTGACAAGTCTGATGGCCAGCCGGTAAAACTGGATAAAACCACATCATTTGGCAAACAGGGTACTTTGGTTCTTGATAACCTTAATGGTGCCACGAAGGTTGGTTTTATAGTGAGAAAAGATGACTGGTCAGCAAAAGATACTGAGGGAGATCGCTTTATTACAAAATTCACGGCAGACGGAAAAGCCGAGGTCTGGCTTGCACAAGGCCAAAAACGGATTTATGATAATCCGGCCAAAATAGACCGTTCACCGCGAATTACGAAGGCGGCAATTGATGAACTAAATAAAATTACCTTTGAAACGAACTTCCCATTTGCATTTGAGGAAGGAAAAAATCCTGGGATTGTAATAAATGGGGCAGAGATTGATAAGGTAGAGGCTGCTGGAACAGTGACGGATGGTTTGACTAACAAGGTTGTTATTTATACAAAAGATGAACTTGATTTATCTAAGACATATACCATCAGTAAAGAAGGGTTTGGTCAGGCAACTGTTCAGATGGGTAAAGTCATTGGAAGTAAATCTTTTGAAGACCGTTTCTATTATGACGGTAAAGATCTTGGTAACACCTATACAAAGGAAAAAACAAACTTCCGTCTTTGGGCACCGACCGCAAGCGAGGCAAAATTAGTAACATATGATAAATGGAATTCCCAGACGGGTACCGAAATTCCGATGACCCGTTCTGAGAAAGGAACATGGACTGCAGAATTGTCTGGTGATAAAAAGGGCTTGTTATACACCTACAAGGTGAAAATTGGTGACTCATGGAACGAAGCAGTTGATCCTTATGTACGTGCAACTTCCGTCAACGGTGATAAAGGTGCGGTCGTTGATTTAGCAACAACAAATCCAAAGAACTGGAGTACGAAAAAACCTTCTTTTAAAAATCGCGAGGATGCCATCATTTACGAAACCCATATTCGTGATTTAACGATTGATCCAAAAAGCGGTGTAAGCAGTGCCCATCGTGGAAAGTTCCTTGGGGTTGCTGAAACAGGAACTAGAGGACCTAATGGGGTAAAAACAGGCCTGGATCATATTAAGGATCTTGGGGTAACACATGTACAGTTTATTCCTATGTATGACTATAACACTGCAAGTGTAGATGAAACTAAGCTCGATCAGCCTCAATATAACTGGGGATACGACCCTAAAAACTACAATGTTCCAGAAGGATCATATTCAACTGATCCTTATACACCGACCGTAAGAATTAATGAAATGAAGCAAATGATTCAAACGCTTCATGACAATAATCTTCGTGTAGTAATGGATGTTGTTTATAATCATATGTTCAGTGCACAGGAATCAAACTTTAATAAGCTTGTGCCGGGTTATTATTTCCGTTATAACGAAGACGGCACCTTAAGCAATGGAACAGGTGTAGGAAACGATACAGCCTCCGAACATAAAATGATGAGGAAGTTTATTGTAGACTCTGTTATTTATTGGGCTAAAGAATACCATATTGATGGATTCAGATTTGACCTAATGGGTATCCATGATGTAGATACGATGAACCCTGTCAGAAAAGCACTGGACAATATCGATCCTTCGATTATTACTATTGGAGAAGGATGGGATTTGGGAACAGCCCTTGACCCAGCATTGAAAGCAAACCAAAAGAATGCAGCTAAAATGCCTGGTATCGCCCATTTTAATGACGATATTCGCGATGGTTTAAAAGGCAGCGTATTTGATGGAAACGATAAAGGTTTTGTAAATGGAAAAACTGGAATGGAGCTTCGTATTAAGAAGGGGGTTGTAGGAGGAATTAATTACAACGATCAGATTATGACCTTCTCACAAGATCCTGAACAGACTGTCACCTATGTAGAAGCCCATGATAACCTTACTCTTTGGGATAAGTTAGCCATTACAAATAAGAGTGATACCGAGGAAGTACGCAAGCAGATGCACAAGCTTGCTACATCGATTGTTTTGACTTCTCAGGGACTTTCCTTCATTCATGCGGGCCAGGAATTCATGCGCACAAAGGGCGGCAATGAGAACAGTTATAATGCCGGAGATGCAGTCAATATGCTTGATTGGACCCGCAGAAGTCAGTTTAATGCAGAGGTAGAGTATTTTAAAGGATTAGTTAAGGTAAGAAAAAGCCACCCTGCTTTCCGTATGACAAATGCGGATGACATTAGGCAGCACCTCAAATTTATTGATGCTCCTGCTAATTCCGTTGCTTATGTTCTTGATGGAAATGCTAACGGAGATAAAGCAGAAAAAATTGTCGTAGCTTATAACGCCAACAGAACCCCAGTTGAAATTCAACTTCCACGCAAAGGAAAATGGGATATTCTTGTTAATGGAGTTAAGGCTAGCGATGAAGCATTAGATAAATTGAATGGTGATAAGGTAAAAGTTCCAGCATTAAGCACGTTCGTTCTTACCTTCCACGACAAAAAAGCTGAGAAGGAAGACCAGGATTGATTTCACTGATCAAGTAACTTAATTAATTTCCACAGAGGGTGCTCGCCGAAAAAATAAGGGCACCCTTTTTGCATGAGATTGAACTGGAAATCTTCATCAAGGACAAAACAAATGGAACCCGATAAAGATTTGTCCCTGAACTCCCGTCTCGAGGACAAAACGTAAGGAACGCGGAAGAGAATTTTTCCCTAAAGGCGCGTCTGAAGAAAGAATCTTAAGGATAACTTGATAATGTTTCTAATCTAATTCCTTTAAAAATCCTACAATAATAATATATAATAGAAAAATGAATAATGATTCAGTTTTTAGGAGGCGAAATTATTAGTGGCAAAGATGGATTACATCGAAGAAATTATTTCATGGGAGAAAGAATTTTCTTTTTATCATCCTGTAAAGGTACGGTTTTCAGAAACAGACATGTTTGGGCATTTAAATAATACAGTGCCTTTTTCTTACTTTGAAGAAGCAAGGATTAACTATTTTCAGAGTCTGGGTTTTATGCAGGATTGGGTAAAGCCAGAAAGTGAAAATATTCCTGTTGTTGCGGATTTGCAATGCGACTATGTAAAACAAGTGTATTACGACCAAAGTTTAAGAATTTATGTAAAAGCCAATAAAATTGGAACCTCTTCTGTAGATCTTCATTATATGGGTAAGAGGGAAAACGGAGACATTTGCTTTACTGGCAGAGGGACTGTTGTGCAAATGTCGAAAAAAAGCGGCAAGGGAGCACCCTGGACGGAAGAGATGAAAAAGTTGTTTTTGAAAAAAAGTTCTGTAAACGCCTAGAGACCAATTTTATTAGTTTTCGTTCTCTTTCAAGGAATTCAGTCACTCCGGCTATTGAAATTACATATGATATGGTGACTAAATATATACCCATCCCACGGTTCATAACTGGCGAAGGCAAGGAGGGTTACAATACTTGAAGGAAAATGAATTTTCGCATAAGCCATTACTCACCAAACGGGAAAGAGAAGTATTCGAACTGTTGGTTCAAGACAAAACAACAAAAGAAATCGCTGGTGAATTATTTATAAGCGAGAAAACGGTTCGAAATCATATTTCGAATGCAATGCAAAAGCTTGGTGTTAAGGGGCGTTCACAAGCTGTTGTAGAGCTCCTCCGTATGGGAGAGCTGGAATTGTAATCTAGACCGGCCTACTATTAGGCCGGTCCTGATTTTTTAGATTAGTAGATCATGGTATACCAGATAAATGACAGGTTTGCTTTAAAAACAGGTACTTCATTTGACTCCATTATGCCATTTCAATAAGAAATAAGTGTATCCTCTTGAATTTTCCCTCGAAAAAGTAGAAAATAAGAGAATAGGAAAGCCGTAAATCCTGTCATGCAGCCGGTCATTCATCAGGTTATGAATGCTTACCAAATTGCATAAGGTGAATAGGAGTGTATAATAATGAAAGCCGAAGAGACTATTAAAAAGGACAGGCCTATTGTAGCTGATATTGAGAAAGACTTGCGCTACATAGCCGGTATTATCAAGCAAAAGGGAAGAGAGCTATTAAGCAACTATACCATTACACCGCCTCAATTTGTAGCGCTTCAATGGCTTTTTGAAGACGGGGACATGACAATAGGCGAACTTTCCAATAAGATGTACCTTGCATGCAGCACAACAACCGATCTTGTTGATAGAATGGAAAAAAATAAGCTTGTTATGCGTGTAAAGGATCCAAATGACAGACGCGTTGTCCGGATACATTTGCTTGAAGAAGGAGAACGTATAATAGAAGAAGTAATCATTAAGCGACAAGGATACCTAGAAGCTGTTTTGATAAATTTCTCTGACGATGAAATTCGGGTACTACAGAGTAATTTAACAAAGCTGCATTTAGAAATGCGTAAAGAATGAGGAGAGAAGTTTGAAACAGGCAATAGGAGTAATGGATTCGGGGGTTGGCGGCCTTACGGTAGCTAAAGAAATCATGAGACAGCTTCCTAATGAGAAAATCATTTATCTTGGCGATACAGCCCGATGCCCTTATGGTCCAAGGTCCAAATACGAAGTAAAAAAATTCACCTGGCAATTAACCAGATTTTTATTGAAAAGAAACATAAAAATGCTGGTCATTGCCTGCAATACAGCAACTGCAGCTGTATTGGAAGATATTCAGCAAGAATTATCGATTCCTGTAATTGGTGTAATTTTCCCTGGTGCCCGTGCCGCTATTAAAACAACAAATAATTATAGGGTAGGGATTATAGGAACTATAGGAACAGTAAAAAGCGGAGCTTATGAAAGAGCTTTAAAAGCGTTAAACAGCAGGCTGCATGTTGAAAGTCATGCGTGTCCAAAGTTCGTCCCTCTTGTTGAAAGCGGTGAGTATAGCGGGAGTATCGCTGAAAAGATTGTTTCTGAGGCGCTGCAGCCTTTATTAAATCAAAGGCTAGATACTCTCATCCTCGGATGTACCCACTATCCATTGCTAGAACCGTTAATTAAAAAGGTAATGGGTCCTGAAGTAAGTGTCATAAGCTCAGGAGATGAAACAGCAAGAGAAATCAGCACCATCCTTCAATATAAAGGTTTGTTGACTGAAAATGATGAGGAACCTGTACATGAATTTTACACTACAGGCTCCAGGGCAATTTTTTCACAAATTGCTTCACAATGGCTTCACGAGAAGATTGATCATGTTGAAACTATAAAGCTTGAACATTAACTCCCCAAGTGGGAGTTTTTTTGTTTTTTGAGGATTTTTCTCGCAGCCAGACCAAATTTTGTCTTTCATAGACCGGCAGAAGGACTTTCTTTTCAAGCAGCCACAACACGATTTGTCCTTCGAAGAACGGCTATCCCTGTAAATATTTTCAAAAGATTGTCCATAAATTTTCTCATTAAGGGTCTAAAATCTGAGCAGGCTCGTATACATGTAGTACAAACTGTCTCAGGAGGGATTTAAATGTCCAAAAATAAAACAACAACGATTGTTTCAGCTGTGCTTGTTTCGTCTGTCCTTTTGTCAGGCTGCGGGCTGTTTAATACGGAAACCCAGAAAAAAATTGATCCGCCCAAAAGTGTGACATATACAAGCGGAAAAACCAGCAACGCAGCATCAGGAAAAAAGGAGAATGCAAAGGGTGCAGTTAAAACAGAGCTGTATTTAATTAACAAAAATGGATATGTGGTTCCACAGACATTAACCCTGCCGAAGACATCCTCAGTCGCCAAGCAGGCACTGGAATACCTGGTAGATAGCGGTCCGGTTTCGGAAATCCTTCCTAACGGATTCCGGGCAGTGCTCCCGGCTGATACTGAGTTTACTATTGATATTAAAGATGGCATTGCAAGCGTAGACTTTTCAAAAGAATTTAAGAATTATAAAGCTGAGGATGAAATGAAAATCCTTCAATCGGTAACCTGGACCCTGACCCAGTTTGACTCTATTAAAAAAGTGAAATTAAAAATGGCGGGCCATGAGCTGAAGGAAATGCCGGTAAATGGCACACCTATTAGTGAAAGTCTATCAAGGGCCAGCGGTATCAACCTTGATACTGCAGATGTACTTGATATTACAAATACAAGGCCTGTTACTGTTTACTACATTGGCGGCAAAGAGGGAGCGTATTATTATGTTCCTGTCACTAAGCGTGTAAGCAATACGGAAAAAGACAATATTGCAGCTATTGTTGAAGAATTAGTAAAAGGGCCTAACCAAAAGTCGGATTTAGTAACCGACTTCCTTCCAACAGTTAAATTAAAAGAAGCACCTAAAGTAGAGAATGGAAAGGTGACCTTGAATTTCAATAACTCTATTTACGGCAGCTTTGACAAAAAGATCATTTCACAGCATTTACTTGACTCGCTGGTCCTTTCCTTAACAGAGCAAAAGGGAATTGAAAGCGTGGCTGTAACGGTAAATGGCAAACCAGAACTAGTTAAAGAAGATGGAAAGAAATTAACTGCGCCTGTAACCCGACCTGAAAAAGTAAATACGGGTAGTTTTTAAAAAAAAATTTTTGTTATACTATTATAGAGACAATGGAAGAGGTTGGCTGAAGGCCTGCCTTTTCTTTATTTAGCGGGAAAGCCATTATGGGTTGTTCATGATTGATAATAAGTATAAAGTTTTACCTATTAAATTGTGTCTAGCTCCAGCGCCCAGCGAGTTTTCAGCCTGAAAAGCTTCTTTGAATATCTTGCATTAAGTATGACCGTAGGTGATACTTGGTCCAGCTAGTGTCCATCCCGCTTCTCCCTACGATAAGTCAACATCGAAATGCTTTGCATTTCGTGTATCCTTTATCTCAGTCGAAGTGGAGGCCCACAGGATGCGGGTCAGAAAGGCGTTGCCACAGGAAGTGGCGACCTTAGCCTTTCTTCAAATGGCCATACGTCGCTGAACGGGCGCTTGCGCTTTTCTTATGAAGAGGAGGAAAAAATGTTGCGTTTTGATGGAAGAGAAAAACTACAATTAAGACCTGTACATATAGAAACAAATTATTTGATCCATCCGGAGGGTTCTGTTCTAATTTCAGTAGGAAATACCAAAGTCATTTGCACTGCCAGCATAGAAGATCGTGTGCCCCCATTTATGAGGGGCGGAGGAAAAGGGTGGATTACAGCAGAGTATTCCATGCTTCCAAGGGCAACAGGACAAAGAAACATAAGAGAGTCTTCGAAAGGAAAGGTATCAGGAAGAACAATGGAAATCCAGCGTTTAATTGGACGTGCCTTGAGAGCCGTTGTCGATTTGGAGGCAATTGGTGAAAAGACAATTTGGATTGATTGTGATGTCATTCAGGCAGACGGAGGCACACGTACAGCTTCTATTACCGGGGCATATACAGCATTGGCTTTAGCTTTAAATGGCCTCCTTGAAAAAAGGGCAATATCCAGATTTCCTGTGAAAGACTACTTAGCAGCTACTAGTGTAGGTATACTAGAGAATCAAGAAGTTGTATTAGATCTCAATTATCATGAAGATTCTCAGGCAAAGGTTGATATGAATATTGTAATGACTGGAAGCGGGGAATTTGTTGAGCTTCAGGGGACTGGTGAGGAGTCGACTTTTTCCTATAGTCAGCTTCAAGAACTATTAGCAGCAGCACAGACAGGTATAGCGGAACTTTTTGACTTTCAAAAAATGGCCTTGGGTTTGGAGATTTCTAATAAAATAGAAGACAACAGAAAAAATAACGAGGAGAAATAATCGTGAATGAAGTTATAATTGCAACCAAAAATCCTGGTAAAGCAAAAGAATTTGAACACCTTTTTGCCTCTAAAAATATTTCAGTACGTACTCTTCTTGATTATCCTGAGATTGATGACATCGACGAAACAGGTGAAACATTCGAAGAAAATGCAGTCATAAAAGCCGAAACCATTGCAGAACAGCTGAACAAAATGGTAATCGGGGATGATTCCGGACTTATAGTTGACGCTTTGGATGGCCGGCCAGGGATTTATTCTGCACGTTATGCAGGAGAGCAAAAAGATGATCAGGCTAATATAGATAAGGTTCTGGATGAACTATCTACTGTTGCTGAAGAGAACCGCAGTGCCCGATTTTATTGTACTTTGGCCGTTGCCATTCCTGGAAAGGAAACAATCACAGTTTCGGGTACCTGCGAGGGGGAAATCCTGAGTGAACGGCGTGGTATAAATGGGTTTGGTTATGATCCGATTTTCTTTGTTCCTGAATTAGGTAAATCAATGGCCGAGCTGCCTTCTGATGAGAAAAACAGAATCAGCCATAGGGCAAACGCTATTCAGGAACTTAGCGGAATCATTGAATCAATAATTGAAAGAGCCGATCTGTTATGAGCAAGGTTTTGATTGTAAGTGACAGCCATGGCTTAACAGAGGAACTTCAGCTAATTAAGGACACTCACGGTACCGACATTGATTTAATGGTCCATTGTGGTGATTCAGAACTTATGAAGGACGACCCTGCTATTCAGGGGTTTTTAACAGTCCGAGGGAATTGTGATTATGAAGCTGGATATCCTAACGAAACGACTGCAGATGCTGGAGGGAAAAAATTCTTTATTACCCATGGCCACCATTATTCTGTTAAATCAACATTAATGAATCTTCACTACCGAGCCAAAGAAGTGGGTGCCGATGTGGTGTGCTTTGGGCATTCACATCTTTTGGGTGCCGAAGAAGTGGATGGGATTCTCTTTCTAAATCCTGGCAGTCTTCGTCTTCCAAGACGCAGACTGGAAAAAACATATGTAATTCTTGATTTACAGGAAAAAGATATTGTTTTGAAGGTCTTTGACCTTGAAAATGGTGAGCTTAAAGAGCTTTCAAAAAAATTCACACTGTCAAAATAGCTAAAAAGCGTATATATTATAAGCAGGGGAGTAATTTATCCCCTTGCTTAAAAAAATGTGAAAATGAGTATTGACTTTTAAATGCTAGCCTAATATAATAAATATTGTCTTTAATAAATGTCCCAGTAGCTCAGCCCGTTCGAATAATCTTCTTAGTATAAGCTACAGCGTACTGATCGAGCTGCTCCTTGAATCTTCTTTCTGAGATCAGGACGGGATATGGAAACATTAATTGTGAAGACAAAATTATATATTTTACCATTACATGTCCCAGTAGCTCAGCCGGATAGAGCATACGCCTTCTAAGCGTACGGTCGGGAGTTCGAATCTCTCCTGGGACGCCACTTTTACACTACATAACCATTCAGCTTGCCGACACCGGCAAGCTTTTTTTATGTACATACCTTAAAGATAATCAACAAAAGCCCATGCTTTTGTTTTTTCGCGATTTACATGCTAAACTAGTTTTCAACAATAAACATAAGGACGGTAAATGACAATGAAAAAGCAGGATCGAATAAAGCAGGCAGACAATGTTGTCTTCTTTCCCGACCTGGACAAGAGGCTTACGGAAAAAGGGATAGATAGCCTTCAGCAAAAAAAATATAGAGATGCCATCCGTTATCTTGAGGAGGCAAAAGAACTTGACCCGGAAAATAGCGATATTTTGTTCGGATTGGTTATATCCTATTTTGAAGCGGGTTCCTATCGAAATGCCAGAGAGCTTGCAAAAGAGATGTTGTTTAAAGGTATAGGCGACTATATGCAAATGGTTGATTTGTATTTAACCATTTTGATCCAGCTTCATGAATACCACGAAATTGTTTCTGTTATTGAAGCTCTTTTAGATGAAAAAGAGGTTCCTCGAGAAAAACAAGATCATTTTTTAACATTGCTTCAATTTAGTAGAAGAATGGCCGAAAATCATATTCCTGTTCCAAGTGATGAAGAACTGCTAAAGATGGAAGAAAAAAGTGAGCAGCTTCAGGAATTGAATCTTTTTTCTTTGCAGGATCCGAAAGAACAACTTCTCCTGATTTCAAAACTTTCCAACCAAAACATAAGACCCTTTATGAAAGATATTAAAGCATACTTAATTGCTGAAAGTGGTCATCCGTTTTTAAAGACAATTTTAATCAATATTTTAAAAGAGCAGGAATATGAGAAAGAGGTAGAAGTAACAAAATTTGGATTGAAAGAGACTTGCGTTCCTGCTTTGCTGCCTGATATGTATTCGCAGGATGAAATGGTCACTATTATCTCGCTTCTTGGAAATGAAATCGAAAATGATGATCCTGTTTTATTTGAAAATTTGAAGAGCCTTATTGAACGTTATTTCTTCATTGCTTATCCTTTTTTACTAGAGCCAGGCAGCCCAGAGGCCTGGGCTGCCGCGTTCCACTTGACGGCCCTTAAATACCATGGGATGAATGAGGAAAAGCTTGAAATCCGAGGCAAGTACAATGCTTCCACCGAAGATATAAACCTAGCAGTAAGCAAAATAAAAGAAATTGAAGAAATTTCTTATCCGATAATATAGCCTTCACTGTTGAAAGAAAATAAACCTATGTTATAATGTAGGGGTTGTAATGTGAGAAAATGGGCATTACATGGTGCGTGGATATTGACTTGAAGGACAAGACGTATTCATAACAGATTCGTACAAATGGAAATGAGAATAGATGTTGGAGGGAAAAACGGTATGTCAGCAAAATGGGAAAAGTTAGAAGGAAACCGCGGTGTCCTTACAGTTGAAGTAAGTGCGGAAAAGGTAAACGAGGGTCTTGACGCTGCGTTTAAAAAAGTAGTGAAACAAATTAATGTTCCTGGTTTCCGTAAAGGAAAAATGCCTCGTCCAATGTTTGAAAAGCGTTTTGGTATTGAATCTCTTTACCAGGATGCTATAGATATTATTCTTCCAGAAGCATATTCTGAGGCTATTGATGAAACTGGCATTGAGCCAATTGATCGCCCTGAAATCGATATCGAACAAATCGAAAAGGGTAAAGAGCTTGTTTTCAAAGCTACTGTTCAAGTTAAGCCGGA
The DNA here is from genome assembly GCF_011393025.1 of Neobacillus terrae. Classification (GTDB taxonomy): domain Bacteria; phylum Bacillota; class Bacilli; order Bacillales; family Cytobacillaceae; genus Neobacillus_A; species Neobacillus_A terrae. The sequence goes on along the minus strand of NZ_JAAOEO010000004.1, from coordinate 224,330 downwards.
AGTTACTCTTGGTGAGTACAAAGGTCTTGAAGTTGAAGAATTCGATACAAACGTTACAGATGAAGAAGTGGATGCAGAGCTAAAATCTCTTCAAGAGCGCCACGCTGAATTGGTTGTTAAAGAAGAAGGACCTGCAGAAAATGGTGATTCAGTTGTTATCGACTTTGAGGGCTTTGTTGATGGTGAAGCTTTTGAAGGCGGAAAAGCTGAGAACTATTCTCTGGAATTGGGATCAAATTCTTTTATCCCAGGTTTTGAAGAGCAATTGGTTGGTGTTTCTGCAGGCGAGTCAAAAGATGTTGAAGTTTCTTTCCCGGAAGAATACCACGCTGCTGAATTAGCTGGAAAACCTGCAGTATTCAAAGTAACTCTTCACGAAATCAAAACAAAAGAACTTCCTGAAATTGATGATGAATTCGCTAAAGATGCAGACGATGAAGTTGAAACTTTGGACGAATTGAAAGCAAAAATTCGAACACGCCTTGAGGACAGCAAGAAGCACGAAGCTGAGCACCAAGTTCGTGACACTGTTGTAGAAAAAGCTGGAGCAAACGCTCAAATCGAAATCCCAGAAGTAATGGTTGAAAACGAAGTAAACCGTATGCTTCAAGAATTCGAACAGCGTCTTCAAGCGCAGGGAATGAACCTTGAACTTTACTTCCAGTTCTCTGGCCAGGATGAAAACGCACTTCGTGAGCAAATGAAGGAAGAAGCAGACGGCCGCGTTCGCAACAACCTGACACTAGAAGCTATCGCAAAAGCTGAAAACCTTGAAGTTTCTGAAGAAGAGGTAAATGCCGAACTTGAAAAAATGGCTGAAATGTATAATATGACTGTTCCTAATATTGTGAACGCTCTTGGTGGCCTAGAAGGCGTTACAACTGATCTTCAATTAAGAAAAGCTGTTGATTTCCTTGTTGAAAATAAGAAAACTGTTACAAAATAATGTATATTACTTGCAGGGCACGATATTATTCGTGCCTTGTTTTATACTTTTTCTCCATTACATATTATAATAAGAATAGGCACAGTTTTAGGACTGGAAAATATACATAACAAAAGGAAAAATTTTTAAAAATCGTCACTTGCGATTTAATAGCCAAAAATATGGATAAGCTGAATGAGTACATAACTTTTCGAATAGGATATCTCAAAACGGATAATAAGAGTTCATAAAGAAAACTCTGCGATTGCGACTTTTAGTGAGAGCAGAGCCATATTTCCACTTATCACGCTCAAAACGGTACATCCCTGTGCCATACGCCTGAATAGTACTTCCCAGGAAAAGCAGGTGCTTTTCCGGCGTGCGTTCAGAATTTATGGATATAAATTCTGATTAGCTAAAAAAGAAATATGCTTTGAGAGTTTTCATTTCCAGTCCTTCGCCTATATATGTTACAATGCAATACATAACGCTGAATTTTTAGAAAAAATCTCTTGCTTCTATCCGTTTTGCTGGTGATCCGCAACTTTAAATATTGCTTAGACGTTTCCAAGGGGTGAAAGTATTGTTTAAATTTAATGATGAAAAAGGGCAATTAAAATGTTCATTCTGTGGCAAAACACAGGATCAAGTACGTAAATTGGTTGCCGGTCCTGGTGTTTATATATGTGACGAGTGTATCGAACTCTGTACTGAAATAGTGGAAGAAGAACTAGGAACAGAGGAAGAAGTTGAATTTAAGGATGTTCCTAAACCAAAGGAAATCCGCGAAATTCTAGATGAATACGTTATTGGTCAGGAGCAGGCAAAAAAGTCGTTGTCTGTTGCCGTATATAATCACTACAAACGAATCAATTCTAACAGTAAAATTGATGATGTTGAATTATCCAAGAGTAACATTTGTATGATCGGGCCAACAGGAAGCGGTAAAACACTTCTTGCCCAGACTCTTGCAAGAATTCTAAATGTACCGTTTGCAATTGCTGATGCTACTTCATTAACAGAGGCTGGCTATGTGGGCGAAGATGTTGAAAACATCTTATTGAAGCTTATTCAGTCTGCTGATTATGATGTAGAAAAAGCTGAAAAAGGCATTATTTATATTGATGAAATCGATAAAATTGCCCGCAAGTCAGAAAATCCTTCTATTACAAGAGATGTGTCTGGAGAAGGTGTTCAGCAGGCATTGCTTAAAATTCTTGAAGGCACAATAGCCAGCGTTCCGCCTCAGGGAGGAAGAAAGCATCCTCATCAGGAATTTATCCAAATTGATACCACAAATATTCTCTTTATTTGCGGGGGGGCCTTTGATGGCATCGAGCCAATTATAAAGCGCCGTTTAGGCCAGAAAGTCATTGGTTTTGGTTCGGATACGAAGCAGGTGGATATCAGTCAAAAAGAACTTCTTTCTAAGGTTTTACCAGAAGACTTATTGAGATTTGGTCTGATTCCAGAATTCATCGGCCGTCTGCCGGTTATTGCAAGTCTTGAACAACTTGACGAAGATGCCTTAATCGAAATTCTCACAAAGCCTAAAAACGCATTAGTTAAGCAATATCAGAAAATGCTTGAGCTTGATGACGTTGAATTGGAATTTGAAGAAGGTGCATTAAACGAAATCGCGAAGAAGGCTATTGAACGGAAAACAGGTGCCCGTGGACTACGTTCCATTATTGAAGGCATTATGCTTGATGTCATGTTTGACCTTCCGTCCCGCGACGATATCACAAAATGCATTATCACAAAAGAAACGGTTGCGGAAAACAGCATTCCAAAACTAGTTCTTGAAGATGGAACAGTTGTGGAAGCAGAAAGAAAAACTTCAGCTTAAAGAAAACTTATGCAGCACTGTGCTTTTGGCAAGAGTGCATAGAAGTTAGGCCTGGCAGACTGCCGGGCCTTTTTTACGCTTTTCTGAGTATGATTAATGTTTCTGTCAATTTCTTGTTTATTCCAACTCCTGAAAGGAAATACTATCAAGTAATCAGAGTTGATTTTTTCAGGAGGGAATAGGATGAGTTGGACGGGGATTGCTTTATTTATACAGCTCTTCTTTGGCATTGTTATCGGGCTGTATTTTTGGAACTTATTAAGAGGCCAAAGAACACAAAAGATTTCCATTGATAAAGAATCGCGTAAAGAGATGGAGCAGCTGAAAAAAATGCGGTCCATTTCCTTGACAGAACCATTGTCTGAAAAAGTACGGCCTACCAGTTTTGATGATATAGTTGGACAAAGCGATGGGATAAAGGCACTGAAAGCTGCACTTTGCGGTCCTAACCCACAACATGTCATTGTTTATGGACCACCAGGGGTAGGAAAAACAGCTGCAGCGCGTCTTGTGCTTGAAGAAGCGAAGAAAAATTCCAAATCTCCATTTAAAGCTGCATCTGTTTTTGTTGAGTTGGATGCTACAACCGCACGATTTGATGAAAGAGGAATAGCTGACCCATTAATAGGTTCTGTCCATGATCCGATTTATCAAGGGGCAGGTGCAATGGGGCAGGCGGGAATACCACAGCCGAAGCAAGGAGCTGTAACCAATGCTCATGGCGGGGTTCTATTCATAGATGAAATTGGCGAACTGCATCCTATCCAAATGAACAAACTTCTAAAGGTATTGGAAGATCGAAAAGTTTATCTTGAAAGTGCATACTACAATGAAGAAAATGCCCAAATCCCGACGCACATCCATGATATTTTTAAAAATGGCCTGCCCGCAGATTTTAGATTAATTGGGGCCACAACAAGGACACCAAATGAAATTCCGCCTGCAATTCGTTCTCGCTGTATGGAAGTTTTTTTCAGGGAATTATCTCAGGAAGAAATATCTGTTGTTGCTAAAAAGGCAGCAGATAAGGTAGAAATGAAAATTTCAGAAAAAGGTTTAAATACTCTTTCAAACTATGCTAGAAATGGCCGTGAAGCAGTGAATATGATTCAAACTGCAGCTGGTTTGGCTATTACGGAAGAAAGAAGTTATATAAAAGATGAAGATATTGAATGGGTGATCCATTCCAGTCAGTTAACGCCTAGAATGGAAAGAAACATTAACGATATTCCATGCATTGGTCTGGTAAACGGCCTGGCTGTTTATGGCCCGAATTCAGGTGCACTTCTTGAAATTGAAGTAACCGTTATTCCTGTTCGGGATAATAAGGGTACAATCAACATTACAGGCATTGTAGATGAAGAAAGCATTGGCGGACAGGGAAAATCAATTCGCCGAAAAAGTATGGCCCGCGGGTCGGTTGAAAATGTAATTACAGTCCTTCGTTCCATGGGTGTTCCGGCTGATGAATTTGATATACATGTTAATTTTCCTGGAGGGGTCCCAATTGATGGACCTTCCGCAGGAATTGCCATGGCTACTGGAATTTACTCTGCCATTTATAAAATCCCAGTTGATAATAGCGTAGCTATGACTGGTGAAATAAGCATTCACGGAAATGTTAAACCAATTGGCGGTGTTTATCCTAAAGTAAAGGCAGCTAAAAAAGCTGGTGCAAAAACAGTTATTATACCTGCTGAAAACATGCAGTCCATATTAAATGAGATAAATGATATAAATATTGTCCCAGTAACAAATTTGTCTGAGGTTTTTGATATAGCCCTTAATAAGGATAGGGGGAAAATTATTCCGGCTCCTATCGAGTTATCAAAAAAAGAGACCATTTAAAAATAAACTTCGGCTTTCCTCTTTTAACACAGGCGAGCCGAAGTTTCTCTTTTTACGTAAGGGTAGTTTTCCTATTCTTAGGCAAGGCATAAAGAATGGTTTTTTTAGGATACTAATAATATCTATCGACGGGCACTATTATTAGACACACTATTTTAAATAAGATAGAATTGTACAAAGGCTCATCCTGTTTTAGAATTGGAATGGAAGTAATTTGAATCGCATTTGGAGGTGCAATATTTATGGCGAAAGAGAAAGAAATGATCGTCCCCCTCCTGCCTCTTCGGGGCTTGCTAGTTTATCCGACAATGGTTCTTCATTTGGATGTTGGTCGTGAGAAATCGGTGCAGGCGCTTGAAAAAGCAATGGTAGATGACCACATGATCTTTTTGACTACACAAAAAGACATAACAATAGATGATCCATCAGAAGATGACTTGTATAAATTGGGGACCCTTACAAAGGTTAAGCAAATGCTTAAATTGCCAAATGGTACAATCCGCGTTCTGGTAGAAGGGCTTAACAGAGCAGAGATTGTCTCTTTTTATGATGAAGGGGACCATTTTGCTGTCAGTCTCAAAACATTTGAGGAAAGCACAGAAAAAGATGTAGAAGATCAGGCATTAATGAGAACTATGCTGGATTATTTCGAGCAATACATAAAGATGTCGAAAAAGATTTCTGCTGAAACTTACTCCTCGGTTGCAGATATAGAAGAGCCAGGCCGTATGGCGGACATTATCTCTTCACATCTGCCCTTAAAACTGAAGGAAAAGCAGGAGATTTTGGAGACGATTGATGCCAAAGAGAGAATGAACCGCGTAATTGATATTATTCATAATGAAAAAGAAGTTTTAAACCTGGAGAAAAAGATTGGCCAGAGAGTAAAGCGCTCTATGGAGCGTACGCAAAAGGAATATTATTTGCGCGAACAAATGAAAGCCATTCAGAAAGAATTGGGTGACAAAGAAGGGAAAACCGGTGAGATTGCTGATCTTACTGAAAAGATCGAGCTTGCCGGAATGCCTGAAAATGTAAAAAACATCGCTTTGAAAGAGCTGGACAGATATGAAAAGGTTCCAACAAGTTCAGCCGAAAGTGCCGTTATTCGAAATTATATAGAGTGGCTTGTATCCCTTCCATGGTCAAAGAAAACTGAGGACGATCTCGACATTTTGCGCGCGGAGAAAATACTAAATGAGGACCATTATGGCCTTGAAAAGGTAAAGGAACGTGTTCTTGAATATTTGGCAGTTCAAAAGCTGACTAATTCACTGAGAGGACCCATTCTCTGCCTTGCAGGACCTCCCGGAGTTGGTAAAACAAGTCTGGCAAAATCAATTGCAGCTTCCCTTAACCGTCATTTTGTTCGGGTATCTCTTGGAGGAGTTAGAGATGAATCAGAAATAAGAGGACACAGAAGGACTTACGTTGGCGCAATGCCTGGACGTATAATCCAGGGAATGAAAAAGGCAGGAACTATAAATCCTGTATTCCTTCTAGATGAAATTGATAAAATGTCCAGTGATTTTCGTGGAGATCCTTCATCAGCGATGCTTGAGGTATTGGATCCCGAACAGAACTTTAACTTTAGTGACCATTATATAGAAGAACCTTATGATTTATCTAAAGTTATGTTCATTGCAACGGCAAACAATTTATCCACTATCCCTGGCCCTCTTTTAGACAGGATGGAAATCATCACCATTGCGGGCTACACGGAAATTGAGAAGGTCCATATTACACGCGATCATCTTTTACCAAAACAAATCAAGGAAAATGGTCTTTCAAAGGGAACTTTGCAGGTTCGTGATGATGCCATTCTTAAAGTGGTCCGATACTACACCCGTGAAGCTGGGGTTAGGAGTCTGGAAAGACAAATGGCGACCATTTGCCGCAAAACCGCAAGAATTGTTGTTTCAGGAGAAAAGAAACGTGTGGTCGTTACGGAAAAAAATGTAGAAGAATTTTTGGGTAAACCAAGGTTCAGATATGGTCAGGCAGAACTTGAAGATCAGGTTGGAGTTGCCACTGGTCTTGCTTATACAACTGTAGGCGGAGATACACTTCAAATCGAGGTGTCTTTGTCACCGGGTAAAGGAAAGCTAGTTTTAACCGGTAAATTGGGAGACGTCATGAAGGAATCAGCTCAGGCAGCATTCAGCTATATTCGCTCGAAAGCTGAAGAGCTAGGAATTGATCCTAACTTCCATGAAAAATTTGATATACACATCCATGTTCCAGAAGGTGCCGTCCCTAAGGATGGGCCTTCTGCCGGCATTACAATGGCAACAGCCCTTGTTTCCGCTCTTTCAGGAAGAGCGATTCGCCGTGAAGTGGGAATGACGGGTGAAATTACGCTAAGAGGAAGAGTGCTTCCAATTGGCGGCTTGAAGGAAAAATCATTAAGTGCTCATCGTGCCGGTCTAACAAAGATTATTATTCCAAAGGACAACGAAAAGGATATTGATGATATTCCTGAGACAGTCCGAAATGAGCTTGACTTTGTTCTTGTATCTCATGTGGATGAGGTGCTCAAGCACGCACTTACGGAAGGTGCCGCTCAATGAAGGTAACAAGTTCGGAAATAGTTATAAGCGCAGTGAAGCCCGATCAGTATCCTGAAGGGGATATGCCAGAGTTCGCATTAGCTGGAAGGTCAAATGTGGGAAAGTCCTCTTTTATTAATAAGATGCTGAATCGGAGGGGGCTCGCCCGGATTTCTTCCAAGCCGGGGAAAACCCAAACTTTAAATTTTTATATCATTAATGAAATTCTGCATTTTGTTGATGTTCCGGGATACGGATATGCCAAGGTTTCCAAATCAGAACGTGAAGCCTGGGGGAAGATGATTGAAACCTATTTAACTAAGAGGGAGCAATTAAGGGCGGTTGTTCTGCTCATTGACCTTCGCCATCCTCCTACCCGTGATGATGTGACAATGTATGATTTTTTAAAGCATTATGAAATACCAGTTATTGTTATTGCGACTAAAGCAGACAAAATTCCCAAAGGTAAATGGCAAAAACATTTGAAAATTGTCAAAGAAACATTGGATATGGATCCTAACGATCATCTTATTCATTTCTCATCCGAAACAGGTGAAGGAAAAGACAAGGCTTGGGGAGTAATTGAGAGCTTTATGTAGGTTCGTAAAAAACGTCCGGACAATTGTCCGGACGTTTATTTTTTCTTTATAAAAAGGAGAGAACCTCCAATAATTATGAGAACAGCAGGCCAGAATTTCCACGCTATAGAAACTCCATTTTGTAAAAGGCCAAAATAGGCTGCAATTTTATCGTAGAACAAAAGAAGTACTGAGAGAATTAAAAATAATACTGCCTGAAAGAGTCCTGTACCTGTTTTCTGATACCTTAAAAGAAAACCAAAAGCAATTATAAAAATAAAAGTTCCTATATGATCAGGCCAGAAGGTCACTCGGTGAACAAGGTGGAAATGCAGTCCAAAGCCTGCCAGGATAACGCCCGGGAGAATAGCCTCGTAATCCTTTGCAAGATAACCTTGTCCTAAAAAGCCAAGTCCGACGATGAGTAAAAGTGTCGGCCATGTATAAAACTGCTGAAATAATGTAATGCCTGATTGCTGCATAAAAAAGTATGCCCCAAATCCTATTAAAATAATTCCAGGGAAAATTCTCTGATTTTTCATAAATACACCACTTCCAGAAAGGTTCACTTGAATCATTGCTTGTTTTTTGGTACTGTACTTAGGGAAGTATTTTGTCGACTTATCTGATGAATAATCTATTCATTTTAATATATTAACACACAGTTTCGTTTTCTGTTCACATTTTTTGGGCAAAATGCAATTATACACATGATATAATTAGACTAGTTAGGAATGGAAATTTATTTGGGGGTGTCATTATTAAATGCATATTTTAGTGGTGGGTATTAACTATAAAACAGCCCCTGTAGAAATCCGTGAAAGGCTGACATTTAATCAGCCCGATCTTGGAATAGCGACTGTTAACCTTAATGCGAAAAAGAGCATTCTTGAGAATGTTATCGTCTCTACCTGTAATCGTACGGAGATTTATGCAGTGGTTGATCAGCTGCATACAGGCCGTTACTATATTAAAGAGTTTTTATCTGAATGGTTTAACATAGATCAGGACGAATTTTCACCATTTCTTTTCATTTATGAGGAGGATGGGGCTGTCGAGCATTTATTTAAAGTAGCTTGCGGATTAAATTCAATGGTTCTTGGGGAAACTCAGATCCTTGGCCAGGTGCGAGACAGCTTTTTGCTTTCTCAGAACGAAAAAACGACAGGAACCGTGTTTAACCACTTATTTAAACAGGCTATTACTCTTGCCAAGCGCGCTCACTCTGAAACAGATATTGGAGCCAATGCTGTTTCGGTCAGCTATGCGGCTGTCGAGCTTGCGAAAAAGATTTTCGGTTCTCTTGAAAATAAGCATGTACTTATTTTTGGAGCAGGGAAAATGGGTGAACTGGCTGCTCAAAACCTCCATGGCAGCGGAGTTAGAAAGGTTACAGTTATCAACCGTACCTTTGAAAAAGCTGTAAGTCTTGCTGAAAAATTCGGCGGTCAGGCGAGAACTTTGGAAGAACTCCAGAGGGCCTTGGCGGAAGCTGATATTTTAATTAGTTCAACAGGTTCAAAAGACCTTGTTATTACCAAAGATATGATGGCAAACGTAGAAAAAATGCGTAAAGGTAAGCCTCTTTTCATGGTTGACATAGCTGTCCCAAGGGATCTTGACCCAAATATTGGGGAGCTTGAAAACATCTTTTTATATGATATAGATGATTTGGAAGGCATTGTGGAAGCAAACCTTCAGGAAAGAAAGAAGGCTGCCCAACAAATTATGTTAATGGCAGAAAAAGAAATTGTTGAATTTAAACAATGGATTGGAACACTTGGTGTTGTACCTGTTATTACAGCATTAAGAGAAAAAGCACTTGCTATTCAATCAGAAACAATGGAAAGTATCGAACGTAAAATTCCGAATCTCTCCGACCGCGATCGGAAGGTTTTAAATAAGCATACAAAGAGCATTATTAACCAGCTTTTAAAAGATCCAATTCTCCAGGCGAAGGAATTGGCTGCACGTCCGGACGCCGAGAACGCACTGGACTTATTCGTGAAAATCTTTAATATTGAGGATCTTGTTGAAGAGCAGGCAAATACGAAAGCAGCCGAAACTGAAAAAGTTTTTGTTCGAGCATCTCAGGCTTCCTTTCAGTCATAAGAGAGGTTAATCCTATGTATGACATTCAAATGACCCGCCTGCATGAGCTGACAGTAGTAATATATGCCTTCAGTGTGCTGTTATATTTCTTTGATTTTATTCACCATAACCGGAAGGCAAACCGCATTGCCTTCTGGTTACTTGCATTTGTATGGGTTTTACAAACTGTATTTTTGTTTTTTTATATGATGAAAACCGGGAGATTCCCGGTACTAACAATATTTGAAGGTCTTTATTTTTATGCCTGGGTCCTTGTCACCTTATCACTGGGAATTAACCGTTTGTTAAGGGTCGACTTTATCGTTTTTTTCACTAATATACTAGGTTTTATAGTAATGGTTATTCATACCTTTGCTCCTGTTCAATACCAGTCGCATGTTATGGGTGAAAAGCTTGTCTCAGAATTGCTTCTGATTCATATTACAATGGCGATTCTTTCTTACGGTGCATTCTCATTGTCCTCCGTGTTTTCTCTGCTTTATTTGATTCAGTATGATTTGCTGAAGAGGAAAAAGTGGGGTAAGAGACTTATGCGCCTTGCAGATCTTAGCAAATTGGAGCAATTATCCTATATATTAGCCGTAATCGGTGTTCCCATGCTCATGCTTAGTCTTATTTTAGGGCTTCAGTGGGCGATTCTTAAGGTTCCGGGAATGGCATGGTATGATATCAAAATAATAGGTTCTTTTATCGTTTTAACCGCTTACAGCATCTATCTTTATCTTAGAATTGCAAGGAATCTATCAGGAAAGTCACTTGCACTTTGGAACATTGGGTCTTTTCTAATTGTACTAATTAATTTTTTCCTGTTTGGCAAATTATCTTCATTCCACTTTTGGTATTCGTAAATTTAGGAGGCAGTCATGAGAAAAATTATCGTCGGTTCCAGACGCAGTAAACTTGCTTTAACACAGACAAATTGGGTTATTGATCAGTTGAAAAAGCTTGGTGCTCCATTTGAATTTGAAGTAAAAGAAATTGTAACCAAAGGTGACCGCATCCTCGATGTGACGTTATCAAAAGTTGGTGGAAAAGGTTTATTTGTAAAGGAAATCGAACAGGCAATGTTAAATAAAGAAATTGATATGGCTGTTCATAGTATGAAGGATATGCCTGCCGTATTGCCAGAAGGCCTTACTATAGGATGTGTTCCTTTCCGGGAGGATCATCGTGATGCTCTGATTTCAAAAGGCCACATTCCTTTGAAGGACCTTAAGGAAGGTGCCATTATCGGAACTAGCAGTCTTCGCAGAAGCTCTCAGCTTCTTCTTAAGCGTCCTGACCTTGAGATTAAATGGATACGTGGAAATGTTGATACCCGCTTAAGCAAACTCCAGGATGAGGAGTACGACGCCATTATTCTGGCTGCTGCCGGCCTGTCACGCCTTGGCTGGGCTTCTGACGTGGTTACTGAGTTCCTGGATGCTGATACCTGCATTCCAGCTGTTGGTCAAGGGGCACTTTCGATAGAATGCCGTACAGATGATCAGGAGCTTCTGGATCTTTTTGAGAAATTCACATGTAAAAAGACGGAAAGAGCAGTAAGGGCAGAGCGTGTATACTTAAATAAAATGGAGGGCGGCTGCCAGGTTCCAATTGCAGGATTCGCCCAAGTAGATGATAACGATGAAATCGTCATGACTGCTCTGGTTGCATCACCTGACGGTAAGGAAGTATACAAAGAAACAGTCCGTGGCACAGTTCCTGAAGAAGTTGGTGCAAAGGCTGCCGATTTATTGATAGAAAAAGGTGCGAAGGAACTTATTGAAAAGGTTAAACGGGAGCTTGATGGTGAATGATAAAACCATCGCCCTTGCTTGATAAAAAAGTACTCGTACCAAGAGGAAAAAAGCAGGCGAAATCATTTTCACAGCTAGTGGAAACATTCGGAGGGATTCCAATTGAAATCCCTCTTATTGCTTTTCGCCCTATACAGCCGAATGATGAGCTGGCAGCTATTTTTAATAACATAAAATCTTATAGCTGGATCATTTTCACCAGCAACACTACTGTGGATACATTTTTTTCGTTTCTTTCTAAAGATGAGATTAGCCATCTTCCCAAAATAGCAGTTATAGGCGAGAGAACACAAAAGGTAGTGAAGGAAAAAGGAGTGGAAGTATCTTTCCTACCTTCTGGATATGTTGCAGAAACCTTTGCAAAAGAATTTGTTTCTTTTATTAAAGAGGGTGATAAAATTTTCATTCCAAAAGGTAATTTAGCTAGGGATGTCATTGCTGAGGAATTGAGAAGGTTTGGGACGATCGTTGATGAGGCTATCGTGTATGAAACCTATCTTCCTGAAGAGAGCAGGTTAAAATTAGCTGATTTGCTAAAAAGGAATGAATTGGACATCCTGATGTTTACCAGCCCATCTACCGTGGACCATTTTATGGCGGTGGTGGAGGAAAACCATCTCCGGGATCAAATAAAAGAGTGTATGGTTGCTTGTATTGGTCCAGTTACGAAGGAAAAACTAAAGTCATACGGATTATTAGTCCATGCTTCTCCGAAGGTGTATACTGTAGAGGCGATGATTAAAAGCATGGCTGAATATATTAATTAATTTTTGGGGGTAGAAAATATGGAACTCCAATTTTCACGTCACCGCCGTTTGCGGAGCAGCGCAAGCATGCGCTCATTAGTAAGAGAAAACCACCTCAGGACTGAAGACTTTATTTATCCTCTCTTTATTTTAGAAGGAGAGAAAAAAAGAAATGAAGTAGCTTCAATGCCAGGTGTTTATCAAATATCTATGGATTATTTGCAGAAGGAAATGGATGAAATCGTTTCTCTTGGCATTAAGTCCGTTATTTTATTTGGCGTTCCTACCGAAAAAGATGAATGTGGTGGTGGGGCATTCCATGATCATGGTATTGTCCAGGAGGCTACCCGCTTTATCAAGGAACGTTTCCCAGAAATTATTGTAGTGGCAGATACCTGCCTTTGCGAATATACAAGCCACGGACACTGCGGTGTTGTTCAAGGTGACCGTGTTTTAAATGATGAGTCACTTGACTTGCTTGCGAGGACTGCTGTTAGCCAGGCAAAAGCTGGTGCAGATATTATTGCTCCTTCCAACATGATGGATGGTTTCGTTGCTGCCATCAGAGCAGGACTTGATGAAGCAGGCTTTGAGGAAGTTCCTATCATGTCTTACGCAGTTAAATACTCCTCTGCATTCTACGGACCTTTCCGTGATGCTGCAGACAGTACACCTCAATTCGGTGACCGCAAAACCTATCAGATGGATCCTGCTAACCGAATGGAAGCTTTCAGGGAAGCTGAATCGGATGTTGCAGAAGGAGCAGACTTCCTGATTGTTAAACCAGGAATGCCATATTTGGATATTGTTCGTGACATGAAAAACACTTTTAATCTCCCTGTTGTTACTTATAATGTAAGTGGGGAATATTCAATGGTAAAGGCTGCTGCACAAAACGGCTGGATCGATGAGAAAAAAATTGTTATGGAAATGCTCGTAGGCATGAAACGTGCAGGTGCTGACCTAATTATTACGTATCATGCAAAGGATGCAGCCCGCTGGTTAAAAGAAGAATAGAAAGTTTAAATAGGAAAGGCCAGCTTTCCTATTACATAATAGGGCATATATGCAATCCCAGTGCCCTGCTTTAAGGACATAAGGATTTCTAATGAAGAGAGGGAAAGCAATGCGCTCATATGCTAAATCTATTGAAGCCTTTAAGGAAGCAAAGAAATTAATGCCGGGCGGAGTAAACAGCCCTGTACGGGCGTTTAAATCAGTGAATATGGACCCTATTTTTATGGAACGCGGCAAGGGATCAAAAATTTATGACATTGATGGAAATGAATATATTGATTATGTGTTATCATGGGGTCCGCTTATTCTTGGCCATACAAATGATAAAGTAGTGGAAGCACTCAAAAAGGTTGCTGAATTGGGTACAAGTTTTGGTGCTCCAACCTTAATGGAGAATGAGCTGGCAAAGCTAGTAACAGAGCGTGTACCTTCCATTGAAATAATTCGCATGGTTTCCTCCGGTACAGAAGCGACAATGAGCGCACTGCGCCTAGCACGGGGATATACAGGCAGAAACAAGATTTTAAAATTTGAAGGATGCTACCATGGTCATGGAGACTCACTCCTCATTAAGGCTGGTTCAGGAGTAGCAACTCTGGGTCTTCCAGACAGTCCAGGTGTTCCTGAAGGTGTAGCTAAAAATACAATTACTGTCCCTTACAATGATCTTGAAGGGGTAAGGTATGCATTCGAACAGTTTGGTGAGGATATTGCAGGTGTTATTGTTGAGCCTGTTGCTGGAAATATGGGGGTAGTTCCTCCGCTTCCAGGGTTCCTTCAAGGTCTTCGCGATATTACAACTCAATACGGCGCCTTGCTCATCTTCGATGAAGTTATGACAGGATTCCGTGTTGGCTATAATTGTGCACAAGGCTATTTTGGTATTACTCCTGATATTACATGCCTCGGTAAAGTAATCGGGGGAGGCCTTCCTGTTGGAGCATACGGTGGAAAAGCAGAAATAATGGAACAGATTGCTCCTAGCGGTCCAATCTACCAGGCCGGTACACTATCCGGTAATCCATTAGCGATGACTGCTGGTTACGAAACTTTAAGCCAACTGACTCCGGAGGATTACGAAGAATTTATCCGCAAAGCAGATATGCTTGAAAATGGGATCAGTGCTGCTGCTGAAAAATATGAAATCCCGCTTACTTTCAACCGTGCTGGGTCCATGATTGGATTCTTCTTCACAAATGAAGATGTAATCAATTATGAAAAAGCAAAAACAGCTAATTTGGACTTTTTTGCCTCATATTACAAGGAAATGGCAGACCAGGGTGTTTTCCTGCCGCCATCCCAGTTTGAAGGCTTATTCCTTTCTACAGCACATTCTGATGAAGATATTGAAAAGACAATACAGGCAGCTACTACCGCCTTCTCAACGCTTAAGTAAGTATAGGAGCACTCGTACAAATAGTACGGGTGCTTTTTTATTTAGGCTCTGGTTAATCTGACTGTTGATTTTCGCTCACGGCGCCCACTTTCCCCGCTGGAGTCTCCCGCCTTCCTCTCCACTCAACATAGCAATATTCTTTAACACAGCAATTGATAAAAAGAGGGAGCCTGCTCTCTTTCCGCGGATGAACTGGCAGCCTCCGCTCTCGTACCTCGCTGTGTGGTCTTGCCACCCTCGTCTTCCAGCTGGAGTTTCGAAGATTTTATTACAATCAATCAAATCCTTTAACATAGCCTAATTAAGATAACACCAGCTTTTGCAATACTTTCCTTGTAGCGATAAGTTTTCTGCCTTCTATATAGCTTTTTTATCATAAAAAAAAGAAAATCTTCATAGAGTGTAAGTGACATAGTGATTTTACGTGAAGGAAACGAAAGGAGGAGTCGCTTTGTCTCAGGAAAATCAATCGTGCCTTCGATTTTCTTTGGAGGAGTCTTTATGGTTTCGAAAAGGACAGGAAGTCACTGAGCTAGTTTCCATCTCGCTTGATCCTGATATTACGATTCAGGAGAATGACCAGTATGTTACGATACGGGGATCATTAGAATTAACAGGTGAGTATGTGTGCAATAATGAAAATTCAGAAGGGGAAGAGGAATCTAATCCCGGACACAAATATGTCCAAATTGTCCAGGACCGAGAAAGCGGCACTTGCCAATTCTCACACAGGTTTCCTGTGGACATCACCATTCCCAATAACCGAATTAAAAGCATCTACGATATTGATGTAGTAGTAGAATCATTTGACTATTCTTTTCCTGAAAGGAGTTGCATGAAACTTACTTCTGATTTAACCATCAGCGGGTTATATGGTGAACAGCAGCATGAGAGGGAAGAGGAGAAGGTTGAAGCTCGCAGCCAGAAAGAACTAGCAGCGGAAGAACAGGAAGCTTTTGAAGAGGAGACTGCCTCGGTTCAAGAGGATGAGGCTTATCCAGTTCTTGAGGAAGAAGATACTTTCCATGCAGAAGCTAGAAAGCAAGTAACAGAAGAAGCTCCAGTGGAAGTACTTGAAATCCCTTCATTCGCGTATCAAGCATTAAAGGAAAATTATCACCAAGACTTTCTTGCAGAATTTGCAAGGAGCGAGGAAAAGCAGAAGCAAGAAGTTGCAAGGAGCGAGGAAAAGCAGGAATCAAAAGTTGCAAGGAGCGAGGAAAAGCAGGAACCAGAAGTTGCAAGGAGCGAGGAAAAGCAGGAAGTAGTAGTACAGGAGCAAGCACAGCCTGAAATGGTAACAGTCATTGAAGAAGAGACTGCAGTAGCAGAACTAGAGCCAGAAAGTTCATCCAGTCCTGAAAAGATTCAGGAGGCAAAACCGAAAAAGAAAAAACAGGGCAATAAGAAAAGCATGAGTCTCACTGAGTTTTTTGCAAGGAGAGAAGAAACCAACGAAAGTGCAAAGCTTAAGGTATGCATTGTTCAAAAAGGAGATACCTTAAATCTTCTTTCAGAAAGATATGATATTCCCGTTCAAAATCTTGCACGAGTAAATCAAATGGAATTAAACCAGGATGTTTATGAAGGTCAGGTTCTATACATTCCGGTAGCGGTGGGAAAAAAATAACATAGAAAAGACATGATGAGCGGGTCTTCGTGCCTGCTCAACTGTTTTTTTAGTAGCATCAGCGTGCGTGATACTCGAGTAAACCATGCAGATATTGCATTTTATGTGTGTTTACGGTTTTCTAATGAAAGTGAGCTGAGTTTCGGTGAATAAACCAAATCTAATTGCAGCAGTTGCTCCTATTTTAAATAGTTATTATATTGACCCTTATTTTGTTGAGAATTTTGGTAAAATCCAAAAAATTTACTCCAATAAAGGCACCTTTGCCCTAAAAAAAATCCCTCCTCAAAGAGGAACAGATTTTATTCGGCATGTCCATGAGCTATACCAAAAAGGGTTTAATAGGATTGTTCCTGTTTATCCAACCATGGATGGCCGTTATGCTGTTCTAAATGACCAAAGCCTGTATTACTTAATGCCCTGGCTGCCCAATGAAGAAAGGGAGGACAGGAAAGAAAAGCATCAGCAGCTTTTTCGTGAATTGGCCAGACTTCATACCTTGTCCGCCAAAGAAGTAACTGTAAAAAAGGAGGACCGTACTGAGCATTATGAAAAAACAATACAGCGGTTAGAAAAAAATCAGGAATTACTTGACGGTATGATAGAACAATGTGAAAAAAGATCCTATATGTCGCCATTCGAATTGCTTTTTTCGATGTATTACACGGAAATAAGTCAGGCTATCCGTTTTTCAAAGGAAAAGTTTGAAGAGTGGTATGAGAAGACAAAAGATCAGGAAAAGGCAAGAATGGTGATTACACACGGAAAAATATCTTCTGAACATTTTTTATATGATGAAAGAGGATATGGGTATTTTATAAACTTTGAAGAGGCCGGATACGGATCACCTATTCATGACATGCTTCCTTTTTTAGCCAGAACCCTAAAAACCCAGCCTAAACGAAATGAAGAGGCAATTGACTGGGTTTATTACTATTTTAAGTACTTCCCCTACAAGCCGGATGAAAAGTTATTGTTTTTAAGTTATTTGGCCCACCCAGCCCCTATTCTGCAAGTGACAGAAAGATATCTTCAAAAAAAGAGAACTGCTAATGAGATGAAATTTGTCCAGCAGCTGCATCGGAAATATTGGCACTTGAAAAACACAGAATATGTAGTCATGCGGATTAGTGAAATAGACAGCCAGGAACAGACGGCAAAAGAAACAGGAGCCCAGTAGCACAAAGTGGGCTCCTAAAAGTATTCCAGTTGAATGGCAAAGGCAATAGCAATAAAAACGATAAGGAGCAAAACATCAAAGAAGGTTGGAATCAGGATTGCCCTTATACCCTGAAATATGCAAAAAGGAATAATAAACTGTGCACATACGGCTCTTATTTTCCTGACCCATGGCGGCTTGGAGTAGATTTTAAAGTTTCTTTTCATCAGAACACTCTCCCCCCCTCAGTTCTTTCTCCTCATATTATGTATATTCCACACAATAAGTGTTTAAGCTAAAAGGAACTATTTTGCTTCAAATGTATAATATATAAAAAAGTTGGCTATCATTGTTGACTACAATCCCCTTTTTTAGGTAGTATATCTTATATAATTAAATGAAAAGGCAACGATAGGGAAGAGTACAATGTGATACTGTTTCAAAGAGAGGGAACCATTTGCTGAAAGGCTCCCAGACAGTCAGTTGGAAAGTCACCCTTGAGCTTCTTCCGCCAAAGAATAGTCATTCAAGTAGTGGAAGACGGATCGAATCCGTTATCCTGTTAAGAGCCAGCCTCTTTTTTATTCAGGCTGGAAAAAAGGTGGTACCGCGAAGCAAACTCCATTCGTCCTTTTATGACGGATGGGGTTTTTTTGTATTTATTTTTAAAAAATAAGGAGGAATTTCAATGGAGACAAATGACATACAGATGCCGACAAAATATGATCCAGCCTCGATCGAACAGGGACGTTACGATTGGTGGGTAAAAGGAAAGTTTTTTGAAGCGAAAGATGACCAGGAAAAACAGCCTTACACAGTAGTAATTCCACCGCCCAATGTAACTGGAAAGCTGCACTTAGGGCATGCATGGGATACTACCCTGCAGGATATTATGACAAGAATGAAGCGGATGCAGGGATATGATGTACTTTGGCTGCCGGGAATGGACCATGCAGGAATCGCGACTCAGGCCAAGGTTGAAGCAAAGCTTCGTGAAGAAGGAAAAAACAGATACGACCTGGGCCGTGAAAAGTTTGTTGAAGAAACTTGGAGCTGGAAGGAAGAATATGCAGGCCATATTCGCCAGCAGTGGGCCAAGCTCGGACTTGGACTTGATTACAGCCGTGAACGCTTCACTCTTGATGCGGGGCTCTCAGACGCCGTTAAAGAAGTATTTGTAACACTTTATAATAAGGGTTTAATTTATCGCGGCGAGTATATTATCAACTGGGATCCATCCACCAAAACAGCATTATCAGATATTGAGGTAATTTATAAAGACGTACAAGGTGCCTTTTATCATATGAATTACCCACTTGCTGACGGAAGCGGGCATATTGAAATAGCCACAACACGCCCAGAAACGATGCTTGGTGATACAGCTGTAGCGGTACATCCGGAAGATGACCGGTATAAGCATTTAATCGGCAAAACCGTTACTCTTCCAATTACTGGACGTGAGATCCCTATTGTAGGGGATGATTACGTTGATATGGAATTCGGTTCCGGGGCAGTTAAAATTACTCCAGCACATGATCCGAATGATTTTGAAATAGGAAACCGCCACAATCTTGAGCGTATTCTAGTTATGAATGAAGACGGCACCATGAATGACAGGGCAGGAAAGTATAAAGGAATGGACCGTTTTGAATGCCGTAAGCAAATTGTAAAAGACCTTCAGGAGCTTGGCGTTTTATTTAAAATTGAAGATCATTTGCACTCCGTTGGGCACTCTGAACGGAGCGGAGCAGTAGTTGAGCCTTATCTGTCAACACAGTGGTTTGTTAAGATGGCACCTCTTGCTCAGGAAGCTATTGAGCTTCAGCAAAAAGAAGACAAAGTAAATTTTGTTCCAGGACGCTTTGAAAATACTTACCTTCGGTGGATGGAAAATATCCGCGACTGGTGTATTTCCAGACAGCTTTGGTGGGGCCACCGCATCCCGGCCTGGTATCACAATGAGACAGGAGAGGTTTATGTAGGTCTTGAGGCTCCTTCAGATGCAGAGAAATGGACCCAGGATAAGGATGTTCTTGATACATGGTTTAGTTCCGCACTATGGCCATTTTCTACAATGGGCTGGCCTGATAAGGAAGCAGCTGATTTTAAACGCTACTTCCCTACTGATGTTCTTGTTACAGGATATGATATTATCTTCTTCTGGGTATCAAGAATGATTTTCCAAAGTCTTGAGTTTACCGGAGAGCGTCCATTCAAGGATGTTTTAATTCATGGATTGGTTAGAGACTCTCAAGGCCGTAAAATGAGTAAATCACTTGGCAATGGTGTTGACCCAATGGAAGTGATTGACCAGTACGGGGCTGATTCCCTGCGCTACTTCCTTTCTACAGGAAGCTCACCTGGCCAGGATCTTCGCTATATTCCTGAAAAGGTTGAAGCAACCTGGAATTTCGCCAATAAGATTTGGAATGCATCCCGATTTGCTCTTATGAATATGAATGGTATGACTTTTGAAGAAATTGATTTAAGTGGTGAAAAGTCCGTTGCAGACAAATGGATTCTAAATCAATTAAATGAAACAATTGAAACGGTTACGCGCTTATCTGACAGATATGAGTTTGGAGAGGTTGGCCGTGCTCTCTATAACTTCATTTGGGATGATTTGTGCGATTGGTATATTGAAATGGCGAAGCTTCCCCTCTATGGTGATGATGAGGCTTCTAAAAAGACAACACGTTCAGTTTTGGCACATGTTCTAGATCAAACAATGAGACTTCTTCATCCGTTCATGCCATTTATTACAGAAGAAATCTGGCAAAACCTCCCGCACTCCGGAGAGTCAATTACAATAGCTAAATGGCCTGAAGCAAATCCGGAATTTACGGATGAGCAGGCAGCATCAGAAATGAAAATGCTTATGGAAACCATTCGTGCTGTTCGTAATATCCGTGCGGAAGTTAATACACCAATGAGCAAGAAAATTAAAATGCTTGTTAAAGCAAAGGATGAAACGATTCTTGCTTCGCTTGAAAGAAACCGCGGCTATATTGAACGTTTTTGCAACCCAGAGGAATTAGAAATGGGAACCGAGATGGATACACCTGATAAAGCCATGACAGCAGTGATTACCGGCTTGGAAATCATTCTGCCGCTTGAAGGTCTGATTAATATCGATGAAGAAATCGCCCGTCTTGAGAAAGAATGGGAAAAATTGAATAAAGAAGTAGAAAGAGTTCAAAAGAAACTTGGGAACGAAGGCTTTATGAAAAAAGCTCCAGAAAATGTAATTGCAGAAGAACGTGCAAAAGAACAGGATTACATGGAAAAGAGAAATGCTGTGGAAGCCCGTAGGAAAGAATTAAGAGGCTAAAATGGGTGGAGGCGAATCCGTACAGGCGGATTCGTCTTTGTCTGTATGAGCCTGGAATTGAGGTGCAAAATGTTTAATACTTACGAAGAGGCGCTTGATTGGATTCATGCCCGATTAAGACTTGGTATTAAGCCAGGATTAAAAAGGATGCAATGGATGATGGAAAAGCTGGATCATCCGGAAACTAAAATTAAAACGGTTCATATTGGAGGAACAAATGGAAAGGGATCCACCGTCACTTTCCTGCGGTCGATTCTCGAGGCGGCTGGCTATAGAGTCGGGACCTTTACTTCCCCTTACATAGAGCATTTTAATGAGCGGATAAGTGTAAATGGCAAGCCTATCAGCGATGAAGAACTGGTGGAACTAACAAATGCAATTATGCCGCTGGCTGATCAATTGGAAGAAACTGAACTTGGCGGCCCTACAGAATTTGAAGTGATAACAGCCATGTCTCTGCTGTATTTTGCAAAAGTGGCAAAGGTGGATATAGTTCTGTATGAAGTCGGGCTCGGGGGGCGCTTTGATTCAACCAATGTTATTTATCCTTATCTTTCTGTGATTACGAATATTGGCTTGGACCATACAGCTATACTTGGAGATACACATGAACAGATTGCTTTTGAAAAGGCCGGGATTATAAAAAAACACACTGCTGTTGTAACCGGAGTTAAAAGAGAGGACGCACTGAAGGTTATTGCAGCAAGGGCAGAAGAAGAGCAATCGACTTTGTTTCGGATAGGCAAAGATTTCTCTATTTCGGAGCATATCTCACTCTCAAATGGAGAAGAATTCAGCCTTAAATCTCCCTTTGGGATTCTGGATAATTTAAAAATAGGAATGATTGGGCAGCATCAGACAGAGAATGCATCGTTAGCAGTTTTAGCTGCTCAATATCTGAAGGAAAAGCTTGGATACAGTATAGGTGAACAGGAGATTCGTTTGGGTCTGATGGAGGCATTCTGGCCAGGACGTTTTGAGGTTATTTCTGAAAAACCGCTAGTCATTTTGGATGGTGCCCATAATGATGAAGGAATTCAGGCGCTGACAAATGAAATAACAAACAGGTATTCTGACAAAAAGGTTCATGTAGTCTTCACGGCATTAAAAGATAAAAAGCTCGACAAAATGATTGCCCAGCTGGACGATGCTGCTGATAAGATTGTTTTTGTGTCCTTTGATTTTCCACGTGCCTCTTCTACCGCTGATTTAATGGCACTATCCAAGTCGGAAAATAAGTCCTTTAACGAGGTATGGAAAACCGCAATACTAGCAGAAATAGAAGAATTGGGAGAAGATGATGTTCTTATAATTACAGGTTCTCTTTACTTTATTTCTGAGGCAAAACCAATTTTAAGGAAATTTTTTAAAAAATGCGACGATTTACTGTGACAAACCGTTAAAGGAGTGCTAAAATTATTGTAAAATCGTGACTATTTTACTAACAATTCTGCGGGAGGAGGCGGCCCTGTGAATATAAAGCCCATTGTGAAAAGAATTAATTTATTAATATGGTTTTTGTTAGTTCCGGCAGGGTTTTTTTATTCTTTAAAAGCTTATCCTCCGCATTTTTCAGGACATATTCCTGAACTGCTGGCATTTTTATTGTTAACCTGTATTGTGTCTGCCATGCCAATGGTTATTAATAACAACCCCGTTTTTATATCTCAATGGGTTGCGTTGTCCGTTTTCTTAAATTATGGGCTAACTATTGAAATGCTGTTTTCCCAGATTGCCTTTATTGTCCTGCTTCTTAGACTAAGGGTGGGAAAAGAGGGCTGGTTCCGCTATCTGATTAATTCCCAGATGTTTTTCGTAGTGTCATTTGCCAGCGGAATAATTTATTATGCCTTAGGTGGCGAAACTGGCATAGATGTTCTAAATGGACCGCTTTCCTTTATTTTAGCTGCAACTTACGCTGTTTTAAGTTATCTGATAAATCAAATAGTTCTTTTTGTGTATTTTAAATTCTTATATAAATATAACGAGAAATTTTTTGATAAAAGCCTGCTTTGGGAAACAGTTACAACGGTCATCACCTTTCCAATCGGATTTGTCCTTTATACGATATACAGAGAAGTGGGGATATCAGCCTTATTGTTTGTTGGGATCCCATTTGCCAGCTTGTCTATTATTCTTAATCTCTATTATTCCAGTCAAAATGTGAATGAGTATCTGCAAAAAGCAGCCGAAATTGGACACCAGCTGGCAGAACGTGTTCATGTAAATGATGTAATTGATCTGTTTGTCCAAAAATTAATTGAGATGCTTCCTGTTGATTTTGCCTATGTACTGGATGTGGTTAATCGGGAGGAGCTCGTGCTAATCAGAAGGATTGAGAATGGTGAAGTGAAGCCAAATGACCTGCCGCCATTACGAAAAAATCAGGGCATCAGCGGAATAGTCTGGTCATCAAAAAAATCATATCTTTTTTCTGCAAAAAAAGAGTGGTGGCATTATGAAAATGGTTATCTTCCTACTTCAGTGGAAAGTGTTATGGGTGTTCCAATTGTTCGAAACAATGAAGTAGTAGGCGTGCTGATTCTCGCTTCACGAAAAAAACGTGCATTCGAAAAAATGCAGCTTATGATTGTCGATATCCTTTGTTCCCATTTTGCAGTAGCCATTGAAAATGCAAAGCATTATGAGATAACAAAAGAATACAGTGAACGCTGTCCGCTTACCAAACTGTATAACTACAGATACTTTGAAAGTATGCTTACTGCAGAGTTTACAAAGCTTCATCAATTTGAACGAAAGCTGTTGTCATTGATCATTCTGGATATTGACCATTTCAAAAAGGTTAATGACACATATGGACACCAAAGCGGAAATGAAATCCTATGTGAGCTGGCTCGACGACTTGAAGGGCTAACTGGGGGCAGGGGAACCGTTGCGCGGTATGGTGGAGAAGAATTTGTCATCTTATTGCCTGATATGGAGAAAGAAGATGCCTATGATACGGCAGAAAGAATCAGGAAGACAATTGCAGACATGCCTTTTACTTTAAAAGAGCATCTCGGAGAAGAAAAAATTCCTCTCCTTGTTAATATCACTGCATCTATTGGTGTTGCAGCTGCCCCCCAGGATGCAGACGATTCACTGGCTTTAATAAGGCATGCCGACCGGGCTCTCTACGTAGGTGCGAAACGAGCGGGCCGTAATAGAGTTGCAGAATACGTTAAATAAAACGAAAGCCGGCTCCCACAAGGGACCGGCTTTAATTTTTTTCTAGGCTAATCAGAATTTATATCCATAAATTCTGAACGCACGACGGACAGGATGTCCTAGTCAGGCGAAAGGCACACGATGTGCCGTTTTGAGCGTGATAAGAAAAGCTAAGGCATCCGCCAAAAAGGACTTGGAGAATGCCAAGTTTTTCTAATAATCTACGGATAATCCATTTTCCGCATCAATATACCAATCGGCATTAGAATTAACACAAGTGTTGGTAAAGTAGTTTGAGAAATCGGTGTACTCCATAATTTGATTGTTATCAACTTTGTATATATTACCCTTTATGCAGAGGGTGGGATGACCTACAAATTTTTCGATAATGGGGGTGGCTTGGAAATATGCATCTCCCTCCACGATTAAAAGGGTATTTCCATTCATAGAAGTTATTTGCTGAAACACAGCATTTCCCCCGATTAAAACCTCAGCATTCCCATCAAGAGTAAGGCTTTTAAAATATGCACTCTTTTCAATCCTCAAAGAACTGCCGCCAGTTATTTTAAAATTATCGTTGGTAAAGTTCACTGGATCTGTTAATGATAAGTCTTTATTTAATTTATCGTCCTCATATTTCTCAAACGCAGAATAGTCCGGTCTTACAGAAGCTATCCTTTTTGATATTTTTAAATGGCCAATAATAGCTTTTTCCTCTGTTCCTGTTTTCCCTGTACTTATAAAATTTAGGAGAATATTGTTTGGATTGCCTATGCATGCTGGAAAGACAGGGGAACTAATTTGATATTTGTTACTGCTTTCAACCGTCTTGGAATCATAAATCCCCACCTGTCTGTCATGCAGTCTTTTTAACTCCTGGCAAAAAGTAGTCTTGTTAGTTCTTGCTGCCGCTACAGCAGATGGGATTAGACTGTTAATTACCGATTTATAATAAGTTGCACCCATTTCTGCAAGATCCGTAGCACGGTTGAGATTGTCTGTTTTATGAAATTGTTTATTTGCTGTGAGGGCCATTCCGCTTAAGGCAAGCCCAAAAACAATTACTAGGGTCATCACGACCATCACTATAACCAGTGTATAACCTTTTTCATTTTTAATGGCCTTCGCCCTCCATCCTCTTAATATCTTTTGACGCTTGTATTTATTTGGTAGGTTTGTCCCTGTTTGTTTTTTAGCTTAATACAGATAAACAACTGTTTTTGTGATGGAGGTATAACAGTGAAATTGCCTATATCTAAGATATTGGTATCATTGCATTCAAAATAGTTGTTCCCTGCTTTAAAACTGGTAACTGTTATATCATTTCTGTGCAGGGGCAGTTTAGCTTCAGATTTTCCGATAAAGGCTTTGTCCTTAGAAGAATCATAGCTAAGCAGGTAACTATCTTCCTTTTGTTGATAACTTTTTATAGTCATAATCATCAAATTAGCTTCCTGCTGTAAGCTTGTTTTTTCCGAGAATCGGCTGTAATTTTTATTAGTGTCAAAAAACACCCCATAAATAAGTAAAGAAACAACCATCATAAGTGAAAGTGCAGCAAGTAGTTCTATTAAAGTAATTCCTTTTTCGTCCCTCATAGATACAGCTCACTTTCTTATATATGTATAGGTAACAGACTTATTTTTTGTATCGTTTGGGTCCTGAACAATAATTTTAAACTGAGTCAGCCCTTTGGGAGTGTCAGTATTAGTTATAAATCCTTTAATTCTAAATGAAGAACTGTCAATGGATTTATTAGTATTCTTTAATATCAGCTGATCAATAGCCTTCTTATCAATCTCGGTTCCTATTTGAATACTGTTCAGGTCAGAAAGTCCTACATTTTCCTCTATTAAATTAATATATTTCTGGGCCATTTGCATGGTTCCAAGCTTTTCCTCATTTGAATGAATAAACATTGCAGACTGGAAAAAAAGACTTAGAAAAGATGTCAAAATAATAAAAAGCAATATAATTGAAACTAAAACTTCAACTAAAGTAAACCCTTTTTCTTTCAGGTTTTCCCCCATAATCTTTTTTCCGCCTTCTTTTAAAATCCATGTAATTATTATACAATATTAGATAGTATATCATGTCAAAAATTCCAATAAATGCTCATATTATTATAGAATTTGTATGATAAATTTACCGGTACATTCGGCTCGTGGAGAGTGAGTAAATGGAAAATGTTGTTTTGGCTGTTCTGTCATTGGTACTTTTGGTTCCCATTCTATTTTTATTACAGCTTGGGATTACTGCAAAAGGAAAAATATCAATCTTAATTCTAGCTCTTTTAATATCATTTATTTCTGAAGCAGCAGGAAAAACTTTTAATCTGCTTCTTGCCTTTCCTGTGCTGATTATTCTTGTTTTCCTATCTGTATACATAATGGACAATCGGCTTGCTTCTGCTTTATATAAAAAAGGTTTATCGCAAAAAAACCTTGATAATGAAATACATATTGATTTTCAGCCCCTTCCCATAAAAGCAATTATCGAGGTCTCTACTTATGAAAGGGAAGCTATCAAAGAGGGTGAGAGAGTTATTTTGCTCGATTCAGCTTTGGAGAAATCTGAATCTATACAAGCGAAAGAGACAGTTCAGCTTACCGAAGATTCGCTGGAGGATTTATCTTTTTTATTTAATCGCAGCATAGAACAGGATGAAAAAGGCAAAGTACCGGATCAAAGTACGAAAAATGAGTCTAAACAAGAAGCGGCGCTTTCGCCAGAGGTGTGGGCCCGAATGGAGGAACTTGAAGTCCTTATCACCTATTCTTCATCTCCTGCTCTACAGGAGGCTGCTGCAGGAAAGCAAGAACCGAGTTTCGAATGGGAGACACTTGAGCCTTTAGATGAAAAGAATGTTAGATAGTCAAAATCATGGCTCGTTTATGGAGGCCTCTATGTGAAGAAAAACAATCAGGCTATAAAGCTATTTGTCGTATTACTGTTATGCACAGCATATATCTTTGCTTTTTCACATTTTGGCGCTTTAGCTTTTGAAAAGTATAATAAACAGCCAGGTGTTTTTTCTCCTGGAACGGAAATTGGACCTGTAAGCGTTGGGGGAAAGAACCAGAATGAGGCGCTTGCATTGATTAATCAGCAATATTCAGACTGGCTGAAAACCACAAAAATAATTATTCATTATAAAGAAAAGGAAGCTGCAATTGACCTTAATCAATTCCAATTTAATTTGGAGGACTCTGTTTCAACAGCTAAAGATGGACTGCATAATCCTCTTATGGCAGGGCTTGGGAAGGATCAGGCTGAAGAAATTGCCGCCCTGAAGTTCCCAGGTATCGATATTAATGTGGATGCTTTTACAAAAAAACTTAACATCGTCGCTTCTTCTCTGTCAGAAGGAGAGAATGTTATTAATTTAAAGGAGTTTATTAAAAACAGTGACGAGTCATCGTCCATTTGCGAGTCGGTATTAACACCCAAAACAGCACCGGATGAAGTAGAAAGGGCAGTGGGACAGTTGGCAAAGATACAGGTCCACGCCAATTCCACTTTCTCTTTTAATGAATTATTAAAGAAAGAAAAGCTAAACAATTTATCTGGAAACACTCTTAGTTTTATCGCTTCTGGAATATATAAAGCCATTCTTCCTACAAACTTTTCCATTATTGAGAGAAACATTGGCCGGGAATTGCCGGACTATACAGAATTGGGATATGAGGCAAAAATTGATTTTGCCCAAAAGGATGATTTAGTTTTTTCGAATCCTAATGAATCTGACTTTAACATTGAGATAAGTTGGGATGGCAAACAACTTAAGACCAGCCTGGTCGGACAAAAACTTTTTTACGAGTATAAAATAACTGAAACTGATAAACAGCAATTTATGCCGAAAACCGTACTTCAATACAGCCCGCTTCTTGCTGGTAACCAAAAGAAGGTACTGAAGGAGGGCTCAGAAGGATATTTGATTAGAATTACCAGGGAAATCTATGAAAATGCAAATTTTAAAAAATCAGTTCTGCTTTCAGAAGACTATTATGCACCCGTACCTAAAATTACTGTACGAGCTATCCTTGCTGCAGTGGAGCCTGCCACAGATACTTCCCAACAAGTAACAGGAGAAACTGTTGCAGATCAAAAAAATAAGAATGAAGATATGGTAGGCACAAATGCTGGTCCGGGAAATTCCGACCCACAAAGCAACACTAAAATGCCTTCAAATCAACAAAAATCCAGCCAAGGGGAATCAACTGAAAATTTATGGGGCAAGCCAAACGAGGAGCCAAAATAATCTTTAGAATAGGGGGGAAGATAATGCCTTTAAGAAAACGGCTTGGTGATTTATTGGTTGAATCAGGATTAATCAGCATGGAACAGCTTCAGACAGCTTTAAAGGAGAAAGGGAGCAGTCAAAGGCTTGGTGATGCCCTGCTCCAAAGAGGATATATTACAGAGCAGCAATTAATCGAAGTTCTTGAATACCAATTAGGAATTCCTCACATAAGCTTGTACCGTTACCCGTTTGATACTAATTTATTTACACTTATCCCAAAAGAAATGGCTAGAAGAAACCTGATAATTCCTTTAAAAAAAAATGGGGATAAGCTATTTGTTGCAATGGCAGACCCAATGGACTTTATAGTTATAGACGATTTACGCCTTTCAACAGGATTTCAAATTGAAACCGCCATTGCAACCAAAGATGACATTCTGCGCGCCATTAATAAATTTTATAACATTGATGAGGGCTTTGAAGAACTTATTGGAGAAACTCCCCAAAGAGAAAACGCAAGAGAAGAGGATGTAACGGATCAAAACTCACCGGTTGTCCGGCTTGTCAATCAGATACTCTCTAATGCGGCGGTCCAAAGGGCAAGTGATATCCATATTGACCCCCAAGAGACAAAGGTGGTTATTCGCTACCGGATAGATGGTGTGCTTCGCAGCGAACGTGTTTTACCAAGGCATATGCAAAGTGTGATGACAGCCCGAATTAAAATTATGGCCAATATGGACATTACTGAACATCGGGTGCCTCAGGACGGAAGAATTAGAATAAACCTGGATTTCCAGCCAATTGACCTGCGTGTTTCAACCCTTCCAACCGTCTTTGGTGAAAAAATAGTTATGCGGCTTCTCGATATGAGCGCCAATTTAAATGATATTTCAAAAATTGGTTTCAACCAGTTAAATTTAAATAGATTCAAAGAAATGATAGAAAAGCCCACCGGTATTGTCCTGATTACAGGGCCCACTGGTTCTGGAAAATCGTCCACGCTTTATGCAGCCTTAAATAAGCTGAACAGTGAAGAAGTAAATATTATAACGATTGAGGACCCGGTTGAATATCAGCTGGAAGGAATCAATCAAATTCAGGTAAACCAGAATGTTGGCATGACCTTTGCGGCTGGCCTTCGTTCTATTCTCCGACAGGATCCGAATATCATTATGGTTGGGGAAATCCGGGATAAGGAAACAGCAGAAGTGGCGATTAGGGCATCCCTAACAGGACATCTTGTACTCAGCACGCTTCATACAAATGATTCAATAGGTACGGTAACTAGATTGCTTGATATGGGGGTTGAGCCCTTCCTTCTGGCATCATCCCTGAGTGGAATTGTATCTCAGCGCCTTGTCAGAAGGGGATGCCGGGATTGCATGGAAGTCCATGAACCCTCAAAGCGGGAACAGGAGATTTTTATGCGAAGAGGAATAAAAATTGACAGGATTAGCCGGGGCAGAGGCTGTTCTTCCTGCAATATGACGGGCTATAAAGGAAGGATTGCCCTTCATGAGGTTCTGATTTTAAATGATGAAATTAGACGGGTTATTATGAACGGGGAATCACTACAAACCCTTCGAGAGCTTGCTGTGAAAAATCAAACCATTTTTCTTATCGATGATGGCTTGTTAAAAGTCAAGCAGGGTTTAACAACAACAGAAGAAGTGCTTAGGGTTGCTACCCTGGAGTAGGAGTAGGGGAAAATGAAAGAAAAAATAGATTTAATTTTGAGAGCGGCATTTGAATTTAAGGCTTCTGATATTCATCTGACAGTAGGAGTTCCCCCGATTATGCGTATTAACGGTGAACTTAAGCGCTATGGCCAGGAGGCTCTCAAGCCGGCAGATACAGAAGAGATGGCCCGTGCAATCGTTCCAGCTAATATGTGGGAGGTATTTAAGGAGAAGGGGGAACTAGACTTTTCATATGGCCTGCCCGGGGTTTCGCGTTTTCGTGTGAATACGTACCATCAGAGATCTTGTGTATCGATGGCGCTGAGAATAGTACCGTCAACAGTTCCAACTATTGAAGATTTAAATATGCCAGAAACGTTGAAAAGAATAGTGGAAAAGCCACAGGGCCTGCTTTTAGTAACAGGACCAACGGGCAGTGGAAAATCAACGACATTAGCAGCAATGATTAATTATATGAACGAGTCAATGCGTAAGCATATCATCACACTGGAAGATCCGATTGAGTACCTGCATAAACATGGACATTGCATTATAGACCAGCGGGAAGTGGGATTTGATACGAAAAATTTCGCTAATGGCCTAAGGGCTGCCCTAAGGCAAGACCCGGATGTAATCCTTGTCGGAGAAATGAGAGACCTTGAAACCATCCAAACAGCCATAACGGCAGCCGAGACGGGCCATTTGGTTCTTGGAACGCTTCATACGTCAAGCGCTCCTGCAACTATTAATAGGATTATAGACGTCTTTCCGCCAGCACAGCAGCCGCAAATCCGGATTCAGCTTGCAACAGTACTTGTAGGCATTATCTCTCAAAGGCTTTTTCAAACAGCGGACAGGCAGGGAAGAAGAGCTGCAACGGAGATTATGATCAATAATCCAGCCATTGCCAACCTGATTCGGAATGAAAAAATCCATCAGATTCCAAGTATCATGCAAACATCCCGAGCACAGGGAATGCATACACTTGATACAAGCATTAAAGAGCTTGTCGAAAACGGAATTGTTACCAGGGATGCTGTAATACCATTTCTTCAGGAGAAGATGAACTAATATGGCCAGGTTTAAGTATTCCGGGAGAGATAAAAGGGGAAAACGCCAGGGAACTATTAACTCAAGTTCAAGACGCGAAGCGCTTCTAAAGCTGAAAGAGGAAGGCATTAGGATTAATGACATCACCGAAATTCCTGAATCGATTTTAACAAAGGATATAACTTTCGGTAATCCAGTAAAGCTTGAACACTTTGTTATTTATCTAAGACAATTTTCAACTCTGCTTAAAGCGGGAGTAACCGTGGTTGATGCTACTGCTATCTTGGCTGAACAGACAGAAAGCAAGGCTCTTAAGAAGGCATTAATTGTCATCGAGCAAGACCTGAGAGAAGGAAATCCGCTTTCTGAATCAGTAAGAAAACAAAAAAAAATATTTTCACCGATCTTTGTGAGTATGATTAAAGCTGGTGAAGCAGGCGGAAACATGGACGAGACGCTTGAGCGTCTAGCGGTGCACTTTGAAAAACAGCATCATACACGGCAGAAGATTATTTCTTCCTTGACTTATCCGCTTGTCATTGGAATTATTGCCATTGCGGTTGTCATTTTTCTTCTCGTTTCTATTGTCCCGACCTTTGTGAAAATGTTTGCTGATATGGGGGGAGAGCTTCCTGCCATTACACAGTTTGTTTTAAATGCAAGCAGCTTCATGCAAAAGTTCTGGTGGCTGCTTGCCCTCATAATGATTCTATTTTCAGTGGTCATCGTCTATATGAGAAAAAGCAAGGAAACGAAATTTTATCTGGATTACGCAGCTTTGAGATTACCGATTTTCGGAAAAATGCTTCAAAAGGCTGTTCTTGCGAGGATGACGAGGACACTAAGCTCACTCTTTTCAAGCTCGGTGCCCATTCTTCAGGCAATGACAATCGTTGAAGATGTAGTCGAGAATGAGGTGATTGCAAGAGTGATCCGAGATTCAAGGGACTCATTGGAAAAGGGACTGTCGATGACCCTTCCGATGAAGCGCCACTGGGCCTTTCCTCCCCTTGTCACTCAAATGATTTCCATTGGAGAAGAATCAGGAGCACTGGATAGTATGCTAGATAAGATAGCAGACTTTTATGAAAAAGAAGTGGATATTGGAACAGATCGCTTAAAGTCATTGATTGAACCCATTATGATCGTCGTATTAGCCTGTCTCATTGGTGGAATTGTGACATCTATTATGGTTCCAATGTTCGATATGTTCAACCAATTTGACAAGAAATATTAAAAGACGATAGAGTTGAGCAATTTCTTGTAAAAAAAGACAAAATAAACATATTGGAGATTCCCTTTACATTGACAAATTTAGTATAATCAAAGGGTACATACTAATAGGTTAAAAGAACCATAGGGAGAGTGGTAAATTTGTTGAAAAGCTTAAAGTCAAATATGAAAGAACAAAAAGGTTTTACACTTGTTGAACTATTGGCCGTTATTGTTATTTTGGGGATTATTGCTGCGATTGCTGTGCCGTCGATTGGTAATCTTATAAAAAATACACAAGATAAGGCTACTGTAGCAGAGGGAATTCAAATTATTAATGCTGCTAAAATGTATGCTTCAGAAAAGACACCAGATTCAACAGAACTTACAGACACAACCTTAGCT
Source organism: Neobacillus terrae (assembly GCF_011393025.1). Taxonomy (GTDB): domain Bacteria; phylum Bacillota; class Bacilli; order Bacillales; family Cytobacillaceae; genus Neobacillus_A; species Neobacillus_A terrae. The sequence continues at coordinate 191,631 of NZ_JAAOEO010000004.1, read as the reverse complement.
CCATATCTAGACAATGTAAAACTTTCATCAGCTGGATATAAGGTAGTGGTAACAAAAGACTCAACGTCTGGAAAATATACCTATGAATTGAAATTGCATCCAGCAGTCTCACTTGCTGATAAGGATGCAGCTAATACTTCAGGGAATGGTCTTGCTAGTGAGCAAGAGTTACTATCATATAAGTAATGTTAAATCTTTTACTTTTTCTATACGGTCTCCTCTTCGGCTCCTTCTTTAATGTAGTTGGCCTTAGGGTGCCGTTAAACCAATCAATTATCAAACCACGGTCTGCGTGCCCAAAATGCGGGCATCAGCTTCGGTCATGGGAATTGATTCCGGTAGTTTCATATGTAGTCCTAAGGGGGAAATGCCGTGTCTGTGGGACGCGGATTTCCCCTATTTATCCGATTACAGAGCTTATTACTGGAATCCTTTTTGCTTTGGCTCCCTTTTTCGTAGGCTGGGGAAGTGAGCTTATTGTTGCCTGGACGCTTATCTCCCTATTTATGATTATTTTTGTCTCAGACATTCACTATATGCTGATACCTGATAAAATTCTGCTTTTCTTTGCAGGAGTTTTTTTATTAGAACGCTTAATTTGGCCTCTGGCTCCCTGGTGGGATTCTTTGCTCGGAGCGGCTGCCGGTTTCCTGCTCCTGGCTTTAATTTCGTTCCTAAGTAAAGGCGGCATGGGCTTTGGTGATGTTAAACTGTTTGGCTTGATTGGTTTTGTGGTTGGCACGAGACTTATGCTGCTTTCCTTTTTTCTCGCCACATTATTCGGTGCTGTGTTTGGAATCTTAGCCCTCCTTCTTAAGCTGGTTAAGAGAAGAGAGCCCATTCCGTTTGGACCCTTTATAGCTATTGGGACATTAACAGCTAATTTTTACGGAAACCAGCTGATAGACTTATATTTAAAATTTATAACTGCGGGACTGTGAGAAGTACAGTAAGGCTTTGTAATTCGATTAATGTAATATCTGATTTGCTAAATTAAGGGGTAGTCATTATGCCGTTTTCACTCCAATTACGAAAAAATCGTATAGCTAACATAATATTAAATGACCATTCCATTCGTTATGTTGAATTGAAGCAGTTCCATCCTCCAACTGCACAAAGGTGGGGAGAACGTTTCCTTCCGCCGGGCATTATTTCAGACGGTAAAATTACTGATCTGGACGCCCTTGAAAATATCCTGGATGAGTGTATAGAAGACTGGAAACTCCACAAGCGTCAGGTCCGATTCTTAGTCCCTGATTCCCTTGTTATTATCAGAAAAGTAGCTATACCTGCAGATGTGGAAGAAGACGAGTATAGAAGCTATCTTTATTTGGAGCTCGGGTCAAGCATTCACCTTCCCTTTGAAGATCCGGTTTTTGATATTTTCCCACTTTCAACCGAGGGGCAGCAAAAAGAAATATTGCTTTTTGCATCTCCTGAAAAATATGTGATGGAGTATGCCGACCTGTTTTCATCGCTTAAGATGAATCCCATTGCTGCAGATATTTCTCCATTATCTGTTTACAGGCTCTATCACTCTCTCGACAATGCAAGAAACGGGGAAAGACTTTTCCTTGTTCAATTCTCGCTAACACAGGTGACAATGAGCATTTTTGCGGATCATATTCCACAATTTATGCGGCATTTCCCATTGGAATTGGATTGGGAAAAATGGTCCATTCAGATGGATTCCGAAGAAACCAACAGTCATAAATATAACGGGGATATAGAGGTATTAAAGCTTCAGTTAGAGGAAATCTTCAGGGAAATGACTAAATTGATGGATTACTATCGATATTCTCTTCACAATGGCAAGGAAGAAGTCACAAAAATTCTTTTGACAGGTGACCACCCTATGCTGGATCTAATAATTGAAGAGGTAAATAATCGTTATGAGATTCCTGTACAAACTCTTGCTGCAGAATCCTTATCAACCAACAGGACTAAAAGCTTACCATCATCCCAATTGCTAGGTTTGGGTCTTGCGTTAAAAGGGGTGGAATAAATGCTCGTCGAAATTAACCTACTTCCTAGGAAGGAAAGTAGAAACTCAGCTTTTATTCTGGCGGTATCAATTTTAGCCAGTTTCTTTTTGATAGCTGCTTGTTTGTTTTTCTGGAAGGTCTACACTATTGATCAACAAGCGAGCCAAATAAGCAGAGAAACAGCACATACTGAGCAAATTACTACAAAGCAGCAGGAATCAGTCTCTGCTATTGTATCCTCCAATTCTATTAAAAAGCTGGAAACCTCTGCTGACTGGGTGAAAAAATATCCAATAAAAACAGTCCCAGTAATGAGAGGTTTGACCGCTATGCTTCCTGAAAGAGGATTTATACAAAATTTCGCCTATGATGAAGCTGGAACTTTCTCTCTTACTATCCAGTTTGATACAAGCCAGGAGGCAGCTTTCTATCTTGCAAGGCTAAATGGAGCAGAATGGATTAAAGATGCAAGTCTCAAGTCACTGTCCGCGCAGGACTCTTCCTCCCAGAAACCGGCTGGTTCTGCTGTTGCAGACACTCTAAATGACACTGAAAAAGAATCCTACATGCCTCGTTATTTTGGAGTTTATGAAATTAAATTGGACGAGGAAGCAGCCAAAAAGAATGATGACAGCAAATGGTATGGTACGACAGTATCAGAAGGAGAGACCAGCAAATGAGATTTTACTTCTCCAAAAAAGAAAAATGGATACTGTCTGTTCTTTCTGTAATGTTAGTGGCTTTCGTAGGCTTAGGGTATATATGCTTTATTCAGCCAGCAAAAGCTGATTTTCAAATAAAACAGCAGTCTCTGCAAACACAAAAGCAGATATTAAACGCCGTATTGGAAAAAAGGGCAAGCGTGAAAAATAGTACAGTTAAAAGCACTACTGAGCTGCAGAAATTGCTGCCAGTAAAACCTTTTGAGGAACAGCTTGTTGTGGATTTGGGAAAAGCTGAGGTTGTTTCGAACAGCACAATAAAAACAATGACATTTAGCGAAGGATCAGGGTCTCTAAATAAGGGCAATAGTGGACAGGAAACAGCAACAAATAATTCTGCTAACCCTGTATCAAATAATGCAAACACCACACAGTCAACTACTGTTTCCGGCAATGTGGCAGCGGCCTCAAATACAACAGAACAAGGACAATCATCTAATCCACAGCAATCAAACACTCCCCTTCCAGCTGGGATTGAAAAGGTAACTGTTGATATGAATATAGAATCTTCGACATACGAAGACCTTGAGAAATTCCTGACGACTCTGGAAAATCAAAAAAGGATCACCGTTATTGAAAAAATCAATTTCACTGGTACAAAAGAAATTACTAGTCTTGAGGATACTGAGGGGCCGTTAAATTATAACGTAACTTTTTCGGCCTTTTATATGCCCGGGTTAAAAGACCTGGAGGACGAGCTCCCGAGATTTGAAACTCCTCCACCGTCAAACAAACGAAATCCTCTGAGCAAGTTTGCTGATACGGGTGACCCGGAACGAGAAGACTCGCAGAATAACTAAAAATATGACGAAATCATTCGATAACAGGACGACAAAAGTCTTGTTATTTTTTTTTGCCCTTATGGTAGGATGAAACAAAACTAGCCGGTTAGAATAGGGGGGATAAAAATGGACAAGCCGAAAAATAACAGGATTATCATTAAATTAAATGGCAATGAGCAAAGCTACATAGAAAATAATGGAGAAACAGACGAGGATTCCATTGAAACTGGCAGTCCTGAACCCGGTTACCTGGAAGCTGCAGCTGGTGAAGCAGCAGATGAAAGCTTTGACTGGATTCTTCCAGAGATAAACCAAAATGATATAGAAGAAATAAAAACTGTTAAACCAGAAAAGAAAAAAGGTTACAATTTTAATCAGATAATATTCAATCCCGGCAAAAAAAATAAAGGATTTCTAAAATCAATTCTATTGGCATCAATTTTTGCGGTTCTTCTTGGGACAAGTTTTGGTATTGTAATGCTTAAACTGGTTCTTACAAATCACAGCAATACAAATGGTACGGAGTCGATTGAAGCGGCAGCACAGCCACAAACAGTTGGAAATCAAGCACCTGCTAAAAATGTATACATATTCAGCCCGTTATCATTGTTTGTTGTCCAGGAAGGTGTCTACTCTTCCAAAGAAGCTGCCAACAAGGCCGCAGATCTGGCAGAGCAAAAAGGGGTTTCTTCCATTGTGGATGTATTGAATGGAAAAACGTATCTGTTTCTGGGGGTGGCTGGAAGCATTGAAGATGCTAAAAAACTTGGAGGTGTATATCAGGAAAAGGGTGTAGATTTTTATGCCAAGTCATTGGAAACTCCGGAAAAGGAATTAAAGAATTTGTCTCCGGATGAAAAGGCTTTTCTAAAATCAGTACCTGTCCTCTTTAACGGTTTATCAGCAGCTTCTTCAAGTGTGCTAATTAATCAGCCCTTATCAAAAGATGCGGCAGCCAATCTTGAAGGAATTCAAAAAATAACAGAAAAAGCTGCAGAACTTAAAATTGATGATGAGGCTATTAAGCAGTTAAGAAAAGAATTGACAGCAGCTTCGGAAAAAATGAAGTCTTTTCAAAAGGGTGGGGAGAATAAACAGGCTGTTAGCGCACAACAGCATTTATTGAACTCCCTGGCAATAATCTCTTCAATATAGGTTGGTTTCGACAAATTATTTTCTGGGAAATGATGGCCGTCTTTAATGACGGTCTTTTTATGTTTAAAGAATAATAAGGATAACTAAATCAAATACTGTCTAGCATCTTACAAACAGGGTTTAATTAATCATTGTATTTTCATAGACAATTAATTTAATTCTCTTCTGTTTTTCACATTGGAAGAAGATAATTTGCATAATTCGACAATATTTTCCCAACTTTAATTGATATAAATTGTTTGATGAGTGAAAGTCTGATACGATGAAAATGTATCTCCCTAAAACGAATTAAAAGGTATGGTGATGGAATGCATAACCTCATTTTAGCCTCTTCTTCTCCCCGGCGAAAAGAGCTCCTAGAAAATCTTCAATTACAGTTTATTACCTCCAGCAGTGAAGTAGATGAAAGCTTTGAATCAGGCTTACCGCCGGAAAAGGTAGTTATGGAATTGGCCCAGCGGAAGGCGGCTGCTGTTTTCCGAGAGTATCCTGATTCGTATGTAATAGGCTCCGACACCATTGTATCAGCTGATGGGGAAATTCTTGGCAAACCAAAAGATAAAGCCGAAGCCTTTCAGATGCTTAGGCAACTATCAGGAAAAAGCCATAAGGTTTACACAGGGGTTTCGATTATTGCTCCTGAAACGTCTGTTGCTTTTTATGAAAAAACGGAAGTTGTATTTTGGGAGCTGAGCGATGAAGAAATAAACTGGTATGTGCAGAGTGGGGAACCCTTTGATAAAGCCGGTTCCTATGGCATTCAGGGTCTTGGCAGCATGTTTGTTAAGCAAATTTTCGGTGACTACTTTGCGGTGGTGGGGCTTCCTGTTTCCAGGACCATCCGTGAATTGAAAAAAGCCGGTTTCCAGCTGCCTTACTAACTATTTGTACATTTATGGGCTCCCATAAGGGAGGAAATATAATGAATGCAAATACGCTAATGATCCGCGACTTTCCCCAGGATGAGAGACCTAGGGAAAGATTTATTCAGCATGGTCCTTCTAGCCTTTCCAATAATGAGTTAATTGCCCTTCTGCTAAGGACTGGAACAAAGGAGGAGTCTGTCCTCCAATTGTCGAATCGCCTGTTGACGCAATTTGAAGGCTTGCGCCTTTTGAAATCCGCCACCCTTGAAGAAATAACAGAAATCAAAGGAATAGGAATGGCTAAGGCAATTCAGCTTTTGGCGGCAGTAGAATTGGGCCGAAGAGTAGCGAATTTATCGTATAACGATCGGTTTGTTATCCGTTCTCCTGAAGATGGAGCCAAGTATGTCATGAATGATATGCGTTTTTTATCACAGGAGCATTTTGTCTGTCTTTATTTGAACACCAAAAATCAGGTCATTCATAAACAAACCATCTTTATTGGAAGCTTAAATGCCTCGATTGTACATCCTCGCGAGGTTTACAAAGAGGCAATTCGGCGGTCAGCTGCCTCCATTATCTGTATCCATAATCATCCTTCAGGAGATCCCGCTCCGAGCAGGGAGGATATTGAGGTTACCAAGAGGCTTTCCGAGTCAGGGAAAATAATCGGGATTGATTTACTTGATCATTTAATAATTGGTGAGAACAAATTTGTTAGCCTTAAAGAAAAAGGCTATTTATAATGCTATGTTTTTGATTGATGTTGGGTTATAATATTGTTTATGATTTTTCGGGGATATTACACACCTGATTAACTTATTTTATACCAAAATTAACGGTCGGCTTCCATGTGTGGAGGAATGGACTAATTTATCATTAAACCTTATCGCAAATAAATGCATTCGTATCAGAAAGGGAGATACATTTTATGTTTGGAATTGGAACTAGAGATCTGGGTATTGACTTGGGTACAGCCAATACTCTTGTATATGTAAAAGGAAAAGGGATTGTTTTAAGGGAACCGTCAGTGGTGGCACTTCAAACAGATAACAAAAACATCGTAGCAGTTGGAAACGATGCTAAAAATATGATTGGCCGCACACCAGGAAATATAGTTGCTTTAAGGCCGATGAAGGATGGAGTCATTGCAGATTATGAAACTACAGCTACAATGATGAAGTATTACATTCGCCAGGCTACCAAAAATAAAGGATTGTTTGCAGGTAAGCCTTATGTAATGGTTTGCGTTCCATCAGGAATTACTGCAGTGGAAGAAAGAGCCGTTATTGATGCAACGAGACAGGCTGGAGCTAGAGATGCATTCACTATTGAAGAACCGTTTGCCGCAGCTATAGGTGCAAATCTTCCTGTTTGGGAACCAACTGGCAGCATGGTTGTTGATATTGGCGGAGGAACCACTGAAGTAGCTATCATTTCTCTTGGCGGTATTGTAACCAGCCAGTCTATTCGAATAGCCGGTGATGAAATGGATGATGCTATCGTCCATTATATCCGTAAAAACTATAATCTCATGATTGGTGACAGAACTGCTGAAACCATTAAGGTTGAAGTGGGTTCTGCCGGAGATCCTGAGGGCGTTCCAAATATGGAAATCCGTGGCCGAGATCTATTGACTGGACTTCCAAAAACAATTGAGATTACAGCAAAAGAAATTGCGGCTGCTCTTCGTGATACTGTATATGCAATTGTGGACGCGGTTAAAAACACATTGGAAAAGACTCCGCCAGAACTTGCTTCTGATATTATGGACCGAGGTATTGTTCTGACTGGCGGAGGTGCGCTTTTGCGGAATTTGGACAAGATTATCGCTGACGAAACAAAAATGCCTGTCCTAATTGCCGAAAATCCATTGGATTGTGTAGCCATTGGAACAGGAAAAGCACTTGACCATATCAACTTATTTAAAACAAAAGCGAAAGATTCTCGATAAAAGACAAAATTTAGAGGTGTAGATCATGCCACAATTCTTTTTGAATAAACGCCTGATTGTTTTGCTTGTCAGCATCATTATTCTCGTGGCATTGATTGGGTTTTCTTTGAGGGAACGTTCTGAATTGACCTGGCCGGAAAAGTTTGTAAAAGATACAACCGGCTGGGTTGAATCCCTCGTTTCCAAGCCTGCCCACTTTTTTGCAGGCTTTTTTCAAAATCTCGAGGACTTGCAAAATACATATCATGAAAATAAAGAGTTAAAAACACGCGTAGAAAAAATTGCAGAGCTTGAGAAACAGGTTCAAATTCTTGAAAAAGACAATAAAGAACTGCGTGTGATTCTTGATAAGAAGAAAACACTGAGAGATTTTAAACCATTACAGGCTACGGTAATTGGCAGAAACCCTGATCGCTGGCAAGAGATGATCATCATTGATAAAGGAAAAACAAGCGGATTAAAACAAAATATGGCTGTTATTGGATCCAACGGCAGCCTTCTTGGAAAAATAAAGCATGTGAATCAATTTAGTTCAACCGTTCAGCTTTTAAGTGCAGCTGATCCTAAAAACCAGATATCGACTATTATTCTAGGGGATACAAGTTCTTATGGTCTTGTTGATGGCTATGATAAAGAAAAAAGGCTTATGGTTAAAAGGATACCAGCAGATGCCAAAATTAAAAAAGGCCAACTGGTAGTGACCTCAGGTTTGGGCGGGGTCTTTCCTAAAGGACTGTTGATTGGAAAAGTAGTAGAGGTCAAGCCGGATCAATATGGTTTAAATCAAACTGCTTATGTTAAACCTGGCGCCAATTTTTATGATATCGAAAATGTTATGGTCGCTAAGAAGACAATGAGAGTGCCAGAGGCCACGGACTACCTGGAAAGTAAGGGGGAGGGACAGTGAGCCGACTCCTGCTTCCCATTCTGTTTGGTGCTTTGTTTATTGTGGAGAGCTTGTTTGTCCAGTATACCCCTGCGGATTTATTTGGTGACGGAAAAATATTCGCTCCGCACTTTTTGCTTGCCGGCATTATTTTTCTAAGTGTTTTTGGCAGTAAAAAGCATGGTATTATTTACGGATTTGTTTTTGGAGCATTATTTGATATCGTCTATACGGAAATTCTCGGAGTTTATTTATTCCTATTTCCTTTGACTGCCTATTTTGCTTCAAAAGCCATGCGGGTTATCCATGCAAATCTTTTTACAGCTTCTGGTGTTTCCCTAATTGCAATTGCTCTTGTGGAAATAGCCGTTTACTGGATAAACTTACTTATTAACGTTACAGATCTCAGCTTCGTCAATTATTTAGAGATCCGTTTTTACCCTACTATTTTACTTAATCTTGCCTTTGTTGTTTTGGCGGCCTTCCCCTTTAAATGGCAATTTGAAAAATTTGCAGAAGAGCTGGGGAACGACTAATTGCAAAAAAGGAATTTTGGCTTTTATGTCGAATTCCTTCCTTATTGAGGTGAAATTTCTCCATGAAAAAAAGGCAAAATGTAATTATAAAAGGAACCAAGGATGGATTAACCCTTCATCTTGACGATTCCTGCTCCTATCAGGACCTGAAAAGGGAACTGGATCTGAAACTTTCGGCCAATACCAGGGCCAATGGCGAGAACCAGCTTATCCCTGTCCATGTCCAATTAGGAAACCGCTATCTTTCTGAAGAACAGAAAGAGGAAATAAAGGCACTTATCCGCCAGAAAAAGAATTTAGTAGTGGATAAAATTGATTCTAATGTTCTTACTAAAGAGGAAGCAGAATCAATTCGAGGCAAGGCTGAAGTATTGACGGTCGCCAGAATAATCCGTTCAGGCCAGATTCTAGAGGTTCCTGGTGATTTGCTTTTGGTCGGTGATGTCAATCCGGGAGGTACGGTAAGAGCCGGAGGAAATATCTTTATTATGGGTGCCTTAAAAGGAATCGCCCATGCTGGGTGCGGAGGAGATGAGCAAGCTATTATAGCTGCCTCGAGCATGAAGCCTTCACAGCTGCGAATCAGCGATTGCATTAATCGGGCCCCTGATATCGTGGAATCAGAAGAGAAGCACGAAATGGAATGTGCATACATAGATGATAACCGGCAAATAGTTGTTGATAGATTACAGGGTTTAATCCATCTTAGACCTAATTTAACTAGATTAGAAGATTAGAAGATTAGAAGATTAGAAGGGGGACATTAGCGTGGGAGAAGCAATTGTAATTACATCCGGTAAAGGCGGCGTCGGGAAAACAACCACTTCGGCTAATTTAGGAACGGCTCTGGCTCTCCAGGGAAAAAAAGTCTGCCTGGTTGATACAGACATTGGCCTGCGCAATCTTGATGTGGTAATGGGGCTGGAAAACCGTATTATCTATGATTTAGTCGATGTGGTAGAGGGAAGATGTAAAATACATCAGGCTCTTGTTAAGGATAAGCGTTTCGAGGATTTATTGTATCTGCTTCCTGCAGCCCAAACAACCGATAAATCAGCTGTGACCCCTGAACAGATGAAAAAGCTGATTGAACAATTAAAACAGGATTATGATTATATTGTCATTGACTGTCCTGCGGGAATTGAGCAAGGCTATAAAAATGCAGTTGCGGGTGCAGACAAGGCGATTGTGGTAACGACACCTGAAGTATCTGCTGTAAGAGATGCAGACCGGATCATCGGTCTTCTTGAAAAAGAGGAAAATATCGAGCCGCCAAAATTAATCATCAATAGAATCCGTAATCATTTAATGAAAAATGGAGATATGTTGGATGTGGATGAAATCACAACACACTTATCCATTGACTTAATCGGGATTGTAGCTGATGATGACGAGGTTATTAAGGCGTCAAACCATGGTGAGCCTATTGCCTTAAACCCGAACAGCAAGGCATCGGTCGCTTATCGTAATATAGCCAGGAGAATCCTGGGAGAATCAATTCCTCTTCAGTCTTTAGAAGATAGCGGAAAAGGAATGTTCTTTAAAATAAAAAAATTCTTTGGTGTTAGATAAATAAAAACGGGTGCTGCAATTATGCAGCATCCGTTTTTTATCGGTTAGGAATTATAGATTTTCACCTTGTGGAAAACTCCGAACTAGGTTATTGTAATCCAGCTCCAGCGCCCAGCCCCTCGGGGTCATAAGCCAAATCACTTCAGAAATCAGGATTTCTTACGTGATTCGTCTTATGCCTGTCGGAGGCCCACAGGATGTGGGTCAGGAAGGCGTTGCCACAGGATGTGGCGATTTTAGCCTTTCATCATCTGATCAGGGCGCATGCGACTTTTGTTCTTTTTGAAATATTTTCTCCCTGCGCACTCAGAGGACCGATGTTCTGCTGCTGAAGTATATCTCCAGGAAGCCATGAGAATATGCCCTTCGCTTTCACTTTTCTTGGTAATACTCCTATTGGACAACTCATAAACTTTTAGAAAAAGGAATAAGGGCTGGTGGGTGCAGTGAATTCAAGATCGGATGATATCCGCAAAAGAATAGCAAAAAGGAAGAAGGAAAGGGATCGTAAGGAGAAGTTCAGTCCTAATCGGGTTAAGTGGGCTGCTGATGAAGAGAGATATGGTTTTGGCAGCCAGGTAGCTTCCTTTGAGGGAGGAAGGCAGGAAGAAAATCATCCATTATTTAAAAAGGAAGTATTTTTATTTAAAATACTAGCTTCAGTCTTCCTCTTTTTACTCGTTGCAATCCTGTTTAAAAATCATAACAGCATGTTTGATACAGCAAGGACCACTTTAAAAAAATCAATGAATGAAGAATTTCAATTTGCAGCTGTATCTGATTGGTATGAGCAGAAATTCGGAAAACCTCTGGCGCTGCTTCCAGTACCGGGGAAAAAAGAAAATAAGGATACTGCTTTAAATGATCAGGAATATGCCCTTCCTGCGGCCGGGAAAATCCTTGATAAGTTTGAGAAGAATGGACAGGGTATCATGATTGAGACAGGTAAAGGTGACCCAGTTAAAGCCATGAATGAAGGTATTGTTCGGTTTGCTGGTGTTAAAGAGGGCATTGGCAAAACTGTTATTATTCAGCATTCAGATAAAACGGAGTCGTGGTACGGGAATCTGGAAAATATTAAGGTAAGTCTCTATGAATATATAGATAAGGGTAAGGAAGTTGGTACAGTCTCTCCTTCAAAGGGAGAGGATTCAACAAAAGGGGAGTTTTATTTTGCGATCAAAAAGGGAGAAGACTTTATAGATCCTATCCAGGTGATCCGTTTTGAATAAAACAAAAACCTTAATCAGCAAGATTCACTTTCATCCCCTTCTATGGATAGTGATAGCAGCAGCAGTGGCAACAGCACGCTTTCTGGAGGTATGTCTGCTTCTTGGCATTATCTTTATTCATGAACTGGGCCATGCTGCCGCTGCTTCATGCTTTAACTGGAGGATCAAGAAAATATCCCTGCTCCCTTTTGGAGGAGTGGCCGAGATGGATGAGCATGGAAATCGTCCTTTAAGAGAAGAAGCGATTGTGGTACTAGCCGGTCCCGCCCAGCATTTATGGATGATCGGATTGGCATACTTATTATCCAATTTCTCTATACTGCCTGAAAGTGCAATAAATTTATTTATTCAATATAACCTTATGATACTTATTTTTAATCTTTTCCCTGTCTGGCCACTTGACGGAGGTAAATTGGTATTTATGCTGTTTTCTTTGAAAATGCCTTTTCTTAAAGCGCATTTGTGGGCCCTCAGGGTATCTTTCATCTATTTGACTGCTTTCCTTCTATTTTTTTTATTAAGGTTTCCGCTGAATTTAAATATCTGGATTGTGTCAGGATTTTTATACTTTTCTCTTTATCATGAATGGAAACAAAGGCATTATGTTTTTATCCGCTTTTTGCTGGAACGATATTATGGGAGAAAAGAGAGTATTGGCTTGTTAAAACCCCTGATTGCCGGGGATGATGAACTGCTGCTGGATGTTTTAACAAGGTTTCAGCGTGGATGCAAACATCCTGTTCAGGTAAAGGGGTCTGAAGAGAATTTGTTTTTAGATGAAAATGAATTGCTGCATGCCTATTTTACTGAAAAAAGAGTAACCGATAAAATCGGGGACCTCTTTTATATGTACTGAAGTTTTTACGGTATAATATAAGAAATTACTCAGATAAAGTAGGGATACTTCTTTGCAAAGACTAATTGTAAATTATGAATCAAGAGAAAAAAGATATGCATTGCTTAGCGGTAAGACGGTTGATAAGCTAATGATCGACCAGCCTGATCAGATATCCCTGGTAGGAAATATCTATTTGGGAATAGTGACCAAGGTATTGCCTGGGCTAAATGCTGCTTTTATTGATATAGGTGAGGAAAAAAGCGGTTTTTTGCCAAGAAATAAAGTAGCTGCGTTTATCCATTCCGACGATCCCCAAAAAGAATCGAAAGGAATATCTTCTTTTTTACATCAAGGTGAAAAGCTTCTGGTACAAGTTGAAAAGGACGCAACTGGAACGAAGGGTCCACGTGTTTCAGGAATACTTGAATTTTCCGGCCCAAATGTAGTTTATATGCCACAAGGACGATATGTTGCAGTGTCAAAAAAAATAGATGATGAAGCAGAAAGGGAGCTTCTCAGAAAACTTGGTGCCGGCGCTAAAGATGAACACGAAGGAATGATCTTTCGTACATCTTCAGCAATGATGAAAGAGTCTGCGCTCCTCGGTGAAATAGAAGCTTTAAGAAAGGAGAGCAAAGAGCTTTTAGAAAAAGCCTCTAGCCTAAAAAAAACAGAACTTCTTTTACGAAAAGACCTATTTTGGGAGACTCTTCTTGATGAAATCGGAAAAATGGATTCAGGAGAGGTAGTGATTGATAATCTCTCGCTAAAATTGAGACTTGAAGCCCAAAAGCCAAAAGAAAATAAAGAGGAACTTCATTTTACTTTTTATAACGGAAAAGAAAATGTTTTTTCATTTTATAAAATCGAACAAGAAATAAATAAAGCATTAAAGAGAATTGTATGGCTGGAAAATGGAGCATATTTGATCTTTGATGAAGCAGAAGCCTTGACGATTATTGATGTAAATACAGGAAAATTCTCTGGAAAATCCAGCCTTCGTGATACGGTTAAAGAGACCAATATGATGGCAGCACGAGAAATTGCCCGGCAGCTAAGTCTTAGGGACCTTGGGGGTATTATCCTTATTGACTTTATTGATATGAAGTTTGAAGAAGACAGACAGGCCATTCTGGAACGAGTAAGATCATCCATGGCAGGCAGCGGAAAACAAACTAAAGTAATAGGGTTTACCCCCCTCGGCATCCTTCAGTTGACAAGAAAAAAAACAAATGTAAGTCTGTCTGAAGCACTTACGGAAAAATGCCAGACATGTGAAGGCACGGGACGAATCCTTAGTGCTGAGACAATTGCTTTTCGTCTCGAGAGAGAGCTTTTTGAACATCGAAATTCAGAATACGAAGCGGTTCTGATCGAAACCACAGAGGAAGTAAAAAATATGTTTACTGGCGGGCGCTCCAGCTATCAGGCTTTTCTTGAAGAAGCAGCCGGGTTTAAAATATTCTTTGTTATTCGTCCATCCTGCCATCACTTTTATACGATCAAACAATTTGGAGATATTGATGCAATAGAGCAAAAAACAAAGGAATTGTATTGACACTATCATGCAAATTATGATAGTATTTTCATGTTATGTTTGTAGCACCCGTGCTACAACCGCTCAGAACAGGTACTAAGATTTTGCCATGAGCAAAACGCCTGGGTTGGCGAGTCTGAGTTTACAAGGAGGTGCAGTTATGTACGCAATTATCGAAACTGGCGGTAAGCAAATCCGTGTAGAAGAAGGCCAAGCCATCTACATCGAAAAACTTAACGCAGAAGCAGGCGAAACGGTTACTTTTGACAAGGTTCTTTTCGTTGGCGGAGAAAATGTAAAGGTAGGCAGCCCTGTTGTTGAAGGCGCTTCTGTTACAGCTACTGTTGAAAAACAAGGCCGTCAAAAGAAAATTATCGTTTTCAAGTACAAAGCAAAGAAAAACAACCGTAAAAAGCAAGGTCATCGTCAGCCGTACACTAAAGTTGTTATTGGCAAAATCAACGCGTAAGGCGTAGATAAAATGATTGATGTTATTATTAATCGAACGAACTCCGGATCTATTCAATCTTTTGAAATCAGCGGGCATGCATTTTTCGCAAACAAGGGAAATGATATTGTCTGTGCAGGTGTTTCAGCTGTTTCCGTTGGGACTGTTAATGCCATTCACATGCTGACCGGCATTACTCCTGAAATTGAGCATGATTCAGGCTTGCTTCAATGTGTTATCCCGGAAAATATTCCGGAGCAGCACATGGAGAAAGTTCAGATTCTTCTCGAGGGAATGGTTGTATCACTTCAGACTATTGAAGAAGAGTACGGAAAGCACATAAGAATTACCTTCAAAAAATAGGAGGTGGAATACATGTTATTAAAATTGGATCTTCAGTTGTTTGCTTCCAAAAAGGGAGTAGGTTCAACAAAAAACGGACGTGACTCAATCTCTAAGCGCCTTGGTGCTAAACGTGCAGACGGTCAATTCGTATCCGGTGGTTCTATTCTTTACCGCCAGCGCGGAACAAAGATTTACCCAGGTGAAAACGTTGGCCGCGGTGGAGACGACACTCTATTTGCAAAAGTAGACGGCGTTGTAAAATTCGAACGCTTCGGTCGTGACCGTAAAAAAGTGAGCGTTTATCCAGTAGTTCAAGAAGCTTAAGCTATTGCATAAGAACTCTAACCTGACTTGGTTAGGGTTCTTTTTTTTCAAATAAGAGAGTTCCTATATTCTCCCTGATTGGCCAGACTTATCATTTCTGCATAAATTTGCTTACTACGGGTTGCTTTTTTGATATACTTACAGCAAAAGCATTCCGACTTTTATAACAGGAGTTAAGTATGGAAAAAGAATGGGATATAATAGAAGTGCTAAGGCACTCACGCCATGATTGGCTTAATAAGCTTCAGTTAATTAAAGGAAATATGGACTTAAACAGAATTGAACGGGTAAAAGAAATTGTTGAAGAGATTATCATTGAGGCACAGCAGGAATCAAAGCTTTCAAATATTAAGCTTCCCCTGTTTGCATCTTTATTATTAACAGCTAACTGGGAAAGCCACCAATTTCAGCTCGAATATGAAGTTCTTGGTGAAGGCGGTTTACCAGATCTTAATGAAGATCTTCTTACCTATTGGACAAAATCCTTCTTTGCCTGCCTTGATAATTCCGTGGAACCATTTCAGGAGAATCATTTGTCAGTGGGCATTGAAAAGCAGGATGAAGGAGCCCGATTCTTTTTTGATTTTAGAGGAATAATAAAACAAGTTAAACTGATTGAACAATTCCTGGCAGATTCGAATAATCAGGAGATGGAAATCGTTGTCGAGGAATTCTCCGAGAATGAGTTTGCTCTGGAAATTTTTATGCCAGTTGTTTAGAAGAGGTATAAAAACAGCGATTCTCGTCGCCCATCAGTTTATGCTGCAGAAAGCAGACGGGAGGAACAAAAAATGTTTGTCGATCAAGTCAAGATATATGTAAAAGGTGGAGACGGCGGTAATGGAATGGTCGCATTCCGCCGTGAAAAATATGTACCAAAGGGCGGCCCTGCCGGCGGAGACGGCGGTAGTGGAGCCGATGTCATTTTTGAAGTCGAAGAAGGTTTGCGAACCCTTATGGACTTCCGGTATCAGCGCCATTTTAAAGCCCCTCGGGGTGAACATGGCATGTCTAAGAACCAGCATGGCAGAAACGCAAAAGATATGGTGGTTAAAGTGCCGCCTGGTACAGTTGTTATGGATGATAAAACAAAAGAGGTTATTGCTGACCTTGTTGAACACGGGCAGCGGGCCGTGATTGCCAGAGGCGGCCGCGGAGGACGGGGAAATTCACGTTTTGCCACTCCCGCCAATCCAGCACCTGAACTTTCGGAAAATGGAGAGCCAGGACAGGAGCGGGATGTTATTCTTGAATTAAAGCTTCTTGCCGACGTAGGTCTTGTTGGATTCCCGAGTGTTGGAAAGTCGACTCTTTTATCGGTTGTATCATCTGCCAGACCAAAGATTGCAGAATATCACTTTACAACCATTGTCCCAAATCTGGGTATGGTTGAAACAGAGGATGGCAGAAGCTTTGTTATGGCTGATCTACCAGGATTAATTGAAGGAGCCCATCAGGGGGTTGGTTTAGGCCATCAGTTTCTCCGTCATATTGAAAGAACAAGGGTAATTGTTCACGTGATTGATATGGCGGCAATGGAAGGCAGAGACCCTTATGACGATTATCTTACAATTAATAAAGAATTACAGGAATACAATCTGCGTCTTACAGAACGTCCACAAATTATTGTAGCCAATAAAATGGACATGCCTGAAGCAGAAGAAAATTTAAAAGCTTTTAAAGAAAAGCTAAACGAGGAACATCAAATTTTCCCTATTTCTGCTGTGACACGTTCAGGACTTAGGGATCTCCTATTTACAATTGCTGATACGATTGAAAAAACACCTGAATTCCCGCTTGAACATGAAGAGGAAGAAGAGACCGGTGTACACCGTGTCCTATATAAACATGAAGCAGATCCTGATGCCTTTAAAATTACAAGGGATCCAGACGGTGCTTATGTAGTTTCCGGTGAAAAGGTAGAAAAGATGTTTAAGATGACTGATTTCTCAAGGGAAGAATCTGTTCGGCGCTTTGCAAGGCAGCTTCGTGGGCTTGGTGTGGATGATGCACTGAGACAAAGGGGCGCCAAAGATGGTGACATTGTAAGACTATTGGAATTTGAATTCGAATTCGTGGAGTAAACCATAGAAGTAAATGGGTGAGAGAGATGAGAGCCAATAAATCCGATAAAAAGTTTTATTTAGTCAGGGAAGATGTACTTCCGGAAGCTATGAAAAAAACACTTGAAGTAAAAGAAATGATTGACCGTGGTAAAGCTGATTCCGTGTGGGAAGCCGTACATAAGGTAGACTTAAGCAGAAGTGCTTTTTATAAGTACCGGGATACCGTGTTTCCTTTTTCAACCGTCAGCAAGGAGCGGTTAATCACTCTTTTCTTTCATCTGGAGGACCGGTCTGGAACGCTTTCCCATTTGCTTGGTGTGGTTGCAACTTCAGGCTGCAATGTTCTTACTATTCATCAAACTATTCCTTTGCAGGGAAGGGCAAATGTTACCCTTTCATTAAACACAGCTGGAATAGTAATGGAGATTGAAGATCTTCTGACTCAATTAAGAAGGCTGGAATTTGTGGAAAAGGTTGAGGTGCTGGGTACGGGCGCATAATGCTCGAAGGCTAGACCCTGTTTTTCCTTGGAAAATTGAAACTCGGCAAATGCCGGGTTTCTTCTTTACTTCTATATAAAATTCCGCAAGAATCTTCGGCCCAACCTGCCTCTGGGTTGTAGAAGACAACTGTAAATTTACAGTATTGAATTACCGGATCGGAGTTGGCGATCAGTAAAAAGTAGTCATCAGGGTTATGAACGACCAAATCGGATTGGCCGATTATCGAGTACAATTTCGTATGGTCCCAAACAAAGACTAGTTCCTGAGACTGACTTTCGCGGACATTTGGCATCGTTTTAATCAAAGATTTGTCCTCGAGCCAGACTTCGAGGATATTCCAATTCGTTAAAAATCATTCATCCGGATTTTATCGCAAAAATAAAAAAGATCAAGAGAAAAATAATGTCAGTAAGGTGTATAGGCCAAGGGAGAATAATGGTTGTTATAGGGGGAAAAAAGAGTGAGAATTGGGTTTTTAGGTCCGAGGGCAACGTTTACAGAGATAGCAGCAAGAAGCTTATTTCCGGGAGAGGATCTTCAGCCTTTTCAATCTATACCAGATTGTATGGATGCTGTGTCTGACGGAAGTGTTGATATTGGTATAGTACCTCTTGAAAACGCCATTGAGGGGTCTGTTAATATTACACTGGATTATTTAATACATGAAACCGATTTGCCAATTGCAGGAGAAATGACTTTGCCCATCAGGCAGCATTTGATGGTTCACAGTCAAAATCGAGGTAAAAAAAGAGAGATCACACAAATCTTTAGCCATCCTCATGCCCTTGCGCAATGCCATAAGTTTTTGCATACATCCTTTAATGGAGTAATGCTGGAGAGCAGTGCATCCACAGCTGCTGCAGCAAAAAAGGTAAAGGAAAATCCAGACCTGGTTATTGCTGCTATAGCAAATGAATTGGCTGCGGAGGAATATGGACTTGATATTGTCGCTGAAAATATACATGATTATGAATTTAATCATACGAGATTTGTAGTACTCACAAGACATGGCGAGGCAAAGCTGAAGGTCAATAGGGGATTCGAAGGATTTAAAACCAAAATAATGGTGACTTTGCCATCTGACCAGGCCGGAGCTCTTCACCAGGTTCTAGCAGCCTTCGCCTGGAGGAAGCTTAATCTTTCCAAAATAGAATCCAGACCAATGAAGACCGGGATCGGCAATTATTTTTTTATAATTGATATTGAGATGAAAATAGACGAGGTTTTAATACCAGGAGCCATTGCCGAACTAGAAGCACTTGGCTGTTTGATAAAGGTTCTTGGAAGTTATCCCTCCTATAGAAATTAGTAAAAAAAGGATGCCCGCAAGCTGCGCAGCATCCTTTTTTCTTACCTTAAAACATCAATTAAAAATCCTGCCTTCAATAGGACCTGTTCAGCACGAACCAGATTAGCTTCTGAAGAAGCAGTTAATGTATGTAGGTGATATCCTCCAGTTAATTCAGATAGGAATGCTGCCTTGGTAGATTTTATTTTTTCCATAAATTCGTGAACCTCAAAACGGTTAGAAACCATTATAGATGCTGTTAAATCTCCGTAAACAGGGTGTTCTATTTTTACATCTTTTACTGTCACTCCATTTTCAACTAATAGAGTAAGTTCTACCTCTGTTTTGTCTGGCGGATGGAAACAGGCTATAATTTTTTCAAAAGAAGGGATTGCGTTATTAGGTTTAAAATACATGTACCCCTGACTTGTGGCAATGATAGGTTCATTTTTAGCCTTTAAAAGGGTTATATCCCCGACAATGACCTGTCTGCTGACGTTTGTTCTTGCAGCGAGATCGCTGCCCTTAATGGGCACCGTGCTGTCTTTAAGGAGCTGCAAAATAAGTGACCGTCTTTCATCGCCCAGTATTTTTTTATCATCCATTTATCTTTACTCCCCTTAAAAACCAGTATTCAACCAATTTTATCATACAAGCATCAAGAGAAAAAAGGACTTACCCTCCGAAAGAGGGTAAACATATTCTTTCGGATGAAAGCATAAGTTTTTGTGTAGATTATTAGCACTTTGCCCATTTTGACATACAATGTATGGACTTATGCCATAGGAGGGAAATCAGAGTGAAAATCCATATCGTACAGAAAGGGGATACTCTTTGGAAAATCGCCAAGAAGTACGGCGTGAACTTTGAAGAGCTGAAAAAAATGAATGCCCAGCTCAGCAACCCTGATATGATTATGCCCGGTATGAAAGTGAAAGTTCCTACTTCAGGGGGGATGGTAAAGAAAGCAAACCCTAAGGTGGAATCAAATCCAGGTACATTCAATGCGGGCACAAAGAAAGAAATGCCCATTGCTGAGCAACACCCAATAAAAGAGCAGCCTGTACCGTCTCCAATTGCAGTAACACCTGTAAAGGAAGCGCCAATGCCGCCAATCGTAAAAGAAGCTCCAATTGCGCCCGTTCCGCCAATGCCACAGCCAGTGGTCCCTGAAATTGATATTAACAACTACTACATGCTGAACATGGCCAATATGTCTGTACAGCAGCCGCAGCCACCGCTCCAGCCAGCTCCAGCACCTATTCTTCCAGCAAAAGAAATGCCAAAAGAGGTATACCCAGAGTCACCTGTTCAAATGCCAATTCAAGCACCAATTCAAGCACCTATTCAAATGCCTTGTGAAGGAGGAGTCGAACAGCCAATGTGTCCAGAATATTGCGTACCCGTTACACCTGTTATGCCAGGGCCTGGCTTTAATTATCCATGGGGGTATCCTCAACAGCCAATGCCATATGCACCAGTCCAGGGGGCAATGATGCCGCCGGTCGGTCAAGGAATGTATCCTGGTAATCCTGGAGTAATGGGAGCTGTACCAATGCCTGCACAAGTTAGTCAGGGTACGGTTCAGGGTGGAGCACCTTATATGCCATATTATCAAAGTGAAGAATCTTCATCTTTTATGCCGCAAATGCCGATGGGCCAGATGCCAATGGGGCAAATGGGTCAAATGCCGATGGGTCAGATGCCAATGGGACAAATGGGTCAAATGCCGATGGGTCAGATGCCGATGGGACAAATGGGTCAAATGCCGATGGGTCAGATGCCAATGGGACAAATGGGTCAAATGCCGATGGGCCAGATGCCAATGGGGCAAATGGGTCAAATGCCGATGGGCCAGATGCCAATGGGACAAATGGGTCAAATGCCGATGGGCCAGATGCCAATGGGACAAATGGGTCAAATGCCGATGTACCAAAGACTTGAAAAGGAAGCACCGATTGTTCAGCAGCAGCCAATCTTGCAGCCAGCACCCGCGCCGGTAATGCAGGCACCGGCACCTCCGCCAGTAATGCCGGAGCAGCCAGTTGCTCAAATGCCGGTATATCCTGAAGCCCCTATGGCCCCAGTAGCACCCGTTGGAGAGGAGTGTTATCCTGTTTCTCCAGTTATGCCAGGTCCAGGTTTCACAGGACCAGCGATGGGATATCCATACGCACCAATGAGCTATGGTTATCCTCAAATGGGTCAGGTACCTCATGTTCAGGGAATGATGATGAACCCAGGAGAATCGTCAGATATGATGGGAATGAATCCAGGTATGCAAATGCCAATGGCTGGATATCCTGCAGGAATGCAATCAGGGATGATGGCAAATCCACAGGCCGGAGGAATGCAGTCACCAATGGTGATGCAAGGTACTCCGCCAGTCTATTCAGCCCCATACGGAGGACAAATGTACCAGGCTCCCTATATGAGCCCATATGGAATGGGACCAATGGGAACTACTCCTTACGCAATGCCACGTCTGGAGGAAGGCAGTGAATATGACGATTAACAAGAGAGGAGACGATGATTATTTTAATCGTCTCTTCTCCTATTTCCAAGAACAATTCAAAGGCCAAATAAAACATATCACCCCAATCCGAAAAAAAGTCTATTTAGTTGAAACATCAAAGAAAAAGTATATTTTAAAGGGATATTCAAGCTATAAAAAACTAAAGCTTCAGGAAACGTTTACTTCAACTCTCCGAAAGGAAGGCTTTCTGGACACCTATGTTTTTGATTATCCAGCGGGTACAAAACCCTTAGTTCATGAAGGATTGTATTTTGGATGCATAGAATATCTTGAGCCACATCCTGTTTCTTTTTCCTATAAAACAAAAGGTGAACGTAAGGAAGGACTCCAGCTTTTGCGGGAGTTCCATCAGGTTACTTCTGGTTTTGAACAAAGGTACAGGACACTCATCCCGAATGCGGACCTTCTTGGAAAGTGGAAGGACCGGGCTCAATACTTTTCCAGCCAGCGTCCTTTATTGGAGTCATTTTTAAAAAGAGACGTAATTGACGAATTAATGGAATGGGCGTATTGGAGTATGGAAGGCATGGAGAAAAATAAAGATTACTTCACAAAAAAGCCATATGTTATCTTGCATGGGGACGTAGCACATCACAACTTTTTGCGCAGTGCTTCTGGTAAATTAATGCTCATTGACTTTGATTTAATTGGAATAGGGCCGGATTCGGTGGATTTTTTACAATATGCAAATAGAATACTTCCCTTTATGCAATGGTCTTATGGGGATTTAAAAAGGTATCCGTTCTTTAAAAATAAAATGGAAGATCTTGCTTTTCTTTATTCACTGGCTTACCCTGCGGATATTTTTAGGGAATGGAATAGGATTATAAAGGACAAATCCTATATTCATTCCAGACAATCAAGACAGGTGTACGACCTTACAGTTGGACAATGGAGCCTAAGAAGGCAATTTTTTAAAATCTTAAAAAAGCGGATAAAAGTCGAATAAAATGGAAACTTTGGTTATTCGCTTTAATCAATAATTTACTGCGACTACTAAAGGCGATGCGGTGAAAGAGGTATAGCTTTATTTCATCAGGCTGGCAGCAACTTCCGGTATGAAAAGTCCCCCATGATACACGCTAAGAAATAGGCACATACTTGCCTATTCTTTATAAAGCGAGGGGGTGTTCGCTTGAAAAAATTAGTAACAATGTCAGCCGTTATTGCACTGTCAGCTGCTTTGGGTGGCTGTACGGGCAATGACAGACAGGGTGCTCAAAGTACAAATAGAAATAATGCAAGCCCAATGGGATATTATTCAAATGAAAACGATCAGAGCGGAAATGCAAGACTCCTGGACGAAAATGATGGGCCAATAACAGAAATGATGGACCACACGCTTGGAGGAGAAGGAAAACGGGCTCAGGAACAACAGCGAAGAATGCTGCAGGTAAGGGATGAGAATGGCAACCCGCCAAATCCTACTGTCCCTTTGGCTAAAAGCGACAAAAACTTTTATGAAAAAGATAATCAATTCAGCACAGGTGATACTAATTACCACGGACATCTGAACAACCATTTGCGAAAAGGCGGTTCGAATGCAGCGAATATTGAACGCGCGGCTGCCTCCGTTAGAAATGTAAGAGATGTCCATTCTGTTGCCTATGGAACTTCGGTTGTTATAACAGTTGACCTGAAGGATGAAAGTAAGGCTAAAGATACCAAGAAGAGAATACAAAAAGCAGTAAGGCCGTATATTGGCAAAAAGTCATGTACAATTATAACAGATGAAGGAACTTTTACACGAAACCGAAACAGGCATAATGATATACGTGAAGGCGGAGCCAGATAGTGCAGCATCATCAGACAAGGGCAAAGCGGGCTGCTTTGTCCTTTTGTCGTGTTTTTATGGTGCGTTCACTTCTTTGTGTTATTTCGCATTTTCATATAAGGATAAATCTAGTTAAAAAGGACAGAATAAAATTAAGGACAAATAAAAAGTCTTGCTCACCTTAACAGGTTTGGAGCCAGCCTATTTTACAATTTTTAAATATATATTAAACATTAAAACATGATTTTAGAACAAAAGAGGTGGCCATGGATGAGTGACAATTGGAGAGCAGCGATTAAGTCAGGTATTGGAGCAGCCGTAGTATTTTTTATCATACAATCGGGTTATGCCGGCACCGTTCATGGGCAAGTTGAAAAGGGACATCCATTAACTCAGGAAGTAGGCAAAAACCCTGGAAGGCTGACTGTCATCCTCGAAAGAGTCTATCTTGATGGAGAAATTAGTGAAGAAGTAGTGAAGGAAAAGGTATGGTCAATGGCGGACTTTTGGGCAAAATATGACCAATGGCAGCTTACAGACAGGGATGGCACCAAATTTGTTTTTACAAAGCAAGTTGATGATATTTCCCCATTGTTAAAGGTAAACGGATACTTTGGGATTAATAGAAAAGGGGTATTGACCATTTATTTCGGTAAACCCGATGAGTCAAAAATCATACAATCTTTTTTTCAAATTGATATGAAAAAGCTAGAGAGTACGAAGCAGGCGGAATTGCGGAAAGGGATACCGATAAAAACAAAAGACCGGTATGTTGAAGTGCTTGAAACCTTTAAAGCTTATTCTGTGAATGAAGGTAAGGAAGATAAGTAAGCAGTATAGGCTGCTAGTTGATAATACATTAAAAAAGGCAAAGCTGAAGATTCAGCCTTGCCTTTTTTTGCTTATTTTATTTTTCGTAACTAGTCACAACATAATTACCGTCTTTTTGTTCAACAGTATATGTACCATGATCAGTTGTTTTTAGAGTGCCTTTATTTGCATCTCCTTCAAATGTTACATCAGCCTGTTTAGTTTCAAGGAATGATGGATTAAAGAAAGGATCAGCCTTTACAATAATTTGGCCCTCTTTAGTTTTTTGTCCAGTTGTATAAGAAGCAACAATTTTCTTTGCAAGATCTTCGGAGTAATACTTGGATAAGAAAGATTGAGCAGCTGCTTCATCAGCAAAGCTTGCATTTAATACTGGAGTGGTACCATCTGCACCTACATCATGAGCATATACCTGGGCAACCTTCAATTCACCCATGCGGACTGCATTGTACATCTTCGCTTTTACTTCATCCGTTAAAGCATTTTTATCTTCTTTTTTCTCTGTTTTTTCTGCTGTTCCCTTGTCTGCTTTATCTTGTTTTGCAGAAGAGCAGCCTGCTACTGAAAAAATCAGTGTCAAAACAGCAAGAAGTGCTAATAATTTTTTCATTTTAAAACCCCCTTGGTCAGAATATTTGAACCTTTCCCATTATAAGGAATTAGTCATATGTTGGCAACTATTTTCTTAAACATAACAAAAAATGTATGATAAAATGAGGTACACAAAGAAGAGGAGAGAAATACGTTGTTTGAATTTATTAAAGGTACGGTTGACTATATCAGCCCGGAATACATAGTAGTTGAAAATAATGGGGTAGGTTTTCAAATCTCCACCCCGAATCCTTTCGTATACTCTGGCAAAGTTGGCAGCCAAATTACAATATATACGTTCCATTATGTCCGTGAAGATGCAATGGCATTGTTCGGATTTAACAGCAGAGAAGAAAAAACCTTGTTTACGAAACTTTTAAATGTGACAGGAATTGGTCCAAAGGGTGCTTTAGCTATTCTTGCTTCAGGCGAGCCGGAGCAGGTTGTACAGGCAATTGAAAATGAAGATGAGGCTTTTTTGGTGAAATTCCCGGGAGTGGGAAAAAAGACAGCAAGGCAAATGATTCTTGATTTGAAAGGCAAACTGCAAAATATTGTTCCTGACTTTTTCCCTAATTTATTTAATACTGAGGATAATAAATTTCAAAAGGCTGGTCAGCCTTCAGCCTTTGATGAAGCTGTTTTGGCTCTTCAGGCACTTGGCTATTCCGAGAAAGAAATCAAGAAAATATCGCCGGAATTGAGGAAGGAACAGCTGACAACGGACCAATATATTAAGAAAGCCTTACAGAGGCTTTTAAAATAAGGTGGTAAAAATGGAAGAACGTATAATTTCAAATGAAGCAGACGTTCAGGATATGTCATTTGAACAAAGCCTGCGGCCTCAAACTCTCAGACAATATATTGGGCAGGATAAGGTAAAGGAAAACCTAGGGATTTTCATTGAAGCAGCGAAACAGCGGCAGGAAACTCTCGACCATGTTCTTCTTTATGGGCCGCCGGGGCTTGGAAAAACAACGCTCGCTACTATTATTGCAAATGAGATGGGAGTCAATATCCGTACTACGTCTGGCCCGGCGATTGAACGGCCTGGGGACCTTGCAGCTATTCTTACAGCGCTTGAGCCGGGCGATATATTGTTTATCGATGAGATTCATAGGCTCCCAAGGTCAATTGAAGAAGTACTTTATCCTGCCATGGAGGACTTTTGTATTGATATTGTAATTGGAAAAGGTCCAGGGGCAAGATCAGTCCGCCTTGATTTGCCTCCATTCACGCTTGTTGGAGCAACCACACGGGCCGGGGCACTTTCGGCGCCATTACGGGACAGATTTGGAGTTTTAAGCAGGCTCGAGTATTATAAGGAAGAACAGTTACAAAGCATTGTTTCAAGAACCGCAGATCTGCTTGATACAACTATAGATCATGCAGCGGCAGGAGAAATTGCACGAAGATCAAGGGGGACCCCCAGGATTGCTAACCGGCTTCTTCGAAGGGTAAGAGATTATGCCCAGGTACGCGGGGATGGTACGGTGGATCTTTATTTTGCAAACGAGGCTCTCAAGCTTTTACAGGTTGACAGACGCGGCCTTGATCATATTGACCATAAATTGCTCCTAGGAATCATTGAAAAATTCAGGGGCGGGCCAGTAGGGCTAGAAACTATTGCTGCCACTATTGGAGAAGAAGCAGATACAATTGAGGATGTTTATGAGCCTTATTTGCTTCAGATTGGCTTTTTACAAAGAACTCCAAGAGGAAGAATTGTTACGGAGCAGGTATACCGCCATTTTCAAATTGAAATGCCTGCAGAATAACTCCCAGAGCAACAAAACTTAAAAATAGAAGGTGTCTTTTTATGAAAGTAGATTTATTTGATTTTTATTTGCCGGAAGAATTAATTGCACAGGTACCATTGGTTAATCGTACAGACAGCAGGCTAATGGTGCTTAATAAGCAGACAGGTGAAATAAAAAATGAAACTTTTCCAAATATCAAAACGTATTTAAATCCTGGGGACTGTCTTGTGTTAAATGATACAAGGGTTCTTCCTGCACGTTTATTTGGTGTAAAGGAAGATACAGGTGCAAATATTGAAGTTCTTCTTTTAAAGCAGCTCGAGGATGATTCCTGGGAAACACTAATCAAACCAGCCAAAAGAGTTAAAGAAGGCACCCGTATTAATTTTGGGGACGGAATTTTAACTGCTGTGTGTACGGGAACCTCTGAGCACGGAGGGAGAACATTAAAGTTCAGTTATGAAGGGATTTTCTATGAAATTCTAGAGCAGCTTGGTGAAATGCCGCTGCCTCCTTATATAAAAGAACAGCTTGATGACCGTGAACGATACCAGACTGTATACGCCAAGGAGCCGGGATCTGCGGCTGCGCCGACTGCAGGCCTTCATTTTACAGAGGAATTATTGGAAGAAATAAGGGAAATGGGGGTGCATGTAACCTTTATTACCCTTCATGTTGGGTTGGGAACGTTCAGGCCAGTGAACGTGGAGGATGTTCTCGAGCATGAAATGCACTCCGAATTTTATATGATGTCTGAAGGAACTGCCCGCCTCCTAAATGAGGTTAAAAGCCAGGGCGGTAAGATTGTTTCTGTGGGGACAACCTCAACAAGAACACTTGAAACCATTGCAACTCAGCATAATGGTGAGTTTAAAGAGGGCAGTGGCTGGACAGATATTTTTATTTATCCGGGCTATCAATTCAAAGCTATAGACGGAATGATAACGAATTTCCACCTGCCAAAATCAACATTAATCATGCTTGTCAGCGCATTGGCAGGCAGAGAGAATATACTGAATGCCTACAACACAGCTGTTAAGGAAAGATACCGCTTTTTTAGCTTTGGTGACGCAATGCTCATCATCTAACAGGCGAAGTCACCTGATACAATGGAAGGAGAAAGAGTTTTGACAGCCATTCGCTATGAATTAATTAAAACATGTAAACAGACAGGTGCCCGGCTGGGACGGGTTCATACTCCACATGGATCTTTTGAAACTCCTGTTTTTATGCCGGTGGGAACCCTGGCAACAGTTAAGACCATGTCACCCGAGGAGCTAAAACAGTTAGGTGCAAATATTATTTTGAGCAATACCTATCATCTATGGCTTCGCCCCGGGCACGAAATTGTAAAGGAAGCCGGCGGGCTCCATAAATTTATGAATTGGGATCGGGCCATTCTTACTGATTCAGGCGGTTTCCAGGTTTTTAGTTTGAGTGAATTCCGTAAAATTGAAGAGGAAGGCGTACATTTCCGCAATCATCTTAATGGCGATAAGTTATTCTTGTCTCCTGAAAAAGCAATGGAAATACAAAATGCTCTCGGATCAGATATAATGATGGCTTTTGATGAGTGTCCGCCATTTCCAGCTACATATGAATATATGCAGAAATCGGTTGAACGGACTTCACGTTGGGCAGAACGCTGCCTAAATGCCCATCAGCGTCCGAATGATCAGGGGCTATTTGGAATTGTTCAAGGTGGGGAGTTTGAGGAGCTGCGAAAGCAAAGCGCCAAGGATCTTGTTTCTCTTGATTTTCCAGGATACGCAGTTGGAGGTTTGTCAGTTGGCGAGCCCAAGGATGTTATGAACCGCGTTCTTGAATTTACAACGCCATTGCTTCCGAATAATAAGCCTAGATACCTTATGGGAGTTGGTTCACCAGACTCTCTAATTGACGGTGCCATTAGAGGAATTGATATGTTCGATTGCGTGCTGCCTACTAGGATTGCCCGGAATGGAACATTGATGACCAGTGAAGGAAGGCTTGTTGTAAAAAACGCCAAATTCGCGCGTGACTTCGGGCCACTGGATCCGAACTGTGACTGCTATACATGCCGAAATTACAGCAGGGCTTATATTCGTCACCTTATTCGCTGTGAAGAAACGTTTGGCATTCGCTTAACAACTTACCATAATCTTTATTTTCTGGTAAACTTAATGGAGCAGGTCAGACAGGCAATTAGGGAAGACCGGCTTGGTGATTTTAGAGAAGAATTTTTTGAACGTTACGGTTTCAATAAGCCTGACGCGAAAAACTTCTAATAGATATGATTTGATAGGAAGGAGGGACATGCAAGTTATGTTAACTACAGTAGGACCATTAATTTTAATGTTTGTTCTGTTTTATTTTCTGTTAATCCGTCCGCAGCAAAAGCGTCAAAAATCGGTTCAGAACATGCAGAGCGAGCTCAAAAAAGGTGACCGGATCGTTACGATTGGGGGCCTTCACGGTTTCGTAGATGCTATTGATGAAAGTACAGTTGTCATTAAATGTGGTGACGGCAGCCGTCTTACATATGACCGCTCTGCTATTCGTGAAGTAACAGCGCAAGCAGAAGACAAACTGGCAAAATAAGATAATGAAAAAGGAAGCCGACAAAGGCTTCCTTTTTCATTTTTTTTACTTCAGCAAATGTCGGCTATATTGCCTTTCTTGAATTAGAAGACATATTCACCCCAAGAATACCGCCCATCATGGCTATAAGGATATAGCAAACATGGTATACTACCTGTTCACCGGAAAATAAGCGGTCAAAGCCCAGCCATTGAAATAAAAAGACTAGTAAGGAATACACAAAGCCTGTAAGCCCCCCGAGAAGCCATCCTTTATGCTTTCCTTTCCCGCCAGATAAAAAGCCTCCTCCAAAAAGACCAATGAAAGACGCTGCAGTTATATAATACTGCAATGAAATTTCCCTTACAGAAGTAAATCTAAGAATCAATGAAAAAATAAGACTGCTTGCAACTGCAAAAACCAAGATAAAAATTAAGCCATACAAAAGAGAAGTCCCAATACTTTTTGATTCGATTTTCTTCCCCTCCCTACACATGCCAATAGGCTGACTTTCTGCCTGCCGGAGCTGACTAAAGAGTCGTCTGCAGCAAGATATCCCTAGTACAAGCATATTCCTGACTGTTAAAAATAGAATTAAAAAATGCATAGACAGCTTTTTTTGGAAGATAGTTCCGTACATAAAGTCCTGGCAAAGAGTTAATACTACACGTTGACTTAGTTAGGGGGAAATATAATTGGAAGAATACTTGGTAATTATTTCTCGTACAATTCTTTTTTATATTCTTATTTTAGTTATCTTCAGGTTTATGGGTAAAAGAGAAATCGGTGAGCTAAGCATTCTCGATCTTGTTGTATTTATCATGATTGCCGAAATGGCTGTAGTAGCAATCGAGGATTTAAAACTTCCCGTCATGCACACAGTCCTTCCTATGGTAACTTTAATGATAGTTCAGCTCACTCTTGCAATCATTTCCCTTAAAAGCAAAAGATTCAGGGATTTGATCGATGGAAGGCCTGCCATTATCATTAAAAATGGAAAGATTGACGAAGGCGAAATGAGAAAGCAGCGGTATAATTTCGATGACCTTCTTCTGCAACTAAGAGAAAAAAATATAAGAAGTATAGCAGACGTGGAGTTTGCCATTTTAGAGCCTTC
The DNA here is from genome assembly GCF_011393025.1 of Neobacillus terrae. Taxonomy (GTDB): domain Bacteria; phylum Bacillota; class Bacilli; order Bacillales; family Cytobacillaceae; genus Neobacillus_A; species Neobacillus_A terrae. The sequence continues at coordinate 161,424 of NZ_JAAOEO010000004.1, read as the reverse complement.
TGGGAAGTTATCTGTTTTGGAAAAGGATGCGACTAAAAATGGTGATATGACCATTCCCCTAATTATAGATGGTGCTGTTCAGGAGGAAAACCTTAAAAGGATAGACAAGACCTATCTTTGGCTGCGACAGGAACTCAAGAAAAAAGGCTTTCCAGATGTAAAAAAAATATCGTTTTGCAGTTTCGAAAGCGGCCAGTTTTTTATAGACAAAATAGATGAAGATTAAAACGGCGCAGTTTGAGCTACTGCGCCATTTTTACATACTTTAAAAATTTCACCTATATATCCATCTGGAAAGGGGCTTGCCTACCCATGGAATGTAGCGGAGTTCCTCTTTGCTAATTAATCCAAAAAGCAATGTAAGGACTAAATAAATGGCGGACATGATAGCGGTGGAGGTTAAAACTCTTATGGCAAGCTTTTCTTCCAGCATGATCCCCCCAAAAATCAAATAGCCTGCCCAACCGGAGACCAACATTATTAGAAAGCATTTTAAATACTCCCAAACATAGAAGGAAAAGCTAATCTTTTTTAAGACAGTAGCAAAATGAAGTAGTGTTACAAGTACAAAACCAGTTATGATGCCTAATGCTGCCCCGTTGATTCCAAACGAGGGCTGGGAGGCAAGCAGAAAAATGACTGCTGTTTTTACAACCGCCCCAATGAGGCTGTTTATCATTGCTGCCCTTGCTAAGTTAAGTGCCTGGAGAACAGCCTGCAGCGGTCCCTGGTAATAATAAAGCAAAAAGAATGGTGCCATAAGCCGGATAAAATGGGCACCGCTTGTGGAGCCGTACATGAGTTTCATTAAAGGGTCTGCTAAAACATAAAGTACGATGACTGCAAGTCCTCCGGTTAAAAAAGAAAATTTGAGTGCCTGCTGGAGTCTGTATTCTATCAGCTTACTATTATTCTGTGTATTGGCTTCACTGATGGCAGGAACAAGTGATGTTGATAATGAATTTGTGACGAATGATGGCAAAAATAGAAGGGGCAGTGCAAATCCCGTTAGCGCACCATATTGCCTCGTTGCAGCAGCTGCTGCAATACCTGCCAGACCAAGGCTGTGTGAGACTACAATTGGCTCAAAAAACCAGGCAATTGAACCAATCATTCTGCTTCCGGTAGTTGGAAGAGCAATATTCATTAAATCCCCAAAGGTGGTTCTGCCAGTTTTTACAAAATTGAAGAAGTCCTTCCTGAGTTTGAAGCGTTTTTTTAATTTGAAAGTAGTCATTAAATAGATAAGGGAAACTATTTCGCCAATAACAGATGAAAACATGGCCGCAGCGGCAGCATATTCTACTCCATAAGGAAGGAAAGTCTTTGTAAGCAAGGCTATAAGTGCTATACGAACAACTTGTTCCAGTATTTGCGAGTTCGCAGCTGGCCTCATATTCTGCCTTCCCTGGAAATAGCCCCTTAAGACAGACGAAACGGCTATGACCGGGACGACCGGTGCTATAGCCATTAAAGGATAATAAGTCCTCGGGTCTGTAAAAAGAGTTTTGGAAAGAATTGGCGCAAGAAGAAGAAGTGCCGGAGTAAAAATAAGTGATAAACCGATTGTAGTAGCAAGGGATACAACCAAAATACGTTTTATCTCCGCATAATCTCCTCTTGACTCCGCCTCAGCAACATTTTTTGATATGGCAACAGGCAGGCCCAACTGAGTAATTGTAATAACAAGTATAAAAGTAGGAAAGGCCATCATATATAAACCTACACCTTCTTCGCCAATAAACCTGGCGATAACGATGCGGTTAATGAATCCCAGCACCCTTGTAATCAAACCTGCGATAAGCAGGATGATTGTCCCCTTTAAAAATTTTGACATTCCTTTTCCCACCTTCTCAAAATAGTGGATTTCATATACAATTAACTATATGCACAGAGGTGGACAAAGCATGACAAGGAGGATTATTTTTTAAACGATCATTAGAAAAACTTGGCATCCGCCAAGTCCTTTTAGCGGATGCCCTAGTTTTTCTTATGCGTTCAGGATTTATGGATATAAATTCTGATTAGCTAAAAAAGGGAACAATGGCGGGAGGCTGTTAATATGGGAATTGGCCATATGTATGATTATTATCGAAATCAGATCAAACCTGCTTTAGAAAGCAAGCTGGAGGAATTTCGTCTGCTTGGATATGAAACCGTTACCGAGGACGAGCTATGGAATTTTCTAATCAGGAAAAGATGGAAGAAACCAGAAGAGGACAAAAAATTGTACGAAATTGTTCAAGATATCCTTGCTGTTAAAGTCAGTGATTATATGGGCTTTGCTGCCATTGAGGCTTATAAAAATCCTGAGTTTTCCCTCAAAGATGAACGGGACTGGAAAGAACTCCTTAAATAAACTCTCCAAATTTCTATTTTTTGGGAAATTGACAGCTTTACCATCTTATTTCATAATAAAAACAATGACTTTTTTAGCATCTTCAGAAAAGTGACCGTGCTTTGCTCAAGCTTAAGGAGGAACTACATATAATGGTAAAACGCAGTAGAATTATCGCTTTCCTGCTGGTCGTCCTGTTAATTGGAAGTACCATGGGAGCAACTACCAAGAACATTCTAAACAATATTAAGCTCGGATTGGATCTTCAGGGTGGATTTGAAGTCCTGTATCAGGTTAAGCCAGCCAAAAAGGGACAAGTTATTGATACCGAAGCATTAAAAAGTACTGCTGAAGCGCTTGACCGAAGGATTAACGTCCTCGGTGTCAGTGAGCCGAGTATCCAAATTGAAGGCAAGGATCGTATTCGAGTCCAGCTTGCAGGAGTAGAGGATCAAAACGAAGCCCGCAAAATATTATCTACACAGGCCAATTTGACTTTCCGTGATGCCAATGACCGCCCGATGATGGACGGAACAGACCTGGCCCAAAACGGTGCAAAACAGACCTTTGATGAAAACGGAAAACCAAGCGTTTCCTTAAAATTGAAAAGTGCTGATAAGTTCCGAAAAGTAACCCAGGAAATCGTGAATATGACTCCAAATAACTTTCTTGTTATTTGGCTCGACTATAAAAAAGGTCAATCCTTTAAAAATGAAGTAGGCAAGGAAAAACCAAAATACCTGTCTGCTCCAACTGTTAAACAAGTATTCAACCAGGATACCGTTTCAATTGTCGGCAGCTTTACAGCTAAAGAAGCCCAGACACTTGCAAACCTTTTAAATGCAGGTGCTCTTCCTGTTCAGCTCAAGGAAATTTACTCAACGTCTGTTGGTGCTAAATTTGGTACACAGGCAATGCATGATACCGTTATTGCAGGTATTATCGGTGTTATCCTGATTTATGCTTTTATGATTTTCTATTACCGCTTCCCAGGATTAATTGCAACTATTTCTCTAAGTATTTATATCTTCTTGGTACTTTTAATCTTTGACTGGATGAACGGTGTACTGACCCTGCCGGGTATAGCTGCGATTATACTGGGGATTGGTATGGCGGTAGACGCTAACATTATAACGTATGAACGAATTAAAGAAGAAATTAAAGTTGGTAAGAGCATTAAGTCTGCCTTCATTGCCGGGGAAAAAAATGCTTTTACATCCATACTCGATTCCAATTTGACAACTATTTTAACTGCAAGTGTATTATTCTTTTATGGGACAAGTTCTGTAAAAGGTTTTGCAACTATGCTTATTTTGAGTGTTGCCATGAGTTTCCTTACAGCTGTTTACGGCTCTCGGTTCTTACTGGGTTTATGGGTAAACAGCCGTCTATTTGATAAAAGACCAGGCTGGTTTGGTGTTAAAGAATCGGAAGTTCACACACTTTCGGAACATTTTGATACTCTTGATCTGCCAACAAGATTTGACCATGTGGATTTTGTTAAAAAGAGAAAACTCTTTTTCGGTATTTCGGGAACTTTGATCGTACTTGGCTTGATTATGTTGCTCATTTTCCGTTTAAATCTTGCTATTGACTTTACGAGTGGTACACGAGTTGAAGTTCAGTCAAAAACGCCTCTTACTACAGAAAACTTAAAAAGTGCTTTTGAAAGGCATCATATGAAGACGGATGATATTGTTATTTCAGGTAAAAATAATAATATTGGTGCAGCACGCTTTATCGGTGTCTTGAAGAAAAATGAGATTGCACAATTGAAATCCGACTTTACAAAAAAATTCGGAGTGGAACCAAGTGTAAGTACAGTTTCACCAACAGTAGGTAAAGAACTGGCAAAGAATGCAGTTATGTCACTCTTGATTGCATCTATTGGAATCATCATTTTCGTTTCCTTTAGATTTGAAATGTATATGGCCCTTGCTGCAATTGCAGCCATGCTCCATGATGCATTCTTTATGGTCGCTTTTTTCAGTGTTACCAGATTAGAAGTAGATTTGAATTTTATTGCAGCCGTGTTGACCATTGTTGGTTACTCAATTCATGATACGATTGTTACATTTGACCGTATACGTGAAAATATGCATAAGAAAAAGCGTCTAAAAACATTCCAGGATATCGTAGATATAGTAAATACAAGTATCCGTCAAACGATGACGCGGTCCCTAAACACTGTTTTAACAGTATTGGTTACCGTCGTGGCTCTCATGATATTCGGCAGCCATGCTATCAATAACTTTTCGATTGCTTTGCTTGTCGGTCTTTTAGTTGGAGTATATTCCTCGGTATTTATCGCTTCTTCTTTATGGGTTGTTCTAAAAGCAAGAGAGCTAAAAAAGAAAGGCGTTATCAAAACTGAAAAAAGAAAGAAAGTATATTCCGATCAGCCACAAGTATAATTTTTAAAGAGGTTGTCCTAATGGGCAGCCTCTTTTTATAGGAGTTTTAAACATCCGAAGAGGTAATTCCGGGAAAACCAAACCATTTTGATTTTTTTTGTAAAAATTTTACCAAACAAGGTTTTTAAAATATGAAGAGCTTTTAAAACAAACAAAATGGGTGTCACCTAAAATGAGCTTTTTACAATGTGGAATACCTTCCTCCAAAAAGAAATAGCATGGAATAACCATTTTTCTTTCATTGAAAGCAGAATCTGCCTCCTGTATAATAAGAAAGGCTGAGGGGTGAACGTATGTTAAAGTCGAAGACAAGATGGATTGTTCGCCAATCCGATCGACAGAAGATTAAAGAGCTGGAAAATGAATTAAAAATTACGCCGATTGTGGCATCTATGCTTGTAAATCGTGGATTAGATACCGTCGATGCGGCACGGTATTTTTTATTTGCCCAGAACGATTTTCATGATCCATTTTTATTGAAGGATATGGACATCGCCGTCTCCAGAATTAAGGCAGCCATTGAAAAGCGGGAACAGATTCTTGTTTATGGGGACTATGATGCAGACGGTGTAAGCAGCACTTCAGTTTTAATGCTCACACTTCGTGACTTGGGTGCGGATGTGCAATATTACATACCCAACCGTTTTACTGAAGGTTACGGTCCGAATGAAGCGGCATTCCGCCATGCTGCTGAAATGGGAATTAATTTAATTATTACTGTTGATACTGGGATAGCAGCCCTTCATGAAGCTGCTGTTGCAAAAGACCTTGGAATAGATTTAATCATAACAGACCACCATGAACCAGGACCGGAATTGCCTGAAGCGCTTGCCATTATTCATCCTAAATTGGAGGACAGTCCTTATCCATTTAGGGAACTCGCTGGCGTAGGTGTAGCTTTTAAGCTGGCCCATGCTTTATATGGCATTGTACCAGAACATTTACTGGAAATTGCTGTTATCGGTACCATTGCTGATCTTGTTTCACTAACAGGAGAAAATCGACTAATTGCAAAAAAAGGCCTTGATAAGCTGAAATTCACACAGAATATTGGATTAAAGGCTATTTTTAAGCTTGCGGGAGTTGAACCTGTTTCTATAAACGAAGAAACCATTGGGTTTACACTCGCCCCAAGGATCAATGCAGTGGGCAGGCTTGGAACGGCGGACTTAGCGGTGGATTTATTGCTTACAGATGACCCTGATGAGGCTGAATCCCTAGCTGAGGAAATGGATGCCTTAAACAAGGAAAGACAGAGAATTGTAAATAAAATTACTGAGGAAGCAATCGAGGAAGTAGAAAAGCGTTTTCCGCCGGAATCCAACAAAGTACTTGTAATCGGAAGGGAAGGCTGGAATGCTGGTGTGATCGGTATTGTAGCTTCCAGGCTTGTTGAAAAGTTTTACCGGCCGACAATAGTCCTTAGTTTTGATTCTGAAAAAGGGCTGGCAAAAGGATCGGCGAGAAGTATTAAAGGCTTTGATTTGTTTAAAAATCTATCAACCTGCCGGGACATATTGCCGCACTTTGGAGGACATCCGATGGCTGCTGGTATGACTCTGAAGCTTGAGGATGTTGCTGATCTTAGGTCTCGATTGAATGCACTTGCCGAGAGTGAGTTGACTGAGGACGACTTTATCCCTGTTACAATGCTTGACAGAGAAGTCGATTTGCAGGAAATCAACATGCATGCACTGGAGGAAATGAATCTTCTTTCACCATTTGGGGTCGATAATCCAAAGCCCAAAATTCTCCTGGATAAGGTTGGGATTGGGTCTCTTAAAAAAATTGGAAGCGAACAGAACCATTTGAAAATCCTCCTTGCAAGAGAGGGAGCTTCACTGGATGGAATTGGTTTTGGTCTTGGTCCTCTTGCTGACCATATCTCTCCCGCATCCCATGTTTCCATTATCGGTGAGTTATCCATTAATGAGTGGAATAATATCCGAAAGCCTCAAATTTTTGTACAGGATATTGCTGTTAATGACTGGCAGCTTTTTGATTTTCGTGGGATGAAGAGGCTAAATAAACTGGAAGAAGTCCTTCCTTTGGAAGACCGCAAATCTGTGATTTTTGATTCTTCTCTATATAAGAAGTTGTCAGGTGCACTTAATGGCGATGTTATTTACATTGAAAATGCCGATAAAGCAGAAGCTGAAGATATAACAAACTCTTATCTTGCGCTGGTGGACATGCCTCCTTCTAAAGATATTTTAGAAAAACTGTTAAAGGGCAAAAAGCCTTCAAGAATATATGCCATGTTTTATAAAGAAACTAGTGATTTTTTTAGTACTTTGCCTACCCGGGAGCATTTCAAGTGGTTTTATGGTTTCTTATTGAAGAATGGCTCTTTTGATTTAAAACACAAGGGAGACGACCTGGCAAAATTCCGGGGATGGTCCCGTGAGACAATTGATTTTATGTCACAGGTGTTTTTTGAACTTGATTTTGTTACAATAAACAATGGATTTATTACATTAAAACAGCAAACGCAGAAGCGTGACTTAACCGACTCCATTACATTCCAATCTAAACAGGCACAATTTAAACTGGAAAATGAATTGCTTTATTCTTCTTTCCAGCAATTAAAGGGCTGGTTTGACCAAGTAATTCAAGAGTCGGCTGAAGTTGAGGAGGTAGTAAAAGAATGGATTTAAAACAATTCGTTACAATCGTACCCGACTGGCCAAAACCAGGCATCAAATTTAAAGATATTACCACTTTAATGGATAATGGCGAAGCATATAGATATGCAACTGACCAGATTGTTGAGTATGCAAAAGAAAAGGAAATTGACCTTGTTGTTGGACCAGAAGCACGCGGATTTATTATTGGCTGTCCAGTAGCATACTCTATGGGAGTTGGCTTTGCACCTGTACGTAAGGAAGGAAAGCTCCCGCGCGAGACTGTGAAAGTTTCTTATGGACTTGAATATGGCAAAGATGTTTTAACTATTCATCGAGATGCTATTAGACCTGGCCAGCGAGTTTTGATTACAGATGACCTGCTTGCAACGGGCGGAACAATAGAGGCAACCATTAAGCTTGTTGAAGAGCTTGGCGGTGTAGTTGCCGGTATTGCATTCTTAATCGAGCTTTCTTACTTAAACGGAAGAGACAAGCTTAAGGATTATGATATCATGACATTAATGGAATTTTAATAAGTAAAGCGAAACACCCCTATTAAAAAGGGGCTCGTTTCTAAGTTTCATTTATTATTCCATCGCATGAAAAAAGGAGCACTTTCAGACAGGTGCTCCTTTCGTTTATATCATTTTAGGCGAATTTCGACATTTTTTTCGTTAATCCTGGAAAAAACATTGGCAATCCCTTTACATCTTGACTGTTTTTTTCGATAATAGTAACAATCATTGTATTTTTAAATGTACCCGACCGGGTAACAAGTTAATAGGGAATGACATTTAATAGATAACAAATTCGGAATTATTTATTTTTGGGACGTAAACCTGACGCTTTGGGCCTTTCCTTTGGCGGACAGTAATGATTGGGAAAATGATATGAAGCAAAGGTGATTTTAATGGCGAATGATCAGGTGTTGACCGCCGAGCAAGTCATCGACAAAACCAAGGCCTATCTCAATGACGAAAATGTGGCCATGGTGAAAAAAGCATACGAGTTTGCCAGCCACGCCCATCGTGAGCAATATAGAAAATCGGGTGAACCTTATATCATCCATCTAATTCAGGTTGCCGGAATTCTGGCTGACCTTGAAATGGACCCAGCTACAGTAGCTGCCGGTTTTCTGCATGATGTGGTCGAGGATACACAAATTTCATTAAAGGATATTGAGGTAGCCTTTAACGAAGAAGTGGCCATGCTTGTCGACGGAGTAACCAAATTAGGAAAAATTAAATATAAATCTCATGAAGAGCAGCAAGCCGAGAATCACAGAAAAATGTTTGTTGCAATGGCACAGGATATCCGTGTCATTTTGATCAAGCTGGCAGACCGCCTTCATAATATGAGGACTCTTAAGCATCTTCCTCTTGAGAAACAACGCAGAATTTCCAATGAAACTTTAGAAATTTTTGCACCACTTGCCCACAGGCTGGGTATTTCTAAAATTAAGTGGGAATTGGAAGACACAGCGCTAAGGTATCTAAATCCACAGCAGTACTACCGGATTGTGAACCTGATGAAAAAGAAACGTGCAGAACGTGAGCAATATCTCGATGATGTTATTGATGAAGTAAAGGGCAGGCTTCAGGAAGTATCAATTAAAGCAGATCTTTCTGGAAGACCTAAGCATATCTACAGTATTTACCGTAAAATGGTCCTTCAAAATAAGCAATTTAGTGAAATCTATGATTTGCTTGCAGTAAGGATTGTAGTAAACAGCATTAAGGATTGCTATGCGGTACTCGGTATTATTCATACCTGCTGGAAGCCGATGCCTGGCCGGTTTAAGGATTATATTGCCATGCCTAAGCCCAATATGTATCAATCGCTTCATACTACGGTCATTGGCCCCAAAGGAGATCCTCTGGAGGTACAAATTCGTACAATAGAAATGCACAGAATCGCTGAATTCGGGGTTGCTGCCCACTGGGCATATAAAGAGGGCAAAGAAATTAGTGACAGTTCTACATTTGAGCAGAAATTAACCTGGTTCAGGGAAATTCTTGATTTCCAAAACGATACAGCAAATGCTGAAGAGTTTATGGAATCACTAAAAATAGACCTATTCTCTGATATGGTTTTCGTATTTACTCCAAAGGGTGATGTCATTGAACTGCCGTCCGGTTCTGTACCTATTGATTTTGCTTATCGTATCCATTCAGAAATTGGCAATAAAACAATAGGCGCAAAAGTGAACGGGAAAATGGTAACTCTTGATTACAAGCTGAAGACAGGGGATATAGTAGAGATTTTAACCTCCAAGCATTCATATGGACCAAGCCAGGACTGGTTGAAGCTTGCCCAAACGTCTCAGGCCAAAAATAAAATCCGCCAATTTTTCAAGAAGCAAAGACGTGATGAAAACCTCGAAAAGGGTAAAGAGCTTGTTGAAAAGGAAATCCGCGCAATGGAATTTGAGTTAAAAGAAATCATAACTCCTGAGAATCTTAAGCGTGTAGCGGAAAAATTTAATTTTACTAACGAAGAAGATATGTATGCGGCTGTCGGCTACAACGGAATAACGGCTCTGCAGGTAGCAAATAGGCTTACAGAGAAGTGGCGCAAAAAACGTGACCAGGAACAGGAAGCTAATATTTCAAAGGCTGTAACGGATCTTAAGCCATCATTTACAGTTGTTAAAAAGCGGGAATCGGGAGTTCGCGTTGCGGGTATTGATAATCTACTTATCCGTCTTTCAAAATGCTGCAACCCGGTTCCGGGTGACGAAATTGTTGGGTTTATCACAAAAGGAAGAGGCGTCTCCGTCCACCGCGCTGATTGCCCGAATATTGATTCGAATGATGTGCAGTCCAGGCTGATTCCTGTTGAATGGGAAACATCACTTAACGACCGTAAGGAGTATAACGTTGATATTGAAATCAGCGGATATGACCGTCGCGGGCTGCTGAATGAAGTCCTTCAGGCAGTAAATGAAACAAAAACGAATATTACTGCTGTTACAGGAAAATCTGACAGAAATAAAATGGCCACGATTATTATGTCAATCGCCATTCAAAATGTAAATCATCTGCAGCGAGTGGTAGACCGTATTAAACAAATTCCAGATATTTATTCAGTCCGCAGGATTATGAACTAAGGGGTTAAAAAAATGAAAGTTGTTGTACAGCGGAGCAAGAAGGCCAGTGTTACTGTAGAAGGGGAAATAACCGGCCAAATTGAAAAAGGACTGGTTTTATTAGTAGGAGTAACACATGCTGACGGAGAAGAAGATGCTTCATTTCTTGCCGATAAAATCGCTAATCTGCGTATCTTCGAAGATGAATCTGGAAAAATGAATTACTCACTGCTTGAAGCTGGAGGGGACATTCTTTCCATTTCCCAGTTCACATTGTATGGTGACTGCCGCAAGGGAAGGCGTCCCAATTTCATGAATGCTGCACGGCCTGAAGTGGCGGAAGGATTATATGAGTCCTTTAATGAACGTCTTCGTGAAAAAGGTCTGAACGTACAGACTGGGCGTTTTGGAGCTATGATGGATGTTTCCCTGATTAATGACGGGCCTGTGACGCTCATAGTTGATAGTAAAGCCTAATTCGCTATATAGTTAAGATCAAAAAATCCATGCATGAAAATGCATGGATTTTTTCTGCTTTCACATTTTAGTTTTCCTTAAAGTATCTTGCCAAGCCATTATAAATTCCGGAAGAAGCGGATTCCTGGAACTGTACCGAGTTGGCGAGCATCTCATCTTCCGGGTTACTCAGATATCCCAGTTCAAGAAGAGTCGATACGCGCTTATTTTCACGCAAAACATGATAATCCCCGAACCTTACTCCCCGTTCTTTTAATCCGGTCTTCTCTTCAACCCCTGAATAAAGATAGGAAGCCAGCGGTTTTTGATAGTCATGATAATAGTAACCTGTCATGCCACGTGCATTTCTGCTCATATTGCTGTCAAAATGAATACTGACGAAAGCATCTGCACCCTGGTAATGAGAAACGCTAACCCTGGAACGAAGAGATATATATGTATCATTTCTGCGTGTCATAATGACATTGGCTCCTGCGGCTTTTAACTTATCATATAAAAGGCTGGCTGTTCTTAATGTTACGTTTTTTTCGAGTGTTCCATTTGCCCCAATTGTTCCGCCATCCTCACCGCCATGGCCTGGATCAAGAACAATAATTTTATTTTTTAAATGTACCTCTGCACCAGCTTTTTCAATCCTCGGTGCAGAACCGCTTACTGAGACCATCCATCCGGCAATATAAGCGCTTGTCCCATTTTTAAGGGAAATTCCATACCAGCTTCCTTTAATGCTTTTAACAGGGAAAACATTCCCCGCATTTGCTCTCACTATTACATCAGATTGCAAGTCAGGGGCTTTACGAATATTGGTTCCATTTTGCAGGACAGTAATAGTGCTTTCCTTGACAGTTTGTCCTGTCTGGGTGCCATCACCAGCGGAAGACTTATCCAAATACCAGCCTGCAATCCACCCAAAATTCCCTTTTTTATATTCGATTTTTGCCCAGTTATTTAACTCTTCAAGGATTGAAAATTTCTCCCCTTTAGTTACTGTACCTACTATTCCTGCATTAACGGCTGAACTCTGTCTCACATATAAGCTCGTGGCTGTTACAGTTCCTATAATCCCGCCTGCAGGCTGATTGTTGGTGGAATTCCCTGAATCGGAATTTGATGTTTTGATGAACTCAGAAGTTACCCAGCCCCTTTTTCCTGAAAAATTGATCTCCAGCCAGCTTTTTTGACTTGATAAGATCTTTACCTCTGTTCCATTCAAAAGCTTTCCAATAATCTCCCCGTCTAACGAAGGAGTATTTCTGATATTTAGGGAATCAGCAATAACTTTGCCGGTCTCGCTTGTACTGTTGCCAGGTTTAGTTGCCTCTTTCGATAAAGGACTTAGAAATTCCCTGGATACCCATCCTGAGCCAAAGGAACCAGAGATTTTGTTCCAGCTTGCATTGGTTTCAAGTATGGTTACCTTTTCGCCCTTGTCCAAGTAGTCAGTAATTTGAAAGCTTGTACCAGGACCTTTTCTTACCCTAAGCCCATTTGTATTTACCTCTGCATAAGAACCCGAAGAAGAGTTCGAGAAAGAAGGTTGAGGCTGCTGGCTTTTTGATGCAAACCAGTTGGCAACCCAGCCTTTTCTTCCGTAACCAAGATCAATTTTATACCATTGGCCTTCTTCTTTAATGAGAGTAAACTGGTCACCAATCTTAACCTGTTTAACAACAGGATAGCTAAGGCCGGGGCCTCCCCGAACGTTTAAATTGTCGGCAGTAATCCTAATTGAACTTTTTGCTGCGATTATCTTCTGCTCAGGAAAAATAATGGCTGAGAACAAAGCAGCCGAAATAAGTACTATTGCAAGTTTCTTAAGCATGTGCCCCTCCTTATTGTGCCTGTTTTTTTATTTTAACGAAAAACAGCACGGAATTCATTCCTTTTTTGTTAATTTCGGCCATTCCTTTTTTAAAAATAAGCTGGTTAAAGTATATTGTTGATTTTCCACTATGTTGATTGGAGCGGAATCCGCGAGACTCCTCGAAAATGCATTCGCATTTCCTTCGTGCGTGGGCGGATTCCATGATGCAAATTCAATGTCCAGCGGGAAAAGCGGATCAGGGGCCCCGGAGGCGCAGAGCGCCGAGGAGGCTCCCGGATCGCCCGCGGAAAGCAAGCGCTGTGAGTGAAAATCAACAATCAATTTTAACGGAGCCTAAAAATAAAATCTTTCTTGTTTTGATATTTTTTTCAAAGTGCTGGTAACACTAAGAAAGAAACTAAGATGGACGGCAGGTGATGGAAATGAGGGCAAGTGAAAAAGGATTTCATGCACAAACAGGGGAAGGCCGGCTTTTTGGGGTCGATTTCCACGATTTTATCCAAAGGGAACAGTCATCTGGCACAATTGAACTTGCGTCGGAATTCGGCCTTACCATCCGCGATGTTCGGAGGCTTAAAAAACAATTAGAAAGATCGTAAAGAATTGCTCTTGACAATTGAATTGCCGCTACGTATGATTATATAAATAAAATGAACTGAAATAAAAACAACCATTGATGGAGCACAGTAGTTAAGAATCACATGACCAGAGAGGAAATGCCAAGGCTGAAAGCATTTCTGCATGCTGACTTAATGAACGAACACTCCGTAGGCTTCTATCTGAAACGGATTCCGGATTAGGATAGAACGTGAACAGGCGTTAACTGTATTCGAGCGGGAGGCATTATATGTCTTCAACTAGGGTGGCACCACGGGAACTTCAAACTCTCGTCCCTTGTATTACACAAGGGATGGGAGTTTTTTTATTTGTCCCGAAAGTTTGCCAGCCCTTTTTTTTATATGTACATAATAAAAAAACGTTTTTAGAGGAGGAATTCGCTTTGTCAATTAATATTCCTAGAGGGACCCAGGATATCCTGCCTGGAGAAGTGGAAAAGTGGCAATTAATTGAGCGGAAAGCTCGTGAGTTATGTGAACGATATCAGTATCATGAAATCCGCACACCTATATTCGAACATACAGAACTATTCCACCGGGGGGTTGGAGATACAACTGACATCGTCCAGAAAGAAATGTATACCTTTAAGGACAGAGGAGGGCGTGATCTTACTCTAAGGCCTGAGGGAACAGCATCCGCTGTACGTGCTTATGTAGAAAAAAAGATGTTTGGTTTGGCAAACCAGCCTGTAAAGCTTTATTATATGGGGCCAATGTTCCGATATGAACGGCCGCAGGCAGGAAGATTCCGCCAGTTCGTACAGTTCGGAATTGAAGCACTCGGAAGCAGTGACCCTGCAATTGATGCGGAAGTCATTTCTCTGGCTATGAATCTTTATAAAGAGCTTGGTCTTAAAAAGCTTCGGCTGGTGATTAACAGTCTTGGAGATAAGGAAAGCCGGAATGCCCACCGGGAAGCATTGATTGAACACTTTAAGCCAAGAATCGGGGAGTTTTGTTCAGACTGTCAGACAAGACTAGAAAAAAATCCTTTAAGAATTCTTGATTGTAAACAGGATCGTGAACATCCTTTAATGAAAACAACACCAGCAATCACTGATTTCTTAAATAATAATTCCAGAGAATACTTTGAAAAACTTCAAAAATATTTAAATCTGCTTGATATTCCATTTGTCGTCGATCCTAATCTTGTAAGAGGGCTGGATTACTACAACCATACGGCTTTTGAGATTATGAGTGAAGCAGAGGGCTTTGGTGCCATTACCACTCTTTGTGGCGGCGGAAGATATAATGGTCTGGCTGAGGATATAGGTGGACCGGAAACACCGGGAATCGGTTTTGCCCTAAGTATTGAACGCTTTATCGCGGCTCTTGATGCAGAGGGAATTGAGTTGAATCTTAATGAGGGAATAGATTGTTATCTAGTTTCCCTTGGTGAAGAGGCAAAAGAATATACTGTCGGTTTACTCCAGCAATTACGGCAGGCTGGATTTTCAGCTGAACGTGATTATCTGGACAGAAAAATTAAAGGACAATTCAAAGCTGCTGACCGGATTAAAGCAAAGTTTGTGGCTGTTCTAGGTGATGACGAACTGAAAAATGAAGTCATTAATTTAAAGGACATGACATCTGGTGAACAAAAAGAAATCAAGCTTGATTCATTTATTAAAGTATTTCAGGAATTGCAAGATAGAGGGGGATTATGATGTTTGGGAGAACTTATTTTTGCGGAGAAGTAACGGAAAAAGCAATTGGTGAAAAGGTTACCTTAAAGGGATGGGTACAAAAACGCCGTGACCTTGGCGGGTTGATTTTTATTGATCTCCGCGACAGGACTGGTATTGTTCAAGTAGTATTTAATCCCGATACATCAAAAGAAGCGCTTGCGGCTGCTGAAAAAATCAGAAATGAATATGTACTTGATATAGAAGGTACTGTTATAGAAAGAGCAGAAGGAACAATCAATAATAATCTAAAAACAGGCAGAATTGAAGTGCAGGCTGAAAAGGTCTCCATTATAAATGAAGCTAAAACTCCTCCTTTTGTTATTTCTGACAAAACAGAGGCCTCAGAAGACGTTAGATTGAAATATCGTTATCTGGATTTCCGACGCCCTGTTATTTTTGAAACCCTAAAGATGCGTCACAAAACAACAAAATCTATCAGAGACTTTTTGGACAGCGAAGGATTTCTTGATATTGAAACACCTATTTTAACGAAGAGTACCCCAGAGGGGGCAAGGGATTATCTTGTACCTAGCCGTGTACATCCCGGTGAATTTTATGCCCTTCCGCAATCTCCACAGCTGTTTAAGCAGCTTCTGATGGTTGGAGGAGTAGAGCGTTACTATCAGATAGCCCGCTGTTTCAGAGATGAGGACCTTCGTGCCGACAGGCAGCCGGAATTTACTCAGATTGATATCGAAACCAGCTTTTTGAGCCAGGAAGACATCATTACCATGATGGAGAGAATGATGGGCAAAGTCATGAAAGAGGTTAAGGGAATTGAATTGGATGCCGCATTCCCTCGAATGACATATGATGAAGCAATGTCCCGTTACGGATCCGATAAGCCGGATACACGTTTTGGCTTGGAACTAGTAGATTTATCTGAGTCAGTTAAATCTTCTGGCTTTAAGGTTTTTGCTGATACTGTTTCCAATGGAGGACAGGTAAAAGCTATTAATGTTAGCGGAGCAGCTGAAAAGTACTCCCGTAAAGATATTGACGCTTTAACAGAGTTTGTTAAAGTTTATGGAGCAAAAGGTCTTGCCTGGCTTAAGGTTGAAGAAGATGTACTTAAAGGGCCGATTGCAAAGTTCTTTTCAGAGGAAGAAGGACAATCTCTTCAAGCAGTATTGGAGGCAGAAGCTGGTGACTTGCTGCTGTTTGTAGCAGATAAGAAAAGCGTCGTTGCTGACTCCCTTGGCGCATTAAGGGTTAAGCTCGGCAAGGAGCTTGGATTAATCGACCAGAGCTTGTTTAACTTCTTGTGGGTTACGGATTGGCCACTATTGGAGTATTCCGAGGAAGACGGTCGATACTATGCCGCCCACCATCCTTTTACAATGCCGTTTAGAGAAGACTTAGAACTGCTGGACAGTGACCCAGGTAACGTAAGAGCTCAGGCATATGACCTTGTGCTGAACGGCTACGAGCTTGGCGGCGGATCTTTGCGGATATTTGAAAGGCATATACAGGAAAAAATGTTTAGTGTACTAGGCTTTTCTCCTGAGGAAGCTAAGGAACAGTTTGGTTTCCTTCTTGAAGCTTTTGAATACGGAACACCTCCGCATGGCGGGATTGCACTAGGTCTTGACCGTCTGGTAATGCTTCTTGCAGGGAGCTCAAATCTCAGAGATACTATTGCATTCCCTAAAACTGCAAGTGCAAGCGACCTATTAACAAGTGCTCCAAGTCCGGTAAGTGAATTACAGTTAAAAGATCTAAATTTGTCGCTAAATGTTAGAAAAAGTAAATAATTTCCTATAGGCTCTTCCTTGAAAGGGCACCCAAATCTGTGGTAAGATTAAATCAATTAAAAGAGTCCTGAAGTGTTCGTTGATTTACCTAAAGTTTTGACCAACAGTATTTATCCGGGAGTCCGGAGTTCTCCATCTGCGCACATGCCTCCTTCACGAGGACTTGCAAGGAATGGAGACAGGAAACCCACCTGCTGAGTGCGGGATCAAAACTAGGGCAGTCTCGCAACGGCACAATCGGGGCTCTTTCCATTTGTTAACTAAAACCTCTGAGAATCAGAGGTTTTTTTTAAAAAATATTTAGCTCATTACATAAACCCCCGATAAATGAAAAACAAAACTCGATAGTCCTCCCGTACAAAAGTCTTTCATCGAGGCTGTGAAGGACGAAAATTGGTTGGACTATCATAAAAGGGTCTTTTCATCTTTTTAATATAATTAATCCCATAGATTTGCTTGTTTTTATTTAGAGGTATGATATATTCTTTTACGGGTAAAAGATAATAAAATATGATAATGGAATTTTAAAATGGAGTGAACAATATGCTGCATCAATTTTCCCGTAATGAATTAGCAATTGGTAAGGAAGGCCTTGAAATATTAAAAAACAGCACTGTTGCTGTACTTGGAATAGGGGGAGTTGGCTCATTTGCTGCTGAGGCTCTGGCCAGGTCCGGTGTAGGCCGTTTGATTCTGATTGATAAGGACGTCGTTGATATTACAAATGTAAACCGCCAAGTTATTGCGCTTTTATCGACGGTTGGAAAGCCAAAGGCTGATCTGATGAAGGAGCGCATAGCTGATATTAATCCAGAATGTGATGTTATAGCTCTTAAGATGTTTTATACAGAAGAAACGTATGAGCAGGTATTTAGCTACAATCTGGACTTTGTGATTGATGCTTCAGATACGATTGTTTACAAAATTCACCTTATGAAAGAATGTTTAAAAAGAAATATCCCGATTATCTCCAGCATGGGAGCTGCCAATAAAATGGATCCGACAAGATTTCAAATTGCCGATATTTCCAAAACACATACGGATCCCATTGCAAAAGTAATCAGAACAAAGCTTCGTAAGGAAGGAATTAGAAAAGGAATTCCAGTAGTTTTTTCAGATGAAAGCCCAATTGTCATTCGTGAAGATATCCGCAAAGTAGTGGGGAATGATGAGGCTGAAATCCGTAAGGCTCAAATGCCGCCATCATCTAACGCTTTTGTACCTTCAGTTGCGGGTTTAATCATGGCGAGTTATACAGTACAAGAATTGCTTGGGTCCATTGATATTAAACGTGTTTCAGATAAATAGGGTAAACTGCACTCTCTTTTAAAAAGGGAGTGTTTTTTCTTCTTTTGGCCCTGTTACACAATGCTTGATCGCAATCATCTGTGGCACCCCTTGAAAATGCATTCGTATTTCCTTCGTACGGTCCTTCATCAAGGATACAAGGTAAATATCCAGCGAAATTATCGGCACACTACAGCAAGGCACGACGTGAAGGCTCCCGAACCGCCCGGGGAAAGGGAGCGCCTAAACGGGAAAAAATAAAAAAGGAGAAGATTTTATATATAATATAAGGTAAACTGTTTATGGTATGAATTGGAAATAACTGTTTTGAGAGGAGAAATAGATTGGAAGCGATTGTAGAGCTAAAAAATGTTACAAAAGTAATTAAAAACAGAAAAATTATTGATGATATTAGTTTTCGTGTAAATAGAGGAGAGGTTTTTGGATTTCTTGGACCCAATGGAGCAGGCAAAACAACCACAATCCGCATGATTGTTGGATTGATGAGGATCACATCAGGAGATATTCTAATTGGCGGGACAAGCATAAAAACCGATTTTGAAAAGGCAGTCAGTCATATTGGAGCAATTGTTGAAAATCCTGAAATGTACAAGTTTATGAGTGGATACGATAATTTGGTCCATTATGCAAGGATGTCTAAAGGAATCACAATAGAAAAAATTAATGAAACTGTGGAACTGGTAGGATTAACTGATCGAATTCATGACAAGGTTAAAACTTATTCACTTGGAATGCGTCAAAGACTTGGTCTGGCACAATGTCTTTTGCATGATCCCAAGGTGCTGATTCTTGATGAGCCAACAAATGGATTAGACCCTGCAGGTATTAGGGAGATTCGGGATTATTTGAGGCAGCTGGCAAGAGAAAAAAATATGGCCGTGATAGTTTCTAGTCACTTACTTTCTGAGATGGAAATGATGTGCGATAGAATTGGGATTATCCAAAATGGGAAATTGATCGACGTCCAGTCTGTTCATGATTTTGTACAAGGAACAGAAACTGTGTTTGAGTTTGAGGTTCAGCCTGCTGATGAGGCTATATTACTCATTAATACCAGCTATCCGGAAGCCGCTTCAAAACGGTCGCGTAATGGAATTTCAGCCAGCCTTGAAAAGGAAGATATTCCAACTGTTGTTCAAATGATGGTTGAGGCAGGAATCCAGGTATATGGAATAAAAGAAGTTCCTAAAACTCTGGAAGATCGATTCCTTGAAGTTACCTCGGAGAAGGGAGAAACTGCACATGTTTAATTTAATAAGAAATGAGCTTATGAAAATATTTAAGCGCCCTGGTACCTATGTAATGATTGGGATTTTAGTTCTCATTACTTCCATTGCTGCGGGTTTTATTAAGTATCAGCAGCTTGATAATATTAGTGGCAACGCAAAATGGGAACAGAGATTAAAGGAAGAAACAGCTTCAGCTAAACAGCAAATGGCGATGAGCAAATCGAAGCCAGAGAAAGACTATTTGAAGAGGCAAATAGCAATAAACGAATATCGCTTAGAGCATCGTATTGCACCTGAGGAAAAATACTCCACTTGGGAGTTTGTTTCCGATGCATCTCAAATAATCTCCCTTGCAGGTTTATTTGTCATTATTATTTCAGCAGGTATTGTTGCAAGTGAATTTAATTGGGGAACTATTAAACTATTACTAATTCGGCCAATCAAAAGGAGCAAAATCCTTCTGGCCAAATATTCATCCATATTGCTTTTTGGACTTTTTTTACTTTCTATTCTGTTTATTTATTCTACTGCACTGGGCGCAGTCCTGTTTGGTGTTCCGGATAAAACGGCTCCATACCTAAATTACTACGATGGAAAAGTAACGGAACAAAACATGGTAATCCACCTAATCAAATACTACGGAATGAATTCCATTGGCATGCTAATGCTCTCTACAATGGCATTTATGATTTCGTCTGTTTTCCGAAATAGTTCTCTGGCTATTGGTTTATCTGTATTCTTAATGTTTACAGGAGGTCAGATTACCAATCTTATTGCAATGAAATTTTCATGGGCAAAATACATCCTGTTTGCTAATACAGATCTAATGCAATACTTTGAAGGATCTCCTCTTATTAATGGAATGAGCCTTTCCTTCTCTGTTATTGTACTTACAATTTATTTTCTTGTATTCCAATTCCTTGCTTTTTATATTTTTAACAAAAGAGATGTTGCCGCATAAAAGAAAACCCTCGGAAAAATTCCGGGGGTTATTTGCTTCGCTTTAACTTTTCATAAACAGAGGCGAGAGCCTGCTCAAATTTTCCGGTCTTTTTTGGAGCATAATACAGTTTATGCTTTAATTTGTCCGGAAGGTACTGCTGCTTTACCCAGCCTGATTCGTAGTTATGAGGATAGAGATAATCAATTCCTCTTCCGAGTTCCTTTGCCCCTTTGTAGTGGGCATCCTTCAAATGATCAGGAACTTCACCTATATTACCATTACGAATATCCGATAGGGCAGCATCTATTGCGGAAATGGCTGAATTGGACTTAGGGGATAAACAAAGCTCAATTACGGCATTTGCAAGGGGAATACGAGCTTCCGGAAAACCTACTCTTTCTGCCGTTTCGATTGCCGCCAATGTTCTTGCACCTGCATGTGGATTGGCAAGGCCAATGTCTTCATAGGCAATTACCAAGAGCCTGCGGCTTATGCTCGGTAGGTCACCTGCTTCAATCAGTCTCCCCATATAGTGCAGGGCAGCATCTACATCACTTCCGCGGATTGATTTCTGAAATCCTGATAGAACATCATAGTGGGCATCTCCATCTTTGTCATGCGAAAAGCTTTTCTTTTGAAGGCATTCTTCGGCTGTGCTTAAATCAATATGGATAATTCCGCTTTCATCCTCATCAGTCGAGAGAACGGCAAGTTCAAGGGCATTTAAAGAACTTCGGACATCCCCGTTTCCTGCCGCAGCAAAATGGCTCAATGCATCTTCGGCGATTTGGATCCTCTTTTTTCCAAAACCATTTTCTTCATCTGCAATTGCTCTTAAAAGAGCAATTTTAACTTCTTCAGGTGTTGGGGGCTTTAACTCGAATATCTGGCATCTGCTCCGTATAGCTGGATTAATGGCGTGGTATGGGTTGCTTGTCGTAGCGCCTATCAAAACAATCATTCCATTTTCCAAAAAAGGCAGCAAAAAATCCTGTTTTCCTTTATCCAAACGGTGTACCTCATCAAGAAGTAAAACAACTTTACCTGACATTTTAGCTTCAGCAGCAACGACTTCCATATCTTTTTTATTACTAGTAACAGCATTTAGGGTACGGAAAGCATATTTTGTACTGCCTGCAATCGCACTGGCAATTGAGGTTTTTCCAATTCCGGGAGGACCGTATAATATCATCGACGTAAGCTGCTTGGCTTTTACCATTCTGGCTATAATTTTATCGCTGCCTACCAGGTGCTGCTGTCCAACAATCTCTTCAATTGTCCTGGGACGCATGCGAAAAGCAAGTGGTTTTTGCTGCATCATTTATCTCTCCATTTGGTCAGTAATTACTTTTAACCATACCATTTTTTAAAAAAAAATCCTATGAAATAAGCCCTGAACCTACTTTCCCCCGGTGCAGAAATTTACCTGTCCATGTATTTCCCGGGGGTAATTGTGCTATAATTTCTAAAGCCTATAAAAATACTATGTGTTTTTGGTAAGATTGAAATGGTTTATTCTATCTTAGATCAGAGAGCTGGTTGAAAAATTGGAAAAAAGAAGAGGGCAGGTTGGATACAGATTTTTGGTGTTTTTCATTGGATTGCTGATTATGTCTCTGGGGATTGTATTTTTTATTAAAAGCAATCTAGGAGCTACTCCTTGGGATGTCCTGCATGTAGGGCTTTTTTATCGTCTCGGACTGACTATTGGCACCTGGTCCATAATTATGGGAATCCTAGTTCTGACGGCTGCTGCTCTGATAACCAGAGAAATTCCACATATTGGTGCTTTTTTGAATATGATTCTAATCGGTGTATTTATTGACTTTTATATGGCTCTTCCATTTATGGAAACGCCTGACTCTTTTTATGGTCAGCTGGTGATGTTTGCTGCTGGGATGCTCCTCACTGCTTACGGAATGGGAATTTACATTTCAGCAAGTCTGGGCACTGGTCCACGGGACAGTTTAATGATGGCTCTCAATGCTAAAACAGGCTGGAAAATAAAGAATGTTAAGGCTGGAATTGAAATAATGGTTTTTATTATTGGCTGGAGACTTGGTGGTCCTGTTAACTGGGGTACCATTTTATACTGTCTGGTAATTGGACCTCTGACAGGACTTGCCCTGCCGCAATGTTACAGCTTAATTAGTTTTGTTTTGGCAAAACTGCCTAATAAGAAAAATCTTTTAGTAACAGATGAAAATTCAAAAGGGGATGTGAGTATATGAAAATCTCAACTAAGGGACGGTACGGTTTAACCATCATGATTGAACTTGCGAAAAAGTATGGAGAAGGCCCTATTTCTCTAAAGGCCATTGCCCAGTCCAATGACTTGTCAGAGCATTATTTGGAGCAGCTGATTGCTCCGCTTCGTAATGCAGGGCTCGTAAAAAGCATAAGGGGAGCATATGGAGGATATATCCTCGCTGATCTTCCTTCAAAAATTACATCCGGTGACGTAATCAGGGTTCTTGAAGGCCCAATTACTCCTGTCGAGGGAATAGAAAATGAAGAGCCTGCTAAAAGGGAACTATGGATACGCATTCGCGATGCAATTAAGGATGTCCTTGATAATACAACTCTTGAAGATTTGGCAAACCATAGCAATGATAATGAATCCGATGCTTATATGTTTTATATTTAAGCGGTCTAGGCAGAAAATTATATTCTAATTGAAAGCTATTGAAGTTAATAGGGAAAAATAATTGAAGTACTGAAATGAAATGAAATGAAGGTGAATTACTTGGAACGCATTTATATGGACCATGCCGCAACATCGCCAATGCATCCAAAAGTAATAGAAAAAATGGTTGAGGTAATGAACGCTCAGTTCGGTAATCCCTCAAGCATACACTCCTTTGGGCGGGAAGCCCGCAATATTCTGGATACATCAAGGTTTACTATGGCTAAAAGTATCGGGGCCAAGGAGAACGAGATTATTTTTACAAGCGGTGGTACAGAAGCGGACAATCTCGCTCTTTTTGGAGTTGCAGAAGCTTATCAGGGACAGGGCAAACATATTATTACTACTCAAATTGAGCATCATGCTGTACTGCACGCCTGCCAAAAGCTTGAAAAAGTGGGATATGAGGTAACGTACCTCCCAGTGGACGATACAGGAAGGATTTCGATCGAGGCTTTAAAAGAGGCCCTAAGGGATGATACCATTCTTGTTTCCATTATGTATGGAAACAATGAAGTTGGAACCCTCCAGCCAATAAAGAAAGCAGGGGAGCTTTTAAAAGATCATCAGGCTAAATTCCATACGGATGCAGTGCAAGCATACGGGTTGGAAAAAATAGATGTAAATGAAATCCATATTGACCTTTTATCTGTATCAGCTCATAAAATAAATGGCCCAAAAGGGATAGGGTTTTTATATGCAAGAGAAAATGTGAAATTATCACAGAGATCCTTTGGCGGTGAACAGGAAAGAAAAAGAAGGGCTGGTACTGAAAATACTGCTTCTATTGCGGGATTCAGGGAAGCTGTTTTAATTGTTCAGCAAGAGCAAAATGCTAAAAGGGAATTATATCAGAATTTCAAAAGCATTTTTATGAAGACACTTGAGGACCAGCAGGTTGATTTTGAGATAAACGGAATACTTGAATATTCCCTGCCCCATGTATTAAACTTAAGCTTTCCCGGAACAAATGTTGAAGCCATGCTTGTCAATCTTGATTTGGCAGGAGTGGCGGTTTCAAGCGGATCTGCATGTACTGCAGGATCCATTGAACCTTCACATGTCCTTGTAGCAATGTTTGGCAAAGGCTCGGAACGGCTTGTGAATTCAATCCGATTTAGCTTTGGACTCGGGAATACAAAGGAACAGATACTTAAAGCGGCTGAGGAAACAGCAAGAGCTGTTCAGCGCTTAAGAAAATAAATAGATTCGGACTTTACCGAAAAGCGGGGTGAAAAAATGGAAAAGAAAGAACCTAAAGATACAAGGGTAGTCATCGGAATGTCAGGAGGTGTTGATTCTTCAGTGGCAGCGCTGCTTCTAAAGGAACAGGGCTATGATGTTATCGGCATTTTTATGAAAAACTGGGATGACACCGATGAAAACGGAGTATGTACAGCTACCGAGGATTACAATGATGTCATTCGTGTTTGTAACCAAATAGGAATCCCATACTATGCGGTGAATTTTGAAAAACAATATTGGGACAAGGTATTCACCTATTTTCTTGAAGAATATAAAGCAGGGAGAACACCAAATCCTGACGTAATGTGCAATAAAGAAATTAAGTTCAAAGCTTTCCTTGAGCATGCAATGAATCTGGGAGCAGATTATCTTGCGACAGGCCATTATGCTCAGGTGGAATTCCGGGATGGAGAATATAAAATGCTTCGTGCCCTTGATGAAAATAAGGATCAAACCTATTTTCTCAATCAGCTTTCCCAGGATCAGATTAGCAAGGTGATGTTTCCGATAGGGAACCTCGAAAAGCCACGAGTAAGGGAACTTGCAAAGGAAGCAGGACTTGCAACTGCAACGAAGAAGGACAGCACAGGAATTTGTTTTATCGGCGAAAGGAATTTTAAAGAGTTTCTTGGCCAATACCTTCCGGCCCAGCCAGGTAATATGGAAACACTGGATGGGAAGGTAATGGGAAGGCATGACGGCCTGATGTACTATACTATCGGACAGCGGCACGGATTGGGTATCGGCGGTTCCGGAGATCCCTGGTTTGCCATTGGCAAGGATCTTGAACGGAATGTTCTTTATGTCGGCCAAGGCTTCCATAATGAAAACCTTTATTCAGACTCTATCAATGCAGTAAAATTAAGCTGGGTATCAGACCGTGACAAGCCAGAAACATTTGACTGCACAGCAAAATTCCGTTACCGTCAGGAAGACCATAAGGTAACAGTTAAAATCCTTGATGGCGATAGAGCGGAGGTTATTTTTGCTGAGCCAATTAGGGCTGTTACTCCGGGACAAGCAGTCGTTTTTTATAACGGCGACGAATGCCTGGGTGGCGGCACCATTGATGAGGTATTCAAAAATAGCGAACGCCTGACTTATGTCGGCTAAATAGTTTTAACCCCGGCTTCCAGAAAAAGCCGGGGTTTTTTTGTTTAGGAAATTATATATTTTTACCTTGTGGATAACGCCGAACTAGGTTATCGTAATCTAGCTCCACAAGGAAAGCTTCGTCAGCTACACCTCGCACGAAGATAAAGTTTTAGCTTTTTCGAGGAGCGCCCAGCCAGTTTTCCGCGAGAATATGCTTCTTTGAATATCTTGTGAGGAGCATGACCGATAGGTGATGATTCGAACAGCTCGGGGTCATAAGCCAAATCACTTCAGAAATCAGGATAAGAAACGCTTCGGAAGCAACCGCATCGCACGAAGGAAAAGCTTTAAGCTTTTCCGAGGATGACTACGTGATTCGTCTTATGCCTGTTGGAGGCCCACAGGACAAGGAAAACTTCGGAAGCATCCGCATCGCACGAAGGAAAAGCTTTAGCTTTTCCGAGGATGTGGGTCAGGAAGGCGTTGCCACAGGATGTGGCGAATTTAGCCTTTCATCATCTGAACAGGGCGCTTGCGCCTTTTGTTCGGCGACCTGGCAGAGCTTGTTTTTTATCAAATTTGGAGGTAAAAGGAGTCCAGCCCTCTTTATATACCCAAATTCACCTTCGGCAGTAAAGGGGGCACACCCCAAATATCTCTGGAGGCAAAAGTGGCCAAAAAAACCCATATTAACTCATCCCAATGAATCTTAGGCTCCCACAAGGGTATCTAATAAGTGTAAAGTTTACTAGTTGCAAAACTTTATCATCCCGCCTATACAGGAGGTTTCTTTGCCATACGGTCGCTAACGCATTTCAGCAAGAATATGCTATACTTTCTTCTAGAAAAGGAAGTGTTACTGTGGATAAAAACCAATTAGGTATTCAATATATGCAAGATGGAAAATGGGAAGAAGCAGCGAAGGCCTTCAATGAAGCTATTGAAGAAGATCCAATTAATCCAGTGGGATATATTAATTTTGGTAATGTCCTGACTGCGGTTGGTGAAGAAGATAAAGCTTTAAAATTTTATCAAAAAGCAATTGAGCTTGACGAAAATGCAGCAGCAGCCTATTATAGCACCGGAAATCTATATTTTAACCAGGAACGTTACCAGGAAGCTTCGAAGATGTTTCAAACAGCCATGGAAAAAGGGCTTCAGACGGCAGATAACTTTTTTATGCTCGGATTGTCGCTGATTCAGCTTGACCAGTATCGGCTGGCTCTTCCGTTTATACAGAGAAGTGTCGAATTGGAACCGTCTGATGCTGAGGCTCATTTTCAATATGGAATGTGTCTTGCCCGGCTTGAGCTTCTTGATGACGCTAAAGAACAATTTGAGGAATGCATAATACTAGATCCAGATCACTCGGATGCCTTTTATAATTTAGGTGTTGCTTTTGGACTTAAGGATGAAACAGAAAAGGCAATGGAAATGTTTAATAAAGCACTGGAAATTCAGCCAGACCACGTACTTGCAGCTTATGCAAAAAAAGTATTTGAGCAAGGCGCGGAATAATATCGATTATACATAAAGAAGGGAGGGGAGCAGATGGACAAGCAGGATTCCCTGGACTTGTTTGGCGAGCAGAGATGTTATGTGAAAGGCAGGCACTTGGTTACCATTTTTCATAATGAACAAAACCTCTATACTGTTATGAGAATTCGCGTAGATGAAACAAATCAAAACTATGAGGATAAAGAGGCAGTTATTACAGGCTATTTTCCAAAGATACATGAGCAGGAAACCTACGTTTTCTACGGTGAATTTAAAGAGCATCCACGATTTGGCCTCCAGTTTCACGCCAGTCACTACCAGAAAGAAATGCCGCAGACAAAGCAAGGAGTTATCGCTTATTTATCAGGCGAGCTGTTTAAAGGCATAGGAAAAAAAACAGCCGAAAACATTGTTGAGGCACTTGGAGAGGGAGCTATCTCAAAGATATTAAACCAGCCGTCCCTGCTTGATTCGGTACCTAAGCTGCCCCCTGACAAAGCAAAATTATTATACGATACTCTAATGGAGCATCAAGGCCTGGAACAGGTAATGGTAGCCTTAAATTCTTTTGGATTTGGCCCGCAGCTTGCCATGAGGATTTATCAGGTTTATAAAGAGGAAACGATTGACGTTATCCGAAAAAACCCATACCAGCTTGTTGAAACGATTGAAGGCATAGGATTTGGAAGGGCCGATGAGCTCGGGTATCAGCTTGGCATAACTGGCAGCCATCCGGACCGCATTAAGGCCGCCTGTTTATATACACTTGAGGCTGAAAGTCTGCAGTCCGGCCATGTTTACGTTCATGCAAAAGATATCCTGGAGAAAGTAAAATCTCTCCTAGAGGAAAATAAACGTGATGAAATTGATTTCATTGAGATTTCAAATCAAATTATTAGCCTCGAAGAAGAAGGAAAAATAATAGTGGAGGATAAACGAATTTATCTTCCTTCTCTTTATTTTTCGGAAAAAGGGCTGGTAACGAACATAAAGAGAATTCTCCAGCAAACAGAATATGCTGAGCAATTCCCGGAATCTGAGTTTCTTCTTGCCCTGGGCGAGCTGGAGGACAGGCTTGGAGTTCAATATGCACAAAGCCAAAGAGAAGCGATTCAGAAGGCCCTTATGTCACCTATGCTCATTTTGACTGGTGGACCTGGAACAGGAAAAACAACAGTTATTAAGGGAATAGTTGAGTTATATGGTGAGCTTCATGGCTGTTCGCTTGATCCAAAGGATTATCAGAAAAAAGATGAATTCTTCCCTTTCCTTCTTGCTGCCCCAACCGGAAGAGCTGCTAAAAGGATGAGTGAATCAACAGGTCTTCCAGCGGTAACCATTCACAGACTGCTTGGGTTTAATGGGACAGAAGGATTTGACCATGGCGAGGCAAGCCCTCTTGATGGGAAAATACTTATTGTTGATGAAACATCCATGGTGGATATATGGCTGGCCAATCAGCTTTTTAAAGCCCTTCCGGAGCATATTCAGGTTATCATGGTTGGGGATGAAGACCAGTTGCCATCGGTTGGTCCTGGCCAGGTTTTGAAGGACCTTTTGCAGTCGGAACGGGTGCCCACAGTGCGTCTGACTGATATTTACCGGCAAGCGGAAGGTTCTTCTATTATTCAAATGGCCCATGCTATAAAAAAAGGTCAGCTGCCAGATGACTTTTCTAAACAAAGCAAGGATAGATCATTCATTAAATGCTCAGCTGGACAAATTGCACAGGTGGTCGAAAAGGTTGCCCTTAATGCAAAAAATAAGGGGTATACCGCTAAGGATATCCAGGTGCTTGCACCAATGTATAAAGGGCCAGCAGGAATTGATCGGCTTAATCTTCTCCTGCAGGAAATTTTTAATCCGAACCCCGAGGGAACACGTAAGGAATTAGCCTTCGGAGATGTAAAATATAGGATAGGAGACAAGGTTCTTCAGCTTGTAAACCAGCCGGATAGTAATGTTTTCAACGGAGACATTGGGGAAATCGTATCCATATTCTACGCAAAAGAAAATACGGAAAAACAGGATATGGTCATCATTTCTTTTGAGGGAATTGAGGTAACATATACCCGTACTGATTTAAACCAGATTACTCACGCTTATTGCTGTTCCGTCCATAAATCACAGGGAAGTGAATTCCCTATTGTCATTTTACCTGTAACCAGAAGTTATTACCGAATGTTAAGACGGAATTTAATTTATACAGCTATTACAAGAAGCAAGCAATTTCTCATACTGTGCGGAGAAGAAGAAGCACTTAAGATGGGTGTAGAACGGGCAGATGAACAAAACAGACAAACAACCCTGTGTGCCAAGCTTCAGGACTCCATAGAGAATGCGGGAGTCTCTCTTCAAAAGATGGAAGAAGAAGAGACTGATTCAGACATTCCATACGCAGAAATGCTAATGAATGCTGATCCAATGATTGGGATGGAAAACGTCACACCATATGATTTTATGTAATCAATTAAGCCGTCAACTGACGGCTTTTTCTTTATTAAAAGGGTTTTTAAGGAGTTTATAGAAATAATCATTAATACACCCAGGGAGGTACTTATGAATAATCAATTAAATGGGGAATGGAAACAAGATAGGATTGGTGCAGCCCACCGTGATGAAAATCCAATGGTTTTAGCAAAAACAAGAAGTGGCTTTGCCGTTTTAGGCGATACTCAATTTATGCCTGGTTATTGTGTCCTGCTGCCATATAAGAATGTAAATGCCTTGAATGAGCTGGATTTTAAAGAAAGAAGTGAATACCTGCTTGATATGAGCCTTATTGGAGATGCCATTCAGGAGGTATGTAGCCCAAGAAGGATCAATTATTCCATTTATGGGAATTCAGATGCATTTTTGCACGCCCACATATTCCCGCGTTATGAATGGGAACCGGAGGAGAGAAGAAATCTGCCGGTATGGCAGTATCCGAAAGAAATGTGGTCCGAAGAGAAATATCAATATGTTTTTGAAAAACACGGAGAAATGAAGGCTAAAATAGCTAAAAAGCTACATGAATACATAAACAAAGCTTATTAGCAGGATGGAAAACGTTTCACATTATGTTTCGGGCAAAAATAGCGGAAACTATGAGTGTTCGGAAAGGCGGGGAATTCTTTGCGGACATTCACATTCATAAAGGATATGCCTGTTTTTGAAAAAGCAAGCGGGACAATCGTTGGGAATGTTTGTGATATTAGCATTTCTGCTAGTGGTATAGTAACTGGGCTTTTAGTCAAGAAAAACAAACTGTTTCATCCTCTTTTCTTTCTTGATATAACTGATTCACATTGTTCAGAGGATGGAATTTTGATTGAAAATATAAACAGTCTGAAGAAACCCTTAGAACCGTCGGCAAATACTTTTTTGCACCAAAATTCACTAACAGGAAAATGGATTAAGAACCAAAAAGGTGAGACGGTAGGATTATTAAAGGACGTATACTTTTTGGAAGAAATGGGCACAATCGTAGGGTATGAATATACGGATGGATTCTTTTCCGAACTGTCGGAAGGAACCCGAATACTGCAATCCGTTATCCCGCCGGCGATTGGAAAGGACGCCATTATCGTCGACGCAAATCCGATGTGAGGTGTCTTTTCATGTTAAAGTGTCCCAACTGCCAGAGTAAGGATATAGGAAAAATTGGCATTAACCAGTATTATTGCTGGAACTGTTTTATTGAGCTGTCTTTATCTAAAGGGGTAATAAATACCCATCAGGTTGAGGAAGACGGAACTTTGAGCTCCCTTGATGATTTGTTTGAAGAAGATGAACGCCGTTACACAATGTAAGGTTTAGTTCTTTTATAAGAGGACAATTCATGAAGAGGTGAAACAGAATGAATAAAGTAATAACCACAGTTATTGCATTTGGAGCAGGCATGGCCGCTTATAACTATGCTCAAAAAAACGACATGATGTCTGGTCGTAAAGTGAAAAAAATGCAAAGAAAAATAAGCCGAGCTCTATTTTAAATCTAAATGCTGCCTCTAAATTGGGGCAGCTTATTTATTGGTGTTTGGGCTTTGAATAATTCAGCCAGTTAACTCCAAAAATAAAGCTAAAGGGGGCATTTACTTTTGGATATTCGAATGAAGTGGTATTACCGAATAGGTTTTTTGCTATTGCTGCTGGCAGCAGTATATCTTATTTTAAAAATCCGTTTTGTTTGGATGCCAGTCCTAAAAATTGTATTGCTTGTCCTTTTGCCCTTTATTATCTCAGCTTTTATAACCTATTTACTGCATCCTGTAGTGGAGAAGCTTCATAAAAAAGGACTTCACAGGGGGATGGCCATTTTTTTAATTTATTTCGCTTTTTTTGGAAGTGCCGGTTTTATTTTATATAAAGGAATCCCAGTCTTTATTAATCAATTGAGAGAGCTATCTGAAAGTGCACCAGTACTTGCAGGGCAATACCGGGAATGGATCCATTCCATCCAATCCCACACTGCTGCATGGCCGGATGGACTACAGGGGAAAATGAATGATGGTATTGATGCTTTCGAAAAAAAACTTGATAGTTTATTGGCTATTGCTATCAGCATTTTAGTCAGTTTCTTTAACTCGGTTTTAGTATTTGCTCTTATACCTTTCATAGCTTTTTATATGCTGAAGGATTTTGATGTGATAAAAAAAGCAATTTGGTACCTCACACCTAAAAAATGGAGGGAGCAAGGTAACCTTTTTTTAAAGGATGTCGATGAATCACTTGGTAATTATATAAGAGGCCAATTCCTCGTTTGCACTATAATAGGAGGGATATCGGCTTTTCTTTTTTGGATTTTTCATTTGAAGTATCCTCTTTTGCTGGGTTCAATTATAGGAGTGACAAATGTAATTCCATACTTTGGCCCAATTATTGGTGCAGTTCCGGCTGTTATTATTGCCGCAACGATTTCAACCAAACTTGTGATTACTACGCTGGTGATTGTTTTCGGGCTTCAATTTCTTGAAGGTAATGTGCTATCACCATTTATTGTAGGGAGAAGCCTGCATATGCATCCCCTTTTAATAATGTTTGCCCTTACCGCAGGCGGAGAAATCGGCGGTATTTTGGGACTCCTCTTAGCTGTTCCTGCACTTGTAGTTCTCAAGGTTGGAATTATTCATGCAAAAAATCATTTTATGCACAGGAAAAACAAACAGCCAACAACTTAATGAAGCAGTCTTTAAGATTTTAAAAAAGAGGGTCGGTTATTGGTTTTGATTTTCTTGGCGCCCTGCTCTGTCTGAATAAGCCAGGATTTCCTATCAAGCTTAAGCTTTTTACTGTATTTTGTCATGATCATTCCAGCGATATTGACAAATGGAGAGGGTCTGGCTAAAATCTCTATATAAGATAAATCTGAAAATGTAGATGGATCGAGTATGTTATAGTCCGCCTGAACGTATATTTCGTGAAAGAGAGGAGTTTCCTAGGCTGAAAGAGACTCCAGGCGAAGGATGACAGAAAGCTAATCCGGAGTGCAGCTAATCACTGCCGTTCGGCCGCGTTAAGGCTTAGTTGAGAGGTGGATGTATTTTTATTGCATCCATAATCAGGGTGGTACCGCGAGCATGCTCTCGTCCCTGTCTGGGATGAGGGCTTTTTTGTGTTTATTTTAAGAAAAGCGAAGGCTCCCCCTTCAAAGGCTAATCTAATTTTTAAAAAATAAGGCTGTATTAAACTGTCCCGCGGAAGAAAACGCCGAGAGCGGTAACTTACAGGTAAGTTTTACAGCGACAAAAATAAAAGGAGGAACAAACAATGAAAGAATTAACTGGTTCACAAATACGCAGGATGTTTTTGGACTTTTTTCAAGAAAAAGGGCATGCTGTTGAGCCAAGTGCATCTCTAGTTCCACATGATGATCCAACTTTATTGTGGATTAACAGTGGTGTTGCAACTTTAAAGAAATATTTTGACGGCCGGGTAATCCCTGAAAACCCTCGGATTACTAATGCTCAAAAATCAATCCGTACAAATGATATCGAAAACGTAGGAAAAACAGCACGCCATCATACATTTTTTGAAATGCTTGGGAACTTCTCAATCGGTGATTATTTCAAGGATGAGGCGATCATTTGGGCGTGGGAGTTTTTAACTGACCCTAAATGGATTGGTTTTGAAAAGGAACGATTATCAGTTACCATTCACCCGGAGGATCAGGAAGCTTTTGATATTTGGAGTAAAAAAATTGGCATACCGGAAGAAAGAATTATTCGTCTTGAAGGGAATTTTTGGGATATTGGAGAAGGCCCAAGCGGTCCAAATTCAGAGATATTCTATGACCGGGGATCAGAATATGGGAATGATGAAAACGATCCAGAATTATATCCAGGCGGGGAAAATGATCGGTATCTAGAGGTTTGGAATCTTGTATTTTCTCAATTCAACCATAATCCTGATGGTACTTACACATTACTTCCAAAAAGAAATATAGATACAGGAATGGGTCTCGAAAGAATGGCTTCTGTTGTTCAAAACGTTCCCACAAACTTTGAAACTGACCTGTTTATGCCGATTATCCGGGCTACTGAAGAAATTTCAGGTGTTAAGTATGGGGAAAGTAAAGAATCGGATGAGGCTTTTAAAGTTATTGCAGACCATATCAGAACAGTGGCTTTTGCTGTGGGAGATGGGGCACTTCCTTCAAATGAGGGCCGCGGCTATGTCCTTCGCCGATTACTCCGCCGTGCTGTAAGATATGCAAAAAAAATCAATATTAACCGACCATTTATGTTCGAACTTGTTCCTGTTGTTGGGGAAATCATGCACGATTTCTATTCGGAGGTTAAGGATAAAACTGAATTTATCCAGAAGGTAATAAAAAACGAGGAAGAGCGATTCCATGAAACTCTTCATGAAGGGCTTGCTATTTTAGAAACTGTTATCAAAAAGGAAAAAGACAAAGGGTCAGAAACAATCGCTGGGGAAGATGTATTCCGTTTATATGATACTTATGGCTTCCCGGTTGAACTTACGGAGGAATATGCTGAAGAAGAAGGTATGAAGGTAGACCACAAAGGATTTGAAGCAGAGATGGAGCTTCAGCGGGAGCGTGCTCGTGCAGCCCGTCAGGATGTAGATTCCATGCAGGTTCAGGGCGGTGTACTTGGCGAGTTGAAAATAGAAAGCAAATTTGTAGGCTACGGACAGCTTCAAACTGATTCTGTTATTGCTGCCCTTGTGATGGATGGCCAGTTAGTTGAGGAAGCCGGAACAGGCGAAGAGATTCAGTTTATTTTGGACGAGACTCCTTTCTATGCAGAAAGTGGAGGCCAGATTGCAGACCGTGGAACACTCGTGGGTAATGGAATAAAGGTTTTTGTTAAGGATGTTCAAAAAGCACCAAACGGACAAAACCTTCATCGTGCAATCGTCGAGGAAGGAACTTTAAAAACCGGACAACGTGTAACAGCAACTGTTGATCAGGAAAACCGTAACAAAATTATTAAAAACCACACTGCCACACACTTGCTTCACCAGGCCTTAAAGGACGTTTTAGGAACACATGTTAATCAGGCAGGTTCTCTTGTAGAACCAGACAGATTGCGTTTTGACTTTTCTCATTTCGGCCAGGTAAAACCGGAAGAGCTTGAAATAGTGGAGAAGATTGTAAATGAGAAAATCTGGAGAAATATAGAGGTAAACATTAACTTAATGCCGATTGCTGAAGCCAAGCAAATGGGTGCCATGGCTCTGTTTGGAGAAAAATATGGTGACATTGTCCGTGTTGTTAAAGTTGGCGATTACAGCCTTGAACTGTGTGGTGGCTGCCATGTTCCAAATACATCAGTGATCGGGCTGTTTAAAATTGTTTCTGAAGCTGGTATCGGTGCTGGAACACGCCGAATTGAAGCCGTTACTGGTGAGGGTGCATATACTCTGTTAAATGATCAAGTAGGTTTGCTGAAAGAAGCAGCTGAAAAAATGAAAACCAATATTAAAGAGGTTCCAAACCGTCTTGACAGCTTATTAGCTGAAATGAAACAACTGCAGAGGGAAAATGAATCTTTATCCTCAAAACTAGGTAATATTGAAGCAAGAAGCCTTGTATCCAATGCACAGGAGATAAACGGAGTAACCGTTCTTTCTGCAAAAGTAAATGCAGGAGATATGAACAATCTGCGTAATATGGCAGATGATATAAAGCAAAAATTAGGCTCAGCTGTTATTGTTTTAGGAAGTGTAGATGATGGGAAAGTTAATATTATTGCAGGTGTAACAAAGGACCTAATCGAAAAGGGGTTCCACGCAGGAAAGCTTGTTAAAGAGGTTGCTTCCAGATGCGGCGGCGGCGGCGGCGGCCGTCCTGATATGGCCCAGGCTGGCGGAAAAGATCCTGAAAAACTTGAGGGTGCTCTCCAATTTGTCTATGAGTGGGTAAAATCGGTTTGATATTAAAATAAAGTAGTGTAGAATAAGAGTAATTGAAACGGTTTCAAAAGATTGCGAGGTGCATGCAATGAGCTCATTTGACAAGACGATGAGATTTAATTTTCCGGAAGAGCCTTTTGAACATGATATAAACGAAGTATTATTTCAGGTGTATGAGGCCCTCCAGGAGAAGGGATATAATCCCATCAATCAAATTGTGGGTTATCTTTTATCCGGAGACCCTGCATACATCCCGCGCCACCGGGATGCCAGAAATATCATCCGCAAGCTGGAACGTGATGAGATTATTGAGGAACTGGTAAAATCATATCTAAAACAGCGGCGAGAGGGATAGAATGCGGATTATAGGTTTGGATGTTGGCTCCAAAACAGTTGGAGTTGCCTTGAGCGATGAGCTTGGATGGACGGCCCAAGGCCTTAAAACTCTTAAAATTGATGAAGAAAAAAATGAGTTTGGTTTTGATGAATTAGGTAAAATAATAAAAGAGTATCAGGTTAGCAAAGCTGTGATCGGTTTGCCTAAAAATATGAATGGTACAATCGGGCCGCGCGGAGAAGCAAGTCAAAGGTTTGCTGCTGAAATGGAAGAACGTTTTTCTATTCCTGCCGTGCTTTGGGACGAGCGCCTCACAACTATGCAGGCTGAAAGGGTTCTTCTTGAAGCGGATGTAAGCAGAAAGAAAAGAAAAAAGGTCATTGATAAAATGGCAGCTATGATGATTTTACAAAACTATCTGGATAGCAAAAATTAATGAGGTGACAGTATGAATCACGGAGAAAACAATATTACTGTAGTAGATGAAAACGGTAATGAACAATTATGCGAGGTACTTTTTACATTTGATTCAGAAGAATTTGGCAAGTCATATGTTCTCTATTATCCACTTGGTGCTGATGAGGATGACGACGAAGAAATTGAAATCCATGCTTCTGCTTTCACTCCAACTGAAGATGGACAAGACGGCGAGTTAATGCCGATTGAAACGGATGAAGAGTGGGACATGATCGAAGAAATGCTGAACACCTTCCTTGAAGAACAGGAAGACGGAGAATAATATATTTACCTGCCCGGCCTTACACAGGCTGGGCTTTTTAATGTTTAGGAAGGTCCTTAGCTGCTTAGGCTGAGTAAGCGGCAAAACAGCAAAATAATGTTTTGTCTGTTAATATGTTGATATCCCATTGCATAAATTGACATTTTTCGCGGTGTATGCTCAAATAAGAGCGTATAAACTAATTAGTAAGTAATTTATTTAGGGGAAAGTTGCTGCTGTAAGACATGGTTGTCTCAGCTCTGCCTATCAGGGAGGTTTCAAATGGCATCTGGTTACAAAAATCATATTAGAAAAGATAGCTTCAAGAATTTAAGCGAAGCTGGAAAAGTGAAACGGCCAGTTCTTTACATAGGGTCCGCTGTCATTCTCTTATTGTTGATATTTGGGGGTGCACTTCTCTATGTTAATTCCGCACTTCACCCTCTCGATCCGGGAAGCAAGGTTAAAAAGAAAGTGGAAATCCCAATGGGTTCGTCTGCTGCAGTAATAGGACACTCATTGGAGAAGGAAGGAATAATAAAGGATGCAAATGTTTTTAGGTATTATGTAAGATTTAAACATGAATCAGGATTTATGGCAGGAAATTATGAATTCAGTCCTTCCATGGGGGTTCCTGAAATTGTGAATCGTTTAAAAAACGGAAAAATTTATCAGGCTGAAGCTTTTAGAATTACAATTCCCGAAGGAAAACAGCTTAAGGAAATTGCCTTAATCATAGCCAAAGCCTCTAAAATTCCTGAAAAGGACGTTTTTAATAAACTTAATGACCGGACTTTCATTACAGGGTTAATGAAAAAGTATCCTGATGTACTTACTCAGGATATATTAAATAAAAATGTACTCTACCCGCTGGAAGGATATCTTTACCCGGCCACTTATCCTTTCTATAAGGATAAGCCTACAATTGATGAATTGGTTGAGGCGATGCTCGGAAAAACAAAGAAGGAATTAGATATTTATAGAAACGAAATGAAGACAAAAAGCATCAGACCTCATCAGCTGCTTACAATGGCCTCACTGATTGAAGAAGAAGCAACTCAGAAGGCGGACAGGCACAAAATATCAAGTGTATTTTATAACCGGATCCAAAAAGGGATGCCTCTGCAAACAGACCCTACAGTTCTTTACGCTCAGGGCAAACATAAGGATAGGGTATATTATAAGGATTTGGAAGTAAATTCGCCATATAATACATACAAGAATGCTGGATTGCC
The DNA here is from genome assembly GCF_011393025.1 of Neobacillus terrae. Lineage (GTDB taxonomy): Bacteria > Bacillota > Bacilli > Bacillales > Cytobacillaceae > Neobacillus_A > Neobacillus_A terrae. The sequence goes on along the minus strand of NZ_JAAOEO010000004.1, from coordinate 123,940 downwards.
CCCAGGCCCCATTGCCAACGCAGGTAAAATGTCAATTGAGGCTGCCTTACACCCAGATAAAACCGGTTTTTATTACTTTTTAGCTGCATCTGATGGGACTGTTATTTTTACAAAAACCCTTGAAGAGCATAACAGGGAAAAAGCTAAACATATTTCCAGTAAAAAATAATGTCGTATCCTGTGGGAATAAATAGCTTTCCCCCGGTTTTTATGTTAAAATAGTTCAAGTGTTTTAGTGATGTCTAGTTACAGCGCCGGGAAACGGGCGCTTGTACTTTTCGTATAAGCATTCAATAGCGTAACTCACAGGCAGGTAAGGAATGCAGGTTGCTGCTCCGCTCGTGCATAAATTGTAAAAATTTATGCTGATTCTTTCTGTGAACGCTATTTTTTCATGTTTAAAAAACACATTAAAAGCCGATTGCTTTTATAAAAGAATAGAGGTGAAGCAGCTTGAACGATAAGCTGCATTCTTATATAGAAACTCTCATTCCAGCAAGGAATGATTTGCTTGAGGAAATGGAGAAATTTGCGGGTGATCATAGTGTTCCGATTATGGAATTAACCGGTATGGAATCATTGCTTCAAATTCTTCGCATTCAAAATCCTTCCGCTATCCTTGAAATTGGGACAGCCATTGGCTATTCTGCCTTGAGAATGGCCTTTGCTCTGCCAGAGGCTAAAATTGTAACGATTGAGCGGGATGAGGAAAGGCTCCTTCTTGCAGAACAATATATTGACCGCTCCGGAAAAGAAACAAACATTGTCCTTATCAAAGGAGATGCGCTTGAATCAGAGAGCGAAATCAGAACATATGGCCCATTTAACGCTATTTTTATTGATGCAGCAAAAGGCCAGTACCAGAAATTCTTTGAGATTTATTCGCGTTTTCTTGCCGATGATGGCATTATCATAACAGATAATGTTTTATTTAAAGGCCTTGTCTGTGAGGATGAGATAGAAAATAAACGAATTCGTAATCTCGTTAAAAAAATAGATCATTTCAACAAATGGCTTATGGCCCATCCTGATTATCACACGGTAATTTTGCCTGTTGGGGATGGAGTTGCGATTAGTAAAAAAAGAGGTGAAAGTTAATGAAAAAACCAGAATTATTGGTTACTCCCATTACATCCGAAGATATTCTTCCTCTTGCAGAAGCAGGGGCAGATGCTTTTATTATTGGAGAACAGCGATATGGATTACGTCTCGCAGGAGAATTTAACCGTGATGAGGTAAAAAAGTCTATTGAATTGGCTCATTCAAAAGGCAAAAAGGTCTATGTTGCTATGAATGCCATTTTCCATAATGAAAAATTAGAAGAGCTTAAAGATTACTTAAAGTTTGCTTCTGATGCAGGAGCAGATGCAATTGTGTTTGGAGATCCCGCTGTGCTTATGACAGCTAAGGAAACAGTACCTGAAATGAAGCTTCACTGGAATACAGAGACTACAGCCACTAACTGGTATACATGTAATTACTGGGGACGCAAGGGTGCTAAAAGGTCAGTTCTTGCGCGCGAAATCAGCATGGAAGCTGTTGTAGAAATAAAAGAGAAGGCTGAAGTCGAAATTGAGGTCCAGGTTCATGGCATGACTTGCATGTTTCAATCAAAACGCTCACTGCTTGGCAATTACTTTTTATATCAGGACAAAGTAATGGAAATTGAAAACCGCAAACAGCAAAAGGATATGTTCCTTCATGATAATGAAAGAGGTAATAAATATCCTATTTTTGAAGATCAAAATGGAACACATATTATGAGTCCAAATGATATCTGCATTATTGACGAGCTTCAGGATATGATGGAGGCTGGAGTCGATTCTTTTAAAATCGATGGGATTTTAAAAAAACCTGAGTATATTCTTGCTGTGACAAAAGCTTATCGAAAAGCAATTGATTTATACTTTGAAGACCCTGAAAACTATGAAGACCAAAAGGATTCATTACTTGAAGAACTAGAGGCGATTCAGCCAGATAACAGACCGTTTGATACAGGCTTCTATTTCAAAGAGACAGTTTACTAAACACACTATTGTATAAAATATAGGAGGTATTTGACCGTGAACGCACTTCAGGATAAGATTTCACAAATTGTTGACGGCAAGCGTGTTATTGTGAAAAAGCCAGAACTTCTTGCGCCTGCCGGAAATCTTGAAAAACTAAAAATTGCTGTGCAATATGGTGCAGATGCCGTATTTATTGGTGGCCAGGAGTATGGCCTGCGTTCCAATGCAGATAACTTTACGTTCGAAGAAATGAAAGAGGGCGTAGAGTTTGCCAAAAAATTCGGTGCGAAAATTTATGTAACAACCAATATATATGCCCATAACGAAAATATTGACGGACTCGAAGAATATTTACTTGGTTTAAAGGATGCAGGAGTTGCGGGAATTATCGTTGCTGATCCACTGATAATAGAAACATGCCGCCGTTTAGCACCAGAAATTGAAGTACATTTAAGTACTCAACAGTCCCTTACCAACTGGAAGGCAATCCAATTTTGGCAAGAGGAAGGACTTGAGCGTGTTGTTTTGGCACGTGAGACAAGTGAAGAGGAAATTCGTGAAATGAAGGAAAAGGTTGATATTGAAATTGAAACCTTTATCCATGGTGCAATGTGTATTGCCTACTCAGGCCGCTGCACACTAAGCAACCATATGACAGCCCGTGATTCAAACCGTGGCGGCTGCTGTCAATCCTGCCGCTGGGATTATGATCTTTACCAGCAGGAGGGAAGCTCCGAGACACCATTATTTGCTGAAAATGATTCACCTTTTGCCATGAGCCCTAAGGATTTAAATCTTATTGAATCTATTCCAAAAATGATTGAACTGGGTATTGACAGTCTTAAAATAGAAGGACGAATGAAATCAATTCACTATATTGCTACAGTTGTAAGTGTCTATAGAAAAGTCATTGATGCTTATTGTGCAGATCCTGAAAACTTTGTTATTCAGCAGGAATGGCTGGATGAACTTGATAAATGTGCCAATCGGGAAACAGCAACAGCCTTTTTTGAAGGTGTACCAGGGTATAAAGAGCAAATGTTTGGCAATCATAGCAAAAAGACAACCTTTGATTTTGCTGGATTGGTTCTTGATTATGATGAAGAAACCCAAATGGTTACACTTCAGCAGAGAAATAATTTTAAGCCAGGCCAGGAAGTAGAGTTTTTTGGTCCGGAAATTGAGAACTTTACCCATGTCATTGATAAAATTTGGGACGAGAAAGGCAACGAGCTGGATGCAGCACGCCATCCTCTGCAAATTGTTCGCTTTAAACTGGATAAACCGGTATACCCTAACAACATGATGCGAAAGGAGAACTAAAACATGTCGCGTAAACCCGTTGTAATTGGTGTAGCTGGTGGTTCTGGATCGGGGAAGACAAGTGTCACTAAAGCAATTTATGAAAGCTTTAAGGGACATTCGATTTTAATTTTGGAACAGGATTACTACTATAAGGACCAAAGCACTCTCCCTTTTGAGCAACGTCTTAAAACAAATTATGACCATCCGCTTGCATTTGATAATGACCTGCTGATTGATCATATTAAGCAGCTTCTGCGTTACGAGTCGATTGAAAAACCAGTATATGATTACTCGATCCATACTCGTTCTGATGATGTTATCCCTGTGGAACCAAAGGATGTTATAATTCTTGAAGGAATTTTAATTTTGGAAGACGAACGTCTTCGTGACCTGATGGATATAAAACTTTTTGTGGATACAGATGCAGACTTAAGAATTGTTCGGCGTTTAATTAGGGATATAAAAGAACGCGGCAGATCAATGGACTCAGTAATTGAACAATATGTGAACGTGGTTCGCCCAATGCACAATCAATTCATTGAACCTACTAAGCGCTACGCGGACATAATTATTCCCGAAGGCGGGCATAATTATGTTGCTATTGATATAATGGTCACAAAAATTCAAACAATTCTTGAACAAAAGTCAATTTTATGAAACAATAGCAGATGAAAAGAACTATATTTTAGTTCAAATGAATAAGAATTAGTATGCGCGCCCTTTTAATAGGACGCGCTCCTATGTATTTATGCCAATGATAGGGCTACATAATTAAACACAGTCTGCTGGGAGATTGTGAAGACTAGAAGGAGTGAATAGTTTGGCTGCAGAGAAAGTATTTCCAATGACACAGGCAGGAAAAGAAAAGCTTGAACAGGAGCTTGAACATTTAAAATCTGTAAAACGTAAAGAGGTTGTAGAAAGGATTAAAATCGCCCGAAGCTTTGGCGATTTATCCGAAAACTCGGAATATGATTCTGCAAAAGAAGAGCAGGCATTCGTTGAGGGACGTATTACAACTCTTGAAAATATGATTAGAAATGCCAAGATTATCGAAGAAGGCGAAATGAGCAGTGATACTGTTACACTTGGCCGTTCCGTTACTTTTGTCGAATTGCCTAATGGTGACGAAGAAACCTATACTATCGTGGGCAGCGCTGAAGCTGATCCATTTGAAGGCAAAATTTCAAATGATTCTCCGATTGCAAAAAGCCTGATTGGCAAAAGAGTAGGGGAAGAGGTTTCCGTTCAGACTCCAGGCGGCGAAATGAGCGTCCGTATCATTTCAATTAAATAATAATGAATTAAAGGCACTCAATAAATCCTGGGTGCCTTTATCCTCCTATGTTTGAAAACACCCATCCTCGTCAACACTTTTGACGAGGTGTTTTTATGTGGCAAAAAAGGGCAAATGGATTCCTAATCTTCTATTTGATTATTTTCTCACTTTTATTGATAAGGCTGATGCAGGTTCAATTATTTGAAACGGAAACCTTTACATCAAGAAATATTAACCTTCTTGAGGAAAGTGTAAAGCAACGGGCACAGGAACTTGTCATTGACAATGGCAGAGGTGAATTCCTCGACCGTAATGGAAGATTAATGACAGAAAAAAAGACGAATGTACTGGTTCTGTTTCCGTTTTTAAAAAAGATAGCCTGGGATGTTAAATCGGTCTCCTCTATAACTGGAATCTCAAAGAATAATTTGATGTATGCCATTAATAAAGCCAAAAAGCCTTTTTCTTACGGAGACCCCCTGCCAATCTCTTTGAGTTCAACACAAATGAAGAAAATAAATGAACTTAAAATACCAGGAGTTTTTGCCGTTGAAAGGAAATTTCCGATTAAAAACATACCCGCCGAGCAATTGATTGGGCTAGCGGCAGAAAATCCCTCAGAGATAAAAAAACGCTATCCTAATAAAAGTCTTTCAAGCCAAACACCTATTGGAATATCAGGACTGGAAGAAAGCTTTGATGAATTCCTTCTACCGGAGGGAAAATCGAGTCTTATTTATCACGTAGATGGGGACGGCGCCCCTCTCTTTGGGCTAAATGTCCGCTATACAGATCCGGCCAACCCCTTTTACCCGGTTAATATTAAAACCACTGTAGACAAGGATATTCAAGAAAAGGCTGAAGAATTAGCTAGTGTCTATGGTATTAAAAAGGGAGGGCTGGTGCTCCTAGATATACAGGACAACAGTGTCCTTGCGATGGTATCAAGACCATCCATAAATAAAAAAAATCCGTACAGCGGCGGTGGTATGTCCAATATGATGCTAAAACAGCAGATAATGGGATCTGTTTTTAAAACAGTAGTCGCCGCGGCTGCTATTGATTACAATCTGGACAGCCCAGCAAGATCATTTGATTGCAGCAAAAAAATTAATGGCAAGCAAGATGAACAGCATCAATATGGAAACTTGGATTTTTCAACTAGCTTTGCCGTTAGCTGCAACAGAGCTTTTGGACAGCTGGCAGTAGAATTGAAAAATATAAATCCTAAAATATTAGATGATTATGCTGAAAGACTGTCCCTCACAGGTCCTGTAGGCTGGGAAGGAGATGTTTATCACACAAGCCATTTCAGGCAGATGAAGGAAGAGGAAAAGGGGAGGGTCTTCCGCTCCGATCAGGACCGTTTAGACGCAAACTTTGTGGCCATGTCTGGTATCGGGCAGCATGAGGTAAGGGCAACCCCTTTGGGAGTAGCCAGCATGATGGCTACAATAGCTAGGGGCGGAGATAAAAAAATGATTAAAGCTGTTTCAGCAATAGAATATAAAAATCACTCCCAGTTGATTCAGTTTCCTGATAAGGCTATTGCAGGAGATACTATTGCTCCTTATACTGCCATGGAGCTTCAGAAACTTCTTAGAAGAGTAATTACAGATGAGCGTGGGACTGGACGATGGTTTCAAAATCTTCCTTATGAAGTTGCCGGAAAATCAGGAACAGCTGAAACAGGAAGGTTTGTTGATGGAAATCAGCTGCATAATAAATGGTTTGCGGGATATTTTCCTTATCAAAATCCAAGATATGCTTTAGTGGTTGTTAATCTGGATGTTTATGAGAATGAGGGCGGAATTAATCCTTTATTTGCAGATATGGTAAAATGGTTGTATGAAAATAAGAGCAGCCAATAGGACGTCTTGAGGAAAATCAAGATATTCCTTCATGTTTTCATTAACTCATGTTAGAATGTTGACATCCTTATTTTTTGGAGGGATAGAATTGGATAACGATTTTCAAACAGGTTCCCGATCCGGTAATCGGGCAAAAAGAAAGAAAACTAACTTGGTATTAAACAGCTTGATTGCCATTGTCCTGCTTTTAATCATAATTGTTGCGTATGCAATTTTTTCAGGCGGCAATGATAAAGCGGCAACCAAGAATGCTGATAAAGCCGCAAAACCAAAGCAAACTCTTCAGCATAAAAAAGGCAACGAAAAAAAAGCAAGTAAAAGTGAAAAGGCTAAAACTGGCCAAAATCAAGGGACAAACGAAGACACTTCGTCCGATAAGCCGGATGGCAATGCTGATGGCCAATCAGAGGGGTCAGACGCTCAGGCGGTGGTCACTGAGGGCGGCAGCACCTCCAATGTGAAAGAGACTATTGAGAATCCTGAGTGGAAACCAGTAGGCACTACACAGTCCGGAGAACATGCTGCAGTATACGATCAAAGCTCTGCTGACTGGCAGGAAATGCTTAACGCAGTTTCATATGCTACAGGTATTGACCAAAGCAATATGACGGTATGGCGTCTAGGAAGCAATAATCATGACCCAAATCGATCTATAGCCACCATTTCATCCAAGGACACTAAAGAGGCCTACAGGGTTTATATTGATTGGGTGGATGGAGAAGGATGGAAGCCTTCAAAGGTAGAAAAGTTAACGGAAAACGATAGAGGGAATATTGGCCAGTAAAAGTGGCTGATTATATCCCAAAAAGTAAGGATGGTCCCTCTGAGAGGTTCCATCCTTACTTTTTTGCTTTAAAATGTACTACAGCTGAGTAAAAAGTCTGGCCATTTTCGTTAACATGCATTTGATGTGAAACAGAATGGACAGAAAGCATGATTGCTCTGTTAATCTCTATTTGTCCTTCAATCTTCTTTTGCAGGGTCTTTAAATCTCCTGCCTCAAAGAATTCAACTTTATCTTCGATTAAATCTAGTTGGAAATTCATACTCTACACTCCCTCTTATTTCTATTTATTATTGTAATGGGACAGAACCTCGCAGGCAAACAATTGTGAAAATCTTTTATCTTTTATGCTCTTTTCTAAGAGATTGTTGAAATTTGAAGAAACTCTGAGCAAAAATAGGTGAGACTCCTCGAAAATGCATACGCATTTTCTTGGTGCGGTGACGATTCACCGATGCAATCTCAACGTCCTGCGGGAAAAGGAAGCCAGGCGAGACCGGTCGGTAGCGACCGAGGAGAAAGAAGAACGGAAGCGCCTTGTTCAGCCCCGACAAGCACTTGATGGCCTGACGATGAAGTCGTTCTTTACTTCAAAGTCAGGACTGAAGCGACCTCGAGGGGCTAGGTGCTGAAGTTTGACAGGCTCGCGGATTGGCCGCGGAAAGCGAGTCTATTTTTTGCTTCTATAAACAACAAAGTTTACGAAAAGAGCTATCTTTTAAAAGAAGGCAATGTTAAACTCTTAGCGGTTTTTTGGAATATCAACAATATAGATTAAAGGAACTAAAATACGGTACTCATAATGAATGGATTGTACCTTTATAGCAAAATCATCGCGAAAGATGGTAAAATAGTGTTCGCGGATACAAACAGCGAATCCGAAGAAGAGTATATATAAAAAACGCCAAGAAAAGCTTTCTCAAGCTTACAAAGGGTAAATCGGTATAAAATTTACTCTGATGACAGAGGGAGCAAAATTACAAAGAAAGAGGTCTGAAAATGAAAATCGCCATCATTGGAGCAATGGAAGAAGAGGTTACACTGTTAAGAGAAAATATTGAAGGAAAGACACAGGAAACAGTTGCTGGATGTGAGTTTACCTTTGGGAACATGCATGGTGCAGAAGTTATCCTCCTTCGCTCTGGGATAGGCAAAGTTAATGCGGCTATGTCTACAACAATCCTTCTGGAAAAGTATAAACCTGACTATATTATTAATACCGGTTCAGCAGGTGGTTTTCATTCTGAACTGAACGTAGGGGATGCTGTAATTTCCTCCGAGGTTCGCCATCATGATGTGGATGTAACTGCTTTTGGATATGAATATGGACAAGTTCCTCAGCTTCCAGCTGCATTTTTGGCAGACAGCAGACTTGTAGGGATTGCAGAAGATGCAGCAAAGGAAATTGAGGATATTCAGATTGTAAAAGGCCTTATTGCTACAGGAGATTCTTTTATGCAGGATCCTGTAAGAGTTGACTTTGTAAGAACCAAGTTTGAAGACCTTCAGGCTGTTGAGATGGAAGCTGCAGCAATAGCTCAGGTTGCCCATCAATTCCAGGTGCCGTTTGTTATCATTCGTTCATTGTCTGATATAGCCGGTAAGGAATCCAATGTATCTTTTGATCAATACCTAGAAAAAGCAGCAGTTAATTCTGCGACCCTTGTAATGAAGATGGTATCTAAGCTGGTTTAATTACTGGAAATAAATGAGAAATTTTGAAAGCCCGCCTTTTAAGGTGGGCTTATTCTTTTGGTCACAAGTAAAGTATCAGGCTGATTTCCTTGAAAGAGTCAATTGCTACAGCTGTCATCCAGTTATTGGGCAAGATCCCTCACTCTTATAGGCTATTTACCATATCAAATGGTTAAAGTTTTCTTTGTTACTTCGTTCAGCTATTTTGATTGAAGCGAGCGCTTGAAGCGCAAATCATACGCAGATAAGCCTCTTTTTGGTGCAGATTCTAATGGCTAAACAATTTACTAATATTTACATTCACGAAAAACACCTATTTTATGTTAAAGTTGATTAGTAGATTTAAAGAAAAGTAGGTGATTTGAGTGAAAAACCAGGCAAAAGCCCTTTTTGATAAAATGACCGATTTTAAACGATTTGCGACTACTTTGTTAGCTATTGGCTCGTTTCTTTATCTCGGCCTAATTATTCCTTCGGCTGTTAAATCCGATAGAAGTTTAAATATAATCATACTCTCTTCATTAGTATTTTTAACTCTTTCTGTTTTCTTTTTTATTCAATCCAGTATTTGCCGAGAGAGGCTTCTGGAGATGGAAGAAGCAGACGAATATTTGACACGCAAATAACGTCTTTCAGCGAGGCGTTATTTTTTTATGGAAATAAATTAGAAAAAAGGTTTACAATCATCAGGTAAGTGGATATAATTACCATAGTTAGTGAAAAATTCCGCTTAGGAGGTCGCAATGATGAAAAAGTCAGTCGTCTGGTTATATAAAACAACAACAACTGAATATTTCTTTTACAAGCATTCGACCCAAAAGGAATGGATCGCATAACAGTCAATGACTAAAACGAATCTATCCATGCCGCAGGGAGAATTGCGCCCTGTGGTGTTTTTATGCCTAAAAACAAGATTCCGCAGGGGGATAATTCCCTGCGGTTTTTTGGCTAGGCAGAATTTATATATTTAAATTCTGAACCCACGACGGACAGGACAAGGAAGGCTTCGTGAGCTGCATCTGAAGGAAAGCAACACTTTTTCCGAGGATGTGCCGATTTGAGCGTGTTAAGAGCAGCTACGGCTCTTCCTTCACCAAAGCCCTCCGGCAGTGCCAAGTTTTCTAATGGATTAAAAAAGGAGGTGGAAAACCATGACATTAAACATTTTATTTCTGACAATCACCATTAAAAAAAGGGTGATGAACCTTGAAGAAATTCAAAAAGAAGAATTTATCGAAAAGCTTTGCGATGAACTTCGTGACCGCAGATTTTCTATGCACCGTCCTCTATAAGCTAGGGGGAAAATTCTAATTGAAAGGTGGTTTTTACAATGATTTTTCATATTCAAAATCGCAGAGCAAGCTTATGGGTGATGAAGGACACCACCTAACGGAAAATAATAATTGGAGGGTGACCTATGTATTTGCAGATCTTATTTTTAACCCTTTTTCTCACTAAAAAGAAAAGGAATTAGGTTTAACAAAATGTTCACATTCTATTCTGATAGGTACCGTGATAATATGATAAATTCATTATAGGTACAGAACTATCTAAAGGGGTGTGTAACATGTTTTTGATAGTAATGGCTTTTGTAATTACTGGTACTATTGGCTGTGTGATTTCTGCAGAAGTAACTGCAGCGGATGAAATATAGTATATAATTTTTATAAAAAGCATTAGCTTGAAGAGTGTATTTTTCCCCAAAGGTTAGATTTAACCTTTAACTTTTGGGAGTCACCTCCGAGCTGGTGCTTTTTTATGATTATAGCGGCCATTCAAGCCCAAGAAATTGCTGCAAGACTTGATTTATGATTCTTTTGGAATTTTTTACATAAAAATATCGCAACTCGGACAGACACATTCCATTGTCACTTTTCATAGGAATTAGTTATAGGCTATAGTCCATATGAAGTCGGGGGTGAAGTTCATGTCCGGAATTTTGGCGGCACTTGGTTATTTAGTTAAAGAGTTTTTATTCCTTGTTTCATATGTTAAAAACAATGCCTTTCCCCAGCCGTTGTCAGCAGCAGAAGAGCGGAAATACTTACGTTTAATGGCTGAAGGTGATCCGCATGCACGTAATATGCTGATTGAGCATAACTTGCGCCTGGTGGCTCACATTGTTAAAAAATTTGAAAATACCGGGGAGGATTCCGAGGACTTAATTTCGATTGGTACAATCGGATTAATCAAAGCCATTGAAAGTTATTCGGAAGGAAAGGGCACTAAGCTTGCAACGTATGCTGCACGCTGTATCGAAAATGAAATCCTTATGCACTTAAGAGCTCTCAAGAAGACTAAGAAAGATGTTTCCCTCCATGACCCTATTGGCCAGGATAAAGAAGGTAATGAAATTTCACTTATTGATGTCTTAAAGTCAGAGTCAGAGGATGTCATTGATACAATTCAGCTTAATATGGAGCTAGAAAAAATTAAACAGTATATAGACGTACTAGATGACCGGGAGAAGGAAGTAATAATAGGAAGATTTGGTCTTGACCTTCAAAAAGAAAAAACACAGAGGGAAATAGCTAAAGAATTGGGGATTTCAAGGAGTTATGTATCAAGAATTGAAAAAAGGGCTCTGATGAAAATGTTTCATGAATTCTATCGGGCAGAAAAAGAAAAACGTAAAAACCGCTAAGAATGAGAAAAAAGGCAGCTTACACGGCTGCCTTTTTACATATATTATCTGGCTCCAGCTCACAGCGAGTCTTCATCCTTGGAAACGCCTCCTGGGTATCTTGTATCAGTATGGCCTTTAGGTGATACCTGGTGCTAAACTCACCCGAAATCTCTGCATCCTGAAGCTTTCCGGCGGTCTGAACAGATGGTTTTTAGAGCTAGAGTTCATCCCACTTCCCCTGCGTGAAGTTAACTTCGAAATGTTCTGCTACAAGAGAAGATTATTAACATGAAGTTTCTCGGGCAATTGCTTCGCTGAATGGTGCCTGAGCTTTTCTATGGGGAAACAGTGTTTTGTCCATTTTGGAGGAGAGCGGTCCAGTTCATTCCACCATCTCGTGTTTCATAGACATCATTATTATAAGTAGAGAAAGCCATCCTTTGTGGATTCTTTAAATCTGCTGCAAGATAAGTTATAGGGTTATTATAATCAAGGAAAGGAATTTTAACTTCCGTTTCTTTTGCCGTCTTTGTATCCAGCTGCTTTAACTGGACTGTATTATTTCCTACACTGCAATAGTAGAGCCTGTCACCTGAAAATGTTAGTGCAGTTACCATTTCGGGACTTGTTATTGCCTTCATGGTGTTTCCGCTATCCGCAGTATAAAAAATACCGTTTCTGGTTGCCATCGCCATTGTATCACCCTTTTCTGGATGAACGGCAATCATTCCAAACGAATCGGCAGTAAATCCGGTAAGCTTGCTTTTTTCCCAGGACTTCCCCAGATCCTTAGAGTAATATATACCGGCATCGATTTTACTGTTTGGCTGTTCATTTATTATATAGACTTCATTTCCGGAATAACTGGCTGATAAAAAGTGAAAGTCACTTTCACCATAAAACGCCAGTTTTTTTAATGTTTTCCCCTTATCAGTACTTTGAATAAGTCCTAAAGGATTTTTAAGGCCTGAACCTTTTTGCGGATGGCCAGATGCGAGAAAACCATCCTTTACAGCTTGAAATCCCATATAATCGTTATTGTTACTGCTTGTTTCAAACCACTCTGTTCCATTGAACATTTTTAAACCATTATGGGTTGCTATATAAAGAGAGTCGTCGTTTCCCGGATACCCCAGCCCATGAAGGTGGCTTAGATTTAACTTTTTGCTTTTTATAATGGAGAATTCCTGTTTGTTTTGTTCTATGTTTTCTTGTTGGTTTGTCTTTTGCTTAGGCCCTGTCATTTTTTTGTCGGCACATCCGGAACCGAAAATCATCATTCCTGCTATGCCTGCCAGCAAAAGTTTCTTTCCTGATTTCACTTTTCTTCCTCCTGTAGATTGGGATTCTTAAGTTTCTATGTCCATCCACTTATACCCCACGCCCCACACAGTTGTCAAATAATCATCAATGGGGAACCCCGTCTTCCGCAGCTTCTCCCTTAAATTTCTAACATGGGAGTCTACCGTTCTGTCTTCTGTTGAAACCGAATATCCCCATATAGAAGAAAGTAAATGTTCACGGCTAAAAACTTTATTCCGGTTTTGCAGAAATAGTCCTAAAAGGGAAAATTCCTTGGGAGTAGCGGAATTGTATTAGTGTGGAAGGTTAATTCGAAGGAATCTGGTTTTAGCGTTAGTCCGTTAAAATGGACCTCCTGCTCGTTTTTGCTGTTCCTTCTTAAAACAGCCTCTATTCGGGCTATTAGTTCTTCTTCATCAAAGGGTTTTACAATATAATCATCCGCACCTATTTTTAATCCATTTATTACGTCGCTTTTTTCGTTGCGGGCTGTCAGCATGATGATAGGAATATCCCAATTTTTCCGAATCTCTTTACAGGCTTCCCATCCTCCCATTTCAGGCATCATAACATCCAATAAAATTAAATCAGCATGATTGGTCTCTAAATAACCGATTGCATTAGCTGCTGAATTCATTTTTATACAATGGTAGCCCCTTGGCGTTAAATAAAGGGACAATAAATTAAGCATTCTATTTTCGTCATCAATGAGTAAAAGTCTCTTCAATCCACTTCCTCCCAGCAGGTTTATTGTTGTAATTATACAATACGATGATATTGTTTTTTCCTTTAACAATGTCAATTCTGCGAAAACATTAGCAGGATTTCATTTTTTAAGGCCCATACATTCCTAGACAGGGATACATATCATAAAGAAAAGGATAAAAGGAGGGAGAAACATGCCATACGGTTATCCTTATCCATTCGGCTTCCCAGCCCCTTATCCTGCATATCCGTGTTATTCGGGCGGAGCCGGTGCATGGTATGCATTATTTATCGTTTTATTAATTCTTGTATTAATTTTTGGTGGCTGGTGGTATTTTAGCTCTAGGGCCTGTTAAGCCTCTTATGCCTGGGCAATCTCGCCTCAGGCTATTTTTATTGTAAAGAATTAAGCGAAATTATGGACTTTTCTTTTTAAAAAATTGAATTAATAGAAATTTCAAACACTTACTCTTATAATGGAAAGAGACGTACATATAAGGGGGATAAAAATGACAACATCAACATATTCAAATGTTTGGAACCTGGATGTTTTTTTTCCAGGAGGAAGTAATTCAACAGAGTTTACTGAATTTCTAACTAGCACACAAGCGGCTATCATAGCGTTTCACAGCGAAGTGGAGAAATGGGAGCCTTCACAAAAAAATAATAATGAACAAAGTCTGTCTAACATAATTGGCGGTTTTGAACAAACAGCAAAAAAAATACGCCAGGCAGGAGCTTTTGTAAGCTGTCTTCAGGCTCAGAATACAGAAGATAAGAATGCCAGCAGTCTTCAGGCAAAGGTAACTTCACTAAGTGCAGCCTTTCAAAATGCCTTAACTATCTTTGACAGTAAATTAACACTAATTGATGACGAGGAATGGGAAAAATTAATTACTTTCCGATCCTTATCTGAACTTTCTTTTGTATTATCCGAGCGAAGGGAAAGGGCCAGCGAGAAATTATCCAAAGAGGAAGAAGCATTAATCAACTCTTTAGGCGTCGATGGATATCATGCCTGGAGCCAATTGTATGACCTGATTGTAAGCAGCATAAAAGTTTCATATAAGGGTGAGTCACTTTCAGTTGGCCAGGCTTCCAATAAATTTTCACAGTCTGATAGGGAAGGACGTAAGGAAGTTTTTAAAGAATGGGAAAAAGCATGGGGGGAAAAGTCTGAGCTCCTTTCTCAAACGCTTAACCATTTGGCCGGCTTTAGGCTTAATGTCTATAAAGCAAGGGGCTGGGAGGACTTTTTAAAGGAACCTCTTCAGGTGAATCGTATGAAGAAAGAAACACTTGATACGATGTGGACTGTTATATCGGAAAACAAGCAGCCGCTTGTTAAATATTTGGAACGAAAAGCTAAATTGCTAAATATTGATAAACTTAGCTGGTATGATCTTGATGCTCCATATGGAAACGCAGATACCAAGGTATCTTATCAGGAAGGCGCAGACTTTATTCTTGATAACTTCGCTGCGTTTGGAGAAAAGATGGCTGCATTTGGGAAAAAGGCATTTGAAGAAAGCTGGATTGAAGCAGAAGATAGGCCTGGTAAAGCTCCTGGAGGCTTTCATACCTATTTTCCTGAGAGTGCACAATCTAGAATTTTTATGACATATTCAGGGACACCATCCAATGTATCCACATTAGCTCATGAACTGGGGCATGGTTTTCATACTTATGCCATGAAGGAGCAGCATTTCCTTAACAGAAATTATGCTATGAACGTGGCGGAAACAGCTTCTACTTTTGCTGAAATGATTGTGTCTGATGCTTCAGTGAAACAAGCTAAATCAAAAGAGGAAAAATTAGCCCTTCTTGATGATAAAATTCAAAGGTCTGTGGCACTTCTGATGAATATTCACGCCCGATTCCTCTTTGAAACCCGTTTTTACGAAGAAAGAAAGGGAGGGCCGGTAAGTACCCCCCGTTTAAGTGAACTAATGCAGGAGGCCCAGAAAGAGGCATACGGCGGGGCACTGGAAGAGTACCACCCATTATTTTGGGCTTCAAAGCTTCATTTCTTTATTACAGGGGTTCCTTTTTATAATTTCCCTTATACATTTGGCTTCTTATTTTCTCTTGGCATCTACGCCCGTGCTCTGGAAGAAGGGGCTCAATATGAGGAGAAATATATTGCTTTATTGAAAGATACTGCCTCCATGACGGTGGAAGACTTAGCCTTAAAACATTTGCAGGCAGACCTTACCAAACGTGATTTCTGGGAAAAGGCAGTAAAAGTTTGCGTCGATGATATAGAAGAGTTTCTGGTACTTACTGAATAGCTTAGATCTCTAACAATATATAAATAACAATAAAGCAACCCGGCATTTTTAGCGGGTTGCTTTATTGTCGTTTACTATTAAACCTTTTTAAGTTTAAAGGTACTTACCATAAGGAAAGATAAAAGCATTATTATAAAAAAGAATATTTGTGGAGGCCAAAAAGGAATAGCCAGAAAGCTTAACGTAGCAAGGCAGCCTGCTGCAGTGATGGGAAGGCCAGTATAGTAACTGTTGCTCTCGGAAATATTGAAACGCGCGAGCCTGAAGGCACCGCATACAACGTAGAGAACGGTAAAAAATGTGCCTGGTATACCAAAGTCAAATAAAATCCCCTGATATAACAATAGTGCAGGTGCCACTCCAAATGATATAATATCACTCATGGAATCCAGTTGTTTTCCGAGTTCGGATTCAATGTGAAATTTACGTGCTGCCATTCCATCAAAACGATCACAAAGTGCAGCAATGAATATCAGTAGAAGGCTTAGGCGCAAATTTCCGCGGATCCCGTAAATAATGGCAAAACCGCCTAATGACAAATTGGCAAGCGTGATTACATTGGCGGTCTGGGACTTAATTTTTTTAATTGTTTGGTCCAGCACATTTGACAAGAACATTCCATCACTCCTTAAATATGAAGCCTGGCCACGAGACCTATTTATCTGCGCCATATCCGCACTGCCCTATCGTAGCGGAATAGTCCTTCCGGATACATTCGCTAAACCGATTTTATTAATTCTGAACGCTGGACTGGGAGCATGAGGAAAGAGCCGTCAGCTTTGTCTCGTACGATGGAAAAGCGCCAGATTTTGTGCGACTTCAGTTGAGCGTGATAAACGCATTACAGTTCTGCATTCGCCTAGTTAACTTAATAATATTTAATTTTAAGACTTTTATGAATGTTAGTAAAGAGTATTTTTACACTTTTTTGGGGGTAGTTACATTTGATCCAGCCTTTATATCGTTTGTTTATAGAACTTACAAATGGAAGAGTTACATCGTGGATTTTAAGAAAGTTTTCCCGTTCCCGCTTCAGTAAGGCAGTGGTTCCTTCATTCGCAAGGATTTATAATATCAACAAGGAAGAAATGCAGGAAACTCTTGAATCTTTTCCCACTCTCCACCACTTGTTTGTACGCCAATTAAAACCTGGTACTAGAAAAATAGATCCAGCAATAGATGCAGTTGTCAGCCCTGTTGATGCTGTAATAGAAGACGTGGGTAATATTAGAGAAACAAGTGAGATAGAAGTAAAAGGGAAGGTTTATTCCATTGATGAAATGCTTGGTGATAAGGAGGCATTAGAAAAATACCTAAATGGTACATATATGATACTTTATTTAAGTCCTACCCATTATCACCGCATCCACAGTCCGGTGGATGGAACTGTAATCAGGCAGTGGTCATTAGGAAGGAAATCTTATCCTGTTAATAAATTAGGGTTAAAATATGGGGTCAGGACACTTGCAAAAAACTACCGAATGATTACTGAGGTTAAAACAAACTATGGCCATGTTTCCGTTGTAAAGGTTGGAGCGATGTTTGTTAATTCAATAGAAACTACTCATCAGGGAACAGAACTGGAAAAAGGAAAAGAAATGGCTTTCTTCAGCTTTGGATCCACGGTCGTATTGCTGTTTGAAAAAGATATATTCAAATTGGAAAAGACCATTAAAACCCCGGCAAATGTAAAGGTCGGCGAAAGAATAGGAACATTTAAGTTGAAATAAAAAGCAGCAGAGGATGTCTCCTGGATAAAGAGCATCCTCGTTTTTATCCATTAAAGTTAAAAAAGAAATCAAATGTGGTAAAAAGATTATATAAACTTACAACGATTTAATAGTACTAGTAAGAAGGCTAATTTTAGCATTTCATCCTTTTCACAGGGGGTTGCGCTTTTTTTATATGCTGTGTTAACAATTAATGTTGATTTTTACCTATGTTGATTGGAGCCGAAGGCGCGGACTCCAGCGGGAAAAGAGGGCCATAGGAGACCCCGCAGTTGCTAGGCGCCGAGGAGGCTTCCGGATCGCTCGCGGAAAGCGAGCGCCGTGAGCGAAAATCAACAGTCAAGTTTAACTAGAGAGTTTTTTAGAGAAAAACCAACTATAAAAATTCTCATAGCCAATATAAAAGAAAAAGCCCTACCAAGAGGGCAATGATTAAGAGGAAATTCTGATTCTATTAGTAAGGGACCGGCGGTGTATTTCTGTTTCAATCAAGCGTATAAAATCGGGACTAAGATTAAGTTCTCTCGCTTTAAAATACGATTCAATTAATAATTCATCAGACAGTTTACGCAAAACTAAAAGCCACCTCCTATTTAAGTTCTACTTCATCTTTCTTACTCATATGATAGTAAGTTCATTTGTTGTACCCTTAATCTACCAGAAAGTAGAAGGTAGAACAATCGTTCTGATTATCCACAGGTTTAGGTGGATAACCTGTGACTAACTTGTTTATAAACCATGAAAAAGTAATTGAATCAAAGGGTATAATGTTAATAACTTTATCCACATGGGTGAAAGAGAAGAGAATTTGTCGAAAAATATTTTTAAAAAGTCGAAAAAAGATTTAAGGAAAGGTTTCTTTTTTTAAAAGAAAGACGTAAACTTAAAATTTTCCAATGTGTTTTATGTCTTATTCCATTTAAACTTTGAATCAACGGGTAAAATTGGTTATGATGATAACGATAATAAGGACATATATAAGAGGTGTAAGTTGTGCTAAAGCATTTTTTACCAGATGAACATGTAAAGAGTATTCTGGATATATCCCCTGAAGATTTGCAAAAAAGAGGAATCAAAGGGATTATTACGGATTTGGATAATACCCTTGTGGAATGGGACAGGCCTACTGCCACTCCGCAGTTGATAAAATGGTTTGATGAGGTTAGAAAACATAATATACTTGTTACTATTGTTTCTAATAATAATGAGCAAAGAGTAAAGTCTTTTTCTGACCCTCTTGGCATCCCTTTTATTTTTCAGGCAAGAAAACCTATGGGGAGAGCCTTTCGCCGTGCAATAGCTGCGATGGGGATTAAAAGAAACGAAGCTGTCGTTATTGGCGACCAGCTTTTGACGGATGTACTTGGAGGGAATCGCAGCGGTTTCCATACCATACTAGTTGTTCCGGTTGCTCAGACAGATGGATTTGTAACTAAATTTAACCGGCTTGTTGAACGCAGAATATTAAATTGGTTCCGCAGGCGCGGCATGATTCAATGGGAGGATTAATGTGTGAGTGAAAATCAGCATGTATGTATAGGCTGTGGAGTAAAAATACAAACTGCAGACCCAGGCGGATTGGGGTATGCTCCTGCCTCTGCTCTGGAAAAAGAAATGATCATTTGTCAGCGCTGTTTCAGGCTGAAGCATTATAATGAAATTCAGGATGTAAGTTTGACTGATGATGATTTCTTAAAAATACTAAATGGGATAGGAGAAACAGATGCCCTGATTGTCAAAGTTGTGGATATCTTTGATTTTAACGGCAGCTGGCTCCCAGGAATTCAACGTTTTGCAGGCAGCAATAAAGTGGTCCTTGTTGGCAATAAAGTGGATCTTCTTCCAAAGTCAGTTAAGCACAACAAGCTAATCCACTGGATGAAGGAACAGTCCCGGGAACTTGGCTTAAATCCGGAAGAAATCTTCCTGGTTAGTGCGGTTAAAGGTAATTTTGTCAGAGAAACAGCTGAGGCTATTGACGAACTAAGGAATGGAAAAGATGTCTATGTTGTTGGCTGTACGAATGTTGGGAAATCAACTTTTATTAACAGGATTATTAAAGAGGTTGCCGGCGGGCAGGATGTAATTACTACTTCCCATTTCCCTGGTACCACTTTGGATATTATTGAAATTCCTTTGGATGATGGAAAGGCAATTATTGATACTCCAGGGATAATTAATCATCACCAAATGGCTCATTTTGTTGATAAAAAAGACTTGAAAATTATTACCCCTAAAAAGGAAATCAAACCAGCCGTTTTTCAATTAAACGAGGAACAAACGCTGTTTCTTGGTGGATTAGCAAGATTTGATTATATAAGCGGCGGAAGAAGATCATTTGTGTGCCATTTCTCTAATGAATTAAAAATTCATCGGACCAAAATGGAGAATGCTTCGGAATTATATGAAAAGCATGCAGGTGAAATGCTGACACCTCCTAATAAGGAGGATATGGATCACTTTCCAGAATTAATCAGGCAGGAATTTATGATAAGAGAACCAAAAACGGACATCGTTTTTTCTGGACTTGGATGGATTACGGTTAATGAACCGGGGGCAAAGGTTGCGGCCTATGTTCCTAAGGGCGTACAGACGATGCTAAGAAAGTCATTAATTTAACGATACCGAAAATTGGATAAACTTAAAAAGCAGGATGGTAAGGGGAGAAGTGGATTGAAAAAGCTTTATGCTGTTCTGGGTGATCCAATCAGTCAATCAATGTCGCCCCAAATGCATAATGATCTATTTGCTTTTTATGGAGTTGACGCGGCATACCATGCATTTCAGGTAAAAACAGAGGAACTCAGCGACGCCATAAAAGGGTTAAAGGCAATTGGTGCATCAGGATTTAATGTGACAATTCCTCATAAGAGTGCAATCATCCCTTTGCTCGATGCGGTGGATCCTCTGGCTCTTGAAATTGGAGCAGTTAATACCGTCGTTAATCAGGATGGCAGACTTATTGGGTTTAATACCGACGGACCGGGTTTTCTAACTGGTATTCAAAGTGAGATGCCTGACATTTTTGGGAAAAGGATATTATTAATTGGTGCCGGTGGTGCAGCTCGTGCCATTTATTTTACCCTTGCAAAAGCAGGGGCTGCCAGAGTTGATATATATAATAGGACCCAAGAAAGAGCAAAAGCCTTAATTGATAGCTCGCCTTATAGCCATCTGTCAAATGCAGTAAGCTTGCAGCAGGTCCAAGAAGAATTGCCCATCTATGATTTAATTGTTCAAACTACATCTGTAGGAATGTATCCAAGGGAAAACGAAAAGCCACTTACTCTTGAAAACCTTTCTGAAACAAGTGTAGTAACTGATATTATTTATAATCCTCTTGAAACTCAATTTTTGGCTGCTGCGAAAAAAAAAGGCGCACGCATTCAAAACGGAGTAGAAATGTTTATATATCAAGGGGCTATTGCTTTTGAAAAGTGGACAGGAGTGTTTCCTGACACAAACCGAATGAGAAAGAATGTTTTACAGCAGCTGGGAGGAACAATATGTTAACTGGTAAACAAAAAAGATTTTTACGATCAAAAGCTCACCACCTAAACCCTATTTTTCAAGTAGGTAAAGGCGGGGTAAATGAAAATATGGTAAAGCAAATTGCTGAAGCCCTGGAAGTAAGGGAGTTAATAAAAGTAAGTGTTTTGCAAAATTGTGATCAGGATCGGGACGAAGTGGCAGAGGTCTTATCTTCAGGTACAAATGCCGAGCTTGTCCAGGTGATAGGAAATACGATCGTTCTATATAAGGAATCAAAGGAAAATAAACAGCTGGAATTACCAAGATAAATTAGGCAGGAGGAGGTTAGGTGTGAAAAAAGTCGGGATTCTCGGGGGCACTTTTAGTCCGCCCCACAATGGCCATTTAATTATAGCCAATGAGGTCATGTCAGCCCTTGAGCTTGATGAAATTTGGTTCATGCCCAATCAAGTTCCTCCGCATAAAGAAAGGCCTGATACGGCAAGCAATGAAAACCGGCTGGAAATGCTAAGGCTTGCCCTCGAAGGAAATGAAAAGTTTAAAATCGAAACAATAGAATGGCAAAGGTCTGGAGCCTCATATACCATAGATACCATGAAAATATTGACAGATTTGTATCCTGGACAGCATTTTTATTTTATCATCGGTGCAGATATGATCGAGTATTTGCCGAAATGGCACAAAATTGATGAACTGGCTGAATTGGTCAATTTTGTTGGGGTTGACAGGCCGTCCTACAGTCATGA
Source organism: Neobacillus terrae (assembly GCF_011393025.1). Classification (GTDB taxonomy): domain Bacteria; phylum Bacillota; class Bacilli; order Bacillales; family Cytobacillaceae; genus Neobacillus_A; species Neobacillus_A terrae. The sequence continues at coordinate 102,105 of NZ_JAAOEO010000004.1, read as the reverse complement.
AACAAAATATCCTATTACCCTGGTTAATATTCCTGTTATTGATATATCCTCGAGCCTGATTCGGGAGAGGCTGGGCAATGGGAAGACAGTCAGATATCTGCTCCCTGATTCAGTTAGACAATATATTAAGGAGAATCATTTATATGGAACGTGAAAGAGCTTTAAAACTGGTAAAGGAACAATTGACTGAACACCGATATATTCATACAATCGGAGTCATGGAAACGGCGATTATATTGGCACAGCGGTTCTGCGGAAACGAAAAAAAAGCAGAATTGGCTGCTATATTCCATGACTACGCAAAATTTCGGCCTAAAGAAGAAATGAAGGAAATCATTTTAACACAGGGATTTCCTGAGGATTTAATCGAATTTAATGCAGAACTCTGGCATGCGCCTGCGGGAGCTTATTTAGCAAAAAACGAGGCAGGAATAGACGATCCCGAGGTTTTGGATGCTATTCGCTATCATACTTCCGGAAGAGCGGGAATGTCACTCCTGGAAAAAATCATTTATCTTGCCGATTATATCGAACCCGGCCGCCACTTTCCAGGAGTAGAGGAAGTTAGGGAAGTGGCAGAGAGAGATCTTGATGAGGCCCTCCTGCAGGCAGTACAAAATACAATTCTTTTTTTAATGAAAAAAAAGCAATCCGTATATCCAGAGACTTTTAATACTTACAATGATTTAGTTAAAAATATAAAAGAACAAGCAAAGAACGCTGAAAAAGAAAAATAGGGGGTTACTGGATGAACAACCAGGAATTATTGCAAATCGCAGTCAAAGCTGCAGATGATAAAAGAGCAGAGGATATCGTTGCATTAAATATGAAGGGGATCTCTTTAATTGCTGATTACTTTATTATCTGCCATGGAAACTCTGATAAGCAGGTACAGGCAATTGCCAGAGAGATAAAGGAAAAAGCAGAAGAAAACCAATTTAATGTTGGTAGAATGGAAGGCTTCGATGAAGCAAAATGGGTCCTTATCGACCTCGGGGATATAGTAGTACATGTATTCCACAGAGACGAAAGAATTTATTATAATCTTGAAAGATTATGGGGAGATGCCCCGGCTGAAGACATCCAGAGCGTGCTTAATATATGAGTTATGAGAGGTTTGCCTATTTATATGACGAGCTGATGGAAGAGGCTCCTTATGAAGAATGGGTAAGGTTTGTCCTTAAAAAAGTTGAGAAGCATGGTGTTATGAAACGAGACATGCTTGATTTGGCCTGTGGTACGGGTGAGCTTTCCATTCGCTTTGCTAAAGAAGGCTTTAGCATAACAGGCGTTGATTTGTCTGAAGATATGCTAACAGTAGCAAATGCAAAGGCAGAAGGTGCCGGGTTTCATATTCCATTTTTCCAGCAGGACATGTCTGCGCTAGAAGGATTGGGAAGCTTTGATGTTATCGGCATTTTTTGCGATTCATTAAACTATTTACGATCCGAAGAGGAAGTTGTCAATACTTTTTCACATGTTTTTAAACACTTAAAAGAAGATGGTATATTCATATTTGATGTCCATTCTATTTATAAGATTACACAAGGCTTTATTAATCAGACATTTACACTAAATGATGATCAGCTTGCGTATATTTGGAATAGTTTTCCCGATGAACATCCAAACAGTGTGGAACATGAACTGACTTTTTTTGTTTTAGACGAGAAATCAGGCAAATATGACAGGTTTGATGAACTTCATTATCAGCGTACGTATTCTATTGAACAATACAAGCACTGGCTTGAAGAGACGGGATTTAATTTGGTTGAGGTATGCGCCGATTTTGAAGAGGCCGGACCACAGTCTGATTCCGAAAGACTATTCTTCATTGCTAAAAAGGCTTAATTAAATGAAACAAAGTAATTTTTTATTTTCAGAAAAAAATGAGCCTACTCCCTTTATTCGGAGACGGCTCATTTTTTTTGCTAATCAGAGATTAATCTGAACTCATAAGAAAAGCTAAGGCATCCGCCAAAAAAAATGATATGGCGAATTCCAATTTTATCTAATAATTTTAAAGAAAATTAAAGGAAATGCCCTTATAGATAGCGAAATTATATAGCTGAGAATTGGTTGTTTACTTTTTGAATATCCTCTTTGAATTTTTCCTGGGTTACTCTGAACACATGTTCAAACATTTCTCCAATATCGTTCTCCATTGATTTAATGCCTTCTCCTGTTATGCCGCCTTTCACACATACTTTTTCCTGTAGTGTTGGGAGGGTAAAATGCCCCTGCCTTAATAACTCCCCTAATCCAATAATCATTTCTCCCGCCAATACAGTGGCCATATTATTATCAATTTCCGTTTCTTTAACTGCCGCGTCGATAAAACGCTGGATCAAAAAACTGAAAAAAGCGGGACCGCAGCTTACAATGTCGGAAGCAACTCTTGTCACCTTTTCTTCAATTTTCACCGGAACGGAAAACTTACTCAGTAAATTTTGAATTTCTCTTTTCCATCCTTCACTGCAATTTTCAGCAAAGGTAATAAGTGAGACACCGGACAATGCCCTATTCGTTATGCTGGGAATAACTCTCGCGGCAGAACAAATAACCGCTTTTTCCAGATGCTCTGTACTTATAGGGCTGGTTATTGACACTACACACTTTTCCTGAGTCAAGTAAGGTGAGATCCCCTGTAAAACAGGAAGAACATCCAGTGGTTTTACACAGACAAAAATCAAATCTGAGTTAGCAGCCACTTCCTGTGCATCATCATAAATTTGAAGTTTATTGTATTTATTTTTAAGCATGTATGCTTTGGCTTTTGTCCGATTTGTGACCACTATCGAAGAAGGGGGAACGGCTTTGCTTTCGATCAGCGCTTCCGCCAAAACTCTCCCCATATTGCCTGTACCTATTATGCCAATTCTCAAATTTTATCCCTCCTTCACATGCATTCTTCTCATCTAACAATATGAATTGGTTAAGAAAATTATACCATTTGAAAGGATGACTGACTTTGAAAGAATGGATACTCGAACATAAACTTAGCCTTTTTGCCGGGTTGGCTTTAGCGGCTGGAGGAATCTTTTATTATTCAGATTTACCAGATTCAGATGTTATTGAACAAAGCAGCATTCAGAATATTGATAAATCTGGGGAAAATAAAACACCTGTGAAGGCTCAAGACCAGAAGCAAAGCATAGATGCACAGAAACCGAATACCCCATTAATGGTTGATATTAAAGGTGAAGTAAACCATCCTGGAGTTTATCAGTCCCTGGATGGAGAAAGAGTAATTGATTTGATTAATAAGGCTGGAGGGATGACAGATAAAGCAGATAAAAACCAGGTAAATCTCGCACAGCATATTGCTGATGAGATGGTTATCTTTATTCCTGCAATAGGACAAGAACCTGTATTATTATCACCGGTGGCAGGGAGTGGAAGTACCGGACACACTCCAGCCAATGGAAAGCCAGCAGATAAATCGCTCGTTAATATAAACACCGCAGGTGAAACAGAATTGCAGACACTCCCTGGAATAGGTCCTTCCAAGGCAACGGCTATTATGGAATACAGGGAAACAAACGGGCCTTTTCAAAAAGTGGAGGATTTAAAGCAAATAAGCGGGATTGGTGATAAAACTTATGAAAAACTGCAGGAATATATTTCCGTACACTGAAGGAAAACAGGGTTTGACCCATTTGGCCTAAGAGCATTAAACTAAAGATATAAAATCATTTAGCTGGCAAAAACAAGGGGGAAGAGAATTGGACAGAATTTCATGGGACCAGTATTTTATGGCCCAAAGCCATTTACTAGCAATGAGAAGCACCTGTACTCGCCTGACTGTCGGAGCGACCATTGTCAGAGATAAGAGGATTATTGCCGGCGGATACAACGGTTCTATTGCTGGCAGTCCCCATTGCATTGATGAGGGCTGTTATGTGATTGATAACCATTGTATAAGGACCATTCATGCGGAAATGAACGCTTTGCTTCAATGTGCCAAATTTGGAGTTCCGACTGCGGATGCGGAGATCTATGTAACCCATTTCCCATGTCTTCAATGCTGCAAGGCATTAATCCAGGCTGGAATTAAAGCCGTTTATTATGCACAGGATTATAAAAACCATCCATACGCTATTGAATTATTCAAGAATGCAGGCGTCAAAGTCGAGCATGTAGAGTTACACGAAAAAGTAATCGACCTTAGCAAAATCAGCCAGTAATCAGCACAGGCATCAGGCTTACCCTGATGTTTGTGTCTTTTTGTATACTTTTTCATGGCGGATACTTTAGAAAGGAATTAAACCTATGAGCGGTAAGTTAATTTACTTATCCATTGCATCCTTATTTGGGATTTTGGCCTCCATGGAATCATTCTTAATCCTCACTTTTTTCTTCCTCATGTATCTTTTCTTTCTTTACTACTTTAAATCATTTCCCTTTTTTCGTATTATCGCAGTTTCTATTGTATTTGTTCTCTTTTTATTTAGCTCACACTGGATTTTAAAAGAAAACCATTCCAGAATAGAAAGCCAACAAACAGAGTTTTCATTAGTATTCAATTCGGAAAATAGTATCAGGGGGGATCAATATGAGACTCAGGCTATGGATTCAAAAACGGAGGAAAAGATTTTAGTCCGTTTTAAGATTTCTTCTGAGGAAGAGAAGAACTCTCTTGAACATTTTAAAATTCCGAATCAGCTATGTACTGTTTCAGGAGAACTTCAAAAGCCCTTAATAGTTAAAAATCCAAATGCATTTAATTATGAAAAATATTTAAATCGTAAAAACATATTCTGGATTTTAAGGCTGCAGAAATACCCTTATCAAAACTGTATACCTATAAAAAGGACACCATCTTCTATCTTAAAGGAGATCAGGATGAAGGGAGTAAATTATTTGGAAGATTATTTTCCAGAAGAAACCGCGGCTATGGCAGCAGCGCTTATTTTTGGAGAAAGGGCTGCTTTCGAACCTGACCTTCTTGCAGCATACCAAAAAATAGGGATAATCCATCTCCTCGCGATTTCCGGTCTTCATGTCTCGCTCTCAATCGGTTTACTATACCTAACTGGGTTAAGAGCAGGAGTATCAAAAGAAAAAATGATCTTATTTATACTGGTATTTCTTCCAGCTTACGCCATTCTTACTGGCGGTTCCCCCTCAGTTATCCGTTCCGTACTTATGATATTTAACGTTACGGCGGCGGCAGCCTCAAAAAGAAGATTTAGTCTTCAGCCGGCAGATGCGATTAGTTTGGCTCTGATGGTTTATATTTTTGTGAATCCCTTCGCTGTTTACGATGCAGGCTTTCAGCTTTCTTTTTCTGTCAGCTTTTCCTTGATTCTCTCCTCAGCTTTTATCCTTGCCCAGCCCTCTAGCTTATTCGAAAGCATTCTTAAAGCCTCTTATATTTCTCAGCTGTCGGCTCTCCCTTTTTTGCTTTTTCATTTTTATGAAGTATCCTTCCTTGGTATATTTGTGAACCTCTTTTATATTCCTCTTTATTCATTTTTCTTTTTGCCAGGTGTTTATTTGTTATTTTTCTGGCATTTATTAATGGGAACAATACCTGATTTCCTAAACTATTTCTTCTCTGCGGTAGTCACCTTTTCTGATACCCTTGCCAAGCGTATTGCCTTAATTCCTTGGGGATCTATTTTAATTGGACGGCCTTCAGGTCCGGGACTTCTCTTATTCGCAGTAATAGGGCCTATTATGTTGGTTTATTGGGAAAAGTCACTCAAAAAGAAAAAAAGCTGGGTATATTTCGTCCTTCCGCTTCTTCTATTATTTATAGTGGATGCAGCCAGTAAGATTGACCCAAGAGGGGAAATTACAATGATTGATGTAGGGCAGGGTGACAGTATTTTGATTAAACTTCCCTTTGATCAGGGGAATTATTTAATAGACACCGGAGGATCTCCTGCCTTTGAACAAGACAAGTGGAGAAAGCCTCCGAATTCATTTGAAACAGGAAGAAATATTGTAGTTCCGTTCTTAAAATCTAAAGGCATTAAAGAAATTGACAAACTTATTTTGACACATGGAGATATGGACCACATTGGAGGGAGCTTTGCAGTTCTAAAGAGTATAAAAGTTAAGCAAATTATTATGCCTGCTGTATCGAACCAAAATAACGCAGTTAGGGATGTGATTCAAATAGCATCCTTACAAAAAATCCCCGTTTGTATGGCGTCAGCAGGAGATCAATGGAAAAGTCGAAGCTCTTTTTTTAAGATTTTGTCTCCTGAAAAAAACTTTGAAGGTGACACTAATACAGGTTCCTTGGTGCTTTATGCAGAGGTAGGGGACCTGAAATGGCTATTTACGGGGGATTTAGATATCGAAGGTGAGCAGAGTCTCCTAAAAAGATATCCTAATTTAAAAACAGATGTTTTAAAAGCTGGGCACCATGGAAGCAGGACCTCAACTTCAACTGAATTCCTTGAAACGTTACAGCCTAAAACAGCTCTTATTTCTGCAGGAGAAAAGAATCACTTTGGTCATCCACATGCTGAGGTGCTTGATAAATTAAAGAAGAGAGGGATTATGATATTTCGAACTGATAAGCAGGGAGCAATAACGTATTCTTTTTTTCGGGGGAAAGGAACCTTCTCAGTCTTCCGGCCATAGTATATAGCAGAACAGGTTAGTGGCGAAAAGTAAAGAGACCACATCTAATATGCAGTCTCCGCAATTTTCATTATGTAGCTTGATATCAGGATCCGATAAGTTTGATTACTGTTGCGATGATAAACATTAGAGCAAAGAAGCCGAATGAAACGCCAAAGCCTACACCTGAATCAATAGCGTCATTACGCTTGCTCTGAACGTTTTTTTCAAATTCGTTCATAATCTACCCCTCCTATTTCCATTATAGTATAAGACATTCGAAAAAAAAAATCTAGCATCCCCTTGCGGTTTTCCTTTACTGACAAGAGTTAACACAAATACTTATTAGTCTGTTGGCTAAAAATAAAAGTACATCAGGAATCCCGCCGCCAGAGTAAGTTCCCGGGACTCATTTTGCCGGCGTTCACTATAGATCGGGAATTGGCTTCCGTGAGGGAGGTCAGTTCCCTCTTGGTTTGATTCCAACGGAAGTTCTTGGTAAAGCTGAATTTACCCTGATTTTTGAAGAATTAACCCTTGTCAAAATGTCCAAGCTTCTTTACCATTAGTATGTGTTATTCGGAGAAACAGGGGGAGCTTATTGACATATGGTAATAGATGTTTGGAAACAAATAAGGCAAAAACAAATTGCTCCCATATATTTAGTATATGGACCGGAAGCGTTCCTGATAAATGAAACAAAGCAGCTGCTAATTAATCAGGTTTTAGAGGAAGATGAAAAAGATTTTAATCTGTCGGTATATGATCTTGAAGAGACACCCATAGAAATTGCTTTGGAAGATGCTGAAACTTTTCCTTTCCTGGGTGAAAAAAAACTAATCTTTTTACATAATCCTGCTTTTTTAACGTCTGAAAAAGTAAAGGAAAAAACAGAACACCAGTTATCTCGGCTTGAGCGTTATCTTGAAGAGCCTGCACCTTATTCTGTTATTGTAATCTCGGCACCTTATGAAAAACTAGATGAGCGGAAAAAGATTACAAAGGAGCTGAAGAGAAAAGCTGTTACAGTAGAAGCGAAAAAGCTTAATGAGCATGAACTGAAGAAATGGATTCAAGAAAGAGCACACTCAAATGGAGTGGAAATAGAGCCTGAAGCCGTTGAACTAATGATCTCTTTATCAGGTACCAATATGTTCATGCTTGCCAGTGAAGTCGATAAGCTTGCCTTGTATCCGAAAGAGGAGCCAATAATTGATGCGGAACTTGTTGAAAAGCTTGTTGCAAGGTCACTTGAACAGAATATTTTTACTCTAATTGAAAAAGTTGTTCAGCGTAAAATGGATGAGGCCCTAAGAATTTATTACGATCTTTTGAAACAGAACGAAGAGCCAATAAAAATATTAGCTCTTCTTTCCGGACAGTTTCGGTTAATTTACCAGGTAAAAGAGCTTTCGAGAAGAGGGTATGGCCAACAGCAGATGGCAGGGTATCTGAAAGTACACCCCTTCAGGGTCAAACTGGCCGCAGGACAGGCTGCAAAGTTTACGGATGAAGAACTAGCAGCCATAATGGAAACCTTGGCTGAGGCTGATTATCAAATGAAAACCGGCGGTATGAATAAATCGCTTCTTGTAGAGCTGTTTTTGTTCAAGTTAAAAAGATAAATTGCGAACCCGGCGGCAGCCGGGTTTTTTGAATTGATACAAAAGTATTAAGTTTTACCCTTTTAAATTGTCTAGCTCCAGCGCCCAGCGAGTTTTCATCTCTGTAAATCTTCCTTGAGTATCTTGCATCAAATATGACCGTAGGTGATACTTGGTGCAGCTAGTGTCCAACCCGCTTCTCCCTACGATAAGTCAACATCGAACTCAAGTGCTCCTGCGCCACAGCTTTTTCAAGGAAGCTTATGTTCAGCTCGTCGCAAAGCTGCATGTCGTCTATTCAGAGAAGCCATTACAGGAAGTTTACTCAGGTAGTTGCTTCGCTGAACGGGCGCTTGCGCTTTTCTTAAGTTTGAACCTTTATTCAATCAATAATAAAAAAAACGATTCCGAAGGGAATCGTTTTTTTTTAACGAACGCTATATTATAGAGCGTTGATTTTTTTAGCAAGACGAGATTTTTTACGAGCAGCAGCATTCTTATGGATTAGACCTTTTGCTGCAGCTTTGTCTAATTTTCTAGCAGCTTCTGCAAATACTTCTTTAGCAACCGCGCTGTCATTGTTTACAACAGCAGCATCAGCTTTTTTAACAGCAGTACGCATTGCAGATTTAGCAGTTGTATTTTGAGCGTTACGATCTTCGCTTGTTTTAACACGCTTAATAGCAGATTTAATGTTTGGCATTCCATTCACCTCCTACAAAGAATCGAGACTATATGAACTCGACTTTAAACATTCACAATTATTATCAGAACAAATGATATTTTATCAAACAGCCGCACATATTGCAATACCATAGGGCTAATTTGCTTGAAAACATAAGTGGAATCCCTGAATGTTTTTTTGGAAAAAGGCAATGATAGGAAATAGTTTCTGGATTTTTTCTAAAAGAATGGAATGGAGGGAATGTAATACATGAAAGACTCTCTGGATTTAAGTAAGTATTCAGTCAGGACCGACCTTGCCATTGAGGCAAATGAAATGGCGTTAGCACAAAGATTTTCCACTGTACAGGAACAGGATAATCTTTCACAGATAAATGGGGTAATTATTAAAGAGAAAGATATAGATGATATAAAAGTTTCAATGGTTGAAATTACGCCAGAGGGAGTTCAGGAGATCGGGAAAAAAGCCGGGCGTTACCTGACAATAGAAGTAACTGGCATTAGAGACCAGAATAGTGAGCTTCAGCAAAAGGTAGAAAAAATTTTCGCTGAGGAATTTGCAAAATTCTTAGCTGGTATTGGCATTAGTAAAGATGCTTCGTGCCTAGTCGTAGGTCTGGGAAACTGGAATGTAACGCCTGATGCCCTCGGTCCGATCGTTTGTGAAAATCTCCTTGTTACCCGCCATTTATTTGAACTGCAGCCGCAAAGCGTTGAAGAAGGCTATCGGCCTGTAAGCGCCTTGGCACCTGGAGTTATGGGTTTGACTGGAATTGAGACTAGTGACATCATCTTTGGTGTCGTCGAAAAAACAAAGCCAGATTTTGTTATTGCAATTGATGCACTTGCTTCACGTTCAATTGAAAGGGTTAATTCCACAATACAAATATCGGATACCGGAATTCATCCTGGCTCAGGTGTAGGTAATAAGCGGAAAGAACTTAGTAAGGAGACTCTAGGGATACCTGTAATAGCCATTGGTGTTCCAACAGTAGTCGATGCAGTTTCAATCACCAGTGATACAATCGATTTTATTTTAAAACATTTTGGCAAGGAGCTAAAAGAAGGGGACCGTCCTTCCCGAGCCTTGGCACCAGCTGGGATGAACTTTGGAAAACGAAAAAAGCTTACCGAGGAAGACATGCCTGAAGAGCACCATAGGAAAACTTTCCTAGGGATCATTGGGACATTGGAGGAAGAAGAGAAACGCAGACTAATTTACGAGGTTCTTTCACCTCTTGGCCACAACTTAATGGTTACACCTAAAGAGGTTGATGTCTTTATTGAAGATATGGCTAATTTAATTGCATCAGGACTTAATTCATCTCTTCATCATGCTATTGATCAGGATAACACTGGGTTTATGACCAGATAGCTTATTGAACTGTCATCCTATTGCTGATAGATGAGGGTATAGTGACCCCAGGCACAAAAGAGGAAAAAGGGGTAACTAAAAAGGCGTTTAATGACCCCAAATGGCACAAAAGAGGAAAAAGGGGTAACTAAAGAGGCGTTTAATGACCCCAAATGGCACAAAAGAGGAAAAAGGGGTAACTAAAAAGGCATTTAGTGACCCCAAATGGCACAAAAGAGGAAAAAGGGGTAACTAAAGAGGGGTTAATGACCCCAAATGGCACAAAAGAGGAAAAAGGGGTAACAAAGGAAACACTGGTTACCCCAATGGTTATAAAAAAATAAAAGAGCTTACATATTGTTTTCCAATGGATTCTGCCAGAGATATTTCCGAATCTCTTAATAAATGGTTCTGCCAAATCTAGTAACGTCATATGATTTACTAGAATTGTTTTGAGAGGTGGAATCATGAAACAGACTAGGATATCCGGCACTTTTGTAGCAATACAAGGGACAACCATTCTAAAATTAGTAGGGCTTCTGTTGTTGTTTATGTTTTTTATTTTTTCAATCAGCGGGCTTTTGACTTCTATAAAGCCCCAATACAGACCTGCGTCATCCTCTGTAAACGAAGCGGCCAATAGTGTTAATGGTGAATTGCTCTATCAATTAATGGGCTGGGAAAACCACCATTTTCTGAAATTAGAAAGAGACATAACCGCAGGGCCAAAAATGGCCAACCTTATTTTTAAACTATCATCAAATATTAATTTAAATGATCCGCGCAGCCTTCTGGGCCGTGAACTTCCCGGCTTCGACCAATTTGACGGGCAAATTCTTGTTGCTGGCGAAGGGGCCAACTATACTAACATGCCAATGGAATCAGCACCGCCTGTTGAAATTATGGAGGCTGAACGTGAAGCTTCCCTGCAAAATTTGGACAGCCTAAATAAACCTAATGATAGCACCTCATCTCCAGCCCCTTCACAAACAACTGGAGGAAGAAAAGTAGTTTATCTTTATTTCACCCATAACCGGGAATCCTATTTGCCGTATCTAAAAGGAGTAACTAATCCTAACCTGGCTTACCACTCCAAAATCAATGTAACCATGGTAGGAGATAAACTTAAGGAAAGCCTTGAATCAAGGGGAATTGGAACTGCTGAAGATAAAACTGATGTAATGGGTAACTTTGTGAAAAAAGGATTGAAGATGCCAGTAGCCTATCAGGAATCAAGACCTTTGGTCCAAGCCGCGATGACCTCCAACAGGGATTTACAGTATATTATAGACATTCACAGGGATTCGAGGCGAAAAGATCAAACAACAGTTATGATAAATGGCAAAGCATATGCCAAACTTTCCTTTGTTATCGGGGGAAAAAACCCCAATTATGAACAAAATCAAAAAATTGCTACAGACCTTCATCGTCTTCTTGAAAAAAAATACAAGGGTCTTAGCTGGGGAGTTATCCTTAAAAAGGATCCGGGGTCAAACGGAAAATACAATCAAGATTTAAATGGGAAATCACTTTTAATTGAATTTGGCGGTGTGGATAATACATTTGAAGAATTAAATCGATCAGCCGAGGCTCTTGCCGACGTTTTTGCCGAGTATTATTGGCAGGCAGAAAAGGTAAATGGCACTGGCGGAACTGAAAATAAAACAAAACAGTAAAGAGAGGCGCTTGTTGTGAAAAAGTTTATGTTAAAAAGTCTTTTGACTGCTGCTCTCATGTTTATTTCAGTTTTGGCTGGGATGCAGATAGCCAATGACGGAATCCATGAAATGAAAGGCTATAAGGCTGAGGGATTCTCAAAAGCCGCTGGCCTGGAGAATGGTGAGAACGGTGAAAAAAATGCCTCCCTTTTGGGAAACGAAATTACAGCACATGACCTTAAGGAGAAAAAACAGCAGCTTGAAGAAATACAGGGCTCGAATCTTTTCTCTGTTACGGGTAAAAAAATTACAAAGGGAATATCCTCAGCTTCGAAAAAACTAATAAACTCCATAACAGGAGAATAAATAAGAATTCAAAATTCAAAAGTGGTGCAGCTGATGCACCACTTTTTTAATAATGACGAAAAAAGTGCTTCCTTAAAAAGTGGTAGGTGGAAAAAGAGGGAATTTGGGTTTTCGTTGAATCTTCACAACCGTGCTGATATAATCAAAAATAGTGTACATTGTGCGAGTATAGTAGGAGTGAACTACCATGAATAGAGAAGATAAACTTAAAAGACAATCCAAAATAAGAAATTTTTCCATAATAGCCCATATTGATCACGGCAAATCTACTCTTGCCGACCGAATCCTCGAGAAAACAAATGCCTTATCATCGAGAGAAATGAAAGCTCAGCTTCTGGATTCCATGGATTTGGAACGGGAACGGGGCATTACAATTAAATTAAATGCTGTTCAGCTAAAATATACAGCTAAGGATGGAGAAGAATATATCCTTCATCTGATTGATACCCCGGGGCACGTCGACTTTACCTATGAGGTATCCCGCAGCCTTGCGGCATGTGAAGGAGCAGTCCTTGTTGTAGATGCTGCACAGGGAATTGAGGCACAGACACTTGCTAATGTATATTTGGCATTGGATAACGACCTGGAAATCTTACCGGTCATCAATAAAATTGACCTCCCTAGTGCCGACCCGGAAAGAGTTCGAAATGAAATTGAAGAAGTAATTGGACTAGATGCTTCAGAAGCAGTATTAGCTTCCGCAAAAGAGGGAATTGGTATTGAGGATATTTTGGAACAGGTTGTTGCAAATGTGCCTGCCCCAACTGGAGATCCTGAGGGACCTTTGAAAGCACTGATTTTTGATTCTCTATACGATGCTTATCGTGGAGTAGTTGCCTATATCCGAGTAGTGGAAGGGTCAGTAAAAGCCGGTGACAAAATTAAGATGATGGCAACCGGAAAAGAATTTGAAGTAATTGAAGTTGGAGTATTCACGCCAAAAACTACTTTATGCGATGAATTGACGGTTGGTGATGTTGGGTTCCTTACAGCAGCAATAAAAAATGTAGGGGACACAAGAGTCGGTGATACGATTACAAATGCTAAAAATGGTGCAACTGAGGCATTACCTGGCTACCGTAAATTGAATCCGATGGTTTATTGCGGACTATATCCAATCGATACTGCAAAGTTTAATGACTTGCGTGATGCTCTTGAAAAGCTTCAGTTGAATGATGCAGCTTTACAGTTTGAGCCTGAAACCTCCCAGGCATTGGGATTTGGATTCCGATGCGGATTTTTAGGTTTGCTGCACATGGAAATTATACAGGAGCGTATTGAACGCGAATTTAAGATTGATTTAATTACAACAGCCCCAAGCGTTATCTATCACGTTATAATGACTAACGGCACTGAAATTAGTGTGGATAATCCTTCTAATTTACCTGATCCTCAGAAAATTGACCGGGTTGAAGAGCCATACGTAAAAGCAACGATGATGGCACCTAATGATTATGTAGGAGCGATTATGGAACTCTGTCAGCAAAAACGGGGAATCTTTGGTGATATGCAGTATCTTGATCAGAATCGTGTCAGCATTGTTTATGAATTGCCGCTGGCGGAAATAGTCTACGATTTCTTCGATCAATTAAAATCAAGCACAAAAGGCTATGCTTCATTTGATTATGAGTTAATAGGGTACAAGCCTTCCAAGCTTGTCAAAATGGACATTCTGCTTAATTCGGAGAAAGTAGATGCCTTGAGTTTTATTGTTCACAACGATTTTGCCTACGAGCGTGGAAAGGTTATCGTAGAAAAGCTGAAAGAATTAATTCCAAGACAGCAGTTTGAGGTACCTATCCAAGCAGCGGTTGGCCAAAAAATCATTGCTCGATCAACCATTAAATCGATGGGCAAAAACGTTCTGGCTAAATGTTACGGCGGAGATATATCCCGTAAACGTAAACTATTAGAAAAACAAAAAGAAGGTAAAAAACGGATGAAACAGGTTGGATCCGTAGAAGTGCCTCAGGAAGCCTTTATGGCCGTATTGAAAATGGATGATACCAATCCAAAGAAATAAAGTCTATAGAGAGAGGTTAGACTTACCTGCTTCAGGGATTCTAGCCTCTTTTTTTATTAAAGACTCTGTTAAGCAGTGGGGCTGGTTGTAAAAGGCATGTGTAAAAGGCATTTGTCCGGTGCTAATTTAGAGGATGCCAGCTTAGTGTCCCTGCGGAAAAACGTGCTCCCAGGGGCCCGCAGTGAGGCCTAGTAAGAAATCCGACGGTTAAGCCAGTCGAAGAATAAGGTTGAAAAAGTGAAGAATATAGGGAAGTGAAAGCATGATACAGGCAGCATATATCCATATACCGTTTTGTGAGCATATTTGTCATTATTGTGATTTTAACAAGGTATTCCTCAAGGGACAGCCTGTTGATGAATATTTAAAGACGATGGACAGGGAGATGGAGCTTACACTGCAAAAATACGGTTCAGGACCGCTTCAAACCATTTTTGTAGGCGGAGGAACGCCAACCTCCTTAAATGAAAGGCAATTGGAACAGCTATGCAACAGTATCCACAAGAATTTAAAATTGGCTGCCGGAGCAGAGTTTACCTTTGAGGCTAATCCTGGTGATCTTTCATTTGAAAAACTAAAAGTCCTAAAGGATGCAGGAGTAAATCGGCTCAGTCTCGGAGTTCAAACTTTTAATGATGAATTACTAAAATCAATTGGACGCGTTCACAGAGCTAAGGATGTATTTAACACGATAGAAAAGGCGAAAAATGCAGGCTTTGAAAATATAAGTATTGATTTAATATACAGTCTCCCGGGCCAGACGTATGATGATTTTAAAGAATCATTAAAAACAGCCTTCAGTCTTGGTATACAGCACTATTCTGGCTATTCTCTCATCATTGAGCCGAAAACCGTTTTTTATAATCTAATGCGAAAGGGCAAACTTCCTCTTCCTGGTGAAGATATCGAAGCAGCCATGTATGAATTATTAATGGGAGAAATGGCTAAACACGGCTTTAAACAATATGAAATCAGTAATTTTTCCCTTCCTGGATACGAAAGCCGGCATAATCTTACTTATTGGAACAATGAGGAATACTTTGGATTTGGGGCCGGAGCACATAGCTATACGGATGGCTGGAGAAATTCCAATATAGGTCCGTTGAAGAAATATATGGACCAAATTAGCAGTGGAAATTTGCCTGTATTAGATGAACATCGGGTGACCCTCCCTGAAAAAATGGAGGAAGAAATGTTCCTTGGCCTCAGGAAAACAGAAGGCGTTTCCATTCAAGGGTTTACAGATAAATTTAATCGGGATCTCATGATGACCTATGGCAAAGAAATTAAACAACTACTTGAAAGACGCTTGATTGAAATAGAGGATGGAAGGGTCTTTTTAAGTCATAAAGGACGAATGCTTGGCAATGAAGTCTTCCAAATGTTTTTAGGAGTGTCAAATTAGAGTTTGAAGCAAGCTTATAAATTAAAGAACAATATTCTGTTACGCTTTTCCTTTAGCTTTCATCACTTCTAGAATCTAGAAAGCTGTTGATAAAATGAGGCTTAGCGGGACCGGGAATATTTTCCGAATTTCCATCTGTATTTCTTGATATGAAATCATTGACACCTTCCCACCTTTTTTGATAATTTATTATTAGATTTAGCACTCGGTTCATAGGAGTGCTAACAGAGGTGATGAATGTTGTTAACAGATCGTCAATTGTTGATTCTCCAGGTAATTGTTGATGACTTTATTCGATCTGCACAACCTGTCGGCTCAAGGTCTTTGTCGAAAAAAGAAGAGATTTCTTTTAGTTCGGCAACAATCCGAAATGAAATGGCTGATCTTGAAGGATTGGGCTTTATTGAAAAGACCCATTCTTCCTCAGGGCGGGTTCCGTCGGAAAAGGGTTATCGCTATTATGTCGACCATTTGCTGTCGCCAAAAAGGCTGAACCAACAGGATATTACGACAATAAAGTCCATTTTTGCAGAGCGAATCTATGAATTTGAAAAGATTATTCAAAGGTCGGCAAAAATTCTGTCAGAATTAACCAACTATACTTCCATTGTGCTCGGCCCTGCCGCTAGCATTAATAAACTTAAAAGGATTCAGATAATCCCTTTAAATAAAGAAACGGCTATTGCGATCATAGTTACGGATACAGGACATGTCGAAAACAGGACATTCCATTTGCCTCCTGCAATTGACCCTTCAGATCTGGAAAAGACGGTTAATATTCTAAATGAACGTTTGACCAATGTGCCGCTCGAAGTACTTAATGATAAGATTTTTAAAGAAGTGGCCATGCTGTTAAAGCAGCATATCCACAACTACGATTTTCTGCTATATGGTATCGCTGAGGCTTTCAAAATGCCTGTAAGTGAAAAATTATTCTTTGGCGGAAAAACCAATATGCTGAGCCAGCCTGAATTTCATAATGATATCTCTAAAATAAGAAGTCTTCTAAACATGATCGAGGAAGAAGACCGGGTCTTTGATTTAATACGAAAAAATCCAATCGGGATTAATGTTAAGATTGGCAGGGAAAATGATATTAGTGCGATGGAAAATTGCAGTCTGATAACTGCCACATATTCTGCTGGCAAAGAAAATCTTGGCACCATCGCGATCCTGGGTCCAACCAGGATGGAGTATTCTCGTGTTATTGGCCTGCTTGAATTCTTAAGCAAGGATTTATCATCACTTTTATCAAAATTGTATCAAACCAGATAACGCTGGAAATATTGTTTAAGGGTGGAATACCTTATTCCACCCATTTACATGACTATTAGCTTTTACCCGTAAAATTTTAAATGCCTGGATCTTTTGGTACCAGGTATCTTTTAAAGATTTTAGTGAAAAGTTTTGCTTTAAGGGAGGTGAGTAAGTTGACAGAAGAAAAAAACACTCTAAATGAAGAATTAAATAATGAAGATGCTGAACTTACCGAAGAGGTTGAAGCTGAATCCATTTTTGGAGAAGCGGAAGAATCTGCGGATTTAGATAAGACTGAAGGGCTGGAAGAGCAGCTTCGCCAGGCCGAAGAAAAGAACAATCAATTGGCAACAAAGCTTGAGGAAGCGGAAAACCGTTTGCTAAGACTTCAGGCTGATTTCGATAATTTCCGCCGCCGCACACGGCTGGATGCGGAAGCAAGCGAGAAATACAGAGCTCAATCCCTGATCTCCGATCTTCTGCCCGCTCTTGATAATTTTGAAAGAGCGCTTAATGTTGAAACAGAAGATGAACAGACAAAGTCATTGCTTCAGGGAATGGAAATGGTTTATAAAGGTCTTCTGGATGCATTGAAAAAAGAAGGCGTGGAACCTATTGAATCTGTGGGAAAAGAGTTTGATCCTCATCTTCATCAGGCTGTTATGCAGGCTGATGATGAAAACTACGGGCCGAATACAGTTATTGATGAATTCCAAAAGGGTTATATTTTGAAGGACAGAGTAATCCGTCCATCCATGGTAAAAGTAACCCAATAAACGAACTTACATATTTTGTCGGGAGGAAAACAATATGAGCAAAATCATTGGTATCGACCTTGGTACAACCAACTCATGCGTAGCCGTACTTGAAGGCGGAGAACCAAAAGTTATTCCAAATCCAGAAGGAAACCGTACAACTCCATCTGTTGTAGCTTTCAAAAATGGAGAGCGTCAGGTTGGTGAGGTGGCAAAACGTCAGGCCATTACTAACCCTAATACTATTATTTCAATTAAACGCCATATGGGTACAGCTCATAAGGAAGACATTGAAGGTAAAGGATATACTCCACAGGAAATATCTGCTATTATCCTTCAATATTTGAAGTCTTATGCTGAAGATTATCTTGGAGAGCCTGTAACAAAGGCTGTAATTACAGTACCAGCCTACTTCAATGATGCAGAACGTCAGGCAACAAAGGATGCCGGCAGAATTGCAGGACTGGAAGTAGAACGTATTATTAACGAGCCTACAGCAGCAGCTCTGGCATATGGTTTGGACAAAATGGAAGAAGATCAGACCATTCTTGTTTATGACCTTGGCGGTGGTACTTTTGACGTATCCATTCTTGAACTGGGAGATGGCGTTTTCGAGGTTAAGGCAACTGCAGGTGACAACCGTCTTGGCGGTGACGACTTTGACCAAAAAATCATTGATTATTTGGTAGACCAGTTTAAAAAAGAAAATGGTATTGACCTTTCACAGGATAAAATGGCGCTTCAACGCCTGAAGGATGCTGCAGAAAAGGCAAAGAAAGACCTTTCTGGTGTTTCTTCTACACAGATTTCCTTGCCATTTATTACTGCAGGTGCAAGCGGTCCGCTTCACCTTGACGTGTCTATGACAAGAGCTAAGTTTGATGAACTTACTGCAGACCTTGTTGAACGTACAATGGGACCAGCTCGTCAGGCTATGTCTGATGCTGGATTAACTTCCGCAGATATCGATAAAGTCATTCTTGTTGGCGGATCAACTCGTATTCCTGCTGTTCAGGAAGCAATTAAAAAAGCGACTGGTAAAGAGCCTCATAGAGGTGTAAATCCTGATGAGGTTGTTGCAATGGGTGCAGCTATCCAGGGCGGCGTTCTTACAGGTGATGTTAAGGATGTTGTATTGCTAGACGTAACTCCGCTATCACTTGGTATTGAAACAATGGGCGGAGTGTTTACAAGATTGATTGACAGAAATACAACCATCCCAACTTCTAAATCACAAATTTTCTCAACTGCTGCAGATAGCCAAACAGCTGTTGATATTCACGTATTGCAGGGCGAACGTCAAATGGCTGCGGACAATAAAACACTTGGCCGCTTCCAGTTAAGCGATATTCCACCAGCACCACGTGGTGTACCACAAATCGAAGTAACATTCGATATCGATAAAAACGGAATTGTAAACGTACGTGCGAAAGATCTTGGCACTAATAAAGAGCAGCAAATTACTATTAAATCTTCTACGGGATTATCAGATGATGAAATTCAAAAAATGGTAAGAGAAGCTGAGGAAAATGCTGAAGCTGACAAGAATCGCAAGGAAGAAGCTGAGCTTCGTAATGAAGCAGATCAGCTGGTGTTTACAACCGAAAAAACATTGAAGGACCTTGAAGGCAAAGTAGATGCAGCCGAAGTTGCAAAAGCAAACGAAGCAAAGGATGCTCTTAAGGCAGCGATTGAAACGAACGATCTTGCCGAAATGCGTACCAAAAAAGACGCATTGCAGGAAATTGTTCAAAATCTATCTGTTAAGCTGTACGAAGAGGCAGCTAAGCAAGCCCAGGCACAGCAGGGAGCACAAGATCAGGGAGCTGCTGGCAGCAAGTCTGATGACATTATTGATGCAGATTTTGAAGAAGTAAAAGACGACAAATAATCATTTAGCAGATAAGGAAAAGTCAAAGTCAGCACTAATGACTTTGACTTTTTCTATGATATAGGGGCAGTGTAAGTATTTAAAAAGAATGATCGCAGCAAAGGGCAGTCAATAGGTTAGACAAGAAAATTCCTTTGTTCTTTTGTTGCCTTATTTATGCGTACAGTGTTACAATAATCTTTATGTGAAGATTTGGGAGTGGTAATCATGAGTAAGAGGGATTACTATGAAGTGCTGGGAATAGAAAAGAGTGCTTCTAAGGATGAAATCAAGAAAGCATATCGCAAGCTTTCAAAGAAATACCATCCAGACATTAATAAAGAGCCGGATGCAGCCGAGAAATTTAAAGAAGTAAAAGAGGCCTACGAAACATTAAGTGATGACCAAAGCCGCGCTCACTATGACCAATTTGGACATACAGATCCGAACCAGGGATTTGGCGGTTTCGGCGGTGGCGGAGATTTTGGCGGTTTCGGAGGTTTTGAAGATATTTTCAATACCTTCTTTGGCGGTGGGGGCGGAGGCAGACGCCGCGATCCGAATGCTCCAAGACAGGGAGCAGACCTTCAATATGATATGACTATTTCCTTTGAAGAGGCTGCCTTTGGAAAAGAGACTGATATTGAAATACCTCGCGAAGAGAATTGCGAGACGTGCGGCGGTACTGGAGCAAAGCCTGGAACTAAGCCGGAAACATGTCAGCATTGCCATGGTACAGGCCAGCTGAATATTGAACAAAATACTCCATTTGGACGGATTGTTAATCGCAGAGTCTGCCACCATTGTAATGGTACAGGCAAAGAGATAAAACATAAATGCTCCACTTGCGGAGGCGCAGGTAAAGTAAGAAAACGGAGAACTGTACGCGTCAAAGTTCCGGCTGGAATTGATGACGGTCAGCAGCTAAGGATGACTGGCCAGGGTGAACCGGGTATAAACGGTGGCCCGGCAGGAGACCTTTATATTGTGTTCCATGTAAAACACCACGAGTTTTTTGAAAGACACGGCGATGACATTGCATGTGAAATGCCTATTACCTTTGTTCAGGCGTCGCTTGGTGATGAGATTGAAGTTCCAACGTTGCATGGAAAGGTTAAGCTCAAGATTCCTGCAGGTACCCAAACAGGAAAAATTTTCCGTTTGGCTGGGAAAGGAATTCCGAATGTACGCGGCTACGGAACAGGCGATCAGCATGTAAAAGTAAGGGTTTTAACACCTACTAAATTGTCCGATAAACAAAAGCAGCTCTTAAAGGAATTTGCAGAGATTAGCGGTACTGTACCACTAGGGGACCATGAGAAAAGTTTTTTTTCAAAGGTGAAAAGAGCATTTAAAGTTGATTGATAAGGATTGGAGTTGGCAGAGATGAAATGGTCCGAATTTAGTATTCATACCACAAATGAAGCGGTTGAGCCGATTTCTCATATTTTGCATGATGCTGGCGCAAGTGGAGTCGTTATTGAAGATCCATTTGAACTTATTAAGGAGCGGGAAGATCAATTCGGCGAAATCTACCAACTCGATCCAAACGATTATCCTGAAGAAGGCGTTATCGTGAAGGCTTATTTGCCAGTTAATAGCTTTCTTGGGGAAACAGTTGAAGAGATAAAAGATTCGATTAATAATCTAATCATTCACAATATAGATATAGGTTTAAATAAAGTAACAATAAGCGAAGTCAATGAAGAGGAATGGGCTACAGCCTGGAAGAAATATTACCACCCGGTAAAAATATCTGAGAAATTCACGATTGTTCCTACATGGGAGGAATACAGCCCGGTAAACAGTGACGAATTGATTATCGAGCTGGATCCCGGAATGGCTTTTGGAACAGGAACCCATCCTACAACAGTAATGTGCATCCAGGCACTTGAAAGAACGGTGAATATGGGTGATTATGTAATTGATGTAGGAACTGGCTCTGGCGTTTTGAGTATTGCAGCTGCTATGCTCGGCGCAAAAGAAGTCCGCGCATTTGACCTTGATGAAGTTGCAGTTACGAGTGCAAGACTGAATTTGAAGCTTAATAAGGTTCATCAGGTTGCTTCCGTTTCACAGAATAACCTGCTCGATGGAGTTATAGGGGATTCTGCAGATGTAGTAGTAGCAAACATTCTTGCCGAGGTTATCCTGCGTTTTACTGATGATGTAGCCAAGGTTGTAAAACAAAATGGTTACTTCATTGCTTCGGGAATCATTAACCAGAAAAAGGATCAAGTAAAAGATGCTCTGGTAGAATCAGGATTTGAGATTACAGAAACGATTTTAATGGAAGACTGGGTAGCTCTTATTGCAAGAAGAAAATAAGGTTGCTGTGAGGGGTAGTGTATTACCCCTCTTTGTTTCTGTTTTGGACTTGTGTTTTCATGGTTTGGCTTTTATTTCTATTTTTTAGTAAAATAAATTTACTTTAGGTTTTTAGATTGAAGTGGGGTGCAGCGTATGCAGCGATACTTTGTAAAACAATCGGTTAGCAATCAGCGGTTTGTCCTTGGTGACGAGGACCGGCATCATATTCTGAAAGTGATGAGGATGGGGCCAGGAGATAAAATTATTTGTGTTGATCCAAACGGGAAAAGTGCTGTTTGCGAGATTGCAGAAATTACCGATGAACAAGTAGCAGCAAACGTAGTACAATGGATTGATGAAACATCCGAACTTCCTGTAAATGTTACAATTGTTAGCGGTCTGCCTAAAGGGGACAAGCTGGAGTGGATTATCCAAAAAGGAACAGAACTGGGAGCTTATGAATTTGTCCCTTTTGCTGCTGTCCGCTCCGTTGTAAAATGGGAAGAGAAGAAGGCGGCAAAAAAAGTTGAACGCTGGCAAAAAATTGCAAAGGAAGCCGCAGAACAGTCTCATCGAAATCATATTCCTGAGGTTCTTTATCCATTAAGCTTCAAAGAGATGCTTCAAAAAAGCAAAGCCTATGATCTTAAATTGGCTGCATTTGAGGATGAAAGCAGAAACGGCGAAGTTTCTGTATTCTCTTCCAGTCTTTCCAGTATGAAAAAAGGCGAATCTCTTATGATCGTTTTTGGCCCTGAAGGCGGCTTAACGGACCAGGAAATTTTGATGCTAAAAGAATATGGTTTTCAAACATGCGGATTGGGTCCCAGGATCCTTCGTACGGAAACTGCCCCGCTATATACGCTTGGAGCAATTTCCTATCATTTTGAATTAATGGGGTGAGTTTACATGCCAACAGTTGCGTTTCATACTCTCGGATGCAAGGTGAACCACTATGAAACTGAAGCCATCTGGCAATTGTTTAAGCAAGAAGGTTACGAGAGGGTAGATTTCGAATCATCCTCTGATGTATATATAATCAACACATGTACTGTTACTAATACAGGTGATAAAAAAAGCCGTCAGGTTATCAGGAGAGCAGTAAGAAAAAACCCTGATGCCGTTATTTGTGTAACTGGCTGCTATGCTCAAACCTCTCCTGCAGAAATAATGGCTATACCTGGTGTAGACATTGTCGTCGGTACACAGGACCGTGTAAAAATGCTGGGATATATTGAGCAATATAAGCAGGAACGCCAGCCAATCAATGGCGTGCGTAATATTATGAAAAACCGTGTCTATGAAGAATTGGATGTGCCAGCTTTTACAGACCGTACCCGTGCCTCTTTGAAAATTCAGGAAGGCTGTAATAATTTCTGTACTTTCTGCATAATCCCATGGGCGCGCGGCTTAATGAGATCCCGTGATCCACAAGAGGTTATCCGCCAGGCGCAACAGCTGGTTGATGCCGGCTATAAAGAGATTGTCCTGACTGGTATTCATACAGGCGGTTATGGCGAAGACATGAAGGATTACAATCTGGCTAAGCTCCTTAAAGAGCTAGAAGCAGAAGTTAAAGGCCTTAAACGCCTTCGAATTTCTTCAATTGAAGCCAGCCAAATTACAGACGAAGTCATTGAAGTGATTAATGATTCGAAAATCATTGTCCGCCACCTGCATATACCAATTCAATCCGGTTCTAATACTGTTTTAAAGAGAATGCGCCGCAAATATACAATGGAGTTTTTCGGAGAAAGACTGGAGCGCTTGAAGGAAGCTCTTCCTGGTCTTGCCGTTACTTCTGATGTTATCGTTGGATTCCCTGGTGAAACAGAAGAAGAATTTATGGAAACATATAATTTTATAAAAGAACATAAATTCTCGGAACTTCACGTTTTCCCTTATTCCAAGCGAACCGGAACTCCAGCAGCAAGAATGGACGACCAAGTAGATGAAGAAGTGAAAAACGAGAGGGTACACCGCCTCATTTCACTCTCCGATCAGCTTGCCAAGGAATATGCTTCACATTTTGAAAATGAAGTACTTGAAGTAATTCCGGAAGAGGAATATAAAGAAGAGGCCAATTCAGGGTTGTATGTTGGTTACACTGACAACTATCTGAAGGTTGTTTTTCCTGCTACAGAGGAAATGGTCGGCCAAATTGTTAAAGTTAAAATCACCAAAGCGGGTTATCCATATAACAAAGGGCAATTTGTCCGTGTTATGGATGACTCATTTGAAAAAGCAGAAGCTGTTATTTAAAGAACATGCCGTTCCTTTTGGGGAGCGGTATTTTTGTTTTATAGGCAGGTTCTCTTCGGACAGTGAAAAGTCACAAGCAAGTCTGAATGCAGCTCTTATTCTGACAGGGGAAGGTAAAAACCTTATAAGCGAGCCTGGATGCGGGGAGTTATTTTGACAGGGGAAGGTAAAAACCTTATAAGCGAGCCTGGATGCGGGGAGTTATTTTGACAGGGGAAGGTAAAAAAACTTGTAAGCGAGTCTGAATGATTTCTTGCGAAAAAACAGGATCACAAGAATCCATAGGGAGGCAACAGCGAGGAGGCTGGCATTTCATCCGAGGAAAAGGAGACCCAAAAGGAAGTGGGTCAGAACGGCATTGCCACAGGAAGTGGTGACTTTAGCCTTTCATCTCTTTTAACAGACGTTGCGTACCTCCAAAAAACTCATCAGGACACAGTTAACAAGGTCATTAAAAGAGAACAAAAAGTTTATATTTCTGCCGTTTAGTTTTGGGTATAGTAAATAAGAAAAACTATATCGCCAAGGAGGATGACAAATGAACAATAATATCGCCGGAATGATTGACCATACACTTTTGAAAGCCGATGCAACTAAAAACCAGATTGAAAAGCTTTGTGAGGAAGCCAGAGAGTATCAGTTTGCGTCTGTATGTGTAAATCCCACATGGGTTGCAGCCGCTTATAAACTGCTCCAGAACAGCAACGTAAAGGTGTGCACTGTTATTGGCTTCCCTTTAGGAGCGACAACCACAGAGACGAAGGAATTTGAAGCTAGGGATGCCATTGAAAAGGGAGCTCAAGAGGTAGACATGGTAATAAATATCGGTGCCCTTAAGGATGGAAATGATGAATTGGTTGAAAAAGATATACGCGCTGTTGTAGATGCGGCGAGAGGAAGGGCATTATCGAAGGTTATAATTGAAACATCTCTGCTTAATGAAGAAGAAAAGGTCAAAGCTTGCCAGCTAGCTGTTAAAGCAGGGGCCGACTATGTCAAAACATCCACTGGTTTTTCGACAGGTGGGGCTACCATAGAAGATATAGCTTTAATGAGAAAAACTGTAGGTCCCAATATTGGCGTTAAAGCTTCAGGGGGAGTGAGAAACACTGAGGATACAGAAAAAATGATTGAAGCAGGTGCAACGAGGATTGGGGCAAGTGCCGGTGTTGCAATCGTCAAAGGAATGCAGGGGGATACGGACTACTGATGTTAGCAATAGATATTCAAAAAAGACGGCGTATCGGCCGTCTTTATAATTGTCCAGCTCCAGCTCCCAGCGAGTTTTCAACCTTGAAAAGCAACTTTGAGTATCTTGCATCAAGTATGACCGTAGGTGATACTTGGTGCAGCTAATGTTCTCCCTACGATAAGTCAACATCGGACTTTGGAAGTGCTCCTGCGCCATAGCTGATTCAAAGGTAGCTAATGTTCATCTCGTCGCAAAGCTGCATGTCGTCTATTCAGTTTCTTATTTATGAAGCCTCATGATAAAGTATCCAAACTTATTTGCAAAAGGAAGCATGATTATTGAAGTTGCTACATTAAAGATAACACTTATATGAGCCAGCTGAACATCCTTACTGGATGCGAGCGCAGGAGCGATATTGGCAAGCCAAGTGATCAGAGGGATGAAAGCTAGAACACCAAATACATTCAGCCAGACGTGTGCAAAAGCAGCCAGTTTTGCTTCTTCTCCGCTTCCAATTGCTGCGGCCAGGGCTGTAATGCAAGTTCCTATATTTGCACCGAGCATAACAGCTATTCCTGCTTCCAAATTCAGAATTCCTCCCGTTAAAAAGCCCATAGCAATTCCCGTCATTGCTGTACTTGATTGAATAATGGAGGTTAAAATCGCCCCGGCGGCGACACTGAAAAAAATGCTGCCATTTAAGGACAACAGACTTTTATGGATAAAAGGGACATTCGTTAATGGCCCGGATAATGACTCAAACCCCTTCATGGCTGTGAATACGGAGGCAATTCCAAATATCAGCATTCCTATACTTCTAGCGGTTCTATTTTTCAATAAAATTAAAACGGCACCTGTGACTGCAAGTGGAATTAGCGCGTGATCAAGATTAAAAGTAATTAGTTCCGTTTTAAATGTTGTTCCAATATTGGTTCCGAGAATAATCCCAATTGACTGCGGAAAGGTCATAATCTTTGCAGAGATTAAACCAATGGTGAGTACCATGACAGTCGAACTGCTTTGGACAAGAGCTGTAATAAAGGTACCTGTTAACATGCCCTTTAATGGCGTGCTGGTAAGTTTCCTCAGCCAAGTCTTTAGTTTATCTGCAGATAAATTGAACATGCCAATCCTGACAATGGTCATTCCAAATATAAATAAACCGATACATAAAATGAATAATAAAAGATAAAGCATAAATGTCCAGCCCCTCCCTGTTTAAAGCTTATTTCAGGACAAGCCGGGACATGCCATTAAAAAAATTAAGTACTAAATATAGTTGTTAAAAAAATATGTATAAAGAGGCATCTATTATGCTTTTTCAGTTGACCTTGCCACGCGGTTATATTATAATTGCAAAGTACATGGAAAACCATGTCTCTGATGTGAGTGTGTTGTGTTCGGAGGGAGGGAAAGAGAATGTCTAAAACCGTCGTTCGTAAAAACGAATCGCTTGAAGATGCTCTTCGTCGCTTCAAACGTACAGTTTCTAAAACTGGTACTTTGCAAGAAGCTAGAAAGCGCGAATTCTACGAAAAGCCTAGTGTAAAACGTAAAAAGAAGTCAGAAGCAGCCAGAAAACGTAAGTTCTAAGAGAGGGTGTAATTAATTGAGTCTTCTCGAGCGTTTAAATAATGAAATGAAGCAAGCGATGAAAAACAAAGACAAAGACAAACTCTCCGTTATTCGGATGATTAAAACCTCGATGCAGAATGAAGCGATCAAGCTTGGCAGAGATTTATCCGAAGAAGAGGAATTGACTGTCCTTTCTCGCGAAATGAAACAACGCAAAGACTCCCTCAACGAATTTGATAAAGCCGGTCGTCCTGACCTGGTTGAAAAATTGCAGACTGAAATTGCAATTGTAGAACTTTACATGCCAGAACAGCTTTCTGAAAAAGAGGTTTCAGGAATTGTAAAAGAAACGATTGAAGAAACAGGTGCAAAATCAAAAGCAGATATAGGGAAAGTGATGGCTGCTATAATGCCTAAAGTTAAAGGCAAAGCAGATGGATCACTTGTAAATAAACTTGTACAACAACACCTATCATAAAAACCGACAACAACAAAGCCGCAAGCATATGCTTGCGGTTTTTCACTTTTTACATACTATTAAATAATTTATTTATTGCTTTGTTTCCTCTTTAATGGAAAAATAAATTTAATTTTTGCGAAACTTTCCGAACCTTTTTACGTAAATATTATTGTCAGGATAAGGAAGGAGGCCGGTTTATGGCTGGCTGGATAACGGATCCCATAACAATTACGGTTTTATTGACTATTGCTGGGATGGCTATGGTACTTGAGATTTTTTCTCCCCGTATCGGATTGCCTGGTTTAGTAGGGATGGCAGCACTTATTTTATTTTTTTACGGGCATTTTGCCGCAGGCCTTGCCGGAACAGGAACACTTTTATTGTTTATCGCTGGAATTGTTCTTATATTTCTAGAGTTTTTTCTTCCTGGAGCAGTTGCCGGAACAGCCGGCATAGCTGCATTAGTAGGAAGCCTGTTTTGGGCGGGAGAAAACACATTCCAAATGGCCATATCTATTATTATTGCTTTATTTTTTTCCATTGTGCTTTTCATTTTATTAATAAAGGTATTTCACCGAAAAATGGTTCTTTTTAACCGTATGGTTCTAATGGATGCGGCAAGAAAGGAAGATGGATACGTTTCTAACGTTAACCGGACTGAACTTCTGGGCCAGGAAGGAAGAGCCCTGACCGTTCTCAGACCCTCAGGAACGGGTGTTTTTAATAAAGAAAGAATCACAGTTGTGACTGAGGGCAGCTATATTCCCCAGGACTGTCCCATAAAAGTGATAAAGGTAGAGGGTGCAAGGATTGTGGTTAGAGAAATAGAAGATAAGCTTTCCAAAAAATAGGGGGTAATTAAATGGGTACTGAAACTGTATTTTTAATTGCTATTATTATTGTCGGTATCATACTGCTTGGGGTTCTTTTGTCTTTTGTACCTGTCATGCTATGGATTTCAGCATTGGCTGCCGGAGTGCGAATCAGCATTTTTACTCTGATTGGAATGAGGCTTCGCCGTGTAACGCCGAGCCGTGTTATTAATCCACTCATTAAGGCTCATAAAGCGGGGCTGAATGTAACCACAAACCAGCTTGAAAGCCACTATTTAGCAGGCGGTAACGTAGACAGGGTTGTCAACGCACTTATTGCTGCACATCGAGCCAATATAGAATTATCGTTTGAACGTTGTGCAGCTATCGACCTTGCAGGCAGGGATGTTCTTGAGGCCGTACAAATGAGTGTAAACCCGAAGGTTATTGAAACTCCTTTTATTGCTGGCGTTGCAATGAACGGAATTGAAGTCAAGGCTAAAGCAAGAATAACTGTCCGCGCCAATATTGAGCGTTTAGTAGGCGGGGCAGGTGAAGAAACGGTAGTTGCACGTGTTGGTGAAGGGGTGGTTTCCACTATTGGCTCCTCCGATAGCCATAGTAAAGTTCTTGAAAATCCAGACTTGATTTCTCAAACAGTTTTGTCAAAAGGGCTTGACGCAGGAACAGCCTTTGAAATCCTATCTATTGATATAGCGGATGTGGATATCGGCAAAAATATTGGAGCTGAACTTCAGACAGAGCAGGCCGAAGCAGATAAAAAGATAGCACAGGCAAAGGCAGAAGAACGCAGGGCTATGGCTGTTGCAACAGAGCAGGAAATGAAGGCGAAAGTCCAGGAAATGAGAGCAAAAGTGGTAGAAGCCGAAGCCGAGGTGCCACTTGCCATGGCGGAAGCGCTAAAATCTGGAAATATGGGCGTCATGGATTATATGAATTATAAAAATATATCTGCTGATACCGATATGAGAGGTTCCATCGGAAAAATGACTGGTGATAAAAAGGATGGGCAATAATTGCTTACTACTTAATCATGTTCTGCCTCAGAAGGGAGGAGAGCTTCCTGGAAGGTTTAGTAATCTTAGTTATAATTGTAATTTCAGCTATTTTCAGCATGAAAAAAGATAATGCAGCACGTAAGAAAAAGGGGACCCGATCATTTTTTTCGGAAATAAAGGAAATAATTGACCCTTTACCCTCAAAGAAACCTCAGCAGCAAAAACGTCATGCTCCTGCAGCTTCATCCCAAACATGGCAGGATAGGGAGCTGCAAAACAGTCTTGAAAAAGAATACAACGAGAAAAAAAGGGAAACAGAACGAAAACCATCTATCAGTAAAAATGAAATTACTTCCAAAGGGGCAGAGGAAAAAGGGGCTGACAATCCTTCCCTGCATGTTGATAAACAGAGCCTTGTAAATGCAATTATATGGTCTGAAATTTTGGGCCCAGCCCGGTCCAAACAGTCCTTTTTTCAGAAACGCCATTGAATACCCCACTATTTTTCCATAGAAAAATGGTGCTAGAACCTTCTTTCATTTCATACATATGAGATGAAAGGGGGTTCTTTTTTTATGGCAAAAAAATGGGGCCAACGTATTCGCAATTGGATGGCAGATAAAATGGATCTTCCTCAAGATGTCATGATGGATTTACCCCGGATCACGATGATCGGACAAATACACGTATATATTGAAAACCACAGAGGTTTATTGGGGTTTACTGACAGTGAAGTAAGGCTGCTTTTAAAGCAGGGGCAGCTTTTAATAAAGGGAAAGGCCTTAGTAATAAGGACCATTTTACCTGAAGAAATTTTATTGGAAGGAAAAATAGATCAAGTCATTTATTTAAATGAAATAGGGGGACAAAAATGAAGAACCAGTGGCTTGAATTTTTTTATGGGAGTGTAACTGTAAGGGTTGAAGGAAAGGGAATAGAGAGATTCTTAAATGTACTTATTCGTAACGGATTGCATGTATGGAATGTTAAAAGACATGGAAGCGGCACTGCTACATTTACAATGAGGCTGCAGGATGCTCTGCAAATAAGAAGGTATGCCAGACACAGTGATTGCTCTATTGGCTTTTTAAGACGAAATGGAGCCCCATTTCTTGTTAAAAGAATCTTTAAAAACAGCGGCTTTTTTCTGGGCGCTGTTGCCTTTTTCCTCATAATTATTATTCTATCCAACAGTATATGGGGGATTGAAATAAAGGGGGCCAAGCCTGCAACCGAATATAAAATACGCAAGGAATTGGACCAAATGGGAATAAAAGTTGGAAAGTTTCAATTTTCAATAGATAGTGTAGAAAGTATACAACGTAAGCTTACCAATAATATTGGCGCTATCACATGGGTAGGTGTGGAATTAAAGGGGACAACCTATCATTTTCAGGTTGTAGAAAAAAAACAGCCCAAGGACCCGAAAGTTTTGGCACCTCAGAATCTTATTGCTAAAAAGAAAGCAATTATTGTAAAGAGGTTTGTTGAAAGAGGGAAACCGGTAGTTGATATAAATGATCATGTTGAGGCAGGGCAGCTTCTTGTTTCGGGTTTAATCGGCAAAGAAGACGGTCCTATGCAGGCTGTTGCAGCCAAGGGTGAAATACTTGGAGAAACCTGGTATAAAAGTTATGTTGAATTGCCGCTGCAAACCCGCTTTAAAGTTTATAACGGGAAAGAGCAGCAAAAACATTCACTTTTAATTGGAAAATTCGAAGTGCCTATATGGGGTTTTCAAAAGGTGAAGTTTAAGGAATATGAGACAGAAAAGAATGAACATGCTATACACTTTTTTAAATGGAGCTTGCCAATTTCCTATGTAAATAGGACTTTTCGCGAGAAAGAGGACATTATCCGAACGTATTCAAACGAGGAAGGCATTAAAGTAGCAATGGAAATTGCAAAAAAAGATATAAAAAAGCGACTTGATGAAGATGCTACGATTAAGGACGCAAAAATTTTACATGAGGCATTTCAGAATGGTAAAGTAACATTATCAATTCACTTTCAGATTTACGAAAATATTGCAAAAGGACAACCCATAACCCAAGGAGACCTAATGAATGACTGAAAAGTTAGAAACCATCAATGTGCAGCTTGAAAATCCAAATGAGGCAATGACACTCTTTGGAACTTCCGATTCAAACCTTAAAATCATTGAAGAAAACCTTAAAGTTACAATCGTTACCCGTGGAGAATCCCTCAGCCTGTCTGGAGAAACTGAAGATGTGGAACTCGCAAGCCGGGTGCTTGACAGATTACTTTTTGTTATACGAAAAGGAGTCAGCATTAGCCAGAGAGATGTTACTTACGCTGTTCAGATGGCGCAAAAAGGAACACTTGAATATTTTGAAAATCTTTATGAAGAAGAAATTGCAAAAACAGTAAAAGGAAAGTCCATTAGGATTAAAACGCTTGGACAGCGCCTTTATATATCTGCACTCAAAGAAAATGACCTGGTTTTTAGCATAGGGCCTGCCGGTACCGGTAAAACCTATTTAGCTGTTATTATGGCAGTGAATGCCCTGCGAAATGGACATGTCAACAAGATTATCCTTACACGCCCAGCTGTCGAGGCGGGTGAAAGTCTTGGTTTTCTTCCGGGAGACCTAAAGGAGAAGGTGGATCCTTATTTAAGACCGCTCTACGACGCTCTTCATGACGTTTTAGGCATGGAGCATACCCAAAGGCTTATTGAGAGGGGAACGATTGAAATCGCTCCGTTAGCTTATATGAGAGGACGGACACTGGACGAAGCATTTGTTATTCTGGATGAGGCCCAAAATACGACTCACGCACAAATGAAAATGTTCCTGACCCGTCTTGGTTTCAGTTCACGAATGGTCATTACAGGTGACCGTTCTCAGGTAGACCTTCCAAAAGGTGTTAAATCCGGACTGATTGTAGCGGAGGAAATCTTAAAGGATGTAAAGGGAATTTCTTTTATTTATCTTGATAAAAGTGATGTTGTTCGCCATCCGCTGGTTGCCAGAATTATTGACGCTTACGAGAAAAATTTATAGAAATTACACCCTGGGCTGTTCAGTATTCGAGCGGCCTTTTCTTTTTGCTCAAAATATGTGTGGCAATGCTTGATTTCTTTTTTAAGGTGAAAGTTGGAAGAAAAACTGTTATGATTTTACATAAAGAATGGCGCAAAGACGTTGGAGGGATACCCTGGTGGATAAAATACGGCAGAATTTCATAAAAATAAGAAAGCTGCTTGATTTCACTTTTTTTCGTGTTTTATTTTTTCTAACTTTGGGTGTACTACTCTATATAGCAATGTTCAGCAATGTCAGACCAGAGAAGCTTGACCTTAGCCTGTTTAAAGTGGCTGAAAAAACGATTCGGTCACCAGGAACAGTTGAGGATAAGCTTAGCACCGAGAAAAAAAGAAAGGAAGCACTCGACCAAGTACAGGATGTTCTAATTCTAAAAAAAGAATACACTCAGAACAGAGTAGATTTAATTACATCCATTTTCGAATCAGCGAGTGAAGTAAATGAAGATATTAAAGATGAGATGCAAAAGAAAGCTGCGGAGGGTGGAGATGCTTCTTCCAGGCCAATAGAACCTGTTCCCTCTGAAAAGGCTGCCCGACTTAAAGAGAAGCTTACTGAAGGTGTAACCAAGGATATTCCAGATGAGGTATTCCTGAGTTTAATGCAGGCAAACAAGGAAGACTTAGCAATTGCGAAGGATTTAACAGTAACAGCCATCAACAATATTATGAGTAAAAGAATTTCAGCTGACGATGTGGAAAATGCTAAAAAGAGAGTAGAGGAAGAATTAAAATATACAACACTTGATGGACCTCTAAAAAACTCTGCTATTGAGCTTGGCCGATATGCTATTGTTCAAAATGAATTTTATGATCCGGAAGCAACGGAGGAACTGCGAAAGCAGGCCGCTGAAAATGTGGAACCTGTAAAGATCCTTCAGGGACAGATTATTGTTGAAGAAGGTGAATTGATTACCAGGGATAAATATCGCCAATTAAAGCTTGCAGGATTTCTTAATATTGATAAATCGCTAAAACCATATATTGGTCTTGCTTTTTTAATAGGGCTAATTCTTTCCATTATTTATTATTATTTTAATCAGCTGAAGACGGACCCTGATAAAAGACAGACATTTTTACTCCTTTTTGGATTGATATTTACGCTTTCCATTTTCTTAATGAAAATGGTCAGTCTGCTTCATGAGCTTAATTACACCGAAATTAGCTATATCTTTCCCGCCGCTATGTGCGGAATGCTTATCAAAATTCTGATTGATGAGAAGCTGGCTGTTTTTATTTCCATCATTATGGCCGTATGCGGAAGTATCATTTTTAATGAAGGGATTTCTGGGGCTTTAAATATTTCTGCAGGGATTTATATCCTCTTCAGTTCACTTGCCGGAGTTTTGTTTCTCAGTACTCAAAACCAGAGATCAAAAATTTTGCAAGCGGGATTTTTTGCGTCAGCAGTCAATCTTATCACTTTATTGTCGCTTATGTTTTTGCGGAATGGACAGTATTCCGGCATGGAATATGGTTTTTTCATTATCGCTTCACTTGTTTCCGGAGTAGTGTCTGCTGTTTTATGTATAGGATTTCTGCCTTTTTTTGAAGCTAGCTTTGGAATTTTATCAACAATGAAGCTGATTGAACTTTCAAACCCGAATCATCCTTTACTTAGAAAAATACTGACAGAGGCTCCTGGAACCTATCATCACAGTGTCATGGTTGCCAATTTGGCTGAATCAGCCTGTGAAGCTATCGGAGCCAATGGATTGCTTGCACGTGTCGGCTGCTATTATCACGATGTAGGAAAAACAAAAAGGCCCCTCTTTTTTATAGAAAACCAGCTGAACAGAGATAATCCCCATGATCGGCTGCCACCGGAGAAAAGTGCGCAAATTATTATAGCGCATGCAGCTGATGGAGGGGCAATCCTAAGAAAGTACCATATGCCTAAAGAAATTGTCGAAATTGCAGAACAGCATCATGGAACTTCTCTGCTGAAATTTTTTTATCACAAAGCAGCTCAGGTTAATCCGGATATTAAAGAAAAAGAATATCGGTATGCCGGGCCTAAAGCGCAAACTAAAGAGATTGCCATTATTGGGATAGCAGACAGTGTGGAAGCAGCTGTACGCTCAATGACTCAGCCAACCCCAGGGCAAATAGAATCGCTTGTTAGGTCTATTACAGCTGATAAACTGCAGGATGGGCAATTTAATGAATGTGAACTTACACTTAAAGAACTTGAAGTGGTCGCCCATACTCTATGTGAAACATTAAAAGGAATATTCCACTCCAGGATTGAATATCCGGAAATAACAAAACAGAAGGTGAAAGAAGCATGAATTTAAATATTGACTTTATGGATGAAACAAATCAGGTAGCAGATGACTATATTAGCGAGATTGAAAAGCTCCTGAATTTTGCAGCGGAAAAACAAAAGGTTGAAGCTGGCACAGAACTTTCAGTTACCTTTGTAACAAATGATAAGATACAGGAAATTAACCGGGAATACCGTGAAAAGGACAGGCCTACAGATGTTATTTCGTTTGCAATGGAGGAAATGGGAGATGGTGAAATAGAATTAATTGGCGCTGATTTGCCTCGTGTACTTGGGGATATTATAATCTCCACTGAGAGAGCTAAAGATCAGGCTGAAGAATATGGCCACTCTTTTGAGCGTGAGCTCGGATTTCTGGCTGTTCATGGTTTCCTTCATCTCCTGGGGTATGACCACGAAAATGAGGAAGATGAAAAAGAAATGTTTTCACTCCAAAAGGATATATTGGACGAGTATGGGCTTAGACGGTAGGAAAACCACTAAGCCTATCCCTCTTTGGAAGTCTTTTTCATATGCCATAGCAGGTCTTGTTTCAGCCTTAAGGACAGAAAGGAATATTCGCATTCATTTATTTGCGGCATTTATTGCTATCCTTCTGTCTTTCTTATTTTCTATTTCATCAATGGAATGGGTCTGTATCATAATAGCTATTGGCGGAACAATCTCATTGGAATTAATAAATACGGCAATAGAAAGGGTGGTAGACCTTGTTACACAGGATTTTCACCCTCTGGCAAAACAGGCAAAGGATATTGCAGCAGCTGCAGTTTTTGTATTTTCCATTGTTTCAGCTATAATCGGGATGTTTATTTTTCTTCCTAAGATTATTAACGCCTTTTTATAGGCTTTTTTTCTTGTCCATTTGAAAACGATATTATGTTCCGTTAAAATGACAAGGCAGGCTGTTTAAATAACAGCTTAATGTTATGAGAAAATTCTAAATTTTTATTACGGTTTTGCTACAAATAATGAAAAGCCGCTGGTTTTGAGGTAAAATAAAAATATATCCCAGCTTTTTCCGCAGGAAAGGAAGTATCATTTTGAATATCAATGAACTGATTGAAGAAGCAAAAAAAGCAAGGGAAATGGCTTACGTTCCTTATTCGAAATTCCCTGTCGGAGCAGCTTTATTATTTAGTGACGGCAAGGTATATCGGGGTTGCAATATAGAAAATGCTGCATATACGATGTGCAATTGTGCAGAGCGCACAGCCCTCTTTAAAGCCTTT
Source organism: Neobacillus terrae (assembly GCF_011393025.1). Classification (GTDB taxonomy): domain Bacteria; phylum Bacillota; class Bacilli; order Bacillales; family Cytobacillaceae; genus Neobacillus_A; species Neobacillus_A terrae. The sequence goes on along the minus strand of NZ_JAAOEO010000004.1, from coordinate 66,340 downwards.
TCAGAAGGTGATAAGAAATATTCTATGCTTGCCGTCGTGGCTGATACAGACCGTCCATGCTCGCCCTGCGGTGCCTGCAGGCAGGTTATTGCAGAGCTATGCGACAAAGAGATGAAAGTGGTTTTAACGAACCTTCAAGGGGATATACAAGAGTTAACTGTAAGGGAACTTCTGCCAGGGGCTTTTTCACCGGAGGATCTATATGGAAACTAATATGAACAACAATCAAGGATATAAATCAGGCTTTATTTCTATTATCGGCAGGCCAAATGTTGGAAAATCGACTTTTTTGAATCGCGTTATTGGGCAAAAGATCGCAATTATGAGTGATAAACCGCAAACTACGAGAAATAAAGTCCAGGGTGTCCTTACACTTGAGGATTCACAGCTGATTTTTATTGATACACCAGGAATTCACAAACCAAAACATAAACTTGGCGACTTTATGATGAAAGTAGCTCAAAATACGCTTAAGGAGGTGGATCTTGTTCTTTTTATGGTTAATGCTGAGGAAGGTTTTGGCCGGGGAGAGGAATTTATCCTTGAAAAGTTTGAATCAATAAAAACCCCAGTGTTCCTTGTTATTAACAAAATTGATCAGGTTCATCCCGACGAACTGCTTCCAATCATGGAATCTTATAAAGAAAAGTATTCTTTTAAAGAAATTATTCCTATTTCTGCCCTTGAAGGCAATAATGTTGATCGATTGTTGGATCAAATTAAAGGTTATCTGCCAGAAGGGCCGCAATTTTACCCGGCGGATCAGGTTACAGACCATCCTGAGCGTTTTATCGTTTCAGAATTAATCAGGGAAAAGGCGCTTCATCTGACACGTGAAGAAATTCCTCACTCCTTGGCAGTATTAATCGATAAAATGGAACGGCGTCAGGATAAGGATGTTATCAATGTTATGGCAACCATTATTGTGGAAAGAGATTCACAAAAAGGTATTGTTATCGGAAAACAGGGATCCATGCTGAAAGAGATTGGAAAACGTGCAAGAATTGATATCGAAAATCTTCTCGGTTCAAAGGTCTTTCTGGAGCTTTGGGTAAAGGTTCAGAAGGATTGGAGAAATAAAGCCTCCCAGCTTCGGGATTTTGGATTCAGGGAAGACGACTATTAATTTCAGCCCTAATTAGACTATTAGTAGTCAAGGGAAATTATGCATGCTATGGATTAACAGTTTTTAGTACTCATGATTTTAGGATGGCAGGCTATGATAAATGTAAGGTATTGAATTTGTAAATGCTAGTCTAAATATTGAAAGGTGGGGTTTTGAAATGTTGGATTTTACCTGGAAGGTTTTCAGTGAAACAGGTAACATTGACACATATCTTCTCTTTAAAGAGCTGGAGAAGGAAAGACAAGACAGACCCGGGACTCTGGATGATGAACTAGCAACAATGGATTCTCCTGTTTCATAAGTTTGACCTTCCATAAATGGATGGTGACTTGAATGCTCGAAAAATGTGAAGGCATCGTCATAAGAAATACGGATTATAGTGAAACCAATAAAATAGTTACTCTTTATACACGTGAGTGGGGGAAAATTGGGGCGATGGCAAGAGGGGCCAAAAAAACAAACAGCCGCCTTGCTGCCATCTCCCAGCTCTTTACACATGGATACTTCCTAATTCAAAAAGGATCAGGACTCGGAACCCTTCAGCAGGGCGAAATGATTTCATCTATGCGATCTATCAGGGAAGATATTTTTTTAACTGCCTACGCGAGTTATATTGTGGAGCTGACCGATAAGAGCACAGATGATAGAAAGCCAGACCCTTTTTTGTATGAGCTGCTTTTTCAAACGCTTCATTACTTAGATGAGGGCTATGATCCAGAGGTGCTCAAGAATATTTATGAATTGAAGATTTTGAATGTACTTGGGCTCCATCCTATATTGAATCAATGTGCAGTTTGCGGCAGTATGGAGGGCCAATTCTCTTTTTCAGTAAGAGAGGGAGGGTTTATCTGCCACCGCTGTCTTGAAAAAGACCCGTACCACTTTAAAATATCAGCTGCAGCTGTAAAGCTTTTAAGAGTATTTTATTATTTTGACCTTTCAAGGCTTGGAAATATATCAGTTAAAGAGGAAACAAAAGCTGAGCTGAAAAAGGTAATCTCAGCATACTACGAGGAATATTCGGGACTTCATCTAAAGTCAAAGAAATTCCTTGATTCCATGGATAATTTAAAGGGACTTATATAAAATTTTTTTATATACAATTAGAACAATTCACCATTCATATTGACAATGCTTGCTGTTTTGGTTAATATCTCTATAAAGTTAAATAATTGCAGTGACGGAAAGGAGTACTTTGGCTCCTCTGTATCAAGCGATCCCGGGACAGTGGAAGCCGGGTTATAGAGACCGGAGGAAGGCGTTCCTGAGCAATTTTATTTTAAAGAGGCCGCTTTTGCGGCAATTAGGGTGGAACCGCGGGTAACTCTCGTCCCTATGCGATGTGCATAGAGGATGAGAGTTTTTTTATTTTCCATTTTATTAACATTAAAGGAGAGAAAATGATGAGTGTAAGTATGGAGCAGATTGTGTCACATGCGAAACACAGGGGATTTGTTTTTCCTGGATCTGAAATATATGGAGGTTTGGCAAATACGTGGGACTATGGTCCTCTTGGAGTGGAATTGAAGAACAATATTAAACAGGCATGGTGGAAAAAGTTTGTTCAACAGTCCCCTTATAATGTTGGTATTGATGCAGCTATTCTGATGAATCCAAGGACTTGGGAGGCATCGGGCCATATTGGCAACTTTAATGACCCTATGATTGATTGTAAAAATTGTAAAGCTCGCCACCGTGCAGATAAGCTAATTGAAAATGCTCTTGAAGAAAAAGGAATTGAGCTAGTGGTTGATGGCCTCCCATTTGAAAAAATGGAAGAATTAATCAAGGAGCATAATATTGCTTGTCCTGAGTGTGGCAGCCACGATTTCACGGGTATCCGTCAATTTAATCTAATGTTTAAAACATTTCAGGGTGTTACCGAAACTAGTACAAATGAAATTTTTCTTCGTCCTGAAACAGCCCAAGGCATTTTTGTAAACTTCAAAAATGTTCAGCGTACGATGAGAAAAAAATTGCCTTTTGGTATTGCCCAAATTGGCAAAAGCTTTAGAAACGAGATAACCCCAGGTAACTTTACTTTCCGTACTCGCGAGTTTGAGCAAATGGAATTAGAGTTTTTCTGTAAGCCGGGGGAGGAATTAAAGTGGTTTGATTTCTGGAAACAGTATGCCGAGCAATGGTTAATATCTCTTGGTTTAAAAAGAGAAAATTTAAGATTACGTGATCATTCAGAAGATGAATTGTCTCATTATAGTAATGCTACTACTGACTTTGAATACAAATTCCCATTTGGCTGGGGCGAGCTATGGGGCATTGCCTCCAGAACAGACTACGACTTAAAACAGCATATGCAATTTTCAGGTGAGGACTTTCATTATAATGATCCCGAAACCAATGAAAAGTATGTTCCGTATTGTATAGAGCCATCCCTGGGTGCTGACAGGGTAACCCTTGCTTATTTAATCGATGCTTACGATGAAGAGCAGCTCGAAGATGGTACATCAAGATCGGTTATGCATTTTCATCCTGCACTAGCGCCATTTAAAGCAGCTGTACTTCCATTGTCCAAAAAGCTTTCTGAAGATGCAAGAGGTGTATATGAAGAACTTTCAAAGCATTTCCTTGTGGATTATGATGAAGCTGGCTCAATTGGAAAACGCTACCGCCGACATGATGAAATCGGAACACCATATTGCATTACTTTCGATTTCGATTCTGTTGAAGACAAAATGGTAACTGTCAGAGACAGGGATACAATGGAACAGACAAGACTTCCTATTACTGAGTTAGTAAACTTTTTACAAGAGAAAATTAGTTTCTAATTTAAAGCACTGACCGAAATGTTCTAATGGAAGGAAAAGGTAAAAAAGAAAGTGCGGCTGATCGAAGCTGCACTTTCTTTTATTTTTTCAAATACTAAGGTTCTATCTGCCTTTTCATTTATTTGGATTGGTATATAATGTTTTTATATAAGTATAACTCTTTTGCTGTTTCAAGGAGGAAAAGTATATCAGTTTTGTGTTAAATGATACTTAAAAGGTGGTGAGGACAATAGAACTTAACAAACGGCAGGAGCAAATCCTTCAAATTGTAAAGGATAATGGACCGATTACCGGTGAACATATTGCAGATCAGTTAAATTTAACGAGAGCAACATTAAGGCCTGATTTGGCAATACTAACTATGGCTGGTTTTTTGGATGCCCGGCCGCGAGTGGGGTATTTTTATACAGGAAAGTCAGGTACTCAGCTTCTGACCGAAAATCTGCAAAAGATATTTGTGAGAGAATATCAGTCGATTCCCGTAGTGGTAAATGAAAATGTTTCCGTATATGATGCCATCGTTTCTATGTTTTTGGAGGATGTAGGAACTCTATTCGTAGTCGACCAAAATTCATTGCTTGTGGGCGTTCTGTCTCGAAAGGATCTTTTGCGTGCCAGCATTGGCAAACAGGAGCTGGCAAGTCTTCCAGTCAACATTATTATGACGAGGATGCCGAATATTACTATATGTGAAAGAGATGATCTTCTTATTGAAGTTGCAAAAAAATTGATTGATAAACAAATTGATGCACTTCCTGTAGTCAAGAAGACAGAAAGAGGCTTTGAAGTAATCGGCCGTGTGACAAAAACTAATATAGCCAAGGCTTTTGTTGCTCTAGGAGAGGATATGTAAAAAATTTCAAAAGAGGAGATGGTTGGGAATAATGAGTATGCCAGTTATTTATGTCGTCTCTGATTCTGTCGGGGAAACGGCTGAATTAGTTACAAAGGCGGCAATAACCCAGTTTAACGGTTCAGGAATGGTTCTTAAAAGATTTCCTTATGTAGAGGACATAGAACATATTGACGAGGTAATTTCCCTTGTAAAGATGGACAAAGGGATGATTGCCTTTACACTTGTGAAGCCTGAGATGAGGGAATATATCCAAAAAGCAGCAAAAATAGAAGGAATTTATGCTTGTGACTTAATTGGTCCATTAATGGATCAGATTCAAGAGTTAACAGGAAAAGTACCTCTTTGTGAACCTGGCCTAGTTCGTAAGCTTGATGAGGATTACTTTAAAAAGGTTGAGGCTATTGAGTTTGCTGTTAAGTATGACGATGGCCGTGATCCACGTGGTATTATGAAAGCTGATATTGTTTTGATTGGGGTATCAAGAACATCCAAAACCCCCCTTTCACAATACCTTGCTCTTAAGCGCTTAAAGGTAGCTAATGTACCTCTCGTTCCAGAGGTTGAGCCACCTGAAGAGCTTTATAAGGTTCCGCCTGAAAAATGCTTTGGATTAAAAATCAGCCCCGAAAAACTAAATAACATCCGGCGTGAAAGATTAATATCATTGGGTCTTAACGATCAGGCAAGCTACGCTAATATTGAACGGATAAAAGAAGAGCTTGTATTTTTTGAAAAAGTGGTTTCCCGAATTAACTGTCCGATCATAGATGTAACCAATAAAGCGGTCGAAGAAACAGCAAATGAAATTTTAAATTATATACATAAAAAATGAACTTCCTGCACATAATCAAAACGGTTATGTGCATTTTTCTATAATTTGGTACATTGCTTTAAAGAATTAAAAAAGTAAAATTCTAAAGTGAAAATTAATGGAAAAATATAAAACAATGTACTATAATAAAAAATTGTGATAAAAATGTATGTTATTAGGTTTAGAGTTGGGTTTGAACGAATAAACTATTTATTGTGAGATGTCAAGGGAGGCTCTTTAAAAATATTCGACATAATCTGTATTGAATCAAATAAGTCTATCTTGCTTTAAAAATGGCCGTTGGCAAAGAAAAGTTCTTGAGGCAAGAAGGATTATGCGGAGTGATGTAGAATTAGTACTAATGAAATTAGCGTGCCCACTATATTTGTAGATGCAGATTCCTGCCCGGTAAAAGAAGAAATTGTCGAAATTGCCTCTGATTTTTCAATAAAAGTCCTTTTTGTTGCTTCATATAACCACGTAAAAAATGATTTTACATACGCGGAGTGGAAATATGTGGACATCGGAAAGGAAGCGGCTGATCTTTTTATTATGAATCATGCTGCCAAAGGAGATATTGCAGTAACCCAGGATATTGGCCTCGCTTCTACCCTGCTTCCAAAAGGGGTTTATGTTCTATCTCCAAGGGGAACTTTATTTGAAGAAAAAGGAATTTTGACAGCTCTTGATTTGCGTTTTTTAAGTGCAAAGGCACGCCGCAGAGGAGAGTATGGAAAAGGGCCAAAACCCTTTATATCTTCCGACCGGGAACGGTTTGTGAAGGAACTGACAAACATTTTGTCGAATCTTGTAGAGGGATAACTGCTATACTTTTTTTAGAAAAATGGAGTTGTTTTCATGGCAGAGCGCATTGCCGAAGAAAAAATCAACCAAATTCGTCAGGGTGTAGATATTGTTGAAGTAATAAGTGATTATGTTCAACTTACAAAGCACGGGCGAAATTACTTCGGATTATGTCCTTTCCATGGAGAAAATACACCGTCTTTTTCTGTCGCACCAGATAAACAAATTTTTCATTGTTTTGGCTGTGGTGCCGGTGGAAATGTTTTTTCATTTTTAATGGATCTTGAAGGGCTATCCTTTCAGGAGGCAGCCGTAAAGCTGGCCGGACGGGCTAATATTGAACTTGATATTAGCTTACAAACCTCCGGGAATGAAAAAGGAATATCACCTGAACTCCAGGCGATGCTCGATGCACACGACCTATTAAAGAAATTTTACCATCACTTGCTGGTAAATACAAAAGAGGGTCAAGACGCACTGGAATACCTGCTTAACAGGGGTTTTACGAGAGAATCCATTGATAAATTCGAAATTGGCTATTCGCTTAATTCATGGGATTTTGTTGTTAAATTTTTAATGAAGCGGGATTTAAAGCCTGAATGGATGGAAAAAGCGGGATTGATTATCAAAAGGGAAAAGGACGGAACCTATTTTGACCGTTTCAGGGATCGGATAATGTTTCCGGTACTTGACCGACATGGCAGAACGATTGCGTTTTCCGGGAGATCTTTGGGGGCGGAAGAGCCCAAGTATTTGAATAGCCCCGAAACGCCAATCTTTAATAAAAGTAAAGTTTTATATAACTTTCATTTAGCAAAACCAAATATAAGAAGAACCCAGCAAATTGTCCTTTTTGAGGGTTTTGCTGATGTCATTGCTGCTGACCGTTCCGGTGTGGAAAATGGAGTAGCCACAATGGGAACTTCTCTTACGGCGGAGCATATCTCATTAATCCGTCAGAATACAGGCAGTGTTACAATTTGTTATGACTCCGATAAAGCGGGGATTGGAGCCGCTTTCCGTGCCGGAAACATGCTAAACGAGGCAGGGCTCCAGATTAAGGTTGCTCTAATGCCAGATGGCATGGATCCAGATGATTATATTAAAAAAATGGGTTCCGAGAAATTTAGGAATGAAGTAATAGGTTCCAGCCTTACCTGGATGTCCTTTAAATTTCTTTATTATAGAAGAGGAAAAAATCTTAAGGATGAAGGAGATAGGCTGGCTTATATCGAACAAGTATTAAAGGAAATATCCCAATTGACTAAAGCGGTTGAAAGGGACCTTTATCTTAGGCAGATTGCAAGTGAATTTTCATTATCGCTTGAAGCATTAAATCAGCAGCTTCAGACCTATGCTGCCCCGGGAAGAAATAAGCAAAACCGGGGATCACCACCTCCCGTTAAAAAACCATTAATCAGGCAGGCGGCAGGATTAAAGCCTGCTCATCACAATGCTGAGCGAAGCTTGATCGCACATATGTTAAAAAACAGAGAGTTTGCCTTCAAGGTTCAGGACCTATTAACTGGCAGCACCTTCAACATAGATGAACATCAGGCAATTATCACTTATTTATTTGGCTTCTACGAAGATACTGCTGATCCTGATTCCAACGCGTTTTTAAACTATATTAAAGATGATAAACTTAGAAGAATTGTGGCAGACATTGAAATGATGCCAATAAATGAAGACGTGACGGATAAGGAATTAACTGATTATATCAAACAGGTGTTGAATTATCAAAAACTGCTAAAAATAAAGGAAATGCAAGCTGAACAAAATGAAGCTGAGCGCCAAAAAGATTTTAGCAAGGCAGCATCGATAGCAATGCAAATCATTCAATTACGCAAATCCTTATAGATCCCATTTGGAAGTTGTGATTTTTAGAAGGAGGGGGACAAATGGCTGAAAAATCAGCACGTTCAAAAGAGGTCGAAAATGAGTTGACCGTTGAACAAGTAAAAGACCAGTTAACGGTACTGGGTAAGAAAACCGGCGTCCTTGCCTATGATGATATAGCGGAAAGATTATCAGTTTTTGAATTGGACTCGCATCAAATGGATGAATTTTATGAATTTCTGGGCGACCAAGGCATTGAATTGATAGGAGACAGTGATGAGGATGAAGACCCAGACGCCAAGCAGTTATCCAAGGGTGGTGAGGAGGAATTTGATCTAAATGATTTAAGCGTTCCTCCAGGCGTTAAAATTAATGATCCAGTCCGTATGTACCTTAAAGAAATTGGCCGTGTAGATCTTCTCTCAGCTGAAGAGGAAATTAGCCTTGCTAAAAGGATTGAAGAAGGAGACGAAGAAGCAAAACGTCGCCTTGCTGAAGCAAACCTGCGCCTGGTTGTAAGTATTGCAAAGCGTTATGTAGGCCGCGGTATGCTTTTCCTTGATCTTATTCAGGAAGGTAATATGGGTCTTATAAAAGCTGTTGAAAAGTTTGATTACCGTAAAGGGTACAAATTCAGTACGTATGCGACATGGTGGATTCGGCAAGCTATTACCCGTGCTATTGCTGACCAAGCCAGAACCATTCGTATTCCGGTTCATATGGTGGAAACCATTAATAAGCTAATTAGGGTCCAGCGGCAGTTGCTTCAGGATCTTGGCCGCGAACCAACACCGGAGGAAATTGCAGAAGATATGGATTTAACACCTGATAAGGTAAGGGAAATTCTGAAAATTGCTCAGGAACCTGTATCACTTGAGACTCCGATCGGGGAAGAGGATGATTCTCATCTTGGCGATTTCATTGAAGACCAGGATGCAACTTCACCTTCAGAACATGCAGCTTATGAACTTTTGAAGGAGCAGCTGGAAGACGTCCTTGATACTCTTACCGACAGGGAAGAAAACGTTCTTCGCCTTCGTTTTGGCCTTGATGACGGACGTACGCGTACACTTGAAGAAGTGGGCAAAGTCTTCGGCGTAACTCGTGAGCGTATACGCCAAATTGAAGCAAAAGCTCTCCGGAAATTGAGACATCCAAGCCGAAGCAAAAGGCTTAAGGATTTCCTGGAATAAATTTTATATAAAGCGATTGTTGAAAAATAGTTTACTTCTTACAATAGGGGTAAGCTATTTTTTTATTTCTTAGGCTATGTTAAAGCACAATTGTGATTTTTTACATAATGAATGGAGCAGAAGGGCTATATACTCGAAATCAATTATGCTTTCCATTCAAACGTCCTGCGGGGAAAGGCAGACCATGATCCTACAGGCGCACTGCTCTGAAAAGGCTCCCTTTGTGCTCCTGCGTTATAGAGTAGTATAAGGAGAAGCCCGTGGCCTTCAGCTCGTCACAAGGCCGCTTGTAGCTGTTCTCAGATGTTTCTCATTAAGTTCTTACAGGCAATAGCTTGACCGTCCGCGGAAAGCGAGCGACTGGAGAGGAAATCAACACGCAATGTTAACAGATACCTATGGCAAAAAAGTTGGCACACGAGTGAATGAAATAACAGTTATCATGAGTTATTTATAAAGCAGAAAGGTACCCCCATGGATGAGAATAGAAAGAAAATCATATTAAATGAAATTCAATATTGGAAACAGAATAAAATGCTCCCGGAGCAGTATTGTGATTATTTATTAACACTCTATTCCGGAGGAAATCCCGCCGTCGAAAAACAGAAAACTAAAGGATGGATTCTTCAGCCTCTTTTATTTTTGGCTGCGGTTTCAATAACAGTATTTGTCACTTATTTTACTGAATTGTCACTTATTTTGCAAATAGCCATTTTGCTTTTGTTGGGAATCGCTGCGGGAATATCTTTCTTTTATTTTTTTAAAAAAGGAATAGTCAGCCATTTATCTTTAATACTTACTGCTTTGATCCTGTTGATTGGATCCGTAGAAATTACTTCGGATGTTTTTACGGGGAAACATATACCGCTTGCTATATTGGTAGCCGTTAATTGTTTAGCCTGGCTTATAGTGGGCAGGAAACTTAGGATATTATACTTTTTTATTTCTGGAATTGCTGGCCTAGTTATTTTAGTATATTTTATTTTTGTATAATAAAATATATTTAAAAGTTTTAAAATGTTGAGAAAATTATTTCATTCCTATTATAATATAAAAGTAAACGCATACAAAGCTACTTTGGAGGGGGGATGGAAATGAATTTTGATTTAACCGCGGAACAGGAAATGATCCGCAAAATGATGAAGGAATTTGCGGATGAAGAGGTAGCACCAGGAGCACTCGAAAGGGATAGAACAAAAAAGTTTCCCGTTGAAGTCTTTAAAAAGCTTGGCGATATGGGAATTATGGGACTTCCGTTTCCAGAACAATATGGCGGTGGCGGGGCGGATACTATAAGTTTTGCTATTGTAACGGAAGAGCTTAGCAGAGCGTGCGGTTCCACTGGTATCACTTATTCTGCACATATATCACTTGGGGGAGCCCCAATTAATTTATTTGGAACAGAGGAACAAAAACAAAGGTATTTAACACCTATCTGTTCAGGTGAATCTTTTGGAGCCTTCGGTCTTACAGAACCCAATGCAGGATCTGATGCAGGCGGTACAAGAACCTCAGCAAGCGAAGAAAATGGGGAATTTTTAATTAACGGAAATAAATGCTTCATAACAAATGCAAGTTTTGCAAAGCATTTGGCTTTGACAGCAGTCACAAGCGAACAGGACGGCAAAAAGGAAATCACTGCTATTATAGTTCCTACTGATGCAAAAGGATTTTCAGTGATTGATAACTATGAAAAGATGGGCCTTAATTCATCCAATACTACTGAACTGGTTCTTGAGGACGTCCGAGTACCGGTTGAGAATCTTCTTGGTAAAAGAGGAGAAGGCTTTAAACAATTTTTAATTACTCTTGATGGCGGCAGAATAGGAATTGGTGCTATGGCTGTTGGCATTGCGCAGGGAGCATATGAAAAGGCACTTAAGTATGCAAAAGAAAGAAAGCAGTTTGGAAAATCACTTTCTTCTTTTCAGGCTATTCAGTTTAAACTTGCAGACATGGCAATGAAGATTGAACTTGCAAGGAATATGGTTTATAAAGCAGCCTGGCTAAAAGACCAGGGCAGGTCTTTCTCCAAGGAAGCGTCAATGTGCAAGCTGTACGCCTCTGAAATTTGTATGGAGGTTACTGACCAGGCAGTCCAGATACATGGTGGTTACGGATACATGAAAGAGTACCATGTCGAAAGATATATGCGAGATGCCAAGCTTTTGGAAATTGGTGAGGGAACATCAGAAATCCAGCGTACCGTTATTGCAAGGCAAATTGGCTGTTAGGAGTGAGACTGCAAAAGCAGTCTCCTTTTCTACTTTAATATAATGTTAACCCGAAATTTTTAGTTGTTTAAGAGGCATAATACCTCCTAATTCAGGTAATTAAAAACTTTATAGTGAATATTCGACATTAGGACTTTTCCTTCTGTCATTTTTCAAGTAAAATAAAGTTGTTTGTAATGCATTTATTGTTAACAGATGTTCTTACATAAGGAGGTAACAAGATGAATCGTAATCCAGTAGTTCCTTTTATTTTGATTATGGTCCTGGGTATTGGACTAATCTTTGCTCTGTCATTCAAAGGACTTGGAGATTCTAAAGAGTTAGCTGATGAGAAAAATGGCGGCGGCAAGAAAACTGAAGCTGTAGCAGCTAATCCAGAAGATATTTACAAGACCACATGTATTTCTTGCCATGGTGACCAGTATCAGGGCGTTGTTGGTCCAACATTAAAGGGAGTAGGCAAGAAATATTCCCACGCTCAGCTTAAAAACATTGTAATGCATGGTAGGGGTGCAATGCCTTCAGGACTTGTTCCAGAAGAAAATGCAGACAAAATGGCTGACTGGCTGGCAAAATTATAAGAAAAGCGTAAGCGCCCGTTTAGCGACGTAGTCAATTGATGAAAGGCTAAAATTGCCACATCCTCGAAAAAGCGATTCGTTGTTGTCTTATCGTAGGTAGGAGTAGGATGGCGATAGCTGCCCAAGTATCACCTAAAGGTCATACTTGTTGCAAGATACTCAAAGAAGCATTCCATAGTTGAAAACTCGCTGGGCGCTTTAAGCTAGACACTAGTGCTTTTCTAGAGTAGAATATTTGTATTTCCTAAAAAGAGGTCCTTTGCATATGTAAAGGACTTTTTTTATACTTGTAAGAGAATTGATACTAGAGATGTGGTGTGAATACATGAATGCTGACAAATTATCGAAAAGACTGGAGAGGGTGGCTGATTTTGTTCCTAAAGGCTCTAAAACAGCTGATATAGGATCCGATCATGCCTATCTTCCATGCTACCTAGTTAAAAAAGATGTAATCCCTTTCGCTATTGCAGGAGAAGTGGCAGAGGGGCCTTTTCAATCCGCTGCTGGGCAGGTACTAGCTGAGGGCCTTGTGGAACAAGTATCAGTAAGGAAAGGTGACGGGCTTGATGTACTGAATCCAGGAGAAGCAGAGTGCATTACCATTGCCGGAATGGGCGGTGCATTAATTGCCAGTATTTTGGAGCGAGGGAAAGACAAACTTGATAATGTGAAAAGGCTGATTCTCCAGCCAAACGTTAGTGCCATTTCAATAAGGGAATGGTTCATGGAAAATGGCTGGGAGCTTGTGGAAGAAGATATCCTTGAGGAAGACGGGAAAATATATGAAGTCCTGGTTGGAGAAAAAGGAGACCCTAGCCTTCCATATAAAGATATGCAGAATAAAGGTTTATTGTTTGGTCCATTTTTAATGAAAAAAGTTAATGAGGCATTTAAAAAGAAATGGGCACTTGAGAAGGATAATTGGGAAAAGATTCTGAGTCAGCTGGAGAAGGCAGCTCAAACAGAAGAAACCTTAAGGAAAAAGCAGGAACTTCAGCAGAAAATTAAATGGGCTGAGGAGGTTTTATAAAAGATGAAACAGGTTAATGGACACGAAATTATCCAGCTTTTTGAAAGGTTTTCCCCTAAGGGATATGCAATGGAAGGGGATAAAGTGGGCCTTCAGGTTGGACGCCTTAATCGAAAAGTAGAGAGAGTCATGATTGCTCTTGATGTTCTTGAGGAAGTAGTAGATGAAGCAATTGAAAAAAATGTCCAGCTTATTATTGCCCACCATCCTATCATATACAGGCCTCTTCAAAAGATCTCAACTGATACCTTACCAGGGAGAATCTTTGAGAAATTGATAAAGAATGATATTTCTGTTTATGCTGCCCATACCAATCTGGATATAGCAAAGGGCGGGGTAAACGATATGCTTGCTTCTGCGCTTGGCTTGGAGAATGCAGAGGTCCTTGCTCCTACAGTAGAAGAAAAGCTTAAAAAGATCGTTGTATATGTACCGGAAGAAAATGCAGAAGAAGTCCGAAAAGCCCTTGGAAAAGCAGGAGCAGGTGCAATAGGGAATTATAGTGACTGTTCTTTTTCTTCAGCAGGTGAAGGAAGATTTCTTCCCGGTGATAACACAGATCCTTATATCGGAGAGCAGGGCGTTCTTGAAACTGTTAATGAAGTCAGGATAGAAACAATTGTTCCTGAAGCTTTAATAAAAAAGGCAGTTTCGGCAATGCTGAAGGTCCACCCTTATGAGGAAGCTGTCTTTGATATCTATCCCGTTGAAAATCAGGGGGAAGTCCTTGGTTTGGGAAGAATTGGCCAAGTTCAGGAGATGACCCTTGCAGAATTCACTGAAAAGGTTAAAACAGCCCTTAATGTTGATAAGGTGCGTGTAGTAGGAGATTTGAACGCAAAAGTTAGAAAAGTAGCGGTTTTAGGTGGAGATGGCAACAAGTATTGGAGCCAGGCAAAATTTAAAGGCGCCGATGTATATGTAACGGGTGATATTTATTATCACACTGCACATGATGCAATGATGCAGGGACTTAACATGATTGATCCGGGTCATAATGTTGAAAAAGTAATGAAAAAGGGCGTAGCAGAGATTTTAACAAAAAATTGTGTAGAGGCTGGCTATCAAGTCACCATTTTCCCTTCTGAAGCAGATACAAATCCCTTTAAATATTTATAGATGGTCAAGTTTTGTCTTTGATAGCTCGGCTGAAAAATAATTTATAAAAGAAGAACCAGTCCAAGAGGGACCGGTTCTTTTTGTGTTTTTAATTTATTGCCTCAGGCTTTTTTACCTTTGGCAAGATACGGTTTAGGGGAACTTTCTTTTCCCTAGTCCAGGTACTTTCATCTTCGGGATTAAACTGATCAAGGAAAGTAATAACTTCCTTTGTTATCGGTGTTGGAGTCGAAGCACCAGCGGTAACCGCCACTGTCGAAGCATCCTTCAGCCAGTTGATATCCAGTTCAGAAATGTCAGCAATACGATAGGCTTTTGTGCTGGCAATTTCTTCCGAAACCTGAGCCAGACGGTTTGAGTTATTGCTTTTTGGATCTCCTACCACAATAAGGACATCTGCTTTCCCAGCCTGTTCCGCAACTGCCTCTTGGCGCACCTGGGTCGCAAGGCAAATTTCTTTATGGACTTCCACATGTGGATACTTTTCCTGAACCAATTTCATAATTTCAGCAACATCCCATTGGCTCATCGTAGTTTGGTTGGTAACAATGATTTTATCGCTGTTTATGTTTAATGCCATAACATCGGCTGGCGTTTCTACAAGATGGACGATGCCAGGAGCAACACCAACTGCGCCCTCCGGTTCAGGATGGCCTTTTTTACCGATATAAATAACTTGAAAGCCTTCCTTTTCTTTTAGAAGGATTAAGTCGTGTGTTTTGGTTACATCTGGACATGTGGCATCAATAGTCACTAGGCCTTTCTCTTTGGCTAGCTTTCTGACTTCTGGAGAAATACCATGTGCTGTAAAAATAACAGTGCCCTTATCTACTTTTTCAAGAATAGCCATTCGGTTTGGACCATCTAGTGTAATAATGCCTTCTTCCTCAAAGGCATCGGTAACGTGTTTATTATGAACTATCATCCCAAGAATGTAGATTGGGCGTGGCAGTGATTTATCAAGAGCTGCGTTTCTGGCAATTACCATGGCATCAACCACTCCATAGCAGTAGCCGCGCGGAGAAATTTTAATAACATCCAATTCAATCGTCCTCCTATTAAGAACATGGACTTAAAGTCTATGTAATTATTATATAGAAAATATTAATATAATACAAAGTGAGTATAAGTACACCAGAAGGAAAGTAAACCACTCTTTCCAGTACAAAATAAAGATGCCGTTGCCAGCATCCCATTACTCCTTCTTATACATAAAGCCTTGGTGTGGAGCTTCCTTTAGTTTTAGTTATATTTGTTCCAGCAGTTTCCTTTTTCTTTTTAGTGTAGTTTTTTTTACTAGGTGAGCTTGAGGATATTTGAACGGAACTTGATTCAACGGAGGATTCTGCTTGAACTGTGGAGGACTCTTTAACAGATTCTTTCTTTGTTTCAGATTTTCCACTGTCTGCCATCGCTGTCTTTAACCCTCTGTATAGTTTCCACATAGATGGAAGATTTTTTACCAGTGGTCCATATTGTTGTACCATAGGACCGATGGATTGAGCTGTTTTTAAGATTTGCTGAGTATTATTAAGAAAGCCATTGATGGCTCCGGGATTTGAAAGCGTTTGGAGGATTCCACCCCCGCCAGCCCCAGCCTGTCTGCCAGCTGCAGCTATTCCTCCCATTGTACGAGCCTGATTTCCTTTGCCTAAAATTTTTGAAAGAAGCCCTCCGCCCTGGCGGCTCATTTGGCCCATCCCGCTCATCATTTGGCGTGATTGTCCCATCTGCCCCATTTGTCCCATCATAGGAGACGTGTTAAAAGCCTGCATTCCGGGTGAAGGTCCCATTCGTCCAGCAGGGCTGCCTCCCATCATTCTAGGTCTCATCCCTCCTGGCCCCATCATACCTGGTCCCATTCCCTGATAATTTGGAAATCCCTGTCTTGGTGGCATAAATATTCCTCCTTTCTAGTACTGAAGTATTTCTGCTCTAGACTTATTGAGAATTTTCCTCTGAGTTTATAATAATCCCGTTCAGTTCTTGCACCTTTTGTTTTTGCTTCTTCTCTACTGTATGCATTTATCCCTATTTTGTTTAGGCCGTTTCTTCAGGTTTCTTGTTAAATTTTATGATTAGAGAAATCATGAAAGGTAAATGATGATAATATAGGTGGAGATTTCCGGGAAACTTTACTATAATTACAGGATGGATGAAAACGAGTTATCTAAATGTAAATTAAGGAGCAATTAATAAATGACGGTAAACCAGTTTGAACGTTATCAGTTTCAGCCTTTCATCATAGAAGCAATAAAAAAAATGGGTTTCCAAGAGCCTACTGAAATTCAGGAAAGAATGATTCCAATTGTATCGAAAGGCGAAAGTGCAATTGGCCAGTCACAGACAGGTACAGGTAAAACCTTGTCATATGTACTCCCGATACTTGAAAAAGTAGACCCATCCCGCGCAGAAGTCCAGGCTGTTATAACAGCTCCAACAAGGGAGCTGGCCAACCAAATCTATCATCAAATTTTAAAAATCACTGAGCATACAGAAGAGGATAGGAAAATTACAGCCCGCTGTTATATTGGGGGCACAGATAAACAAAGGACAATTGAAAAGTTAAAGGTTCAGCCACAGGTGGTTGTCGGCACACCGGGAAGAATTAGTGACTTAATGAAGGAACAGGCTTTATTTGTTCATACAGCCAAAACATTGGTAGTGGATGAAGCTGATATGATGCTCGATATGGGCTTTATCGAAGATGTAGATAAAATCGCTGCTAAATTGCCTGTGAATTTACAAATGCTTGTATTCTCTGCCACCATTCCCGAAAAGCTTAAGCCATTTTTAAAAAAGTATATGGAAAACCCAAAGTTTATTAAAATTGAATCAAAAAATATAGCAGCGGAAAACTTACTGCATTACCTATTACCTTCACGCCATAAAGATAAAAAAGCCATTGTTCATGATGCGTTGGTAGCATTCAATCCCTATTTGGCAATTGTTTTTACAAACACAAAAAAAATGGCAGATGAAGTTGCTGATTATCTAATTGGAAGAGGTCTGAAGGTTGGCCGTGTCCATGGTGATTTAAACCCGCGCGAACGCAAAAAGATGATGAAACAAATCCAGGATCTTGAATACCAATACATAGTGGCCACTGACTTGGCAGCTAGAGGGATTGATATTGAAGGGATCAGCCATGTTATTAATTACGAGCTGCCTACAGATCTTGATTTCTACATTCACCGAGTAGGCCGTACTGCACGTGCCGGTAATTCTGGCATCGCACTAACCGTGTATGAAATATCAGATGAGGATGCTCTGAACCGTCTCGAGAAAATGGGAATTAAATTCAAAAATGTTGCTCTCAAGAAAGAAGAAGGCTTTGTTGAAACAGAGGATCGCAACAGGCGCAAGACCAGGAAAAAGCAGGAAGACGATACAGATAAAATGGCCAAGTCTTTGGTTAAAAAACCTCAAAAGGTTAAGCCAGGATACAAAAAGAAAATGCAGGCTGAAATGGATAAAATCAAAAAAAGGCAAAGAAGATTGGGCCGTAATAAGTAACAAACGATTTAGGGAGTGGAAAGAAAATGCTTAAAATTGGGTCTCACGTTTCTATGAGTGGAAAAAAGATGCTTCTGGCTGCCAGTGAGGAAGCCGTTTCGTATGGCGCAAGCACTTTTATGGTATATACAGGTGCACCACAAAACACGCGTAGAAAGAAAATTGAGGATTTAAATATTGAAGCCGGCAGAAAGCATATGGAGGCTCATGGGATTACAGAAATAGTTGTCCATGCTCCTTATATTATTAATATCGGAAACACTTCAAATCCCGATACGTTTGAATTAGGTGTGAACTTCCTGCGTTCTGAAATCGAGAGGACGGAAGCGATTGGTGCTGGCCAAATCGTTCTGCATCCTGGAGCCCATGTTGGTGCCGGAACAGAAGTCGGGATTAAAAGAATCATCGAAGGGTTAAATGAAGTTTTAACCGGAAAAGAAAATGTCCAGATTGCCCTGGAAACAATGGCAGGGAAAGGATCGGAATGCGGTAAATCCTTTGAAGAGCTTGCCATGATAATGGATGGTGTTAATTTCAATGACAGGCTCTCAGTTTGTTTTGATACCTGCCATACTCATGATGCGGGTTACAAGGTTGTTGAGGACTTTGACGGGGTTTTAAACGAATTTGATAAAATAGTTGGTTTGGACAGGCTGAAGGTACTTCATATTAATGACAGTAAAAATGAAATAGGCATGAGAAAAGACCGGCATGAAAATATTGGTTTCGGCCATATTGGTTTTGACGCTTTAAGCTATATTGTTCATCACCCACAGTTAACCGAGATTCCAAAAATACTTGAAACACCATTTGTAGGCGAAGATAAAAACAATAAAAAACCGCCTTATAGGTTTGAAATTGAAATGCTGCTGAAAAAAGAGTTTAATGATAATCTCCTCGATTTAATAATAGGTCAGTAAATAATTTTCAGGCCAAAGAAAAAAGCTGTGCAGCATTGCACAGCTTTCTTTATTTTGTAAACTGAACAAATAATTTGTTAACCTCACGCGCAGTTTCTACATTTGTAACCTTCGCGATTTCCTTTACGAGGGAAGCACGTTGAGCACTGTCAAAAATATTTACTTGTCTTCCTCTTAAGTATTCGGCAATTTTCTGAGCCTGGGGCCGGGTCACATTAATATTGAATTGATTAGCGTATTTTAATAGCTCATCACCAGTAATGGTATTAATCTTATGATTAATTATGTTTTCGAAAATCTTCATTGTTATCACTCCTCCATCCCTAATGTATGACAGAGAGAAGGCAATAGTGACACTAACTAGTTTGGAAACACTTAAAAAAGGAGAAGCACCCATTTGCTTTACTTTGATAAGAAGATATTGTATACTACGAAAGTTAAATCGGAATGATTCTTAAAATGACAGGTGATAATTATGGCAGGCAAACCAGTTATAGAGATAAAAGGGCTGTCCTATCGGTACGAAAGAGAAACAGTCCTTGATAATATTACACTTACTGTTCCGGAAAATGCCTTTCTCGGTGTGGTCGGGCCAAATGGGTCCGGAAAATCAACTTTAATGAAGCTGATACTAGGGCTTTTAAAACCACAGCACGGAGAAATTTATTTATTTGGGCAGGAGATACGCCGTTTTAAAAATTGGGAAAAAGTTGGATATGTTTCACAAAAAGCTAATTCCTTTAATACTGGATTCCCTGCAACTGTTTTTGAAGTTGTATCAAGCGGTCTTACTAAAAAAATGGGTTTATTTAAATTTCTTAAAAAAGAAGATAAAAACAAAGTATCAAAAGCGCTGGAATCTGTTGGTATGCTTGAATTTTCATTTAAAAATATAGGCGAGCTTTCAGGCGGCCAACAGCAAAGGGTTTTCATTGCAAGAGCGCTAGTAAGTGACCCTGAACTTCTCATTCTAGATGAACCAACGGTGGGAGTGGATGCGCATAATGTGAATTCCTTTTACCAAATGCTTGGGGATTTGAATAAGAATAGAGGAATTACACTTTTAATGGTCACTCACGATATAGGAACAGTTTCGGATAAAGTAACGCATGTGGCCTGCTTGAATAAGACCTTGCACTTCCACGGAAATACGGAAGAATTTGAACAGTTGGAGCGGAATGGCCTTTCAGAAATCTACGGGCATGAGGTGCATTTGCTCGACCATCATCATGAACATGAACACGGAGGAGTCACAAGATGATCGAGGCGATTTTAAGATATGAATTTTTGCAAAATGCCTTCATGACAGGAATATTGATTGGTTTAGTTGCTCCTCTGCTGGGAGTTTTTATTGTAGTCAGGAGGCTTTCTTTGATAGCCGATGCCCTAAGCCATGTTACACTGGCTGGAATTGCAGCAAGCCTTTTACTTGAGAAGAAGTTTCTAATGTTTTCCGGGCTGAATCCATTATATATGGGAATGGTCTTTTCTGTAGGAGGTTCCCTCTTTATAGAAAAACTTAGGGGAGTTTACAAGCATTATCAGGAGCTGGCAATTCCCATAATTCTTTCGGGTGGTATTGGACTTGGAGTAATCTTTATTTCCCTTGCTGACGGGTTTAATACAGATTTGTTCAGTTATTTATTTGGGAGTGTTACTGCGGTCAGCAGGGCTGATTTATGGACCATATTAGCCATCACTATTACGGTTGCAATCGTTATTTTCCTATTATATAAGGAACTTTTCCTTTTATCCTTTGATGAGGAATACGCAAAAGCTTCAGGTCTTGCAGCCAAAAGCATCCATTTTATTTTTATCATTATGGTTGCTTTAGTCATTGCAGCTTCTATGAGGGTGGTAGGAATACTTCTCGTTTCCTCGTTAATGACACTGCCAGTTGCGGCAAGCATACGAATTGCCAAAGGCTTTAAACAAACCATTTTTCTATCCGTGATTTTCGGGGAAATATCTGTACTCAGTGGATTATCGCTGGCCTATTATATGGATTTGGCTCCAGGCGGTACAATCGTAATCATTTCTGTTTTTATTCTTATTTTGGCTATTCTTATAAAAAAATCCGGTTTTCGGAAAATTGCTTGATAGGGGGCAGCTTCCATGGAAGTTAATGAAGCTCTTCAATTATTAAAGGATAGAGGATATAAATATACCGGTAAGAGGGAGGAAATGCTTCAGCTTTTCTCGGATACCGATAAATATTTAACTGCCAAGGATGTGCTGGAGGAAATGAAGGAACTGTACCCTGGCTTGAGCTTTGATACCATTTATCGGAATCTCTCACTGTTTGCTGAACTGGGAATTTTAGAAATGACAGAATTAAGCGGGGAAAAGCATTTTAGGTTTACCTGTTCCCAGCATCATCACCATCATCATTTTATTTGTCTCGATTGCGGAAAGTCCAAGGAAATAGATATTTGCCCAATGGCTGGAATACAGGCTGACCTAAGTGGATATGACATTTCAGGACATAAATTTGAAATATATGGACGCTGTCCGGATTGTCTGGCTTAAAAAATTAAAGCGGCTGGTTTCAGCCGCTTTTTTAATTTGATAACAAAGTATAAAGTTTTACCTTTAAATTGTCTAGCTCCAGCACCCAGCGAGTTTTTATCCTTGATAAGCTTCCGGGTTTATCTTGCATCAGGTATGACCGTTAGGGGATACTTGGTGCAGCTAGTGTCCATCCCGCTTCTCCCTGCGATAAATCAACATAGATCTCAAGTGCTCTTGCGCCACAGCTTTTTCAAAGAAGCTTATGTTCAGCTCGTCGCAAAGCTGCATGTTGTCTATTCAGAGAAGCCGTTACAGGAAGTTTACTCAGGTAGTTGCTACGCTGAACGGGCGCTTGCGCTTTTCTTATCGGTTAGGAAATTATAGATTTTCACCTTGTTGAAAACTCCGAAATAGGTTATTGTAATCCAGCTCCAGCGCCCAGCCCCTCGGGGTCATAAGTCAAATCACTTCAGAAATCAGGATTTCCTACGTGATTCGTCTTATGCCTGTTGGGGCTAACCAGGGCTCTTGCGCTTTTCTTATTTACATAAAACTTCCTTATTCTGAAGCCATCTTTGAATCCATTCATCAGCCTCATACCAGTCATTTACTCTAATAACCCCTTGAGGTATGGGATCCTGGTTGTACGGTGTATTAAATAAAATAACAGGTATTTTACACTCTTCGTGAATCATGACTGCGTTATCGTGCTTGTCCTCAAAAAAAACATCCACACAATGCCTTTTAGCAGCTTCTATTTTATGGTGTGTACCAATTAATTCAATATGATCAAAAGAGAGTCCATTTTTTAAAAACCATTGGTTTGTTACATCCAGTAAATTTTCCCCTCGGGCGCTAATAAAAAATAATTCTTGATCTTCTTTCCATTTAGTTAAAATGGAAAGGGCACCAGGAGCTATTGGCGATTTGGAGTATATCATCGGTTCATTCTCAATAAACCATTTAGCAAATTCCTCTTCAGAAACATTAACCAGCGGGTTTAAATCATATTGTTTTATATCATCAAGAGTTATATTAAGCCCAAAAGCTTCATTGATGAAAGGGACCATTGAAGATGGGCTCGTTACCGTTCCATCAATATCAATACCAAAACGTTTTTTCATTTAAAACTCCCTCATTTATCTCTAAATTATCTCTCTTCCTTTATTTTACCAAAAAAACTCCACACATAAGAAAAAACTTTCGCCCCTAACAACTTAAAGGATATTAGACAAACTTTAACATCATTATTTACAGCTTGAAACGTGAACAATATAAATGCTCCTAAAAGAAAGCGAGGGATTTGGATGGCAGACGAGGATAAAGGATTTATAGTGCGTGATCTAAGGAGAAATAGCCCTGATAACACAGATCACAGGGAAGAAACAGCTGCGGAAATTGCCGCTCCGGTGGGTATAAATCGAAATGCCGGCCGCGGATTAAATGCAGCCGAAGGCGGAAGGGAAACAGCCGCAGGAGGCACCGGGCTAGGTACAGTTGCTTTGGCACTATCTATTTTATCGCTGTTTGTAATGCCTATTCTTTTTGGTGCAGCAGGAATCGTTTTAGGATTTATTGCACGCCGAAGGGGAGCAGAATCGCTTGGTTCATGGGCCATTGGATTAGGGGCAGTTTCGATTATAATCGGAATCTTCATTCTTCCGTTCTTTTAATGGTTTCAATAGGAGCAAAAAAGGGCTGGCAATATGCCGGCCCTTTTTGATACAAAAAATTATAAATTGGGTAGAGCTGCTGCTTCTTCTTTCGCTTTCTTTTGGAAGTATTCTTCAGCAATCTGGTCGATTTCTTTTTTCAGTTCGGCAACCAGTTCTTTTTCGGGAACTTTACGAACGATTTCCCCTTTGCGGAATAATAAGCCTTCTCCACGTGCACCGGCTATACCAATGTCTGCTTCTCTTGCTTCTCCAGGGCCGTTAACAGCACAGCCAAGTACCGCGACCTTAATAGGGGCTTTAATTGTAGATATATAATCCTCTACTTCGTTTGCAATACTGATCAAATCGATTTCAATTCTTCCGCAGGTAGGGCATGAAATCAATGTAGCAGCATTAGAGGAAAGCCCGAAGACCTTTAGCAATTCCCGCGCTACTTTAACCTCTTCTACAGGGTCGGCACTAAGCGAAATACGAAGTGTATTGCCTATTCCTTTACTAATAATAGCACCTAATCCAGCGGCACTTTTAATGGTGCCGGCATAAAGAGTTCCAGATTCTGTAATACCCAGGTGTAAAGGATAATCAAAAGCTCTGGCTGCTTTTTCATAAGCCTCAATCGCTAGGTTTACATCGGAAGCCTTCATGGAAACAATAATATCGTGGAAATCGAGGTCTTCCAAAATTTTAATATGGTGAAGAGCGCTTTCCACCATTCCATCTGCAGTAGGATAGCCGTATTTATCAAGGATTCTTTTTTCAAGTGAACCTGCATTGACACCAATCCTGATTGGAATTCCGCGTTCTTTAGCTGCCTTTACGACTGCTTCTACCTTTTCACGCTTCCCGATATTACCAGGGTTGATACGGATTTTATCAGCTCCGCCCTCGATTGCTTTAAGGGCTAATTTATAGTCAAAATGAATATCAACAACTAGAGGAATGTTGATTCTTTTTTTGATTTCAGCAATCGCATTGGCTGCACGCTCATCTGGGCAGGCAACTCGGACAATTTGGCATCCGGCTTCTTCTAAACGCTTAATTTGAGCTACTGTAGCTTCAACATCATGAGTTTTAGTAGTAGTCATGCTTTGTATAATTAACTCGTTGTTTCCGCCGATTGTTAAATTTCCTACTTTAATCGGACGGGTTTTAGTACGATGAGTAATTTCATTCAACGGTAATTCGCTCCTTTAAGAGATGGATTCGAATAAATGCAATACGATACTATTTTAGCAGTATCGAACACATCAGACAAGGAGATTGACTGAAAAGAGTATGGAGCTCTACTTCTTATTGTGTCAATTTCCCGGTGTAATCAGGAAATCGATAACTTTTACCTATTTGAATTTTCTCCGGAGATAGTCCGCCATTAAGAGACTTAAAATCCGTAATAACCTTTTCTATAGATACAGGGAGATTATGATTGAGCTGGTGTTCAACCACAGAAAGCACTGTTTCTCCAGGCCCTACTTTTACGGTGAAATAATTTGCTGATCTGGCAATTGCAGGTTTTTTAGCTATTACTTCGACACTGGCATTTTCTGAAATGGGCATAGTGCCTTCCGTTAGGTCGAAATAAATAATATAAATAACTAATAAAGCAATAAGAATTCCAATCAGCTTTTTCATTTGAAAGCACTCCATTGCAGGGTTTTTCTACATGAATATGCTTGTCTTGCTTTTCTTAGAACAAAAAAACGTGCACAAGAGGCACGTTTACTTTATTTTCGGCTTAGGTTTGGGTATTTCGTTAATTGCCAGGTATAAAACGATGATGGCAACAAACCAGTTGATTAAAAATGAATTAGGTACAGTTGTTTTAATTGCTGCCATAATAGTAAAAAAGATTGTTGGCAAAGTTTCACTGTATGCAGCCATTCTCCAAAGCTGGCCGTAATTCAGTCTTCTTCCAGCCATATTTTTAAGAGCAAGGCCAATAAGAGCAAGAATGGAGATCTCAATAAAACTTGAAGCGCTGGTAAGAATTAAAATGAGCACTGCAGCTATTCCGATAATAATGTAGCGGGAACTTTCGATAGAATCAATAAAACCAGCAAGTTCCTTATTACTCAGTTTTAAGGAGTCGAGCATCGAATACTCATATGTTTGTATTCTTCCCCCTCCAGAGAAAGCAAATTGATTCTTTAAAAGAGCTACCGTATTATCATCTTTAATATCGTTTAGCTTTACAGTTCCGGTAGAGTCGAAAATAACGGTAAAGTCCCCCTTTTCAACTGTTATCGGCACTTTGCTAGAGGATTTCAATTGTCCATCTTTAATAGTAAAAGAAGGGAGCTCATCTTCTATAACCGTTTTCCCCGTCTGGATAGCAGCATTAATTTCTGTGCTGATGGAAATAAGAGGGGGAATGAGAGAAATAAGGGTTAGAAGAAATACATACAAAATAGTTTTCCCGATTCCCTGGAAACGAAAAATAGCAATATCTTTTGGAGAATAAATGCTTTTAAATAGCTGTTTGAAAATATTCATTGTTACACACCCTTAAACAGATTCACCACTTTATTTTAGCTTTAAGGAGGGTGATATACAAGAAGGAATGATAATACCCCTTGCGGCACTTGAAAAGTGTCACTTTTAGAATATAGGGGTAAAAGGGAACAAATATAGAAAAGGATGGAATTTTAATGAATATACTATTTTGGATAATTATATGGATTCTATTCGCTGTAGCTTTTTTAGGATTGATTTATCCTATTATTCCAAGTGTCCTATTCTTATTAGGCGGCATTTTAATGTATGGAGTTTTATTTACCTTTAAGCATTTCACCTGGTATTTTTGGCTGATAGAGGGATTATTTGTTGTCCTGCTTTTTGGGGCGGATTATATAGCAAATATGATTGGAGTTAAGAAATATGGTGGTTCAAAGGCTGGAGTATGGGGGAGCACGATCGGCTTAATTGCTGGCCCGTTTATTATTCCTTTTTTCGGAATCCTGATTGGCCCGTTTATTGGGGCTATTGCTGCAGAAACTCTTGTAAACAGAAGGCCTTTTTCAGAGAGTGTTAAAATAGGTATAGGCTCTGTAATTGGATTTATTAGCAGTGTTATAACGAAAACGGTGATTATGGCTATAATGATCCTGTATTTTTTCTATCAAACATCTTAATTAAAAATAATCCTCGCCAATTGGCAGGGATTATTTTTTAGATCATCAGATTTATATCCATAAATTTTGAAAGCATAAGCAAAATTGGAGCTTCCGCCAAAAAGGGCTTGGCGAATGCGAGGGTTTGGTACTTTATAGGCAAGGTTTCAGGGACATCATGAACGTTCCTCAAAAGAATTTTGTCCAATAAAGCTGTTGTGACCCGTGAAGCCTTTTCAAAGGGATCTTATGTGTATTCATAGAAAGCGGCCTTTTGCCTTTAGTTTAAGCCACAGATTTCCATGGAACAGTTCTGGCAATCTACTTCCCCTTTGAGGAAATTTAATTTTTTAATCGTGATTTTTTGATTATCATACGAGATTATATCTTGTTCACGTAATTCTTTTAATGCCCGCTGAATTACCTCTCTTGTTCCATAAGTCAAATTGGCCAGCTCCTGGTGGGTGAGAGGCAGGTCAATAAGTATCCCATCCTCAGTCACTACACCATAAGAATTAGATAAACGAATCAAAATAGAGTACAATCCACCTTTTTTGCCGTTCATAATTAAATCCTGGCATTTCATCTGGGCTTTTAAATATCTGGTGCTCATCCACGCTACCAGCGAATTCATAACAGCTGGGTTTTTTAAGACAAAATCTTCAAATTGATCCTTCTTAATCATAAAAAATTCACAATCAGTAAGAGCCTTTGCATAAAAGTGATAATATGGTTTCTCTTTAAAGAGCTGATACTCTATTAAAATTTCACGGCCATTTAAGATTTTTATAATAAATTCTTTGCCTTTGACATGAACCCTTCCGATTGCAGCACTTCCTTTAAGAAGAATAAAAATATGCTGAACTGGATCTTTTTCATGAAATAAAACGCTCCCGGCCTTTACCTTTTGAACGGATTCTTTTTTACCGAAAAATTGAAGAAGTACATTGTATAATGAAATGCTGCTCTGCATTTTCCCCACTCCTTTAAATGCCTTACAACTTGATTTAAAGAAATTATTAACAACATGTCAATATGATTTTTACATGATTTGGAAGCGATTTTTTTCGCTGATATCACTCAAGGCTGCTGCTAAGCGTTTTTATGAAAAATGACAATTTTGCGAAACTAAAGTTGTAGGAACTTTTGAAATAAGAGTAATGAATAAAAGGCTATGAATTGGGAATTGTATCTATGTCAGAGCTAAGCATTTCATTTGAAAGAAAATCTGAATTCTGGTAATCTTAACCTGAAAAGCTTTAGAAATATTCTAAATTTAATTTAGGTCCCTAAAGCTAAAAAATTTTGATTTACATAGGAGGATATTAAAATGGCATTCGAATTACCACAATTACCTTATGCTTATGATGCTCTTGAGCCTCATATTGACAAGGAAACAATGAATATTCACCACACAAAGCACCACAACACATATGTGACTAACCTTAATAATGCGTTAGAAGGTAACGAAGAGCTTCTTTCTAAAAGTGTAGAAGAGGTTATTTCTAACCTCGATGCTGTTCCTGAATCTGCACGTACTGCAGTTCGCAATAACGGTGGCGGCCACGCTAACCACACACTTTTCTGGCAAATCCTTTCTCCAAATGGCGGCGGAGAGCCAACTGGTGAACTTGCTGATGCACTTAACTCAAAGTTTGGCAGCCTTGAAAACTTCAAGGAAGAATTCGCAAAAGCAGCAACTACTCGTTTCGGTTCAGGCTGGGCTTGGCTAGTTGTTAACAATGGCGAATTAGAAGTAACAAGCACTCCAAACCAAGACTCTCCATTAATGGAAGGTAAAACTCCAGTTCTTGGTCTTGATGTTTGGGAGCATGCTTACTATCTTAACTATCAAAACCGTCGTCCAGAATACATCACTAACTTCTGGAACGTTGTAAACTGGGACGAAGTATCCAAGCGTTACAGCTCAGCAAAATAATTTTTATAACTAAGAAAAGGCAGGCAATCTCGCTTGCCTTTTTTATTTGCCTAAAAAGTTCCCCTCTAATTCAAAATTTCCCAAAAACGAATAAGAACCCGCTGGTTGTAACAGACTACCCTTAACAAAGGGGAGTTTGCTATGATTAAAAATTTTAAATTAATGGGCGGCATCGAATTAAAAGGAGACCTGGCTCTTCTTCTTATAATTGGAGGTTTGTATTCGCTCAGTGTCGCGCTTTCCAACACTTTTGTGAATATTTATCTTTGGAAGCAATCAGGACAATTTGCCGATCTTGGATTATATAATCTTTCCATAGTTGTTATGCAGCCTTTAACCTTTATACTGGCTGGCAGGTGGGCAAAAAAAGTCGATAGGGTAATTGTATTTCGTATTGGCATCATTTTTTTGGCTGTTTTTTACTTAACCGTACTGCTTGCCGGAACGCATGCATCTAAATTTTTATTCCTACTTGGCGGTCTTTTAGGCATTGGATATGGCTTCTATTGGCTTGCTTTTAATGTACTGACATTTGAAATAACCGAACCTGAAACAAGGGACTTTTTTAATGGATTTCTTGGGATATTGGGATCAACCGGAGGCATGATTGGCCCAATGGCCTCAGGATATATTATCTCACGGCTTGAAAAATTCACTGGGTACAGCGTAGTTTTTGGGATTTCTCTAGCATTATTTGCACTTGCTGTTCTTTTAAGCTTTTTCCTAAAGAGGAGACCAGCGAGCGGCAAGTATTGTTTTATTAGGATTTTGCAGGAAAGAAGACAAAATCAAAATTGGCGTCTCATAACCCATGCCCATTTTTTCCAAGGCTTGAGAGAAGGGACGTTTTTGTTTGTCATTTCGGTTTTTGTATTTATATCAACCGGAAGCGAATTAGCTTTGGGGACTTACGGTCTCGTTAACTCCGGTATTTCATTTATTGCTTATTTTACAGTATCCCGAATGATTAAAAAAAATCATCGAAAAAAAGCGATACTGATTGGCGGAATTATTCTCTACGTGGCTATTTTCTTTATTGTTTGGGATGTTACTTTTTATAAGCTGCTGATTTATGCAGCGTTAATAGCAACAGCCTATCCTATTTTACTCGTACCATATGTGTCAATGACCTATGATGTCATTGGCCAAAGCTGGAAGGCAGCTGAAATGAGAATAGAATACGTGGTGGTCAGGGAGATTTTTATTAATGCAGGCCGAATTGTCTCCATTCTAATTTTTCTTGGGGCCATCACCTTGTTTAATGAGGAAAAAAGCATTCCTGTCATCTTGCTGGTGTTGGGAGCAGGACATACCTGTATTTATTGGTTTATTAGAAAGGTCAAATTATCCACTGCCTGATTTAGCGATTTTAAAAAATGGTAAGGTTTACTCTTGGAAAAAAGTTTGAGTTTCTTTTAAAATGGAGAAAGTGGAATCCATTAAAGAAAGTGTGATAAACAATTGGTAACAAATAAGAAGAAGAAAAAGACACATGTCCCTTTAAGGTTAAATATTTTATTCTTCGTTGTATTCGTTCTCTTTTCAGCCCTAATCCTAAGGCTTGGTGTTGTTCAGATTGTATATGGAAATGATTTTAAACGGGAAATTGAAAGAACATCAGACATAACAACCAATAATCCTGTACCGAGAGGGAAGATGTTTGACAGAAACGGAAAAGTCATCGTCGATAATACTCCCCTCAATGCAATCACTTATACAAAATCACAAAATACAAGCCCGAAAGAAATGCTCCAGGTTGCAGAAAGGCTTTCAAAGCTTATTAATATGGATATAAAAAAAATCCAGGAGCGAGACATGAAGGATTTTTGGCTCCTGAAGCATCCTAATGAAGCAAAAGCAAAGATTACTGATAAAGAATGGGAAGAATTTAAGCAAAAGAAGCTGGACGATAAAGATTTGTACAAGCTTCAGCTAAAAAGTGTATCCGCCAAAGACCTGGCTCAAATCACGGATCACGATAAAGAAGTATTGGCTATTTTCAGGCAATTTAATAGTGGATATGCATTGACTCCGCAAATGGTAAAGAATAAGGATGTAACTCCACAGGAATTTGCTGTAGTCAGTGAAAATCTTGAAAATCTGCCAGGGGTAAATACAACAACCGACTGGAATAGAAATTATGTATTTGGCAGTACGCTTCGAACAGTACTTGGCGGTGTAACCACCTCTGACGAGGGTATTCCAAAAGAACAGCTTGATTATTATCTGGCAAGGGGTTACAGCCGTAATGAGCGTGTCGGAAAGAGTTATATTGAAAAGCAATATGAAGACGTTCTTCATGGTGAAAAAGGAAAGGTCAAAAATAAAACAGATAAAGCCGGAAATGTTATTTCCACCGAAGTAGTATCAGAAGGAGAGCGAGGCAAAGACCTTGTGCTTACCATTGATATGGATCTTCAGTCTCAAGTAGAAAAGATTTTAGAAGAGGAATTAAAAGCAGCGAAAAAGGAGAAAGGTGCTCAACTTCTTGATCGTGCTTTTGTTGTCATGATGGATCCCCATACAGGGGAAATTTTGTCCATGGCGGGGAAACAAATTGGCAAGGATGGAAAAATGAATGATTTCGCGCTAGGTAATATTTCAACATCGTATAACGTTGGATCAGCGGTTAAAGGTGCGACAGTCCTAACTGGTTATAAAACAGGTGCCATACATCCGGGATCTACTCAATATGATTCACCTCTTAAGATTGCACATACACCTGTAAAAAAATCATGGAAGAACTTTGGAACAATCAATGATTTAAGGGCGCTTCAGGTTTCTTCTAACGTATATATGTGGAAAACAGCTATTGCTATAGCAAAAGGCCATTATGAACTAAATCAACCGCTGCCAATAGATACAAAGGCTTTTAGTACTATCAGACAATCTTTTAGCCAATTTGGACTTGGGGTTAGAACAGGAATTGATCTTCCAAATGAGGCAACAGGTTTCCCTGGTCCTGATAAAACACCAGGTTTGCTGCTGGACCTTGTTATTGGACAATATGATACGTACACTCCAATGCAGCTGGCTCAATATGTCTCAACCATTGCAAATGGAGGATACAGGGTTCAGCCTCACCTTGTTAAAGAGATTAGAGAGCCAGGTGCAGATAATAAAGAATTAGGTCCTGTCATGCAGGAAATCGAGCCAAAAGTCCTTAACCGGATAGATGCCAAACCTGAATGGATAGACAGGGTGAAAAAAGGTTTTTATATGGTTGGAAATGTAGGCGATGGAACCGCGGTGAGATATTTCCATGGGGCCAAATACGTTTTTGCTGGTAAAACCGGAACAGCCCAGGCTTTTTATGATGGTCCCGACCGAAAGAAATATGGAAAAGAGGCTCCCGAGGTGATGAACCTAAGTCTAGTGGGCTATGCACCTTATGATAATCCGGAAGTGTCTATTGCTGTATTAGTTCCTTGGGCGTATCAGGGAGCCAATGGCCGTAGTACTAGTAACTATATCGGCCGAAGAGCTTTAGATGCCTATTTTGATTTAAAGAAGCAAAGAATGTCTCAGCCTGGGGCAGTGCCAGGCGCAGATCAGAACGCAGCAGTTCCAGTAACTCCTGCCGCAGGCCAAAATACTGCTGATACTCAAACATTAACAGGACAATAAATAAAAAAAATCGCTTCCTAAAGTGGAGGCGATTTTTTTATGAGTTTTTTTAGAGTATGCGGGAAAAATAAGCCTATTAATTATTGAAAGGAAGGATTCAGAAATTTACATTAACTAAACAAACATTTACAAAACATTTACAAAGTATTAAAACGGGGTTAACACTTAAGCTTTATTCTAATACCTGTAGGACAAAACAACCATATCTCTTAGGGGGAATAAAAGAAATGAAAAATTTCAAGAAGTTAGGCCTACTGATGATGCTAGCAGCATTAATGGTATTTGCAGCTGCTTGCGGTGGAGCTGCTGATAAAAAAGACGGCAACAAAGCAGACAATAAAACAGCAGGAAATAAAGAACTATCTGGGTCATTAGTACTTTCCGGTTCAACTGCATTGCAGCCATTAGCTTCTGCTGCAGCTGAAGAATTTATGAATAAAAATACTAAAGTCAGCATTCAAGTAAACGGCGGTGGATCTGGTACAGGTTTATCACAAGTTTCACAAGGTGCCGTTCAAATTGGTAACTCCGATGTTTTTGCTGAAGAAAAGAAAATTGAAGGACTTAAAGACAACAAAGTTGCTGTAGTTGGTATGACAGCTGCAGTTAACCCTAAAGCAAAAATTAAAGATATTAAAAAAGCTGATTTAATTAAAGTGTTTACAGGCAAAATCACTAACTGGAAAGAGCTTGGCGGAGCTGACCAAAAAATCACACTTGTAAACCGTCCTGAATCTTCCGGTACACGCGCAGTATTTAATAAGTTCGCATTAGATGGTGCAACACCTGCGCAAGGAATTACTGAAGATGCTTCAAATACAGTTAAGAAAATCATTGCTGAAACACCTGGAGCAATCGGTTATCTTGCACTTTCATACTTCACTGATGATACTGTAACGAAATTGTCTATCGATAGCGTTGAAGCAAGCAATGAAAATATTCAATCAGGAAAATTCCCTGTATGGGCTTATGAACATATGTATACAAAAGGTGAGGCTAACGAAGTAGCGAAAGCTTTCCTTGATTATATGACTAGTGATGAAGTTCAAACAACTTTATTACCAAAACAAGGCTATATTCCTGTAACAAAAATGAAGGTAGAACGTGACGCTGCTGGAAAAACTACAAATAAATAAGCATTTTGACTGACAGGGTAAATGCTGTTTAAGCTTTACCCTGTTTATCACGTAATTTTAGGGGTGTTTTATTTTTATGGAAAAAGTGGTTCCTGCAAAAGACAGATTATTAAAATCTAAAAAAAGCTGGATGGATGGGGAAGTCAGAGGCAGGATTCTTGTTTTTTTGTCTGCCATTATTATGATCGCTGCAACAATTTCGATTACTATTTTCATTGGCCAAAAAGGTTTACAGGCATTTATCAATAACGGTGTAAGTCTTATTGAGTTCTTAACCAGTAAAATTTGGGATCCAACTAATCAGAAGAATCCGGTATATGGAGCCCTTCCTTTTATTTTCGGTTCATTTGCTGTTACTTTTTTAGCAGCGCTGGTTGCGGCACCTCTTGGGATAGGTGCTGCAATATTTATGACAGAAATTGCTCCTTCCTGGGGAAGGAAAGTTTTACAGCCTGTTATCGAACTTCTAGTTGGAATTCCATCTGTTGTTTATGGATTCATCGGGCTTACAGTGTTGGTCCCTTTTATTAGAGATCATGTCGGAGGATTAGGTTTTAGTCTTCTTTCAGGTATGATTGTTCTTTCTGTAATGATTCTCCCAACGATAACCACTATCGCTACTGACGCTATGGCCACAATTCCTAAAGCTCTTCGGGAAGGTTCATATGCTCTTGGTGCAACACGATGGCAAACGATTCGAAAAGTGTTAATACCTGCAGCTATGCCATCCCTTTTAACTGCAATTGTTCTTGGTATGGCCAGAGCATTTGGTGAGGCGCTCGCTGTTCAGATGGTAATCGGGAATGTAAGCAAATTTCCGCATAGCATTTTAGATGCATCGGGAACACTTACAACAATCATTACCCTGAACATGGGTAATACTACATTTGGAAGCGTAGATAACAATGTTCTTTGGTCAATGGGATTAATTTTGTTAGTTATTTCATTTGTCTTTATTTTAATTATTCGATATCTTTCAGCAAGGAGG
Organism: Neobacillus terrae; assembly: GCF_011393025.1. GTDB lineage: Bacteria > Bacillota > Bacilli > Bacillales > Cytobacillaceae > Neobacillus_A > Neobacillus_A terrae. Next base: position 32,541 of record NZ_JAAOEO010000004.1, on the reverse strand, counting down.
AAAATCTAATGAGCAGTAAAACATCAGATCGAATAGCAACCGGAATTTTTGTTACAATTGCCGTTATTATCATTTCCTTGCTGATTGGGTTATTTTATTTCATTTTAGTTAATGGTGTTAAACAAATTTCAATTGATTTTTTAACTAAGCCATCCAGCAATTTATTAGCCGGAGGCGGAATTCGGGATCAAATATTTAATTCATTTTATGTGCTAATTATTACAATGATTATTACTGTTCCGCTTGGTCTTGGCGGCGGAATTTATATGGCTGAATATGCAAAACCAGGAAAAGTTACTGATTTTATTCGAGTTTGTGTTGAAGTGCTTGCATCTTTCCCTTCCATTGTTATTGGGATGTTTGGATTATTAATGTTTGTTACATTAACGGGATGGGGATACACCATTTTAGGCGGAGCCTTGGCTCTTACTGTTTTTAACTTACCTGTAATGGTGCGTGTAAGCGAGGATGCCATTCGATCCGTACCACGGGATATTAAAGAAGCAAGCCTTGGTTTGGGTATTACCCACTGGCATACTATTAAGACGATTTTATTACCAAGTGCATTTCCTTCTATTCTGACTGGTGCCATTCTTGCAGCAGGGCGTGTTTTTGGCGAAGCGGCTGCTTTATTATTTACAGCAGGTTTGTCTACACCTCGGCTTGATTATTCTGACTGGAATCCATTCTCGTCAACATCACCATTAAATATTTTTCGTCCGGCTGAAACACTTGCTGTCCATATTTGGTCAGTCAATACTCAGGGATTAATTCCAGATGTAAAAGAAGTAGCGAATGGTTCTGCGGCTGTGCTAGTTATTTCTGTTTTGATTTTTAACTTATTAGCTCGGGGGATTGGCAGTCTTGTTCATAAAAAAATGACTGCATCGAAATAAGGAGAGGTGTTTGGTAATGGCAGTATCAACGAAAGATAAACCGGTTTCCGTACAACCAATCCAAAAAGAACAGATTTTGAAAGTCAATAATCTAGAAATATTTTACGGTGAAAAACGAGCCGTAAACGGAATTAGTATGGATATAGATAAAAAGGGAATTACTGCTTTGATTGGTCCTTCGGGGTGTGGTAAATCGACCTTTTTACGGAGCATCAATCGAATGAATGATTTAATTCCCGGAGCAAGAGCAGAGGGAGAAATCCTTTATGAAGATGTTAATCTTTTATCTAAAGATGTTAATGTGGTTGCTTTAAGAAAAGAAATTGGAATGGTATTTCAGAAGCCAAATCCCTTTCCAAAATCCATTTACAATAATATAACTCACGCATTGAAATTTTCAGGCATCCGCAAAAAAAGCAAATTGGATGAAATTGTGGAAGAAAGCTTGAGGAAAGCTGCACTTTGGGATGAAGTAAAAGACAGACTTCACAAATCTGCCCTTTCTCTTTCAGGGGGACAGCAGCAGCGATTATGTATAGCTCGCACCATTGCAATGAAGCCGGCCGTGATGCTGCTTGACGAACCATCATCAGCTCTTGACCCAATTTCAAATGCAAAAGTGGAAGAATTGATTTTGGAATTAAAAAAGGATTATTCCATTATTATCGTCACCCATAACATGCAGCAAGCTTCAAGGATTTCGGATAAAACAGCCTTCTTCCTAAGCGGGGATTTAATTGAATATGATATTACTGAAAATGTCTTCACAAATCCTTCCGAAAAAAAGACAGAAGAATATATTTCCGGGCGGTTTGGATAAGGGGGAAATAAAATGTCAGTTTTTACAATCACCGATAAAGCATTTGATGTAAAGGATTTTAATCTTTGGTATGGAGACCACCATGCTTTAAAGAACATTAATTTTCCCATCCGCAAAAAAGAAGTGACAGCTATTATTGGTCCGTCTGGCTGCGGTAAATCTACTTTTATCAAAACATTAAATTTAATGATCAATTCTATCCCAGGGGTTAAAATGTCTGGTGAGATTAACTATAACGGACAAAATATCCTCAATGAAAAACTCGATCTTGTAGATCTTAGGAAAAATGTAGGGATGGTGTTCCAAAAAGGGAATCCATTTCCCCAATCTATTTTCGATAATATTGCATATGGCCCGAGGATTCACGGGAAAAAACGAAAAAGAGATCTCGAAGAAATCGTAATAAAATCCTTAATGGATGTTGCACTGTGGGATGAAGTTAAGGACCGGCTAAATGCTCCTGCGCTGGGTCTATCAGGAGGACAGCAGCAGAGGCTTTGCATCGCTAGAGCACTCGCCACAAAACCTAATGTGCTCTTAATGGATGAACCTACATCAGCTCTTGACCCTATCTCTACCCTGAAAATTGAAGAAATGATATTAGAATTGAAAGAAAAATACACAATCGTTATTGTTACCCATAATATGCAGCAGGCTGCCCGTGTTTCGGATAAAACGGCTTTCTTTTTAATGGGTGAGCTAATCGAACTGGATGAAACTTCAAAGATTTTCTCCCAGCCGTCCGACGAAAGAACAGAAGGCTATATCACAGGAAGATTCGGATAATATGAGGTGAATGAAGGATGAATACTAGATCAAATTTTGACAGCAGCTTAAAACAATTAAAAGATATGTCTTTGGAAATGGCAAGACTTTCAGAAATTGCAGTAAAAGAAGCAATGGATGCTCTAATCAGGCAGGACCTTGAAAAGGCAAAACAGGTAATTGAAGCTGACAATGTTATCGATGAACTTGAATTCAAAATCGATGATAAAGCAACTCTTATGATCGCAACCCAATCACCAGTTGCGAAGGACTTGAGGAAAATCCTTGTTGGACTTAAGATTTCCTCTGAAGTTGAGCGTATTGCCGATCAGGCTGTCAATATAGCTAAATCAGCCCTTCATATCGGAAAAGAAAAACATATTAAAGAAATTGTTGATATACCCAAAATGATGGATATGGCTCTAGAAATGCTTAACGAAGCATTAAAAGCGTTTTATACCGAAGATGCAGCACTTGCTCGAAAATGTGCTGAAAAAGATGATGCAGTAGATGAGATGTACGGCAGACTTGTGCAAGAGCTTTTGGGCTATATTCCAGAAAAACCTTCTTCGACCAATCAGATTACCCAATTGTCATTTGTCTGCCGTTACATTGAAAGAATTGCAGACCATACTACAAACATTGCAGAAAATGTTATCTTCCTTGTGACAGGGAAACGATACGATTTAAACACATAATTAAAGGCAGCCCATACACATGAAGGGTCTTTAAAAATGTTACCTAGATGATGAAAGATATCATGACTCATTTAGCCTTCCTATAGTACAAAAAGGGACTTCATTTAAGAAGTCCCTTTTTGTACTATTAAACACTTATTGTTTAGTGATAATCCTTGCAATTTGCTCATAATCCATGCTGCTTGTGACTTCAAAGTTTCCAAGCTGTACCTTTGACTCGTAGTGATGCTGGGTCAGGAAAAAGGTAAATTCCTTTTCATTTTCAATAATTTTTTGAACTGCAAGTTCGTGTACGATATCCTCAGTAGTCATTCCTGACTTTATTTCCAGGCGGTAGGAATATTCTTTTTTAGCAGGCTCCTCGGTTTTTGTTTCAGCTGTACCTTTTTTGCCAGTTACCGATGGGCTTTTATTTAATGAGGCCTTATTTTTTAATGCTGTATATTCATTTTTTTTCATTACAACATAGCCACTTTTTTCTACTTGAACCTTTGCTGCCTGTTTACTGAAAGAAGTTGTTTCATGGGGAAGAAAAGAATAATAAAAAGTTCCCATTATACCTAAAGCAAAAATTATACCAGTGGCGAAAGCCCTCAGACTGCGTTTATCCATTGTTTTTTCCCCACTCGGAAAGTTCTTTTAAAATGGCATATACTTCATTAATCGAAAGAGAGGATTGCTGTGCAATCTGTTCAATTGGTTTCCCCTGCTGTGCGAGAGCCAATACCTGATTTTTAATAATATCATGAATTTCTCTCTTCTGGTTTCGGCTGCCTTCTTCCTTGAACCTTAACGGAACGGAAGGAGCCTCAATGTCATTGACTAATAATTCTTCTTCCAAAACCTTTAGCTTCTTTTTTAGTAAATAATTCTCTTGGACCTGCTGCATCGTAAATTGGTCAAACTCATCCTTTAAGGATTTATATGTATCTCTTTGAAAAAAAGAGATGATGAATAGAATAATAGAAAAGCCAAGCAATCCAAGCATGATTGCTGCCATAAAAAACACCTCATTCCTATATACAAAAAATATTCTATCATTATTTAAGTGGATTTTCGATATTTTCCAAAAAAAATGGCGCTGAAGGTCGAAGGGGAGATTAAATATTTTACTTGTTTCTGTCGAACAGAAACAAAGTTGTTGAACCAGAAAAAAATATTTTACTTCAAAACAAGTCCCCTCAATAGAAAGCAGAATCCGACAATTTGCGTTTATTGTACCGTGCCTGTAGCGATGTTACGATAAGAGTAATAAAAAGGAAATGTGAGCATATACTATCTGGTTAAAGAAAAATACAGTAGTTATACATAGAAGAGGGGCAGACCATGACAAATTTAAAAATGGAGATTAGAGATGCTGAAACGCCCTTGAAATCGGCTGAGGGGGAACATTTACACTTTATACCGGGAATATGGGTCGACGGCAAAGCATGCTGGATTACGAATGCAGGGGAAAAGATTTTTTATGAAGAACAGGTTTTAATAAAAACTCACATGGAACAAATCCATTCCAAGATTCACTTTTATAATATTTATGTAAGCAGCCAAAGCACAAAGCCCCTTAATATTAAAGTTTTAATGATGAACCATCATCCTCATCCAGGAAAGGGGCATTTTGCCTTCATTTCCCCGACTGATTCGGTAACCTATCATCTCGCGGATCAAAAACTTAACTTAGTTAATGCATACAGCAAAGGGGCTTTTAAAAAACAATGTACTATTTTGCCATACTGGAATGTGTACACCGATCAAATATGGGCTAATCTTGAAAGAGGGAGCTTAAAGTATCAGCCAATGGTAAAGGGAGATGCTGCCAGCATTATCACTTACGAGAAAATTTTTGCTCCAAAAGAAACCGTGAAAATCCACTGCTGGTCCATTATGGGGGATAGTAAGACAGAATTATTTTCATTAGATCGCTCACTTTTAAAAAACAGACTAGCATTTCCTTTTGAAAAGTGATATTATAGAAAAGTCGTATGAACGAACTAGCTGCAAATGGTTTGGAGGGAAAAACATGCGTGTAAATATTACGTTAGCTTGCACAGAGTGTGGAGATCGTAACTATATTTCAACAAAAAATAAACGAAATAATCCTGATCGTCTTGAGCTTAAGAAATATTGCCCAAGAGAAAAGCGATCTACAACTCATCGCGAAACAAAATAAACAGCAGGTGTATTCCTGCTGTTTTTTTTATGCGTAAATATATGAGGAGGGTCTTCTAATGAAAGAAAAATCCGAGCTGAGGCAAGAGATAAAGGACAAATTATCAGCACTGTCTAAACCCCTCTATGAACATTGGTCCCTGGCCATTGCGCGGGCTTTATATGAAACAAAAGAGTGGAATGAAGCAGCCGTCATCGGGCTGACAATTTCCAAGGCACCTGAAGTAGATACATACCAGATTATCCGTAAAGCCTGGGAGCTTGGAAAGACAGTTGTCATTCCTAAATGCAACCCTAAGGATAAAAGCATGACATTTAGAACATTAACATCCTTTACACAGCTTGAATCAGTTTATTTTGGATTGTATGAACCAATTGAAAAGGAAACAAAAAAAATAGTCTCTTCAGAGATTGATTTATTAATTGTTCCTGGTGTAGCCTATGACCAAAAAGGATACAGAGTTGGATTTGGCGGAGGATATTATGACCGTTATTTATCTGCATATACTGGTAAAACAGCTTCTCTCGCTTTTACACCCCAAATTATTGAAAACCTTCCTTTTGAACAGCATGATCTTCCAGTTTCAAAAATCATTACGGAAAAGGGGATTATTGAATCAGGATGATGGAAAATTTAATTATGGTATCAGTAATAGTCATTATTGCATTGACAGGATATTCTTTACGATCTTTAACTGTATCGGGGACTGCCGCAGCAATAATTACGGGAATTGCCATTTATGCTGGTTTTGGAGTAAGCGGACTTATCCTCCTCGGTGTCTTTTTTGCCTCCTCCAGCCTATGGTCCAAATACAAGAGTTCACAAAAAATAAGGATTGAGGAAAAATTGGCTAAGGGGTCCAGAAGGGATTGGCGCCAGGTGGCCGCCAATGGTGGCTTGGCTGCAGTACTTGGGATAATAAATTCGTTTTATGAGCTTCCTGTAACATTAATATGCTTTCTTACCGCTTTGGCAAGTGCAAACTCGGACACCTGGGCTTCGGAAATCGGATCCCTCAGTAAAGGGATGCCTATTAGTCTAAAAACGTTAAAACCGGTTGATAAAGGAACTTCGGGGGCTGTCAGTTTGCTTGGCACAATCGCAGCTTTGGCGGGTGCCTTTCTTATAGCGGTGACAGGAGCCCTGCTATTTAAGATTTCTGCATCCCTGGCATTTCTAGTGTTTCTCTTAGGTTTTATGGGGAATCTGATTGACACTTTTTTAGGCGCATATTTCCAGAAAGTATATAAATGTCCCTCTTGCGGGCTGGAAACCGAAAAAGCTATTCATTGCGGACGAGCTGCCGAAAGAATACGTGGCCTTGCGTTGTTGGATAATGATTTTGTTAACTTTATTTCAGGAGCCTTAGCTGTTATATTGGCTGTGGCTGTATACGGAATTTAAGTCTAATAGGGACGGAGGAGAGAATATGTTAAATAGAGTAAACCGGGTAGCTCTTATTGGAACAGGCTTTGTTGGTTCAAGTTATGCTTTTGCCCTTTTAAACCAGGGGATAACAGAAGAATTGGTTCTGATTGATTTAAATAAGGAAAAGGCCGAGGGGGATGCAATGGATTTGAATCACGGACTTCCTTTTGCCCCCTCAAGAACGAAGATTTGGTACGGAGATTATTCCGACTGTAAAGATGCTGACCTTGTAGTAATTACAGCTGGGGCCAACCAAAAACCGGGAGAGACAAGACTTGACCTGGTTGAGAAAAATGCGCGAATTTTTAAAGGGATTGTAGATGAAATAATGGCAAGCGGGTTTGATGGCATTTTCCTTGTTGCTACCAATCCAGTTGATATTTTGACCTATGCAGTGTGGAAATACTCCGGATTGCCAAAGGAGCGTGTTATAGGCTCTGGAACGATTCTTGATACAGCCCGATTTCGTTTTCTTCTTGGCCAGTATTTTGATGTTGATACTAGAAATGTCCATGCCTACATTATCGGAGAACATGGTGATACTGAGCTGCCAGTATGGAGCAATGCTTATATTGCTGGAACAGCTATATCAGAATGGACAAAAAATAAACAAGATTTTAAACAGGAAAATCTTGATAATATTTTTACAAATGTAAGAGATGCTGCCTATCATATCATCGAAAGAAAAGGAGCTACCTATTATGGAATTGCTATGGGCCTTGTAAGGCTTACGAGAGCGATTCTCAGAGATGAGAACTCGGTGCTGACCGTCTCAGCTTATCTAAACGGTGAATATGGGGAAAAGGATATTTATGTGGGTGTTCCTGCAGTTGTAAATCGTAATGGGATAAGAGAAGTAGTAGAACTTGAATTAACGGAAGATGAGATACAAAAATTCAGCCATTCTGTAAGTGTGCTCAAGAAGACAATGGAACCGGTATTCAATAGGTAGATTTTTTAGGGCTTACTTTGGCAGCATATTTCTCCAGCTTTTTCCTATGGATAAAAACAGAGTAAATATACAAACTATGACTGGGAGGGATATAAATGCCACGTATGCTCAAATCGATACTTATGATCGGAACAGTCGGATATTTTGGCTACCGCTACCGCTACCGGTTGATGAATGTGCTTCTTGGAACCGGATGGATTCGGAGGATGGCTGTGGGGTCTGTTATGAATATTCCGGGCATAAGAAATAAGATGATGCAATCAATGTTTGGAGGAGGACCATCTGAGTGGTGAAAACCGCAGATGGTCTTTTCTTTTGGCTGATCTGATTTTATCTCCATAAATTCTGAAGGCACAGCGGACAGGACAAGCAAGGCTTCGTCCGCTATAACATCACACGGAGGGAAAGCCACCTGCGTTTTCGAGGATGTGCCCTTTTGAGCGTGATAACTGCTACTACGGCTCTGCTCTCACCTAAAGGCCTTGGCAATCGCCTAGTTTTCTTGATTTGTAATAATGTATTCATATAATAATGGTTTATAATGAAGTTTAAGAGGAAAAAATGAATTAATATTGTTATGAGCACTATACAAAAAAGCTCACTGGCTAACAGGGAGAAGGTAGGGGAAACTTTGAGCTATCAAGAAGAGTTTGTTTTCTGGAGACTGGCCTATTCTTTTATTCATGACCATGGATATAGAGTGATCCAGCTTTTTCAAAATCAGAAGGAATTATGGCTTGAAAAACTGAATCAAAAAGGTGCGCCCATAATTCGACTGCTATGCCAGGATCTCAATTGGGGCAGCACGATGCAAAGGGATATTGAATTAGTCGCGGCAAATGGGGAAAGGATACGCAAGCAAGTATCTAAAGGAAATATTCATATTGTCAATATATATTCGAGCACTTATCCACCAGTAGACGATTATGAATTTCGAATAAATAAACCATTCATTTTTCCGGAGAGTAGCCGGACCTCTGTCAGCACGGTTATCATGGCACGCCAGGAATATGAGGGGGCTTTTGATAAACTTTCTGATTTAATGGGAGCCAAAGTCTCATTTCCCATCCAGGGAGAATATGTTCCGGAAGAGATTGAGAAAGTTAAGAATGCAGCTCTTCAATTATCTGTTAAAAGAGTTGAGCAGGAAAGAGCCATTTACAATCAGGCGAAACCATTCCTTACATATTTGCTGATGGCTATCCAGATCGCTGTTTTTATTTTTTTAGAATTTCATGGCGGCAGTAAAAGTACTTCCACTCTAATAAAATATGGTGCAAAATATAATCCCTTAATTCTTCAGGGAGAATGGTGGCGGTTTATTACTCCTATTTTCCTCCATATAGGGATTCTTCACCTGGCCATGAATACATTAGCTTTATATTATCTTGGCACGGAAGTGGAAAGGCTTTTCGGAAGAGCACGCTTTTTATTTATTTATCTAATTGCAGGATTTACTGCTTCTATAGCAAGCTTTTTATTCAGCCCACAAGTTTCTGCTGGTGCGAGTGGAGCTATTTTCGGCTGTTTCGGTGCACTACTCTATTTGACAGTCATTTATCCCAAGCAGTTTTTTAGGACCATTGGTATGAATGTTATCGTTCTTTTGGTTATAAATTTGGTATTTGGTTTTACGGCTCCTGGGATTGATAACGCTGGCCATCTAGGAGGGCTGGCAGGAGGATTTTTGACAACCGGGATTGTACATTTTCCAAAAAGAAAAAAGCCGCTGCTGCAATTATTATTTCTGGCTGCAACAGCAGCTGTAATTTGGTTTTCCCTATCCTATGGTTTTAGCGGAAAGGCAGCAGCACGTGATGAGAACTCTGTTTTTATGCTCGCACAGGATTATGTGAAAAAAGGAGATTACCAAAAAGCATATAAGGAACTTTATAAGCTTGAGAAAGAATCGCATCATCCTTCTGCCAAGGTTTACTTCCTTTTATCCTATACTGAGATAAAACAAGGGATGCTTGCAGAAGCTAATCAACATTTAGAAAAAACTGTCCGCCTGGATCCGGGCTTCCATGAAGCCTATTACAATCTTGCTCTCATTTCCCTCGATGAAATGGACTGGAATAGAGCACTTGATTATGCGAAAAAGGCTGCCAAACTAAAACCTAGTAATAAGGATTATACCAGCCTGGTCAAACAGATTAACGATCACCTTCAATCAACTGGCGGAGGTATATAGGTTCTCCGTCAGCATCTACAAATAAAACAAGCAAATGAGAATGGTCTTCTGCAATCATAATAATCGGAATGGTACTGCCAACTGGGTCGGCAGTGGCACCATTCCGTTTTTTTATTCCCAGAAAATAATTTTTATAGATTCCTTCCCACAAATTTCCGAGTATTCTGCTGGTGGATGCCTGAGAAAAGCCAGGTATACTTTCGTTCCTTCCAAAAACAAATTTGGTAAGAGGGTAACTGTCATAGCGGTCAGAAGGGATTGAAAACCTCCTTACACCCTTTGCGAAAGCATGGGCGAGTACATTTTTCTCATTGGCGTCAAGCTGTGTTTTCCATTTCTGTTCTTCCTGTGTTTTAGTTTTTGAAAAAAAATGTGTCAGCTGTTTAGAAGACTCGAAAAAATAAAGAATATCCGAGGTCATTGTTTGAGCACTGAAAATTCGCCCGCCTTTTGGATGGAGTTCAGAATAATGAAATGTAACACTATCAAGTATGCCATTTTGCTTTATAGGCACCGTTTTTTTCTGAAAAAGCTTTTGTGTATCGGTTCGCCACTCTCCCATTTTGTTAATCAATCTCCCATTTGAAAAAAGCAGTGAGACATCCTGGCGCAGGTATGCCTTTCTGTTCAGGACTGAACTGGTATTCCACTCAACATCATATTTTGGCGTCTCTATTAGAGTAGTATCCGCTGATAGATAATGGGCATTGGGGTCTATGGGAAAATAGGTGATTGTTTCCTGAACAGGTTCTTTATTTTGAGAAAAAAATTGCTTTGATGCTGATACTATTAGGGCTATACCAAGAATAATGAGGAGTAGCTTCTTCATTGGGCAACCATCCTTTTTTAACTTTCTATCTTATTTAAATATATGGGACAAGTTTGGAAGTAATGTATAAAAATAGCGTCATAGAATGTTAAGGGGCTTGCCCATAATTCCCTTGAGAGCGAAGAATGTTTCGATTATACTTATTTTGTTGTAAACTATATGTTCTCTATATCATGAACGAAGGGACATCTCATGAGATCAATTTATGAAATCCAGCAATTTTTAAAAACGTATGGAACCATTATTTATATTGGAGACAGGGTCGCGGACCTCGAATTAATGGAAGCCGAAATAACTGAGCTGTACAATTCACAGCTGATCGAACAAAAGGACTTCGATAGTGCCCTATTATTATTGAGACGGGAAATACAAAAAGAAATAGATAAGAAAAAATAAAAAGAAGCAGGTGCTAAGAGATGGCAGAGAAATGGATTGTAGGAGTAGATTTAGGTGGAACAACAACTAAACTTGCTTTTATTAATTTATACGGTGAGATTATCCATAAATGGGAAATTCCCACTGATAATTCCGACGTGGGGAAAAATATTACAATCAATATAGCCAAAGCCATTGACCATAAGCTTGAGGAGCTCGGACAGGAAAAGACGAAGCTAGCAGGTATTGGAATGGGTGTGCCTGGTCCTGTTAACTACGCAACTGGGATCGTTTATAATGCAGTCAATTTAGGATGGGAAGATAATTATCCAATAAAAGACCTTCTTGAGGTGGAAACTTCGCTTCCTTCTGTAATCGATAATGATGCCAATTGTGCAGCACTAGGTGAAATGTGGAAGGGTGCCGGAAACGGTGCCAAGGATTTGGTATGTGTAACGCTTGGTACAGGTGTAGGCGGCGGGGTTATTGCAAACGGAAATATTGTTCAGGGCACAACGGGTGCCGGGGGAGAAATCGGACATATTACCTCTATTCCTGAAGGCGGGGCACCTTGTAACTGCGGAAAAACAGGATGTCTTGAGACCGTTGCCTCTGCAACAGGAATTGTAAGACTTGCTGTAGAAGAGCTAAGCAAAGGAAGCTCTAGCGGTACATTACAGGAGCTCTACTCTCAAACAGGACAATTTACCGCTAAGGATGTGTTTGATGCAGCACGTAATGGCGATGAAACTGCTGGCAGGGTAATTGATAAGGTAGCGTTCCATCTTGGACTTGCTCTTGCTAATATTGGAAACACGTTAAATCCTGAAAAAATTGTAATTGGCGGTGGAGTTTCAAAAGCAGGAGATGTCCTTCTTGATAAAATAAGAGTCAAATTTGAACAATTTGCTTTTTCAAGAGTAAAGGCGTCCACTGAACTTGCACTAGCCACTTTGGGTAATGATGCAGGTGTAATAGGGGCTGCATGGCTTATCAAAAATAATCCGGCCTTTATTCAATAATAATAATCACAGCGAAGCTCCTTTCGCTAAACTTTTGGACAAAAAATATTGGAACAGGTTTTGATATAATCGTTTTGCGCGTGAATTGCATTTGAATTCACGCTTTATTTTCGTTTAGAATTATAGATTTTTACCTTGTACTCTAGCTCCTGCGCCCAGCCAGTTTTCCGCGAGAATATGCTTCTTTGAATATCTTGTTCGGATCATGACCGATAGGTGATGATTCGAACAGCTCGGGGTCATAAGCCAAATCACTTCAGAAATCAGGACAAGGAAAGCTTCGGAAGCATAATCATAGCACGAAGAAAAGCGCAGCTTTTCGAGGATGTGGCGAATTTAGCCTATCATCATCTGATCAGTGCGCTTGCGCCTTTTGTTCTTGGAGGAATGTTTTTCTTGGGAATTATGAAAGACAAAATCTCACTTTGGACGTGAGATTTTGTCCTTGGAAAGCTAAATGAAAAAGACAAATTTTCGAGTTTTGTTCCTCGTTTTCATTTTTAATTGGGACACTCATCTTTCCACTTTTGTATCATATGTATTTTATGACAGAGAGGTGGGAGAGAGTGAAGATACAAGCACATAAACACGATACGTTTTGGCAATTAAGCCAATTATTTAAAGTGCCTGAAAGGCTGTTAGCTGATTCCAATCCAGGTATCGAACCTGAAAATATCAAGGGTGGTGAAACCATTCATATTCCGGGATATGATCGGATTCAATTGAAAATAAAGGAAGGGGATTCTTTCTGGAGGATTTCCGCCTTAACAGGTGTACCAGTTGGGCTGCTGTCCCTTTTGAATGGAAAGGGGGAGAAGGAAGGATTAAGGAAGGGCGAAACGATTATAGTCCCACACAGGGTTTCTGTTCCACAAGTTCCTTTGACAAAGGCATATGATTCCCAAAATCTTTACAGGGATTTGGAACGTTTGCAATCTATCTATCCTTTTCTTTCAGTCAGGACAATAGGAAAGAGTGTACTTGGCAAGCCTATTCAGGAATTAAGGATTGGGAAGGGCAGGAGAAAGGTTCATATAAATGCCTCCTTTCATGCAAATGAATGGATTACCTCGCTGGTGTTAATGAATTTGATTGAAACGTATTTGCTTTCTCTGACAAACAGTTTTCAAATGAGAGGGATCGATCCGTTTTCATTTTACAATACGATTGAATTATCAGTGGTACCAATGGTTAACCCGGATGGGGTAGATTTAGTAGTTAAAGGACCTCCTATGGAATTGGCTGATGAGCTGCTAAAAATGAATGAAGGCAGTACTGAGTTTGTTCACTGGAAGGCTAATATCAGAGGCATAGATTTAAATAATCAATTCCCTGCAAAATGGGAAATTGAGAAGGAAAGAAAGCTGCCGAAAGCTCCCGCGCCTAGAGATTATCCAGGTGAAGCTCCTTTGACTGAGCCTGAGGCAATGGTGCTTGCTCAACTGGCTAAGGAAAATGATTTTGATAGTGTAATTGCGTTCCATACACAGGGAAAGGAATTCTACTGGGGATATGAGGGATATGAGCCTGAGTATTCCGAAATAATAGCCAAAGAGCTTGAAAAAGCCAGTGGTTATAAGGCAATAAGGAATGTAGACAGCCATGCGGGATATAAAGACTGGTTTATTCAGGAATTTCGCCGTCCAGGCTTTACAATTGAACTAGGCAAGGGAATTAATCCACTGCCACTTTCTCAAATTAATCATATTATCCAGGATGTAAGCGGCCTATTTATAGCACTTTTAAATAATCATTCAATAAATGACTACACCTGAAAAATAAGGGTAAATAAAAATAGTGCCAAAAATAGCATGTCATTCTTGAAAGGGGAAAGCTGTTCTTGCGGCTTTTCCTATCTGTTTAAACAGAAGAAACAGAGTTAAAATTAATTAAGGTAATTACGATCATTTTTTTTATCACCACAAAAAGTTGAAACATTCTAAAGCTCTCAATCGTCTTATTCTATAATCATAAAAGTGTAAAGGAGTGGACCAATTGTTAGGAATTAACTGCTGCAGGGCAGTAGTTTTTTGTATAGTTCCTTTTTTCCTGTTGGCTGGCTGCACTGGAACAGACGAAGGTACTATTAATACTGTTATGGAAAAAAACAAGGTCCATTCTGAAAAACGTGCCGAACAACCCTCTGCCAGGCAGTGGAAGCTCCCAATAAAGGCTCCGGAAGGGGAGATTTTTAAAATAAGCGGCTGGGCTGCGAATGACAGTTTTATCTATATTGCCAATACTGCATCAGGGTCAAACGTGTATGAGTACTATTTACCCACAGGAAAAAGCAGTCTTTTGTACAAAAGTGAGTTTCCCGTTGCTGCCGTTCAAGTCAGCCCGGATAAAAATTATTTTTTGATTCAATCCTCACCTTCCTCCTTTGAGGGCAAATTAGCCATTATCGACAAAACTGGCCACGAGATTTGGAGTAAATCCATACCTTCTTTCGAACTTCAATTTGAATGGAATCCTTATAATACTTCAGAAATTATCATTTCAGCATTTAAGGAGGACTGGAGCTTTAACACATATCTTTTAAATTTTGAGAAGCAGGAATTCCAGGAAGTATCCTTACCACAGCCCTTTGTTAAATGGAATCATCGGAATAGTTTAGTATTTTTAAATTGGTATAATAATAGTCAGCAATTATTTGCTCCCCTAATATCACAACAGTTAGGTTCAATGGAAGCTGCCACTTTATTTCCGAAGGTATTCCATTTTTCCGCTTTTAAAGACAGGCTGCTGACCATTTCCCTAAAGGATAACGATACAATGAATGCCGTTTACTCTTTTTATGATAGCAATTTAACCGAAATACTTACTTTTTCAATGCCCCAACTCGCAAAATTCTCAGGCTGGCTTGTCCCCTTTTATGATTATAATGAGAAAACGAATCAGTTTATAACGTTAAAACCTTTAAAAAGTGGTGAAGCTGACACGTATAACGAAGGTTTTCAACTAGTTTCCTATCAATTGGAAAAGCCAGACACAAATGGAAAGGTAATTATTGATAGGCTTGAAAATGCCCCTATTAATTGCAGTCCCGGAGGAAATTACTGTTTATATGGAAATAGATTTGAAAAAGTAATTGATTTAACTTCTAAAAAAATATACAGTATCATATCAGAATAACGGGAAGCCGTTATTCTTTTTTAGCTAATCAGAATTTATATCCATAAATTCTGAACGCATAAGAAAAACTAGGGCATCCGCCAAAAAGGACTTGGCGAATGCCCTAGTTTTTCTAATCGTTTGTAAAAGAGAAAAAGAAAAGGACTAAAATTCCTTTGTTTTTTGGGTTATGATAAAATTTTCGGGTAAAATAAAATTTCAAAAGGTGGAGTTTATAATGGCAATCGTTGATGTAACGGTCATTCCAATTGGGACAGAATCCCCAAGTGTCAGCAAATATGTTGCAGAAATCCAGAAGGTTTTGAAAAAGTATGAAAACGAAGGGAAAATCCGATACCAGCTGACACCAATGAACACAATTATTGAAGGAGAGCTTCCTGTTCTTTTTGAAGTCATTCAGGCGATGCACGAGGTTCCATTTCAGCATGGGCTTCAGCGGGTAGCAACTAATCTTCGTATAGACGACAGGCGAGATGTAAAACGGAAAATGGAAGATAAAGTAGAGAGAGTTAACAGTCTGCTAAGGGAATAGTAAAAAAATAGAGACTGCCAATGCAGTCTCTACTTTTGCTTTTTATTAGTGTGCTTCTGTTGGGAATCCGTGGTGCAGTAAAGTCATAATGACAAAAAAGCCAAAAACAAGGAATGCTCCTCCGCCAAAAATAATTCCCAACACGTTTTTATTTTTCAGTGCAGAAAGTGCGGCGTAACCAGCCAGTAGACAAACTAATGCAAAAATGACGACAAGTCCCATTATAAAGCCCCCTTTATCAGTTAATCTGCAGGAAAAAACCCTGGTCGTTATCAGGTAACCCTATGTATCAATAGCGTTTACATTCGCTTCTTATTTTATATTTTTTTATATCATTTGTCGAGAATTAAAAAGTTGATTTCTGTTTTATAGGCTTTAGCAGTCCTGATCATCAGCTCTTGGTTATGAGATTCTGTGAAGTATACAACCTTATCGGGACCAATGCTTGTAAAAACAAGATGTTCCTCCATTTGGTATTCTGCCATTTTTCTATCTGTTTCCAATCCAGCCTTAAATGAAAAAGCTGCTAAGTTCTCCGTAAAAAGAAAAATATCTCCATTTTTCATTGTCCACTCAAAATCATGAAAAAGCGGTCCCTTTTTTCCAGGCGACACTATTGTTAAGGGATGTATTTCCTCAAATATGCCCCCAATAACGAGAAGTTCCTTTGCAAAAGAAGCATCTTCTAATGAATGATAAAGGAAGAAGTTCCTCTGTGCCCCTATAATATTTGTTTCCTCATACAGCAGATTTTTAAACTCATTATTTTCATTAATTTCATCTGAGGCTTCAACAGCAAATATGGTATACATAAACGGCCAGCGCGCTCCTTTATTATAGAAGTAAGAATAGTGTAAAATAAAACTAAGTTTCTATCAAACGGAGGTACAAGAATGAAGTGGTATAGAATGCCCTTGGGGGCCATACAGACTAATTGCTATATTTTAACGGAGAACGACGGGTCATGCCTGATTGTGGATCCGGGAGATGAAGCAAAGAAAATAATAGAGTGGGTGAACAGTAGAAAATTAAAGCCTGCAGCTATTCTGTTAACACATGCTCACTTTGACCATATTGGTGCGGTTGACAAAGTGAGAGAGACATATAATATTCCTGTCTATCTGCATGAGAAAGAGAAGAAATGGCTGGGTGACCCTTCATTGAATGGTTCGCAATTTTTTCCGTTAGGAGAGCTTATCCATGTAAAAGATGCTGACATTCTTATTCAAAAAGAAGAAGAAATGCTCCTGGGAAGTTTTAAATTTTCAATTCTGGAAACGCCTGGCCATTCACCTGGAAGTATTTCATTTTATTTTGAGAAGGAAGGATTTGTTTTTTCAGGTGATGCACTTTTTCAGAGAAGTATTGGTCGAACTGACCTTCCGGGAGGAAATGAAACTCAGCTATTAAAAAGCATCCATGATAAACTTTTAAGTTTGCCGGAGGATACTTGGGTACTGTCTGGCCATGGCCCCGAAACCACCATTGGGGAAGAAATGGATGGTAATCCTTATTTGAACGGTTTTTAATTTTTTTCAAAAACCCCTTCTTCAAATAGAAGGGGTTTTTGCAGGATTAATATGTTACCGAATGCATACTCCAAAGGAGCTATTATGATTCCAAAATTAAAAGATATGATTGAAAAATCACCTGCAGGAATGATTACTTATGCAGATTACATACAGTTTTCACTTTATGACCCTGAGTATGGTTATTACATGAAAGAAAAAGTAAAGATTGGGAAGAAAGGGGACTTCTACACTTCAAGCAATGTATCCAGCATTTATGGAAAAACAGTTGCCCGCTGGTTTTCGCTGTTAGCTGAAAAAGGTGTAGCAGCACCAGCTGTTTGTGAAATAGGAGGTGGGAATGGGAGGTTTGCGAGGGCCTTCTTAGAAGAATGGGAAGAGGCTTCTAATGGACCAATTACCTATTATATTGTTGAAACTAGCCCGTTTCACAGAAAGCTTCAAAATGAATTGCTAAGTCCTGAATTTGAGATTATACAATTGGAAAGTGTGAAGGAATTAAATAATTTTGAGGGTCTAATCTTTTCGAATGAGCTTTTTGATGCTTTACCGGTCCATTTGATAGAAAAGGAAAAGGGGGAGCTTTTCGAAATAATGATTGCGGTATCTGGAGATCAGTTAACGGAACGAAAAGTCCCTCTTACTAATCCAGAAATACTTGCATTTTTGCAGGAAAGTGGATTAAAGCTTTCAAACAGCCAAAGGATTGAGATACCGCTTCAGATGGAAAAACTGATAGAAGAAATAGCCGAGAGACTAAAAAAAGGGGTTGCAGTAACGGTCGACTATGGCTATACAAAAGAAGACTGGGGTCATCCTTCAAGAAGGAAGGGCAGTTTGAGAGGGTATTATAAGCATCAGATGGAGAACAATGTCTTAAACCATACAGGAGAGATGGATATTACCTCTCATATTCATTTCGATTGGCTGATTAACAGGGGAGAAAAATATAGCCTTCAGTTTGTTGAAAAATTCAGGCAGGATGAATTCCTTTTAAAGTCGGGGATTTTGAAGGATCTGGAAGAAAATTATGATCCTAATCCCTTTTCAGAAACAAGCAAAAGGAATAGGGCCATACGAAGCCTGATCATGCCTTCCGGAATAAGTGAAAGCTTTCATATTGTTATCCAGCAAAAGGGACAGGATTATCTATTAGACGATTACTTTAGTAATAATGAAAAAACGCCGGAATAATTTCCGGCGTTTTTTTGAGGACTTTTATTGTCCTCCTCCAAGTGGAGTACCTAGTGGCATCATAAAAGTCGTCCAATAAGTGAAACCTGCAAAGAAGACTGTTAAATATGCCCCAAAAACATACATATACATACGTTCGGAAAGCTTTAGATAGCTTAGCAAAATGAAGAAACCGGTTTGTGCCAGGAATAGCATAGCTGTTTTATTCATGTCTCCAAGATAAAACATTACTGTAAAGATCCCGGTCCAGAACCCTAGTACTCTGAACATGCGCTCCATATGTATCCCTCCTTTTACCCTGCAATACCATCAATACAATATTATAAAGTAAAAGTATTGGAAATGTAAACAATGGTTTCCTTTTAGGTTGTCACCATTGCCTGGTAGGAGCATGTCTCGCAGCAGCCAGAGATCATATTTTCTTTTTCAACTAATTCCACTGAGTCAAATAAAGCTTCAAACATACCTTTCAGGAATTCATGATGCATATTGCAAACGATTTCTGTATGCGCCTGAGCAACTTCTCTGAATGGGCAATTGAAGATTTGAAAATAGATTTTTGTTTCATCACCATTTACTTCAAATTCCGGATAAAACCCGGCTAAAGTAGCTGCACTTTTTAGGATGTTAATCTTCTGTTCAAAATCTAGATCTGTTCCCGACTGCGATTTTTTGGCAAGCTCCATTTCAATAATTTCAGCACCAAAACGCTTTCCGGTTATATAGAGAGCTTTTTTTCCTTCCTCACCCAGAGAAATCATAGTCTGAATTGCTACTTTGGCAAGTAGCATATAATCCCTGAATGGGAAATGAAGCTGAATCACATCATCGGAAAGCCGGTACAATCTGCTTGGTCTGCCGCCTTTTCCTGTTTTCTTTGTTTCTGAGGCCAGCATGTTGACATCTTCAAGTTTGGATAAATGGAGCCTTGCTACGTTTGGATGAATATTAAAATTATCTGCTACTTCCTGAACAGTTACTTCCTGATGTCGTTTAGTGATGTATTGATAGATGTAGTATCTAGTTGGATCTGATAAAACATTTGTGATTTTTAAGGTTTGTTCCATCTCGTTTCACCTCGGACCCCCGTAATTTATTTCATTATAATACAGGGCTTTTAGCATGGGAATGTGGTTAACAATATTAACACCATATGTTTAGAAATTGTTCACAAATAAGCAATTGAACAAGACTTCAAACTATACAAACATTAAACAAATGTTATACAATATAATTGTCAAATAATTCTTTTTTAAATAATTTTTGGCTGGGAGGGATTTATTTGCAACAAAGTTTAACATTTTTCACATATCCGAGCTGCACATCCTGCCGAAAAACGAAGAAGTGGCTGGCAGCTCATTCAGTTTCCTATCAGGAAAGGCATTTGTTTAGAGAGACACCCACATTCGATGAACTAGTAAAGATTTTAGCCCTGACAACCGAAGGAATCGATGAAATTCTCGCGACCAGAAGCCAGAAATTTAAAGATATGAATATTGATCTTAACGAAATTTCTCTGTCACAGATGGTAAATATACTAATTGAAGACCCTGTCCTTCTTAGAAGGCCCATCCTAACTGATGGGAAAAAACTGATAGTAGGTCATAATCCAGACGCACTTAACAGTCTTATTTAAAATTAAATAGTATTTATGGAAAGGATATAAAATGGTTCCTTTCCTTTTTTTAGACACCTCACCAGACATTTAATGAATTTATACCGTTTGACTTTGTACATGCTCAGTGAAATACTTATATCATACAATGTTACAAATATTTCAATTAGAAAGGTCGCCGGTATTATGCAAGTAAAGGACTTTATGATTAAGGATGTTATTAGTGTCGGACCGGATGCCAGTATTAAGGATATTATAAAAGTATTTGTGGAGAAAAAAATAGGCGGACTGCCTATCTGCAGTGAAGATGGCAAATTGCTTGGAATGGTAACAGATGGCGATATTTTAAGAGCGGTAAAGCCGATTGATGACCATGTTATTGACTTCTTTATGTATATGACCCATATTGCAGGCCAGGATGTATTAACCCGTCTTAAAGACATGGCAAGTGTGAAATGTTTGAAAATAGCTACAACTAAAGGGATTGTCACCGTATCACCGGAAGACAATATGAACAAAGTTGTTTCCCTTCTTTCCAAACACCATTTTAAGAAGTTACCAGTTATTGACCGTCATAATAATGTATTAGGAGTAATCAGCAGGGGAGATGTTGTCCGTCTTATCCAGGCTAAAATTTTAGAAGAACTAGGTTCATAATTTCAAATCCCCTTTGCTTATTTTGAGAAAGGGGATTTTTGAGTCGTTTAGGAAACTTTAGATTTTTACTTTGGATAACTCCAAACTAGCCAAGTTTTTCTATAGTTGGGACTAGCCATTTAACAAATATGGACATTTTATGACAAATGCGTATTTTCGCAAGAAGAGGGAAGGAGGAAGAGGGAAATTGTCGAATACCTTACTGACAAAAAAGAAAGGTGGTGTTTCCCATTGTAAGTGCAACTGAAATGCTCGCAGACAGAATTGTGGCAGATGCTTTCCGAAATCAGGCCACAGACATCCACATTATCCCCCGCAAAAAAGATACTCTCGTACAGTTTAGATTAACAAGCAAACTTATTCCCAGGCTTTGTCTTCCCCGAGAAGATTGCGACAGACTAATTTCCCATTTTAAGTTTTCGGCCAATATGGATATCGGAGAGAAGCGGCGCCCTCAAAGCGGAGCATTAATATGTGAACTGGATGGCAAAAGGCTCGGACTTCGTTTATCCACTCTTCCTTCAAATCAAACTGAAAGCCTTGTGATTCGCCTTTTGCCGCAAAATGAACAGATACCCTTCCATCAGCTTTCCTTGTTCCCTTCTATTACAAGAAAATTACTTGCCCTCCTGAAACATGCCCATGGTCTAATCATATTCACGGGACCAACTGGTTCGGGCAAAACGACTACTTTATATTCCCTTTTAAATGAAACCGCTCATATGTTTCAGCGCAGTGTGATTACCCTGGAAGATCCAATCGAAAAAAGCTATGATTCTGTTCTCCAGGTACAGGTTAATGAAAAGGCAGGTGTTACCTATGCTGCAGGTCTTAAAGCCATTCTCAGGCACGATCCGGATATTATTATGGTTGGGGAAATCCGTGACTCTGAGACTGCCAAAATTGCTGTCAGAGCAGCGCTTACAGGCCATCTGGTTCTTTCAACCATGCATACGAGGGATTCGAGGGGAGCTGTTTATCGTCTTCACGAATTTGGGGTAAACAGTCTGGAGGTCGAACAAACTTTGATTGCTGTCACAGCGCAGCGCCTTGTTGAATTAACGTGTCCGTATTGCGGAAAGGACTGCTCGCCCTATTGTTATACTTATGGGCGATGGAAAAGAGCCAGTGTATTTGAACTGTTAACTGGACGCAATTTAAATGGGGTAATGAGAGAGGTTAGGGGGGAATCCGCTCTAATTAACTATCCCACTATAAAAGATACAATCAGGAAAGGGATTGCGCTGGGATACATTAAAGAAACAGAATACGAGCGGCTGGTATATGAAGATGAGAAGACGTAAGTGGCCGGTTTCTGAACAAGCATTGTTTTTAAAGAAAATGGCAGAGCTCCTTACAAGGGGTTATCCGCTGACAGAAGCAGTGGAATCATTAGCATTTCAGCTTCCCGCCTACCGAAAAGAGGAATTAAATCTTTGTCTTGATATGCTGAAGAAAGGGCATCCCTTTCATTATGTGCTTGAGAATCTCCATTTTAACAGGGAATTGACAGGCTATGTATTCTTTGCTGAGCAGCACGGGAGCTTTGCTCCTTCTCTGCTTGAGGGCAGCGAGATTGCCATCAAGCGTGAAAAAGACAGGGAAAAACTTATTAAGATTCTCCAGTATCCTATATTGCTGATTATAATTACAGGATTTTTATTTGCCTTTGTGGAGAAAACATTATTACCTAAATTCACAGCATTATTTAAAACTATGAATCTTGAAAATAATATGTTTTCATCTATTGTTTATTCTTTTTCACAATATACCCCTATTTGCCTTGCAGTACTACTTCTTATCGCAGGTATCTCCTTGATATATTACTTCCTCATTTTTCGAAAGCAGCCAGCTTTATCTAGGAATAAAAGTTTAGTACGAATACCGTTTGCGGGGAAATTTATTCAGCTATGGAATACACAGTATTTTGCGGTCCAGTTAAGCTTTTTGTTAAGCGGGGGACTTTCTATAACAGAAGCACTCCGTCTTTTTGAAAATAATAGTTCTCACCCCTTTTTTTCAGAGCTGGGGAAAGTAATGAAACAAAAGCTTTTAACTGGAGAAGCGCTTGAGGACATACTCAGCGAGTTTCCTTTCTTTGATAAAGAGTTTTCTAGAATCATTAGGCATGGCCAAAATAACGGAAAGCTAGAACAGGAATTATTTTTATATAGCAGATACTGCATTAGCCGATTGGAAGAGAAGATTGACAAATATTCAAAAATTGCTATGCCCGCTATTTACTTATTCATAGGTTTTATGGTGGTTTCAATGTACTTATCCATCTTGCTGCCCATGTTTCATTTGATGGACGGATTTTAAAAAGGAGATATGTTAAATGAAAAGACAAGCAGGTTTCACTTTAATAGAAATGATGATAGTTATGCTGATAATTTCGGTCCTGTTAATAATCACAATCCCCAATATTACACAGCACAACGCAAATATAAATAAAAAAGGATGTGAAGCCTTTGTCGATATGGTCCAGGCACAGGTTCAGGCATTTGAAATGGATAAAGACCATTTTCCTGCAGACATAAATGAATTAATTACAGAAGGCTACCTAAAAACGGGTACAAAAGGATGTCCGGATGGAAAAACAAAAGTGGTGATAGGAACTGACGGCAGTGTCACGGCCCAATAACAAAGATACTTTTTGCATGGAAGGTGGATTTACCCTTCTAGAGATGCTCATTGTCATGACAGTAATGATGGTTTTGGCTTCTGTTACAGCGGTTAATATTGGGCCGATCAAGCAAAACATTGAAGCCGAAGAGATTATCCTTAAACTGGAGACAGATTTGCTGTATGCACAGCAATATGCCATTTCTCACCAGCATGAAGTATATGTGAATATTATGGCCGAAAAAAATTATTACTACATCCATGAACGTGATTCATATCCACTACTGGCAGAGCGGACGTATCCAGAGGATATTATTATTACGGGCGCTCCTTCACTTCTTTATTTCAAATATACACCGGATGGAAACATCAGTAAGTTTGGCAGCTTTTATATAACCGTTGGAAAAGAAAGATACCGTTTTACAATTTCAATAGGAAAGGGCCGTTTTTATGTTTCGAAAGAGTGAGGGCTTCTTTATGGCGGACCTTCTACTATCACTTACTGCACTGTTCCTAATTGGATTAATATTAACACCTGAACTAATCTTTATCAGGGAACAAACAGAGAAAATGCTAAAGGAAAAAGAAACCTGGCGGATTATTTACCAGGAATTAGAAATGGCAGCAGAAGGATTGCCTCCCGAGGATCATGTTGTGAATATAGGTAAGAAAAATTTTTATGTTACGTGGAGGAACAATCCTGAAATAGGAAAACAGGAGGTGTGTGTATATGGGCAAAATACGAAGGAACAATTGTGCGACGTACTTGAATGAAAGAGGATTTACGCTAATTGAAGCCCTGACAGCCTTATCCTTTTTTCTCTTACTCCTTTTTTTTCTGTCACCAGTTTTTCGTATTGTTCTTAATAAGCAGGATATCTCTAATCAAATACAGCAAATGGAATGGACTGTGTTTTGCAGTCAGGTCCAAAAAGAAATTATGGCCTGCACCAAGGGGGAGGTTATAGGGAGTAAACTAATGCTGACCAAGGATACCGATAGCATCCTATACGAAAAATACGGTACATCGTTAAGAAGGCGCGTTAATCTAACCGGTCATGAAATCCTTCTTCAAAATGTTCAGGAAGTATCGTTTGTCAGACTCAAAAATGGAATAATGCTGACAGTTACAGACTTAAAGGGAAAAGTCTTTAGTGCAACCTTTCCTTCCGTAATAAATTGGGACAGCTGACATGAAAAGTAATGAGAAAGGATTTACCTATCCACTGACATTATGTCTCTTGATTATCTTCCTTTTGTTTGTTACATCCCGCATTGAACTGCTAGTAAGAGAAAGGCAAATTAGTAATGAAATGAAAATGTTCCTCAAGAAAGAATATTACCTTTTAGCTGCGGTTAAAAAGTCGGAAAAAGCTCTTCAATCCGGTGAAAGTTTTCTGAACTCAGGAATCTATCAATATCAAAACGGAAAAGTGAGCTGGATGCAGGAGACACAAACAGGGGGAGGTTTTAAAATCACCTTTAATCTTTGGATGGATAGCGGGGAAACATCAGTAGGGGTTGCCACCTATGATTCTGTGTCAAAGAAAATGATAAAATGGGTCGAAAAGTAGTGATATACCTATATAAGGTTAAAAGTGATTGAATAAGGACATACTTTTTGATAAAAAAAGGAAGGTGTGTCCATGAAAACAAATGATTATGTAAAATACATGACCCAAACCTTTGTAAAATATATGGACCAGCCAAAAAGCGAACGGAAGAAGTTAAAGCTTGAACGAAAAGAAGCAAGGGCGGCTTTTTGGTACCGGTGGTTTGGTATCGTTCCCTACGTACTCTATACAGAAGTTAAGAAAAGAAAGAAGCAGTAAAGAAAACTGCTTCTTTCTTTTTGTATTTTTTAATGAATAAGAAAATATAAAGTTTTACCTTTTAAAATTGTCTAGCTCCTGCGCCACAGCTTTTTCAAAGAAGCTTATATTCAGCTCGTCGCAAAGCTGCATGTTGTCTATTCAGAGAAGCCGTTACATGAAGTTTACTCAGGTAGTTGCTTCGCTAAACGGGCGCTTGAGCTTTTCTTATATAGCCTGCTCGGACAAATAAAAGAGTCCGCCGTTAATAATGGAAATATTAATCCTTGGTTCATATTGCTCCTTAAGAGCTAGCTTTTCTGTCTCGTAGCTATCGTTCTGCTCCTCTTCATCCTCATAAAAATGATTCAGCAAACTTAAATCCTTGTCCCATCTTTCCCTCGCTTCATCAGCCCAAGAGTGGTCTTCCGCCTCAATCTCGCTTTTAAGGTAGTTCTCAATTCTTAAGAGTCCGCTCGCTGGTTTAATTAATGAGGACATCGTAAACGAATAGTCCGGTATTTTAGGAGTGAGAGGAACTTGTAAAAGGCGATCATGAAAATCCTTCACCATTTTTCCATTTATTAAATGAAGCCCGATTGAAACAAATAGATCTCTTTTCCGGTCACACTCATAGGAAATCTTTAAATTCAATCCCAGCCATGGGTAAAGAGGTGTTTGTTTGTTATTTAACTTATTCTCATAAAGACGAATATAGCCCGCAAGCCGTTTAGAGGATTCGAAAATCTGATGCAGTCTTGGGGAGCCAAAATGAACTGTCTCTCCTTTTAAATCCTCAGGGGCAAGCTGGTTATTAGTAATAAAAGTGAGGCTCATGGGTTTTGGTATACCGCCAACCTTTTCAAGGTAATGCCAATAAAAAGGACGATTCATCAGCTCCTTGTCCAATTCCACCGTAAGCTGCACGGTCATGTATCCAGGCGTATTTTCTACTAGCTCGCAATCATTAGCCTCAAAATAACGCCTCAGAAAATTATGGATTTCCTGCTGCTGCATGGCTGTCTTCCTCCTTAACGCCTTTTGCAAACTCAATCATGGATGCCAGATTATCCATTTTGATTCTCATTTCTCCCTCCGAAATGGATTGTCCGAAAATCTCAATTAGATGATCTTCAATATTTCCAAACTCAAGTTTTGTAAGAATATCATCCAATTCCCCAACTACTTTTTCAAATAATTGGATCTTTTCATACAAGAGCTTTAAGACATGCTCCTCAACCGTATTCTTTATTGCGAAATTGTAAATCATGACGTCCTTTTCCTGGCCAAGGCGGTGAATCCTTCCGATTCGTTGTTCAAGTCTCATTGGATTCCAGGGAAGATCAAAATTAATAATATGGTTGCAAAACTGAAGGTTAATTCCCTCTCCTCCCGCCTCAGTGGCAATAAGAACCTGGGCATGCTTTTGGAAAAGTTCACGCATCCAGTCCTTTTTCCCGCGTTTAAATCCGCCCCTGAATGGAACCGATGAAATCCCGTGCTGCTTTAAATACCATTGTAAATAAAGCTGTGTGGCACGGTATTCTGTAAAGATAATGACTTTATCATTAATTTTTTTTATCAATTCAAGAGCTTTTTCAGCTTTGGAATTTTTTTTGACTGCTTCCACTTTTGAAATTAAAGAAAGAATCTGATCCTGATAAGCCTGTGACGGATTTTCTTTTCTTTGCAGCATATTCCTTAAAGTATAATATACTGCTTCCCGGCTGCTGCAGGCTTCCCGTTGAAGTGTCATCATAGAAAAGGCGCTGGTTTGAACCCAATTATCTTCATCGCGTAAGTTGTTAATTGCCTCATAAAGCACTTTTTCGGTTGGTGAAAATTCAATTGGAATCGTTTCAACATGCCGCTTTGTCCATTCTATCCCGGTATCAGCCCTGCGGTTCCGAATCATAACTTTGTTTACTAATTCTTTTAAATGTTCATCGTCCTGTACAGAGCGACCAGCTTTTTTATATTTCTCGTAAAAATCACTCTCACTGCCAAGGTGGCCTGGTTTTAATAAAGAAACAAGGTTGAATATTTCTTCAATCCTATTTTGAATAGGAGTTGCAGTTAAAAGCAGGCAAAATTTCTTCTTAAGGTTTTGAACAAATTCATAGTTTTTCGTTTTATTATTTTTAAGTTTGTGTGCTTCATCAATAATGATTAAGTCATAGTTTTGTGCATAAATGATATCTCTGTGTGGGTTCCGTTTTGCTGTATCAATGGAAGAAACAATGACATCGCATTGGTCCCAGACATAACTTTTACGCTGCGTAACAGCCGGAATAAAAAACTTGCTGTTTAGCTCCGAAGCCCATTGAGTAACAAGGGAAGCAGGAACAAGTATTAATACCTTTTTAACCAGTCCTCTAATCATATATTCTTTTAATATAAGTCCTGCCTCAATTGTTTTACCTAATCCAACTTCATCAGCAAGAATGGCTTTCCCATGCATATTTTCAATGACCTGTTTTGCTGTTTCAAGCTGATGTGGAAGCGGTGTAAGCTCAGAGAGATGGCTGGGTGCCTGCAGTCCCTCAAATTCAGGAATAACTAAATGCTTTTCTACTTCAATTGCCAGCTTGAAAAGCTCCCAATTTCCCCAGGGACCATCGTTCTCCATTCGATGCATCAATTCATCCTTCCAGGAGGAATCAAAGTTAATTTGGACAGGCATATGTTCAACTCCTATTTATAAAAAATTAATGTATTCCCAAAAGTGCGGTTTAATGGTAGGATGTAAGTAGTTTTTAAAGTTTTAAGTATTCAAAAAAATGGACTTTAAATGCCTATTCAACTTTTAGTATGACCCATTTGGAAAATATTATAAATGCGGATGATGATAAGGGGAGAGACTACATTAAGTAGCGCCGAAGGAGCAAGCATTCCGTGAATCTCTCAGGCAAAAGTACTCTTGTTGGACGCAGCTCTGGAGAGAGTTTCTTTTAAAAAGAAACCACCAAAGGGGAAAGCCGTACCAAGGTAAACTTTCAGGTGCAAGGACAGAGACCTTCTTTTAATTTAAGGGGAGGGCTCTGTCCTTTTTTACTGCCCGGTTTTTTAAATTCGGACAGAGCATCTTCTTTCTGCCCTTTATTTTTGGCAGAGAGCAGGCCTATATATGCATTTTTCAAACAGCAGTCATTAAGAGATGTGAAAGGGGACAAACAATGACAGAATTAAAGCGAACTCCATTATTTGACACCTACAAGGAGTATGGAGCAAAAACCATTGATTTTGGTGGCTGGGAATTGCCAGTTCAGTTCTCAAGCATAAAGGAAGAGCATGAAGCTGTTCGCACCAGGGCTGGTTTGTTTGATGTTTCACATATGGGAGAAATTGATGTTAAAGGGACAGGCAGCTTACCATATCTGCAAAAAATGATGACAAATGATATATCCAAATTATCTGACGGCGGTGCCCAGTATACAGCTATGTGCTATGACAATGGCGGCACAGTGGATGATTTGCTTGTTTATAAATTAAAGGATAATCATTATCTTCTTGTAGTAAATGCTTCGAATATTGAAAAGGACTATGCATGGCTTGATGAACATACTGAGGGAGATGTGCAGCTAGAGAATCTTTCAGATAAAACAGCACAGCTAGCGCTTCAGGGCCCACTTGCTCAGAAGGTTCTCCAAAGGCTTACATCAGAAACTGACCTTGCAAGTATTGGTTTTTTTAAATTTAAACAGGAAGTCGACTTAAACGGCAAAAAAGCCCTAGTTTCAAGAACAGGATATACCGGTGAAGACGGCTTTGAAATATATTGTGACTCCAATGATGCTGTAGCACTTTGGAAGGCAATTCTTGAAGCTGGACAAGAAGAGGGAGTCGTTCCATGCGGCCTGGGTTCACGCGATACACTCCGCTTTGAAGCAAACCTGGCTTTATACGGGCAGGAGCTTTCGCCTGAAATTTCACCTTTGGAAGCAGGAATCGGCTTCGCCGTCAAGCTAAATAAAGAGACGGATTTTATTGGTAAAGAGGCTCTTAAGCAGCAAAAGGAAAGTGGGCTGCCAAGAAAGCTAGTCGGTATTGAAATGATTGACAGAGGAATTCCCCGCCATGGATATCCTGTTTTTAAAGGTGATGAACTGATTGGAGAAGTAACAACCGGTACACAATCTCCAACTTTAAAGAAAAATATCGGATTGGCCCTGCTCCAATCTGATGAAGCATCATTGGAAAATGAGGTAGAGATTGAAATCAGAAGCAAACGCCTTAAAGCTCGAATCGTGCCCATTCCTTTTTATAAAAGAGAAAAGAAATAACAGAGGGGAGATAAGATAATGAAACATCGCTACTTACCGATGACAGAAGAAGATAAAAATTTAATGCTGAAAACAATCGGTGTAACCTCTATTGATGAACTTTTCAGCGATATTCCCGAAAGTGTAAGGTTCAGAGGAGAATACAATATTAAACCAGCAAAATCTGAAACAGCTTTAATGAGAGAACTGACCCAGCTTGCTGGCAGGAATGCTGATTTGAGAAGCAATGTATCTTTCCTTGGAGCTGGGGTTTATGACCACTATATTCCGGTGATTGTAGATCATGTTATTTCCCGTTCCGAATTCTATACAGCCTATACTCCTTACCAGCCTGAGATTTCCCAGGGTGAGCTGCAGGCAATCTTTGAATTTCAAACAATGATTTGTGAACTTACTGGAATGGAAACAGCCAATTCCTCTATGTATGACGGCGGTACTGCTCTTGCCGAGGCAGCAATGCTTAGCGCAGCCCATACAAAGCGACAAAAAGTTCTAATTTCTGGTGCCGTCCATCCGGAGGCAAGGGAAGTTGTGAAAGCCTATGCCAAAGGACAGAGAATCGACATTGTTGAGATACCTGTTAAAGATGGTGTTACGGATCTGGATGCTTTAAAAAAACTTTCCGGGGACGGCGTGGCAGCCGTTATTGTACAGTATCCTAACTTTTTTGGCCGGATTGAGCCATTAAAAGAGGTAGAAGAAATCGTACATGCCAATAAATCATTATTTGTTGTTTCCAGCAATCCTTTATCTCTTGGAGTACTTACTCCTCCTGGCAAGTTCGGTGCGGATATTGTAGTAGGAGACGCACAGCCATTCGGCATTCCGACTCAATTTGGAGGCCCACACTGCGGATATTTCGCTGTTACCAATAAATTAATGCGCAAAGTCCCAGGACGGCTAGTCGGTCAAACAACGGATGACCAGGGGCGCCGCGGATTTGTTTTAACTCTCCAGGCACGTGAACAGCATATCCGCCGCGATAAAGCGACATCCAATATCTGTTCAAACCAGGCTCTAAATGCTCTTGCCGCTTCTGTGGCAATGACTGCTCTTGGTAAAAAGGGAGTACGGAGCATGGCTGCATCAAATGTCCAAAAAGCCCACTACGCTAAAACAGTTTTTAAAGAACAAGGCATTGAATTAGCCTATGAAGGCCCTGCCTTTAATGAATTTGTAGTTAAATTAAACAAACCAGTTAAAGAAGTGAACCAGGAGCTTTTGAAAAAAGGAATCATTGGCGGATATGATCTTGGACGCGACTATCCGGATTTGGCCAATCACATGCTGATTGCTGTTACTGAAGTCAGAACAAAAGAAGAGATTGATACTCTAGTCAAAGAATTGGGGGATATTCATGCATAATCAAGACCAGCCGCTTATTTTTGAACAAGGCAGACCTGGCAGGGTTGGCTTCAGCCTACCGGATCTTGATGTTCCGGAAATGGATCTGTCCCAATTATTGCCGGAAGGCTATATTCGTGAGGAAGAGCCTGAACTTCCTGAAGTTTCTGAGCTTGATATCATGCGCCATTATACAGCTCTTTCAAAAAGGAACCATGGCCTTGATTCAGGATTCTATCCTCTTGGCTCTTGTACAATGAAATATAATCCAAAAATTAATGAAAATGTAGCCCGCTTTAACGGGTTTGCACATATTCACCCTCTTCAGGATGAAAGTTCTGTTCAGGGGGCAATGGAACTGCTGTATGACCTTCAGCAGCATTTAATAGAAATTACAGGGATGGATGAGGTAACATTGCAGCCGGCTGCTGGTGCACACGGAGAGTGGACTGGGCTAATGCTTATCCGTGCCTACCATGAAGCAAACGGTGATTTTAACAGAACAAAAGTAATCGTTCCGGATTCCGCTCATGGAACAAACCCTGCTTCTGCTTCAGTTGCAGGACTTGATACTGTTACTGTTAAATCCAATGAACATGGACTGGTAGACCTGGAAGACCTGAAAAGAGTCGTTGGAGAAGATACAGCTGCACTGATGCTGACTAATCCAAATACCCTTGGCTTATTTGAAGAAAATATTCTAGAAATGGCTGAAATCGTTCATGGAGCTGGAGGAAAGCTTTATTATGATGGAGCCAATTTAAATGCCGTTCTGTCAAAAGCCCGCCCTGGAGATATGGGATTTGATGTTGTCCATTTAAATCTTCACAAAACCTTTACAGGCCCGCATGGCGGTGGTGGACCGGGTTCAGGCCCTGTAGGTGTTAAAGCTGACTTGATTCCGTTCCTGCCAAAACCAGTGATTACAAAACGTGGAGAAGAATATGTGTTTGATTACGATCGTCCGCAATCTATTGGACGCGTTAAACCGTATTATGGCAATTTTGGAATCAATGTCCGTGCCTATACTTATATCCGCTCCATGGGACCTGACGGGCTCAAGGCTGTTACTGAATATGCGGTATTAAACGCAAACTATATGATGAGACGCCTTGCTCCATACTACGACCTGCCGTTTGACAGGCATTGTAAGCATGAATTCGTACTAAGCGGCAGACGACAGAAAAAGTTGGGGGTTCGTACACTGGATATTGCCAAGCGACTGCTTGACTTCGGCTATCACCCGCCAACCATTTACTTCCCGCTTAACGTGGAAGAGTGTATTATGATCGAACCAACTGAAACTGAATCAAAAGAAACACTGGATTCATTTGTTGATACTATGATTCAAATTGCTAAGGAAGCTGAAGAAAATCCCGAAATCGTTCAGGAAGCGCCTCACACAACAGTTGTTGGCCGACTGGATGAAACTACCGCAGCACGTAAGCCAATTCTAAGATATCAAAAGAATTGATATTAAAATCCCTGAGCCTTAAATGGCCAGGGATTTTTTGATGGAAATAGAACACCAGCTGGATTAAGGAAAATGGTTCTTATAAGAGTCAATGTGACCCAATATGGATGTAAAAGGGGAAAAGGGGTAACTAAAGGCAAATATAGTGACCCCAAATTGGTGAAAAAGAGGAAAAGGGGTAACTAAAGGCAAATAT
>NZ_JAAOEO010000048.1 GCF_011393025.1 Neobacillus terrae | reverse complement strand
AGACTAAAGTTACCTTTAGCCCTCCAAGACTCGCTACGAGCGAATGGCTAGTTCTTACTCGACGGGAATCCCACCCGTTATATGATACGACCTAAGCTCGGCCGCACAAGCCCCCGTTAGCCTTCCATGAAGCGCAAAAATCGGCACTTCACCACAGAGAATGAAAATGGGTAGGAAGTGTCAATACTGATACTGACCTTAATCCAGTCCACGCCACTCCAGAGACTTATTAATTAACGCTCCCCTCTTTTTTTATCGATTGAGCAGGGTCTTCTTAAGTATTGTCATTTTTCCAATCTTAAAGAAACTTATTTTCATGGTAGTTGAACAAGCATTTTTCTATGCCTCTAAATAATTTAGAGGTTTTTTATTTTGTTTTTATATTGATTCTATTAATGACCTCATAAATGATTATGGCTTTTCTTTGCACTTCTTTCACTAACCTGCCCCGTTAGTCGAATAAGAAAAAAGGGCTGCCGCAGCAACCTAATTGTAAAACGAAAGCCCCTATTACTTTAAGTGAAAAACGTAACAATCTATATGCAATATTCCAATGAAATAACAGTATTTTTATTTTGAATGCATCCATTTTCTATCATAATTTTTCTCATAGGACTATTATCAACATTAGTTGCTCCAAGATAGGATTTTGCTTTAAATTCATTTTGTAACCTGTATAGTCCTATTAAATGGAGTCTCTGACCCAACCCTTTTCGTAAATATTTAGGGTGCATACCTATCCAGAAAATACGCCCTTCTTTATCTGTATCGGGTTCTATATGAGGAAAAACTACGCCGACCTGATAGTTCCAATTGATATTACAAGACTATGGGGGAGATAAATATCCTAAATACTGACTAAATCAAGGAAAAGGTTAATCCTTTTCCTCCTTCGCCTTATGGGTCAAAAGCGACAATTCATTTCTGTACTTCAATTTTCCTGCCCCGGTAGCTCAATAATCGATAAAAATCAACACTTAGCTTAAAAATGTATGTAATGATGATTCTTTTTAGACAATTTAAACCCCTGAAGACATCGCTCCAAGGGTTAAATCCATTTTGCAAGTTAACAACAGTACCCGTAGTGATAAATCGGATAACATCCACAACCATGATGGAATCCATGATGGTGGTAAAAAGGATAGGCTCCATATCCATGATGATGGAAAGGATAACCACCATAACCCAAGCCATAACCAGGATAACCTCCATAACCCATACCGCCACCAAAAAATTGTCTTTCCATTATATATCTCCTCCTCAAATTGTTTCAAAAATAGTGTATGTGTCCATGTTCAAAGAGGAATAGATATTTGCCTATTTGTAAGTGAATTCTTGTTTGTTATTTTATTTTCGGTATATGGTATAGTCATAACTACTGTCTTGCTGTTCAACTAACCTGCCCGTTTGTTCAATAAGGAATTCAACAAAAAAAGTTGCTAATTTTTCCTGGATCAAAGCACCCGTTAGCTTAGATGAAATTGTTCGCAAACTAACCATCAATACATAAAAAAAACAAAGCTTTTTAAGCATCCAGAGTGTCGACAAAAGGGGTTCGAAATGGTCTCATTCCGAATTCCTTTTGTATACTGTTAGGAATTTTCCACCCAGAAAAGGCAGGTTAGGTTTTTCCCAACCTATTCTCTAGGCCAATTTTGGGCTTTTCCATGTCCACCTAGCCAACTTCTTAAGATTCATGGCAGCGAAAGTAAGCATCGCCTGCATCCACAATTTTTTGAGTCCCCTCAAAGTTGTCTAACTCAGCCATGCTTTCCTTTTGCATCGGCAAAAACACGTTCTATCGTCTCCTTGCGCTTCTCATAAACCGATTTCACATCATTATGATGGCGCAGGTGATCCACCTCTTCCACATACCCTTGCCAGATATGCCTCGTCACCACTTTTTGGTGTTCCTTGCTTTACTGGTAAAAGAGCAGATGACTAATAATGAGTCAGCTTTTTTCACAACAGAAAATGATAATCACAAGATTTTATTTACGATGATTACAGTCAAAAAAAAACTGTATATATGTATCCTTTAGTTTAGTGTAATCCTTAGCATTATATTTTTTTGTTGAGTATAAAGAAAAAATATTTACATATTACTGTTTTTGACAGTATACTGTTAATAACAGTAATATGTTGCCTGAAAATTTTATTACATTATAGGGGGTATATCTTTTATGAAACATACAGGGAGACATACAGGTGCATTTCTTTTGCTGTTTTTAACAGAGGGAGATAACTATGGGGGGAAACTTCTACAAAAATGTGAGGAGGAGCTTCCCATCAACCCAATTGATAGTGCCATATTATATCGCACACTAAAAAAATTAGAGGAAGAAGGTGCTGTTGAATCTTATTTGAAAATTTCTGAGCAAGATAAACCGATAAGGATGTACAAAATCACTTCAATTGGTAAAAGAAAATTAGAAGAATTTCACCTAGATATTGAAGAAAAAATGAAAAATTTAGCTTTTTTCCTAGATAAATTTGAGGGATTGAAGGTTCAAGATAATGATTAGTGGCATATTTCTCTATGCGATAGCCTCTATATATTTGGTAATTTCCTTCATAAAAGACAAATTCAAAACAAAAACCGCATTATTAAAATCATGGAATATGTTTCGAAATGTTTTACCAGATTTATTAGCGATTATGCTATTTATTGGGCTAGCATTATCTTTATTGACACCGTCCCTTATTTCTTCCATTATTGGGGAAAATTCAGGTTTCCTAGGTATCATCTATTCCACAATTATTGGCTCAATTGCTTTAGTTCCAAGCTTTATCGTCTTTCCTCTCGGACATACATTAGTTCAGAATGGAGCTGCCCTTCCACAAGTAGCTGTATTAATGTCAACATTGATGTCTGTAGGACTTGTTACTTTAACTATGGAACAAAAAACTTTCGGAAGAAATTTTGCTTATGCTAGAAATATTTCTTCCATAATAATGTCTCTTTTATTTGCATTGATTATTTGGGTGGTGATGACATGATAAAGCTAAAAAGATATCGTTTCTTTTTCATTTTATTGTTAGGATTACTTATTATTACATTTATGAATCAAGCTATTGCTATAAAAACCGTTCAGTTAACTGGTAAAAGTATTTTGGATATGTTATTTCTACTTCCTCCTATATTCATATTAGTCGGATTATTGGATCAATGGGTAAAGAAAGAAACACTTATTCGTTATATGGGTGAGAAATCAGGTATATATGGTGTCTTCTTCACCTTATTACTAGCAACCATAGCAGCAGGCCCACTTTATATAGCCTTTCCAATCGCAGTACTATTATTGAAAAAAGGAGCTAGCGTGCGGTATATAGTGTTTTTCTTAGGAGCTTGGTCGACGGTGAAATTGCCAGTTCTAGTGAATGAATTCACATCATTTGGTCTGAAATTTACACTTATTCACATTTTCTTTGGCCTTGTGTTTTACTATTTAACAGGAATTCTTTTTGAGAGAATGTATAGTCAACAAAAGTTACTAAAGTATGATACAACCATGGAAGTATAGATTTAAGTCATTAATACTTTTAGTCCTCAATTTTAAATCCTTTTTGATTCACATTCTAATTGAGGAGCACTTTGCTGAAAGAGATCATATTTAACTTTAGGATAAGTATTAGTATTTTTGGAATACAGCAGTCATTAAACCATTTACGCCAAATACTTTATTTGGTTGTTTTACTTCTTTCATTTCTCTTATTTCAATTACCCTGAAATCTTTGAAAATAGATTTCAACTTTTCCTCTGAATAACCCAATCCTCCTTTAAGATTAAGTAATCTATATACTTCCCAATCCGATATTTCCGATCCGCCTAACTCTCCACCTGGGACAAAACAAGTAATTGCAAAGAATCCATTCGGTTTTAATGCCCTGTTTACTAAATTTATATAACTTAATCTTCTGTGAGGAGCAATATGATGAAAACAACCTGAATCATATACAATGTCATAAGTACCTTCTTCGATGTCTAAGTTAAAGATATTTGATTCGATAAAGTTTACTCTAACATTCCTTTCAATTGCACGTTCTCTTGCCCAATTTAGGGTTTCTCGGGATAAATCTACCGCATCGACCAAACATCCTTTTTCAACAAAATAAATTGCATTACGCCCAGGGCCACACCCCAATTCAAGGACTTTACCTGATTGGAATAAATTATTTTCAAAGTAACCAGCTAAATTTTCGTCGGGGTAATTCACAAAAAAAGGGATACCTCTTTCACGATCAGAGTAAAATTTATCCCAAAACTCCGTTGGTTCTCGCAATAACGAATCTAACATTTCCAATAAATCTTCATAATCCAAAATTGTCTCTTTCAAAATTAACCCCTTCTTTACAATTAAATATGATTCAATTTAATTATACTAAAATTTACCTATTTTCTTGTTAAGACAATATTAAAATCATATTATTCCATGGAGAAAGCCAACCCACGATCCAACCACTTTATGCCAATTTAAGAGTGATAAAGATACCAATTTAACAGTAAACATATAATTTAATGGTATTCTACATCTTCATAAAACGATGTCAAATTAAGGCTTTGGATTAGTTAAAAGGGTATGAAGATTTATAAGAGTTAGATTTAATCATTACAAATATTACATCATTGTTACAGAAAGTAGATATCTTCATTTATAGCAATTACTAAACTAACCTACCCCTTAATGGAACCAGAAAAAAGGCTTTACTCCTTATTGAAGTAAAGCACCAGTCGAATAGGATAATTCATAATAACTTAAACATAAAATACTCGTTGAACAATTCTACTTTTACTATGGAACAAGATTATTCACTTGTCTTCTCCAAACTCTACTATATCTATCGTTCTTTATTATGTTATGCTTGAGAGAAATAGCTTTGTTTAGGAAATTCGAGACTTCTCTTAGTCATCCTCCTCTATAAAAGAAGGGAGACTAAGACGAAATGACCTTAAACCACATAGAAACGATGCTAAACACTATACAACAGTACTAATTCCGAAATAACATTAACTTTCAACAACAAGGAACAGGTTCCTGTGTTGTTAGTACGCTACCTAAACCAGTGTTTTCAATTAACCTATTTGGATAATCACACTTTAGAAACTTATGATGATATTTTACCTACAGTTTTAGCTATTGATAGAGCTATGCGAACTGACTTATAAGAAGCCTCTAAATAATTTAGAGGTTTTTATTTTGTTTTTATATTGATTCTATTAATGACCTCATAAATGATTATGGCTTTTCTTTGCACTTCTTTCACTAACCAGCCCCGTTAGTACAATAACTTCCTCATAAAAAGCGTCAATCCATTCTTTTGATCAACACTCCAATAGGTTTAAGAAGATGTTAGTTTTATAAATTCTTCTGCATCTTTGACACATAATTCCATTCCTTTTTCCCAGAATGCCTCTAAAGTAATATCTTCTCCTAAATGTTTCATAACTAAATCTTCCACAGACATACTTCCTGAATCACGGAGTAAGTTCAAATAATCTTTCTCAAAATCTTTTCCTTTCTCCTTTGCCTTTGCATAAATGCCCAATGCAAATAAATATCCAAAAGTATATGGGAAATTATAAAAAGGCGATTGAGTAATATAGTAGTGTGGTGTCCAAACCCAAGAATAAATTGAAGGTTGTTCTAGGGAACCAGCATATGCCTCATTTATTGATTCTTCCATTAACTGATTTAGTCGATCGGCTGAAACAATACCTTCATTACGTTCCTCGTAAAATCTCTGCTCAAATAAGAATCTCGAATGAATATTCATAAAGTTCATTACACTACGTTTTAATTTTTCATCCAGTATAAATAATTTGTCTTCTTTTGAATTTACCTTTTTCATAGCCGCATCAAAAATAATCATTTCGGAGAAGGTTGAAGCAGTTTCAGCAATACTTAACGGATAACGCTTATTTAACCCATTAACAGACTTCATGGCATGATTATGGAAAGCATGCCCCAGTTCATGAACAAGAGTTAACACATTTAAAAAAGTACCGCTAAATGTCATAAAAACTCTTGATTCACCTGTTAGTGGAAAACCTGCACAAAATGGAATAGCGGACTTATTTGGACTATCTTCCGCCTCTATCCAACCTTCATAAAAAGCTTGCCTAACGAAGCCTTCTAGCTCGGTTCCAAACTGACTAAAGTGTTCCGTAATAAGTGTAGCAGCTTCCCCGAATGTTATCTCTTGATTACTTTTTGTAACGGGAGCCCAAAAGTTATAAGCCTTCATACTTGGTCCGCCTATCATTTCAGCTTTTCGCTTTAAGTAATTCGAGAAAGGTTGTTTATATTTGCTGATCACTGTCCACATCGTATTCAGCGTTTCTTCCTTCATTCTGTTCTTTTTCAAAGGATCTTCTATTACACTTTTAATCCCACGTTTGTTATTTACTTGTATACGAAAGCCAGCAATGTGATTTATTATTTTACTAAATAATTCTTCTTTCTCTTTCCATGTAGACTCTAATATATAATGAGCTTCCTTACGCACTTCTTCATTATGGTGCGACCGCAAGTTAATGGCTTGTCCAACTGATAGATTTTCTTCTTTTCCATTAATTTGAATATTTACGTTAATACTACTTACTAGATTATTATAGAAATGTCCCCAAGCATGGTATCCATCAACCATTAAATCTGAAATTAAATTTAGCTCCGCTTCTGACAAATTCTTATCTGCATTTTCACGCCATTCATTTAAAATAAATCTATATTCTTGTAATTCTTCGATTTCTAATATGTTTTCCCAAATTTCTTCCTTTGTATTTGTTAATATCTTCTTTACTTTCGATAATTCTTTTTCAAAACGGGATTCCTTTTGAGCAACTTTTCCTCGTAAAATCGCAGCATCTTGATCCTTTGGATTTTGTGCAAAGAGACAAGTGATAAACGAATTAGCTTGCGATAAGTACAAGCGAATGGTTGCAATGTTTTCTACTAAATGGACTACTTTAATTACTTCTTTTGTTGAAAGTGGAGTAAAAAATGATTTAACGCTACCTTCTAGTTCATGTAAAAGAGCTTCTAATCGATTGATATGTTCTAAAAACAGACTTGATTTGCTTCCCCCCATAAAAATCTTATCTAAATTCCACACTCTTGGATAGCTTATTGTCTCCATTAGTTACCTCCCCAAATATGTATATTTCAACAAAAACGAACGTGTATTCTTACCATAACATATTTTAGAGGTAAAAATACCCTACAATAACAAGAGACATTGATTTTTGTAAGATCAATGTCTCTTGTTCAACTCTTCTGCCTTTAGTTTAAGCGGAATTCTTCACAATCTACTTTGATAAGTAATCTAATTCCTCCTGATCTCATTAATAATATTGCCGAATGGCCAAAAAGCCTCCC
This sequence comes from Neobacillus terrae, assembly GCF_011393025.1. GTDB lineage: Bacteria > Bacillota > Bacilli > Bacillales > Cytobacillaceae > Neobacillus_A > Neobacillus_A terrae. Next base: position 5,256 of record NZ_JAAOEO010000048.1, on the reverse strand, counting down.
TGAATACATTCTATTTCAAACACAAAAAGGCTCTAGGGATCATACCTTAGAGCCAATTCTTTAAAACTATACAAACTTATTTAACAGCTTCTTTTAATTCCTTTCCTGGTTTAAACGCTGGAACTTTAGAAGCAGAAATCTGAATTTCTTCACCAGTTTGTGGGTTACGACCTGTTCGAGCTGCACGCTCACGCACCTCAAATGTGCCAAATCCAATCAACTGGATTTTCTCTTCTTTTGCAAGAGTATTAGAAATGGTTTCAAACAATGCATCGACTGCATTTGCAGCATCTTTCTTTGTTAACTCTGTTTGTGTTACAACAGCATTCACTAATTCTGTTTTATTCATATTCAGACACCTCGTCTTTTTATTTTTAAATTATGTAGGGATAAAAACATAACATATGTTCTACATGTTTGTCATTAAATAAGATTAAATAAAAGAAAGGTATATTCCTGCCTTTTCATGAAGATTAATATAAAAACTGGCTCTTTGGCGAAATAAAATGCATTATTCTCTGTTTTTCAAATAATCCTTTCTTTAACTAAACCGCCCCGTTTGCTCAACAAGAAAAAAGACCGCCGCAGCGATCTCCTTCTTAAACTCTTGCACCCGTTAGTTTAAGTACATTTATTCACAAACTACCCAAAAATTTGGGCTGCAATCCCGAATAATGTATTGTTTCTAGAAGGCATATTGACAGAATTAATTACCATTATTGGAGGTTTACTTACATTAACAAATCCACTTTTCTCCAAAAACATCATAAACTCATCAGTGCCTGATGGGACATCAATTCTTAGTTTCCCTTGATGACTTGAAGATAATTTATCTATTAAAATCGAAGCTATTTGAAAGTCTGGTGCTACAATAGGACCTAATATGAGATTAATTGGACCTAAAATGGAAAGTCCATACCCCACAATTGTTCCATTATTATCTTTTACAACTAAGCATTCTTCAGATTGTTTTATTCTATTCATAAGAAAATGAGTTCTTTTGTCCCCAAAAGCACCCTCATCAAGTTTAAGTAATTCATCAATATTAACTCCATTAAACTCTTCAATGAAAATATCACTGTTAATCAGCGGTTTAGTATCAACTTTATAATCATCACATAAATATTTATGAACAAAATCAACAGTATTAAAGCCCATTTTTTCATAAAGGGGTTTTCCTTCTTCTGTTGCAATTAGCATAATGGTAGTTTCATTAGAAACACTTTCTATACATTTCCTAGTAGCCTTTTTTCCTAATCCCATACCTCTAAAATCTTTATTAACTATAACCATACCAATTGAGGCTAAAGAAGTATCATAAGGAATTATCGCAGCACTGGACACAATTTTCCCCTCAGCATTTTTATGTCCAAATATTTTACCAGATGACAGAACAGTTCCAATTTCTTTTTCATCATAATCCCATCCAACCGATGCAGAGAGCTCAATTAATTTTGGAACATCACATTTATCAAATTGGAATAATTCTAATATTGGTTTATTGTATGTGACCATAATGAATTCTCCTCCTTCCGAACAGCATTTCAATTCTTTTATGCTAAATTATACTATACTACTTTTACTTTTAATTGAATTAACCTGCCCGTTTGTTGAAGAAATCAGTTTCACAAATTCTTCACAGACAAACTTAAAATACAATGATACATTTAGTTTATAAAAAGGTAATTTCTTCAGCACTGGTTCCCCCCAGGTCTTTTTTATATCCTAACTTCTTTAAAAGAAAGTTCTCCTCACTCTCCATTTAAGAAAACCCAGAGTGGTTTTTTCTGTATTTTTATATCTTCCTAAACTTATCTGTCCCTTTAACTGAATAACCAAAAAAGGAGTTGCCGCAGCAACACCAATACTCAACATAAGCACCCTTTAGTTTAAGTATAAAAAATTCACAAAATTTCTTGTGGAATAAGAAAAAAGGCAACCTTCATCTTGAAGAATCACACCCGTTACTTTAATAAAAATTATTTCTGAACTGAACTACAATGACCTGACACGATTGTTAATTTATCTCCATTCATTTGCCAAACCCTTGAATAACACATTTCACCTTCAATTGGCTCTATACCAAATATCCCTTTTAAAGCAGCACGTGTTACAGTTACAGCAGAATTTCCTAATAGAATCACTTTTTGGTCTAAAATTTTGATATCAATAAAATTCAATACTCCAGAACGATGTGCTTCAATATCGGCTTCCTTCGTTAATATTTGTCCAAAGTGATTAACAAAGATAAGGTTATCATTAATCAGATTGTCAAGACTATTAACATCCCCAATTAGCATCGCTTCTCGAAGTCGTTCTTCATAATCTATAATTAAACTTTCCTCCATATTAAAGCCTCCCTTAAAGTAGTTAGACATACTATATAGATATTATTATTTCATTGTCATTATTATGTCTTCTTTTCGTTAGCTCAAATAGAAAAAGCAATACCCCTTATATAAGTATCGCACCTGTTATTGGAACATAGACGCATATCATAAACCGATACTTCTATCTCACAAATGTAATAAAGTCAATATTAACTGGTTCAAAACCATCTGACCGAAGTCGTGAGTTAATCTGTCCTCGATGATACTGACCGTGCAATGCTACATGGGTTAAAATATCCCTTACAGAATTCTTAAACTCTTTTCCTTTACTATTTGTGTAGGATATTGATTTATTTAGGTCAGTATTTGATAAATTAGCAAGATACGTTGTTAAGCTCTCTTTGTTTTGCATAACAAGGTCTGCACAGACTTCTATATCGACCTCTGACCAGATGGGCAGTCGTGAACTGTCCAATCCTCGTAATCTAGTAATCCATACTTTTTCCGCAAGCAGGATATGGGAAAACAAACGGCTTACCTCTTGATTTTCATCTTCAATACTTTGCAATGTTTCAAGGATACATTGATTAGCCCAATTTAAATGCTCATACATCTTTTGGATAGTTTTCAAAAAGAATCACCCCACCAATGATTGAATTTTCCAATAGGATTTCACCTTACAAAGAATCAATTTTCCTTATTTTTATATTACCATATAATCCCATAAAACGAGTGAAATAAAAGAATTCTTCTTCAACTAAACTGCCCTTTAGTGGAACAACAGAAAAAAAAGGCTTACTCCTAATGAAGAAAAGCCCCCGTTACTTTAAGTACAATTCTTCACAATCTGCATTAAAAAGAAGAATCATTACGACCCATCATATGAATTCCCCCAATAAAAAACCTGTATAGAATAATTCTATACAGGTTTTTTACAGAGTGTTGATAAATCTTCATAATTACCATAATATGTATTTTCATGGTTAACTTTACTTTCCTAAGTAGTAGAATTGTAAAAAAAGAAGAAGATTTTGCTCTCTATTTCCCCTTTTTGGTGAGATGGAGGGCAATTTTTTTTATGTTTTGGCAGGTTGCGGTCATGAAAGCTTGGATCTGGACAGACTTCAGCCCTCTGAAACGTGCATACCGATATCCATGGAGTTCCTTCAATCCCACCCGCTATATGATACGACCTAGGCTCGGCCGCACACCTGCCCCGTTACTGGAATAAGAAAAAGAGCGTTACCCCTCTGTTTTTGGCACTTAAAAGTCCATACCAGTTAAAAACTGTAAATAATAGTAATTTAGCTTATATCCTCCTTTTAAGAGTAAACAAGGAAGAACTTACAAATAATAAGACCTACTAATAAAATATGGAGATGAACGTATGTCAAATACAAAAAAAATACCTAAGGAAAAAGGAATAGACCATAGTTTAAGCCTAATGAGAGAAGGATATATGTACATTTTGAATAGACGCCGCAGTTTTAATTCTGAAATCTTTGGGACCCGACTCCTTGGAAAGAAAGCGATATGCTTGGGAGGAAAAGAAGCTGCGGAAGTTTTTTATGATACTGAGAAATTTAAAAGGAAAGATGCAGCACCAAATCGGGCGGTACAAACATTATTTGGTAAGAACGGTGTTCAGGCATTAGACGGGCAGACTCATAAACATCGCAAGGAAATGTTTATGTCAATCATGTCTCAGGAAGGAATTGAAAAACTGACTGACATTACAAAAAAACAGTGGGAGATAACAGTAGATAAATGGGAACAGATGGATAAGGTAATTCTTTATGAAGAAACCAAGGAAATTATGTGTCGGATAGCCTGCCAGTGGGCAGGCATACCAGTAGATGAAATCGAAATAAAGAATCTGGCAAATGATTTGGGGGCAATGTTCGAGTCGGCAGGTTCAGTAGGACCAAATCATTGGCTGGGAAGAAATGCACGAAATGGCGTAGAAAAGTGGATTGGAGAACTCATTGAAAGGGTTCGTGAAGGGACAGTGAATCCACCTGAAAGTACTGCATTACACAGATTTTCCTGGCACCGTGAACTGGAGGGGAACCTTCTGGATACCGAGACCGCTGCTGTGGAAGTAATCAATATATTGAGACCGATTGTGGCGATTGCTATATTTATCAATTTTATTGTGTTAGCAGTGCATCATTATCCAGCAGAAAGGGAGAAACTTAAATCAGGCGATGAAAAATATGCTCAGATGTTTGTACAAGAAGTTCGTCGCTTTTATCCGTTTTTTCCTTTTGTTATGGCACTGGTAAAAAAAAATTTCACTTGGAAAGGCTATAAATTTGAAGAAGGCACATTAACTCTTTTGGATATTTATGGGACTAATCATGACCCTGAAATTTGGGATAATCCCGATGTATTCAATCCTTATCGGTTTGCCAAATGGGAAGGAACCCCCTTTGGATTCATTCCACAGGGTGGCGGCGATTATTTTTTAGGACATCGCTGTGCAGGTGAATGGGTCACGATTGAAGTCATGAAAGTGAGTCTTAATTTTCTTGTGAATCGAATGGATTATGAAGTTCCTAACCAGGATTTAAGTTACAGCATGGTCAGCATGCCAAGCATTCCCCATAGTAAATTAGTAATCAAAGATGTTAAAAGGAGGATATAATTTTCTATCTTCTTTTCTCAATTATCATGAAAATAGCTATTAAGCTACTTTAAATTAGCCGAAAATATGCAAGTTTATATTCATGACTTGTTTGTTTTCGGCTTAGTTGCTATGCAAATAACATACTGCTATAAACTACATTTTTTGATTGCCAAAACAGGGATTCAACACCCAATGTTTTTTATTTCCTTATTAAGCTAACCTCCCTCAATGAAGAAAGGAAAATCTCCCGTTTTCTCCTGTTTTCTTAGATTTTCATAGTAGTTTACCTTACGGTAA
>NZ_JAAOEO010000047.1 GCF_011393025.1 Neobacillus terrae | reverse complement strand
AGGGTTTGGATCACACCCCACAATTTTTAGTTGAAAACACTTGCATTTGATTTTACACAATTAATAGGACTTGACTCTGAAGACTAATTTTGGGTCACTAAATGTGGCTTTATTTACCCCTTTTACTCATGCAGACTGATTTTCGGTCATTAAATGTAGCTTTAGGTACCCCTTTTACTCATGCAGACTGATTTTCGGTCATTAAATGTAGCTTTAGGTACCCCTTTTATTTCTTCTTAACTTTACATACGGAAAAGGAAGATCCTTTTTAAAAGCACATTATATTCATATAACAAACGAATTTAAAATCACTTGCATGTCCGTGTGATGAGCAACCGGTTGCATTTTAAACTCTGCTTAAGCTGACTTCCCTGTATGATGTAATATATTAATGTATTTTGTATCAGTTCCTGCCTGTAAAGCTGGTTAAGGAAAATGAATTCCCTTAACTTAGATGACAAGCAATTTACCGATTAACCTCTCCCTTTATCTACCCTGAAAACTATATTTCTAAAACATTTCGATAAAAAAGCCAAGGATAACCTCCTTGGCTTTATCTACTTTCTATTAATCTAACTTGGAATTTTACCTTCTAATAGTATGATTCTCTGCGCCCTCTATGGCTGAGAAAAAAAGAACCTTTAATCTGCAAAGATCAAAGATTCTTAGTTTTATTTTTAATGATATTCGATCATTCATTATAGAAATCATTATCCATTGATGAAAAATGTTATTTGAATTTTTGCTACTTCCAAGGAATTAATTATAGACGAACTCTTTTTCAATTAGACCTAGCGACTGCGCTGTTGAGGTATGAATTTTTTGGAAAGTCTCAGGGTTTTCCGAAAGTGACACACCATAAGAAGGAATCATTTCTTTTATTTTTGGTTCCCATGTATTTACATGTTGTGGGAAGCATTTTTTTAATACCTGAAGCATGACGGAAACAGCGGTAGAAGCACCCGGAGAAGCTCCGAGTAAAGCGGCGATCGAACCATCAGATGCACTTACAACTTCTGTACCAAATTGTAGTGTTCCTTTACCTCCGGCTTCAGTATCTTTGATAACCTGCACACGCTGCCCCGCTACCACGATATCCCATTCCTCGCTTTTAGCATTCGGAATAAACTCGCGTAATTCTTCCATTCGCTTTTCCTTCGACAACATTACTTGCTCGATCAGGTATTTTGTCAATGGAATGTTTTTTGCACCAGCTGCCAGCATAGTTAAGACATTGTTCGGTTTTACGGAACCTAACAAATCAAACATTGAACCGGTTTTTAAAAACTTTGGTGAGAAGCCAGCAAACGGTCCAAACAGCAGGGTTTTTTTGTCTTCAATAAATCTTGTATCTAGATGCGGAACAGACATTGGAGGCGCACCAACCTTAGCTTTACCGTATACTTTTGCGTGATGCTGCGCTACCACATCCGGATTGTTACATACCATAAATAGTCCGCTTACCGGGAATCCTCCGATATGTTTTGACTCAGGAATACCGGTTTTTTGCAGTAAATTAAGGCTTCCGCCTCCTCCGCCGATAAAGACGAATTTTGCAGTATGATATTCGGTTTTACCGCTTTCAATATCATTTACTTTAACTTCCCACAAGCCATCGCTAGTACGTTTAATATTCTCAACACTATGCTTGTAATTTACCTTGACGTTTTGGCTCTTTAAGTGTTCAAACAACATGCGTGTTAGGGCACCAAAATTGACATCAGTGCCGGAGTCAATTTTAGTGGCTGCTATTGGTTCATTTAATTTTCTGCCTTCCATAATAAGCGGAATCCATTCAAGCAGTTTATCATGATCCTCGGAATATTCCATCCCTTGAAACAGAGGATTTTCCGAAAGCACTTTAAAACGTTTTTTCAAAAAGGAGACATCTTTTTCTCCTTGTACTAAACTCATATGAGGAATTGGCATGATAAATTCCTGAGGATTGCTTATTAAATTGCTGTTTACAAGATAAGACCAAAACTGTCTTGAAACCTGGAATTGTTCATTAATTCTTATAGCTTTGCTGATATCAATAGATCCGTCCGGTTTTTCGACTGTGTAGTTCAGTTCACAAAGTGCAGAATGCCCTGTTCCTGCATTATTCCATTCGTTAGAGCTTTCCTCTCCTGCGCTGGCTAATTTCTCAAACACTTTTATTTCCCATTCAGGTGTTAACTCTTTTAGTAATGATCCCAAAGTCGCGCTCATAATTCCGGCGCCAATTAAGATTACGTCTGTTTTTTGCTGTAGCTTGCTCATGATATCCTTCCTTATCCCCTATATTTGAAAAAAGAGTAGGCGCTTTCAAAAATATATATGCGCCACCCAGGAACATACCTTTTGTATAAACTTATACCACATCATAATCTATTATAATCATTTTTATATTACTATATCTACTATTCTAATTATTATAAACTATTTAAAGGTGTTAAAAAAGTGAAAAGTACTTTCTTAACGTACTAATAATCTTAAAAGCCAGTCCTATTTTGAAATAGTAAATGTTTTAACTGCTGTAACCTGTAACCCACAATCCTAAATATCATAGAATAATAATTTTAAAAAATTTGTAAAAATGAGTGTTTAATATGTATTTAAAATAGGAAGTTCTTGGTACAACTAATGATACCAGGTGATTCTTATCACACCATAACTTAATGAAAATCATTATCTTTGGATTGTGATGATTCCTACTAAAAATCGCAATTTTAATATGGAGTGATAATAATGAATCAAGCAATGCAAACAGTTGAAGGCTGGTATTGTTTACATGACTTTCCGTTAATGGATTGGGCAAAATGGAAATCCCCTTCCTCCGCAGTTCGTGAACGCGCTCTTTTTAAATTTAAGAATCTTTTAAATAAATGGGAGAAGATTGAGGAAGATCATAATGGAAGCCACACAGTCTATATAGTAGTTGGCCAAAAAGCAATCTCCTATTTATGATTTTACGCCCAACAATGAAAGAACTTAATGAAGTTGAAACGGAATTCAATAAAACCATTCTGGCAGATTATACAAAGCCTGCCTATTCCTTCGTTTCGGTCATTGAAAAAAGCAGTTACTCTCCAATGTCAGCAAATCTCTATGACGATCCAGCGATGAGAGCCAAACTTTACCCTGTTATCCCAAAGAATGAATATGGATGCATTTACCCAATGAGCAAATTTCGGGGTGATCAAACATACTGTTTATGCTTCCTAAGGAAGAAAGAAAAAGGTTGATGTTCGAACATATTGATACTGGTAAACCTTATACGGAGCAGGTAAAAAGCATTATAAAAGGTTCTGTTGGTTTCGATGATTATGAATGTGGCGTTTCATTATTTTGCGCTGATGCCTTGCAATTTAAAAAATTAATCTATGAAACAAGATTTGATGAAGTTAGTGCCGTTTATGGGATATGTGGTTCCTTTTACATTGGAAATCTATAAAAAACGGACAAAATGAATCAGTACTTTTATATAAATTAGAAAAGAAGCCTGGTTACATTAAGACCAGCTTGTTCCTTTAGTCCGTAAGATGGAACCATCCCTTGATCTCTCTTTCATTTATGACTTAGTCAAGGATTTGTATTCGGAAGTAGGCAGCCCAAGTATTGATCTGGTTAACATCATTAAACTTACCTTTATTCAAAAAACTTTTGGTATACATTGGATACCCTGGAAAGGACTTAAAAAGCATCCGTGAATAAGAATGGTAAGAAATCTCCATAAAAGAACAAAAGGCCCAAGCGCCCTGGTTAGATGATGAAAGGCTAAAATCGCCACGTCCTGTGGCAACGCCTTCCTGACCCACATCCTGTGGGCCTCCAACAGGCATAAGACGAATCACGTAGGAAATCCTGATTTCTGAAGTGATTTGGCTTATGACCCCGAGGGGCTGTGCGCTGGAGCTGGATTACAATAACCTAGTTCGGAGTTTTCTACAAGGTGAAAATCTATAATTTCCTAACCGATCAAAAAGGGGATTGGGAATAAAGCATTCCGAACCCCCTTTTATCGAAAATCTGATAGTACCCAAAATCCAGGGACTTTTTCCTTTGAAAAAATTATCCAACTATTTCTACTCGTTCTACTGAAACCTCAACATTGTTTCTTAAAGTTTGCGAGATGAAGCATGCTTTTTCTGCACGAACTGCAACTTCTAATAGCTTTTTTTGGGTAACCTCTGAACCATTTTTCAAATACATTACAGGTTTATGTATGATTTGTTTAAATTTTAGTCTTCCTTCTTCCCGAATGACTGTTCCTTCTGAATTTACTTTCAGCTTTTCGAGTTCTATTTTGCGGTTTCCAAGCATGGCTCCAAGTGTTATCATATAACAATTATTCGCAGCTGAAATAAGCAATTCCTCAGGATTTGAGCCAACTCCAGGTCCCTCCATATCCACTGGTGCTGAAACAGTCAGATCCAGTCCCCCTGCTGATTGAATTGTACCTGTGCCATTGCGGTCTCCCTTTCAGGCGCCTTTTACTTTAAAATGAAAAGTTCCCATGAAGCATTCCCCCCTATCAATGTCCTTTTACATTGTTTTGATATGAATTTTATTCACTAGAAAAGTTCGATAAATACATCATAAAACCTATTTTTTTACGCATAGCTTTTTAATTTTTTGATATGATTATATAAAAAGTTACCGTTTTCAGTTGTCTTTATAGGCAATTTTAAGAGGTGAAAAAATGGATGAACTGGATCATAAAATATTAAAAATATTAACTAAAAATGCGAAAATCAGCTGGAAAAAAATTAGGGAAAAAGTTCATATGATCGGACAGGCAGTAGGAATGGTGTTTTAATAAACTTATCTTAACGATATCTATTTAATTGGAGGAATTCTAATGAAAATCCAACTGATCCGACATGCAACACATGTTATTTCCTACAATGGGAAAATATTGCTTATAGACCCTATGTTTAGTGAGAAAGGAACACTGGCCTCGGTCCCAAATTCTCCAAGAGAACAAATGTCTAATCCTTTGACTGTTTTACCAGTAGAAATTTCTTCTTTACTCAACGCAGACGCGATTATGCTTACCCATACTCATCGGGATCACTTTGATGATGCTGCTGTAGAGAGTCTGCCTAAACACCTCCCTCTTTTCTGTCAGCCAGAGGATGAAGATTTCATTAAGGGAAAGAGTTTCACTAATGTCATACCGATATCAGAAGTTTTCAATTGGGAAGGTATTCAGCTTATACGGACAACAGGAGAACACGGAAAAGGCAGCCTAGGTAAAAAAATGGGTCCTGTATCAGGATTCGTATTAAAGTCTAAAGATGAACCTACTTTATATATTATTGGGGACAGTGTTTGGTACGAAGAGATTCAAGCTGTGTTCAACAATTTTTCTCCGGATGTTGCGATTATATTCGCAGGGGAAGCTCGGTTCAACGAAGGAGAGCCTATAACAATGGGTCTTAAAGATATAGATAGTATAGTCACCGAATTTCCAAATACAAAATTAGTTATATCCCATTTGGAAGCCTGGAACCATTGCGTTTTAACCCGTAATCAAGTATTGAACTATATCCTATCTAAAAATTTACAGCACAAGGCAGCTGTCCCGTTAGATGGGGAAAGTCTTACCTACCAGCTGCCTAGCGAATGAGTAGTCATTTGCAACTAATACTTAAGAAAATGAATTTCTTCATTTACTAATTCAAACTCTGTAAAGGATAAAAAGCAGGAGGTAACCCACCCCCTGCTTTTTTCAATAAATTATCTTAGTTGTTTTCCAAACTTGGAAACTTCCTTTTTTGAATATGAATCAATCTTAAGGCGAGGCCTAATCCGGCAGCCAGGAGTCCAAAGGTCAGGCCAATCCAGTATCCCGGTGCGCCAAGTCCTGAATAATGAGCAAGAATATATCCAAGAGGAAGACAAATCAGCCAATAGGCGATAAGGGTCATGATAAAGGCAAGGTTCACGTCCTTATATCCCCTTAAGGCTGCCTGTGCAGTCGCCTGAATGGCGTCTGAAATCTGGAAGAACAGAGCATATATCAAAAAATGCGCAGTAAGGTTTATAACAGCTGCCTTATTTGAATAAAATCCAGCTACATCAAAGCGGAAAAGTACAACAAACAGACCAGTTACTATAGCAATAAGAATAGCAAGCGCTACTCCCAGCCAGCTGTATATTTTAGCGTCCTTATAGCGTTTTGCCCCTACTTCAAAGCCAACTAGGACAGTTTGTGCCATTGAGATACTCATAGGAATCATATACAAGAAAGAGACAATATTTAAAGCAGACTGATAGGCCGCAATTGTTGTTATATTGAACCTACTTATCAAAATGGTTACGACAGCAAACATGCTTGTTTCAAAGAAAATAGACAAGCCCATTGGAACACCAATTTTTAAAATCTCTCTCAGCTCTTTAAATGAAAACTCCTTAAAATGTGATCTCCTGACATAAAAAGAAAAAGGATCCTGTTTTCGGATAATTAAGGCCGTAATACCGCAAATCACCCAATAGGTAAAGGAGGTTGCATACCCCGCACCAGCCCCGCCCAGTTCAGGAAATCCCCAATTTCCAAAGATTAGTGCGTAATTTAAAAAGAAATTTACTGGCAGCGAGGACAGTAAAATCACCATGACAACCCTTGTCTTTCCAAGTGCATAAATAAACGAGCGAAGTACATTGAAAATAAATAAAGGTATGATACCAAAGCTCAGTCCTACGAGATAGCCATGGGCTGTGTGATGAACATTTGCAGGAAGGTTCATTTTGACTAAAATAGGTTCCAGCAAAAAAACTCCGAGAACAATTACTATAACAGCAATTATGAACCCGAGATAAATACCATGTGTAATAACAGATGAGACTTCCTTATTCTTCTTTTCTCCAAAACGCTGGGCTGCAATGGGTGATACAGCAAGCAATATTCCGCTCAGCCCGGTAAATATGGGATTCCAGATGGACGAGCCGATTGCTACTCCTGCTAGATCAGAAGGATTATATTTTCCAGACATAATAGTATTGAAGAACACCATCGAAAACATCCCCAGCTGGGTTATCAGGATGGGAAGAAGAAGAATAACAATTTGTTTAATTTTTTCTTTCAGGGTAAAGGTTTGGTACATCAGCATACTCCTTGTTTTCTAAAAAAATCATCACCATTTTCATCATTTGGGAAGAACAGCCGGTTTTCACTACATAAAAAGCCGTGAAAAAGGTTCACGGCCTTGGATTAGTTTTAGCTTTTTCAATTAAGGCTTTTAATTCATTTGTAAATCCCTTCACCTTCAGGTCCTGGTACACGGTAACTGGAACACCTAAAAATCCAAGCTGTTCCACTTCCTTTTGATATTCCGGACTGACAGATACATTCCTTTCCATGAAGGGAATGCCTTCTTCGGTGAGGACTTTTTTGACCATTTCACATTCAATGCAGTCATTTGTTGAATATACAATTACGTTCAAGGTGAGATGATTCCCTTCCTTTACCACATTACTGGCTTGGCTACCATGAACCAGAGCATAACCATTAATAAAATGATATAGATCCATACTGAGCGGTTTAGCTTGCGAAGCGGGGCTTCTTTATCAATGGCCTCTTTGAATTTCCGCATTGTCGGAGAAAATGCCCGTGCGAGAAAAAACAGTGAACTTACCATAATAAGTACCGTTATGACAATCCAGGAAGTCTTCCACGTCCACGCACTCGTCCATACAAGCAAAATTCCAGAGACAACGAGGACATGTCCGGCATGCTTGGCACATTGAACGGCAAAACGAAAGGCATCTAGATAGGCATTTTGGACATCGGAATGAGCTGCCTTCATTTTTCTCAGCATTGGAAGAAGAACAAAAAATGGACCGATCGATAAAATTACGCTTGAAATATGTAAATAGAGCAGAATCTTATGAAGTATATCCACGGAATTACCTATTAAGCTTCAACAGGACGAAATTCGTGAACCCATACCTTCATCTGGGGAACCCATGGCATTCCCGGATGGATAGAAAGAATGGATTGTTTATAATCCTCAAGGCTTGCAAAGCCTTCCTGGCGGGCATTTTCTTCTGTTAATTCTCCAAGAGATTGGGAATAAACGTTCTCTACTACAAAGTCCTTGCCCTGAAGAGTCATGATTTCACCTACATCTGCATAACGTCCGTTACGGCGAGTAGCTGTTTTTTCTCCTTTTAATACCTTTTCCACATCCGCTGTAAGAGTCACAAGACGATCAACCGAGCAGGTTTTTGGAGGTAATGCTGTATTATTGTTTTCGTTTGTCATATGAATACCCCTTTGACTAATGTAATCGTTTTAACTTTACCATAAAATTCATTCATTTTGCACTTTTATTGCTCTTCCACACTTTCTGCCAGTTTGAAGAGAAAAGCATAAATTAACTCGTACGCTTCACCAATGGACATTGTTTCACTAAAGCCGTCTACTGCTTCCAAATTGAAATTCAGGTTCCAGATTGCATCCTCAAATATCAGATCAAAATCTGTATCACTATTTTTTAATTCCTTTTCTAAGTATCTTCGAATAACCGAAGAGTATTTCTTTTGCAGCTTTAAACCAAGCATAACATCATAGTTTTCGAATAAATCGTCGGTTTCAAGTGAAATAGCATCAACGCCAATTATTTCAAACCACTCGGATTCCATATACAAAAACTCATTTTTATGCTGGCGGAAATAACTTATTGGAAGTTTAAGAAAATCTGCAGACTCCTCGGCCAAAAGGCTTTCGAGTTCCTTTTCGCTGCGTTCCATATAAGAACCTTTAAAACGGGCAGATGCATCCGCTACGGAAAGCTTGTCCCCTAGCCCCTCGAACATATTATTTTTTTTCAGGTACTCTTGTTCCTCTTTAAAAAGTATTGCCTGTCCCTTTTGTAACCTTTCCGCATATTGTTTCATTTGTTCTTTTAACATGGTTAATCTCCTCTATTTAAGAATGACATTAATAGTATGCCCTAATATTGGAATTTAGAAAAGCTGGAGGCTGGTTTAACAATTCAAAAAGGCCCTGGCAAAATGCCGGACCCACTCAATTATATGTAAAGATTTTATCTTCCCGCCTTTATTTCTCCCAGTTTTGCAGCGATTGCGGCGGTCATTTTTTCCCCTGTTTTAGGAACGGAGTTTTTTAAGACCGCATTCATCATGGCAGCGATCGGACCTCCAGCCGTCATATCAAGATAACCAGTCATTTTTGTTCGGTTTTTGCCCAACGATTCAGCTTGAAAGTAGCCTTCACCAGTGATATTTTCTGTGACTCCGTTTAGTGTAAATGTAACCTTTTCCGGCTCGATCCATTCTTTAATCGTAATCAAAAGAGTAACTTTTTTCTTAATGATGCCAATATCCTGCTTGAACACCCATTCCGATAGGTGTTCGCTTATTTTTTTATGAGTGATGTACCCTGGAACCAGTGGTGCCCAACTGTCCATATCCTTCACAAAATTCCAAACTTCCCGAATGGATAAATCCATAATGATTTCTGTTTTACCGCTCGGCATACCGCTTCCTCCTTACTTTTTAGAAAAACTTGGCATTCGCCAAGTCCTTTTTGGCGGATGCCTTAGCTTTTCTTATGCGTTCAGAATTTTTGGATATACATTCTGATTAGCTAAAACAAAAATAGATCTTCCCTTATAGGAAGACCTATTCCAAAATATATGCGGTTTAGAGGATTTTAGAAGGAAATTACTTTTCCTTAAGCGGGTCTTTCTCCTCGGACATTTCCATTCCGTATGCAAGTCTGTTAGATGCTGTATTCCTGTTTTGATTTGCCTCAGGCATAGAACGAAGGAGCAATCTGTGGACAAAATATTCCCCTGCCGTAATAATCGCAGCTGAGATAATACTTCCCCACGCAATTTGCATATAGCTGTCGAGAAGCACGCTGCCAAAAACCCAGACAACCGTGTAAGAAAGTAGAAAATCTGCGATAAGAGCATTTATATTTCCAACACGCGGCAGCAGAATCCTGTCTACAGCAAGATAAGAAACCACTGTCATAAGCAAGCTGAACGAAACGATATCTGTCAGTGTCGCATTGAAAAACAAGTCCAGCCCTACCGCAAAAGCAACCAAACAAGTAACAAATTTCATGATTATAGCCATTAAATTATTCATTTTTATTGCCTCCTCACCTATCATTTTAGGCAATAAAAAAAATTCCATTCATCCACATTTAAACCTGCCGAAAAAACTACAAAAAAACATGTAAAATAACTATACTAAAGAAAACAAATGCCATGGCGTAATGAAACCTTCTTCTCTTTCCAGTGGCCTTTCGGTGTCTTAATAGACCGCTATATAAAAGAACAGCCAGTACGATTAAAGACAATAACCCGCTTCCTGTTTTCCTTATCCAGAAATCCTCACGACGGGCATAAGCCATGATCATGCATGGACAACGATCAGCAGGCATCCAGTAAAGGCAATTGGGATGTGATATTTCATCATTTTTTCGAGATTTTTGCAAGCTTAACTTTTACCTCTCTAATCGTACTTTTTCTATTAAGCAAAAAAACAAAGTACATATTAAGATTAATTAAAAACAGGATAAAAGCTGCCTGGGGTTAATATTTTTCCGATTAAAACATAGCTGCTGTCGTAACCTTTTGAAAAGGCCATACTGCTCTTATTACAACGGCTATGATATTTACGGCGATCCATCTGGCTATCATCGGCAACCCCCATTTTTCCTTTAAGCTATACTTTGGCTATGTTAAGATTAGTTTAACAATTGATTATAGGAAGTGCCAGATATGACTAAAAGCGTTGTCCTTACGGGATTTATGGGGTCAGGGAAAACAACGGTGGGCAAAATAGCTGCAAAAAAGCTTTCATGGCCGTTTATTGATGCCGATCATGAAATTGAACAGGAATTTGGAATGCCTGCAACAGAAATTTTTAAAACCCTGGGTGAAGCTGTATTTCGACAGGAGGAAAAAAGTTTAATTACCAAGCTTTCTGCTAAGGAATCAACAGTTATCTCCTTAGGTGGCGGGGCTTTTTTACAACGCGAAATTCGAGATGTCTGCATGGCAAACTGTACTGTAGTATATCTCGATATATCGTGGGAAGCATGGAAAAACAGGATGCCTTTTCTAATTAGCACCCGGCCTGTTCTTCAAGGCCTGACAGTTTCACAAATGGAAGAATTATATTACAAGCGGATAGAGTTTTACACTTATTACCACTTCAGAATTAGCATGGATTCACTTGATGCTGAAGAAGCAGGCAACAAAATTGCTGCTTTGATAAGAAAATAGGAAATGGCCCTCCCTTTATGGTAGGGGCTAATTTGTTTTAAGGGAGCAATGGCTGTCCGTTCTGCCATTGTATGTCGGGCGTTGGCCCTCCTGTCCAATACCGTTCTTAATCTTGAAAGGTTAGTAAAGTAGATTGGTCCATTGTGGATAGCACCATAGTTGACAGAGAGATGGGCCTTATAACTGACGCCTGACTCATTATGTGTAAGAAAAATAACGTGACCACCTCTTCCAACTTCTTCTCCATCGTAAACCATCACGAAAGTTGAATAAGTTAAAATATTATTGAGAATTTTCAAAAATACTTTACATACATTTTCACAAGGTCTATGATAAAAACAAATGAATAGCGGATTTACTACTAGGGGTGCCCATAATGGGCTGAGAGAAAAACTTTGTTTTTTAACCCTTTGGACCTGATCTGGTTTGTACCAGCGTAGGAAAGTAGCGGAGTTTTTTTCTTTTGCTTACTTAGCCAGGTCCATTGTGGATCTGGCTTTTTATTTATACATACTTTAAAGGAGGATCCTTATCATTCGAAAAACACAGAAACTTACTATTTCTGCGATGCTGGTAGCCATCGGGACACTAACAAGCAATGTTTTTTACATTCCGTTAGGTTTTGTAAAGGTATTTCCTATCCAGCATTTTATCAATGTTCTGTCGGCTGTCCTTTTAGGCCCCTACTATGCTGTTTTACAGGCTTTTTGTGTTTCTCTTTTAAGAAATCTTATGGGAACAGGGTCAGTCTTTGCCTTTCCCGGAAGCATGATTGGGGCTTTGCTTGCTGCGCTTTTGTATAGAAAAACAAGTAAACTAATCTTTGCTGTCTGCGGTGAGGTCCTTGGAACTGGAATCCTTGGGGCAATGGCGTGCTATCCAATTTCAACACTATTACTCGGCCAAAAAGCGACCTTGTTCGGATTAATCCCTGCCTTTATATCCAGCTCTTTTGTCGGAGCTGCAATTGGCTTTATTCTTTTAAAAGTATTTATGAAAAGATCCAGTTTTCAGCAGGATGTTTCATTAAACAAGTAAAATAAAGGCCTAAAGGCTGACCGGAATGCGGCCAGCCTTTTAGTTTTCTTTTTTTAGACTTTGTTAATCATGCCGGATGATTTCTGCTCCACAAAGGAAAGCTTCCTTGAAGAATCATCGCAGGGACAGGCCGCCTTTTGCCTGTCACGAGGCGCTAGCTTTCCTGGGCCAGTGAATAGCACCCTTGAATTTGCCAAAACACGAAGGAAATTCGATAGCACAAGGAAAGCATTCAGAAATTATTTACCTCGCAAGAAATTCTGCGAAAGCAAATTGAGGATTTCTGAAGAGTCTAGCGCCTTTTGCTTCAATTAAATTAAGGAAATTCAACAGAGAGCTTCAACAGTGGCTATTTTTAAGTAAACTTCATTAAAAATATAACTTTTTGAAGGTCAGAAGCTGAATTTTTCAGACTTATACATCAATTCCTTCAAGTAATATATGAATTCTCTCAGGTAATGCACGAATTTTTAGTCAAGTCCTATTAATTGTGTAAAATCAAATGCAAGTGTTTTCAACTAAAAATTGTGGGGTGTGATCCAAACCC
>NZ_JAAOEO010000046.1 GCF_011393025.1 Neobacillus terrae | reverse complement strand
TGACAGCTAAGAGCTAAGTTATTTAAGTTAAAACAAGATATTCTTAACATAAAAGAAGCCGTATAAGAGCCCATCAAATGGACAAATAACGGCGAAGTAACTTAATTCATATTATACCATATCGAGGTACTTTAATTGGGTTAATTTATTTTTTATTTTTTCAGCTATCCTAACTATAGCCCCCGTACTGAGATTTTTGGAATTTTGTTTTTTCAATATTTTGGTTAACGATTCCAACTCTCTGGGATTTCCCCCCTGTCCACTCCATTCTTCCACTAAAAGCCATAATATTCTGCGCAAATAAAAAGGATAAAATTGGGATGATATGTATTTTGCTCCCTTTAAGCCTTTCTTAATATTTTTTTAATATTATTTGTATATAATTTATTTGTTGTTAAGTGAAAGATTGTGATTTTCGAAGGAATCAATTTTATAAAAGGTGCTATTTTATATGAGTATTATTCTTATTCTTTCCAAAGGGAAAAAAGAAATCTTGCTATACTCATTCTTATATTTCCTAAAAAGGGATTGGAGAAGGTTAATGATGAAAATACTTGCAATTGTACCTGCTTTTAATGAAGAGGAAGGTTTAAAACAACTTGCAGTAAAATTTAAAAACATTGATTTGGTTGACATTCTTGTCATAAATGATTGTTCAAATGACCATACATCAGCCTTGGGCAAAAAACTTGGATTTAACGTAATTGACCTTCCATGTAATTTGGGAATTGGGGGAGCAGTCCAAACCGGTTATAGATATGCATGGGAACATGGCTACGATATAGCCATCCAGGTGGACGGTGATGGCCAACACAATCCTGCATATATAAACGACCTTATTCGATCAATTAAGGAGGGAACAGCTGATTTAGTTATTGGATCACGTTATTTAAAAAAAGAAGGATTTCAATCAACCAGTTTGAGAAGGGCCGGCATTCGTTATTTAAGTTTCTTGATAAACCTGCTGGAGAAAAAAAGGATAACGGATCCTACGTCTGGATTTAGGGCTTGTAATCGTAAAGTCATTGAACAGTTCAGCATCCGGTACCCACACGATTATCCAGAGCCTGAATCAATCGCCTATTTGTTAAGAAACAATTTCCGGATTAAAGAAGTCCCTGTAATTATGAATGAAAGAATTGGTGGTAAATCCAGCATTACCTCGTTCCAGTCTGTTTATTATATGATTAAAGTTTCTTTAGCAATTTTTATCGATAGCCTGCGGAAGATCGGTTTGGCATAAGTCATCCAATTTAAATTTGTATGGAAGGAGAATACTATGATTTCCGCCCAATTACAAATCATACTGTTAATTGCGTCTGTCATTACACTTTTTGCTTTTATAAACATGATTAGAAAGTATAATCTTGAGCTTAAATATTCATTGCTCTGGTTGTTTATCTGTATTTTCAATATCCTGCTGGCATCATTCTCGCAAATTTCAAAAATAATTGCGGATGTATTGAGTATAAAAGCGCCAGTTAATGCTATTTTTCTTTTATCATTCGCTTTTCAATTTTTTCTCATTTTTAGTCTTACATTAACTATTTCCCGGCTTTCCAATAAGTTTACGAAGCTTGTACAGGAAGTTGGCTTGTTAAAAAAAGAAGTGGAAAATCTGCAAAACACCCACTCAGTTGAGAGGTAACATTTATGTTAAAATATGTACTCATACTTGTTAATATACTTTGTCTTGTTCTTGGACAAACATCTTGGAAAATAGGTTTGGGAAATATGCACGTTCACGGTAATCTTATTCAAAAGTTCATTCAGTTTGTATTTTCCCCGTTTATTTTTTTAGGATTTGTCCTCTATATTCTCGCAACGGTTATTTGGATGTATTTGCTGTCAAAATTACCGCTAAGCTTTTTATATCCATTACAAAGTGTTGCTTATGTTCTCGCTCTCTTTGTGGGGCTTTTTCTATTTAAGGAACAAATCCCCATCACTAGGTGGGTAGGTACGGCTGTTATTTTGGCAGGAGTATATTTGGTGGTCAAATAACCATTTATCAGTGTCAGAAGGAGGTGTTTTATTTTGTTTGAGCGAATTAAGCGTCCTGTTTATGCTGAGCGAAAGAATTATGGGATGGTCTGGACGATTGCCATTGTCGTCTTTTTTCTTTTTTGGCTGGTCATAAATGAAAACAGTGGTTTTTTTACTTCCGCAAAAGAGTTAGAGAATACAGCTGCAGGGCAGTATTACAGCGATTTGACGATTCCGGACTTTGCCAACGATTCGACCGTTTCGCAAACCTTTGTTTCGAAAAGGAATTCATTTTCGCGGATTCAAATCCCTTTTCATATTACCAGTGCAAAACCTCAAGGTACGTTAAACCTTGAACTGAAGGATTATGTAAATGGGAAAGTAGTTTTTACACAAACAGTTTACTTGAATAAGCTTAAGAACGGGCGTCCAACTACTTTTAATTTCCCTAAAATAAACGGTGCCAAAGGAAAAAAATATGAATTGACAATCACAGCCAGCGGCGTCAAAAAGAGTGCATCTGCTGCTGTCTGGAAAAGTACAGAGGACCATTATAAACAAGGGCGGCTGACCATTAATGGCCATAATGTTTCAGGTGATCTCCGTTTTTCCATATATGATATCCATAGCAGGACGCTTATCAGCAAACCAATGTATGCTATGACAGGAGCGCTATTCCTGATCATCTTTATACTATCCATAGTGTTATTAGGAAGATATAAAAATGAAATGCATAAGGCATTTTTGGTTACTGGCCTTCCAATCGGTCTGGCATTAGCCATTATCATTCCGCCTTTTGACCAATTGGATGAATTTGACCATTTTTTACGGTCCTTTGAGGTTTCAGAAGGAATGTTTGTTAATCAGGTAACCCAGCATGGTCTGGGAAACTATATTCCGGGCAGCCTCATCGATACCATCCATAAAACTCAGTTTATTAACGGTACCGGATATCAATACGACATAGTAAAAGAGGCTTTTGAAACGAAATTAACCCCGTCAAATAGAGTGTTCTTCCGGAATTATGCATCGTCCTATCCACCTACTATATATATCCCGCAAGCAATTGGGTTATGGGTGGGGAGACTTTTCTTCGATTCCCCGATGATGATGATGTATCTGGGCAGAATATTTAATCTTTTCGCCTATGTAACAATTGTCTATTTTGCTTTAAAGATTGTTCCGATTAAAAAAAATCTTTTTTATATCATGGCACTTTTGCCAATGTCAATCAATCAGGCAGCAACATTGTCCGGTGATTCGATGATCATTTCATCTGCTTTCCTGTTTACGGCATATGTATTATACATGGCTTATGGAAATGTAGAAAGGATTACCCTTAAACATATTCTGGCGACAATAGGGATTGGAATTTTTATTTGTGTTTCGAAAATCGTGTATTACCCAATAGCCTTTCTCTTTTTCCTTATTCCATTAAGGAAGTTCATAGATAAGAAGGATTTCATTAAAAAATTACTATTGGTTTTCGCAGGCTTCACTATTCCATATCTTATCTGGAATTGGTTAAACCTAGCTAATCTATCTATCCCGGATGTTCGGACACATGCCGGGGTATTACCAAAGGGTCAAATTTCGTTTATACTAACACACCCATTCCTATATATAAAAGTCCTTATTGATTCATTTATCGGTTTAGGACAATCCAAGTTTTTAGGGATGCTTGGAATTGGTATCTCCATCTACCATTACTCAACTCCGGACATCGTTATTTACACGTTTTTGTTCCTTATGATTCTATTTGGTCTAGTGAATGACGAAAGGGATCTTGAGTTATACAAATATAGAAAAATGGATAAGGCAATTATAGTATTTGTCATGTTAGCTATTATATTGCTTGTTTATACTGCATTATATGTAGGATATACCCCTGTGGGGCACTCCATTGTAAATGGCGTCCAGGGGAGATACTTGGTTCCGGTATCCATTTTCATGTTCTTAAGCATTTCAAATCGTCAGGTTATCAATAAACATAAAAATCTCAATTTCTTTCTGTATACGATTATCCATTGTTGCATGTATGTTGCTCTATTAACATATCTTATTCAAATTAACACCTTTTTATAAAAAACTGGGAGGCAGGTATCTTCCCAGTTTTTTTAATGGTGCAAAAGGAACTATTCACCGGTGGCGCATGGTAATATAAACCCCACAAATCCATTAATTGGGATTAGATCGTTTGGAGAAAAAACCAATTTGGTTTCACAAATAATTACAGCCCAAATCAAGGGTTACCAACAAAATGGCCTATTAGCCACTGCTAATCACTTTCCTGGTCATATAATCTCATTTACTTATGATATGGTTCCCCACTATTTATGCTAAACTAAATCCTGAAGAAGAAAAATTAAATAGTATTTTTGTAAAAGTGCTGACTAAAAAGGCAACTTCTCATCTTTTAAAAAACCCACCCTATTATTTTACGGATTATCTCTGTCATTTCTTCTTCCCCTTTTGAGTGAGTTTCTCTCGAAAATTCGCATATACTAGAAGTCTTTCGATAAAGTCCGAAGCCTCATGTCCTGTCAGTGTTCCTATTTTTTTCAAAGATGAAAAATAACGCTCTACAGGAATGCTAACCTGCCCTTTAGTGAAACAACAAAAAAGTCTTAATCCTCTTGAAGTAAAGCCCCCGTTAGTGAAAGTACAATGTTTCACAATCTCTCCATAGCAACCACTTTCCTGTTCGAAAAACTGTTTATATCTCTGGAAATTTCAAAATTATAACCTGAATAAAATTGGATTGGTCTTCTAAACCTAATTAGGAAAGGAGGTAATGGATAAATGAAAAAAGACATTCAAAATAATTTAACAGACTCACAATCAGTGAAAAACCAGCTTAATCAACTTGAGGCACAAAATGCTACAAATGAGAAAAATAAAAATGGTAGTACGAATGAGATTAACCCAATAGTAACTGATGAAGGACTAAATCAATAAATTACATGCCCTACTAGTACCACGCTAGTAGGGTTCACCTGTTTGTTTATATTAAGTATTCCTGATGTTTTAATTTGTTTCCTTTTAATGCCATCCGCCAAAAGTTTATGTTACAAATTCAACTATACTTCCCCCTTGCGTACATAGTGTGTATTTTTGTTGTTGATATAGCGAAATAGCAAAACCACATGAGACAGCCATTCTTGTGGGAAAAATACCTAGCATAATCAGAATCAGGAAACCCGACCCCAAAAACGGCGATTTTTTCCTGTTTCTGTGCGTCAGCGGACGGAATAGGGATTCCCTTGTTCAACTAACCTCCCCTTTAGCAAAATAAGAAAAAAGGTGCTGCCGCAGCAACACCTTTAATTAACATAAGCCCACTTTTGTTTAAGTACAATATATCACGAACTTATTTCGAACCTGTTATCCACATTATAAAAGCCAAACCAGAGTGGCAACAAAACTCTTATAATAGATATTAGTAGGATTTTAATGGAAATTTATACAGTATCATTCCGCTCTACACTGGCATCATTTGAACAGTGGCAAGACCACCGCTCGTTAATGATTATTCTTCTTCGCGTAACAGAAGGGCTTCTTTCGCCATAACCGCAAGTTCAATTGTTTCAAGGGTTTTGCAATAATTATTTAAAATCTCTTCACTCAAACTTACTTCTTTATGAATATAATCCAGAACTTGCCAATCCTCAAACCACTCTCCGCTCTTCGCATCTTCATGTGGGGTATTCGGCCAGGCGTATTTTAAAGGCGGGCTATACAGCCGCTTGGCACCCTTTCTCAACATGCAATTCTTGATCCGCCGCTTATAAAGGGATCGGGGAAAGGATTCATTTACATCATTAAACAAATCAGGCCAATAATCTTTCCGTGAGCCCGTGTGAGGGTGTTGATGTGCCCATTTCAAGACCCCTGCAAGAATCTCTTCACGCTGAAAAAGAAGGGAATACAATTTTTTTCCGAATAAAATTCTTTCGTGGAGCGAAGTGAAATACCGTGAGGTGGCGCCGGCTAGTAAAGTTTTCTCCCTTTTTTCCCCATCATAGTAGGGAAAAAGAATATTATTAAGACGCAAAAAATCATACATTTTAAAGCTGACCGTACCTGTTACGGTTTTTTTGAAATGATTATTTTGAATCAATCTTTTTTCCAGATAGCTTTGTTCATTTATCACCATCGCAATCGCCAATGTAGAGCTATCCCCACTGTGCCAAAAATAACGCCACATCGTTTCCATGAAGGTGGAAATGTAAAAAAAAGGTAAAAGGTGGAACATTTCTTGGCTCCCCCTAACACTCAGGTCATAAATCAAAAATTGAGGAAACACATCTTGAAAAATCAACCAACTGCCGTGTTCCAAAAAGGAAAAAAAAGCTTTCTGATCTCTTTCAGGCAGAAGTTTTGTCAGCAATTCCCCTTTTAAATCCGTCATGTTCCATCCGACGTTTCGTGATACCATATGTCCGAGAAGGGCCCAATGTATTTCAGGGTGCTCAAGGTAAAACTGAAAATAAGCTTGAGTCCGTTTTACATTGTTTTGGTTAAGTTCTCTCGTCTGTTCTCTTATAAGGTGAATACATTGTTTATCATTTTTTGATAAACAGGTCAGAAGGCCGGAAGATTTCTTTTTCATCTTTTTTTTTAATTCTTTTTTTACATCAGATAAAGAGTTTAGCAAAAACGGCATCATCCTTTATCAAAGTTCATTTTGAGTGTATCGGCCATCCCCCTTCAAAGGATGCATATTCATATTGCTCATGGAATATGAATACAAAGATGATTATTTGGGAGAGGATGGGTAATATGAGGCATCGGGTATATAAGGAAATTAACATAATCGCTGATCAGTTAATCCAGGACCAATCAGAGAACGGGGCCTGGCATTACCCTTTCGAGACCGGGATCGCAACGGACTGCAGTATGATAATCTTATTACGGACATTGGAGATAAATGATGAGGAGTTCATAAAAGAATTGGTGAAACGTATCGCCGGAAAACAGCAGGAAGATGGGTCATGGAAGCTGTTTCATGATGAGGAAAAAGGAAATCTTACAACCACTGTGGAAGCTTATTATGCCCTTCTTTATTCTGGTTACCGGGATCGAAAAGACAAGGAAATCCAGGCAGCCAGGCGGTTTATTATGGCCAACGGAGGGGCCGCGGAAGTCCATATGTTTTTGAAAATCATGTTGGCCATAACAGGACAATGTGAGTGGCCGCACTTCCCCATTAATATTGAAGTGATGCTTTTACCAGACTCATTTCCAATCAACCTTTTTGACCTCTCCGTGTACGGAAGAGCGAACATTATCCCTTTTTTGATTCTCGCCAATACGAATTTTCGTAAGAGAACGCCTCGATCGCCCAATCTCTCCGATTTATTTCGAAAAAAAGATGTTCGTTTTTTTACAGAAGATCAGGCAGAAGAGGCCCGCTCGGTAATCAAATTGATTAAACAGGGGATTAAGGGTCTGAAATCCCATGTAAACCTTCGCGAATTGGCATTATCTCGTGCCGAAAAATATATGCTGGACCGAATCGAACCGGACGGCACCTTTTGTAATTATTTCAGCACAACTTCTCTCATGATTTATGCCTTACTGGCTAGGGGGTATCCAAGTACACATCCGGTGATTACTCGTGCCGTACAAGGATTAAAAACGATGACTTGCCGGATTGACGGAGAACTTCACTGCCAGTACACGACGGCATCGGTCTGGAATACGGCTTTAATCAATTATGCTCTGCAAGAATCCGGAGTTCCCTACTCATCCAACACTACACAAAAGGCAAATGATTACATTCTCTCCCGTCAGCATATCAAATACGGGGATTGGGTCATTCATCAACCGAACCTGTTACCAGGAGGCTGGGGGTTTGCGGACATGAACACAATCCACCCAGATATTGACGATACAACAGCTGCACTGAGGGCAATACGTACTTTGGCCACAAAGCAAGTGGATTGCCGGCAGGCATGGGATCGTGGAGTAAACTGGCTCATTTCCATGCAAAACAAGGATGGAGGTTGGGGGGCATTCGAAAAGAATGTGGATAAGAAACTGTTGAATTTGTTGCCGATAGAGGGTGGAATAGATTTATTGATTGATCCGTCGACGGTTGATTTAACGGGAAGGACATTAGAGTTCTTCGGAAACTATACCCATTTGGATCTTCATCATCCCATGGTGAAAGATGGGATTCGTTGGTTGTTGCGGCATCAAAATTCAGATGGTTCCTGGGTGGGGCGATGGGGCGTGTATATTTATGGCACATGGGCGGCTGTAACGGGAATGGTTGCAGTTGGGGTTTCCACGAATCATCCAGCTATTCAAAAGGCTCTAACTTGGCTGCGAAAAATTCAGAATCCCGACGGGGGTTGGGGAGAATCCTGTAAAAGTGATATTAAAAATTGTTATGTACCGTTGGGCGAAAGTACCCGCACTCATACCGCTTGGGCCCTTGACACACTCATCTCGGCCGCAACTGTAGTTACTCCAGAAATTGAAAACGGTGCAGCTTTTTTAGTGGATAAGAAGGAGAAAGATTGGACGGCGACCTACCCAAAAGGAAGGGGAATGGCAGGATCCTTTTATCTCAATTATCATTGTTATGAATATGTTTTTCCATTGATTTCCCTCTCCCATTATCAAAAATTAACAGGTGGGCAGCTCCTAACTGCTAAGTCTCACAAGGATTTTAATTAAGGTTTTGTGTATCAAAAAATCTCTTGAGTGACCTTTGACATATTTTTATATCCTGTCCCATAAAATGAACAAACCACATCAGTAGTCAAAGCAAAATCTTGCCAACTAAAAGGAGGTAGGCAAAAGATGCTAGGGGCGATCCACCAATTTTTGGATCTTAACATATTAATTTGGTTTTTTCCCATCATTTTTATTTTCCATGACTTAGAAGAGATCATAACCATTGAATCTTCCATGGCTGCACTCAAAGACAAATATCCGAAAACTAACTTCGTCGAACTAACGTTAAGAATGAGAGAAAAACTTGGTTCGACTGCTGCCCAACTTGCTGTTTCGGCTACATGGATTTTACTGATTATCTCATTCACTACAGTGATGACCGCCCATTATTCATCGAACGGAGGAGGTTTTCTTTTATTTACAGCCATTCTAAATTTATTTGTTTTGCAGGCATTCATGCATATTGTTCAAACCATTATGTTCAGGGGCTACACGCCTGGCATCATAACGTCACTGTTCCTCCTTATCCCTTACTGCCTCGTTACATATTATTTTTTAGTTGAATATGGACAGATGGACTGGCATTTGATATTCACCAGTTTTCCGGTCAGTTTGATTTTGATCCTAGTTTTCCTAGTTGGCAATCTTTTAGGTCGTTATTTTATTCGATAACTGGCCCCAGACTTTTTTATAAAGTCACTTGACCCTTTCAGAATCAAGATGTTGAACTCTTAATCAGAAGAGGTTACTAAAAATTGAATTAAGCTTTTATTTAAGACTTCTGATGAAGTCTTTTTTTATATTTTTGTGAAACTGAATAACGCACACCCGTTAGCTTATGAACTTATCTTTTAGTTTTGAATATCAATGGGTTCCTTCTTCCACTAACCTGCCCGTTAGCCATCCATGCAGCACAAAATCAGTGTTGCACCACAGAGAATGAAAATAGGTAGGAAGTGTCAATACTGATACTGACCTTAATCCAGTCCACCCCTCTTCATAGACTTATTAATTAACCCTCTCCTCTTTTTTTTCTATTGAGCTGGGTCTTCTTAAGTATTGTCATTTTTCTAATCTTGACGAAACTTATTTTCATGGTAGTTAAATAACTTCCAGTATTTCGGCTGGTAATGCACCTAAGAAAAGAGTAATTCCGTTACTGTATGATATTTCAATTTTATAATGAGTTTCATCATCAGTGTTTTTGGTGTACGCACTAGGGCCTCTATAGCTTCTTCCATGTTAAAATGCATACAACTGCTTCTCATAATTAAGCCTCCTCCATTTGAAATGATTATATTTATTCAACAATAAACCTACCCTTCTATTACTTTTTAAATTTTTAGTTCCTCTCTAATTGCAACTTCCGTTTGAATTAACTCTGTTTTGCTTTAGTGACTCCACTTAAAAAAATTTTTTTGTTGGATTTTTCTATAGTCATTTTTATTCGGTGTTTTTCATATTTATATCAATAGCCCTTCAGTCGAAGGATTTCTTTAAGTACAAATATTCATTTTCAGGGGGAATTTTCATTGTTTGAAATACCGTTAGATGGTGATAGGCATACCTATATAAATCAGCATCAAGACACAATAGAAGTGGTTATCTTTTATTATCAAAATCGAATTGAAGTTAGCGCAGCTATTTTACATAATAGTTCATTTAAAGATTAAATAGGATTAGGTTTCCATAGTTCAATTAGAAAAAAGGCTATCCAAATGGCCATAAGAAATCTAAACAGAAAGGCTTATCAATAATAACTAAAATAAAATAGTCCATAAAATGCTGCCGGACATTA
Source organism: Neobacillus terrae (assembly GCF_011393025.1). Taxonomy (GTDB): domain Bacteria; phylum Bacillota; class Bacilli; order Bacillales; family Cytobacillaceae; genus Neobacillus_A; species Neobacillus_A terrae. The sequence goes on along the minus strand of NZ_JAAOEO010000046.1, from coordinate 2,542 downwards.
AAGTGTGAGCAAAGTATGGTAAACCTAGATTTTCCACCTTAACTTTCCACCACCATTTTTTATGGAACCTTAAGGGGTTCCTTTTTTAATGATTAAAAATTGCGGAACTTAGACGTCCGTTTCATTGTTGTTAAGAATCCACGCTTGTCCGTTTCAAACTATTTATGTATCTCATATCTTGCTAATAACTGATAATAGGGAGGTGGAATTATTATGGATGAAAGGGTCAGGGAAAGACTAAGGGTAATCCAAGAAGTTCTTCAAGAACAACTTCTAACTCAGTTACAGACTCAACGTGTAGTCCAATCTCAGAATCAGCGGCAGGTGGAACTTCAAGCTCAACTTCAAGCTCAACTTCAAGCTCAGCTTCAACGGCAAAATCAAGCACAGGCACAAAATGACACTGACACTGTTACTTTAAAAAATGTTGGAAATCCAATTGTTATTGTGAATTGTAACAATGAAAAGGAAAGAAAACACAAAAGACACAAAAGTGAATCATCATCTTTTTAAGTTCTTCCATGGGTTTCCCTAAAGGGCTTTGACTGATTCACCATACTCTTTACACCTAAACGGAAGCACGCCACCGTCGGGTGCTTCCTTTACTCTATTACTCATTAGGGTTCAAAAATAAATTATCGTAGCCCAATCACTAGCCTTCGTTCCTTATATAATAGAATAAGCAATTAATTTAAGCCTTCAACCAACCAGTGTTTCTTCAATGGAACCCTCAGGGGTTCCTTTTTTTTATGGAATGTCCGTTATGATTACCAGATAATCATTATGAATATACTCGAGAAGAGCAAAGCAATTACCTTCACACCAGAGTACCCTCTCCCTGTTAGCTTTGCTCTTTATTTCGCTATATTTGTCAAATACGTATTAAGGATTTTTCTTCTTCCACAAACTGCCCTTTAGTGGAACAACAAAAAAAGGCTATACTCCTTTTTGAAGTAAAGCCCCCGTTAGCTTAAGTACATTTCTTCACAATATGATCGTATTGTTCATCAAATCTCCTGGTTGGATTAAAATTAACTTCTATTATGGATTCCACATTAAAAAGCCTATTTTTAAAGTTGACAAACTCATGGCTACCTTATTCTCATAAGATATATGGACTATAAAAAAAGAAGGTGATTTAATGTACCAAAATCCATATCCTTATCATGATTACTATCAACATCAGCAAGCACACTATAATCCTTATGAACAACACCATCATCAATATGGACACCAACATCACCATTACGGACAATATCCGTACGGGTACCAACATCCATATGGATACCCTTATCATTATGGACCATACCATCCATATTAATTTATCCCCTTACAATAGGTACCCTTTTGGGTACCCTATTTGTTACTCTTTATGGGTCTTTTATGAAACACAAAATATTCGTACTGATTAACAACAGTCTTTAAAATTCCACTTTCGCAATATGTTCGTAGGATGATGAACTAATAAAGTTATTATCAGAACAAAAACTGCATTTTTGGCATATTTATATAATTCCAATAAATAGTAAAGGATGTTTTAAATGACAGGTAACGGATTTCCTATTAAGATTGATAATGTTGCAGGATCTGCAATTGTTGAGTTTGGAGGTGCTCTCTTTATTTCACCTAAATCAGCTTCTAAAAGTTATCACGGCTCTGGGTCTTCGAATACTGCTGCTCAAGTAAATACTTTTACTTTATTTAGTTCAACAAATACAATTCAATCTGATTTGATTGATCAACCTATCGTCCGAGATAACTAGTTTTTCCTAAATCAATTATTTATCATTATAAGAAGCGTTGAATGGCACTTCTATTTATTTCCTATATCCAAACGTCACAATTTGGATCAAATACGCATTAAGGGTTTATTCCTTATTCAACTAAACTGACCTTTAGTTGAATAAGAAACCAATTAAGTAAAAATTACTTATTATTTTTTTCTCTATTATCAAAGGCAATTTCAATAAAGAATAATAATAAAACGGCAACGATTTCTGTTTTCAATGGAATTGTAATGCTATTCATATATTCATCTACCATATGCAATGCTAACCAAGTAAATGTGCAATCAATTAACATTCGTGTGATAAATGATTGATATTTACCTGATACATATTGGGATAACACCGTGATTAAAGTTATAGAGATTAAATCCACAACACCACCAAAAAGAAACAACAACAATACAAAACCAATAAGGGAGAATGGTGATGTATATTGAACTCCAAATAAATTAAAAAAGCCTACAACTCCAAAGAATATACTCCCAATAACAAACATAATGGATATGACAACCACAAGTGTTAAAGCTGTAATAACCAATACTTTTTCAAATAAACCCATATCTCAAAATCGATTTTTTTTATTTTTACGATTCATTATTTAGTAACAATTCCTTTTTCATAAACTTTCAAATTGATAACATTTATCGCCCAACATTATAACACACCTTCTTCAACTATCCTCCCTCAATGAAGAAAGGAAAATCTCCCGTTTTCTCCTGTTTTCTTAGATTTTCATAGTAGTTTACCTTACGGTA
>NZ_JAAOEO010000045.1 GCF_011393025.1 Neobacillus terrae | reverse complement strand
CCGATAAAGAGTATGAGTTTAGCTCATAAAGTTACGTTGGCTGATGAATAAATTCATCATGTTATTGTTTGTTTGTTTGTTCACGCTTTGTTTGTTTAGTTTTCAAAGAGCAAGGCAACTTCTTTGATTCATCCTCTTAGCAGCCTTGCGACGAGCTGAACATATTCTTCTTGAACAGGCTCTGGCGCAGGAGCAATTTTAAGGTTGCATCGTGAAGTTTATTAAGTTCATCGCTCAGAAGCGACTTTATTATCATATCATTTCAAGTTATCAATGTCAACAACTTTTTTTGCAATGCTTATCGCTTGTCATCAGCGACCTTTAATATATTACATGATACCATTCTATTGGTCAACCCCTTTTTATTATTTTTTAAAAAAGAAGTTATAAAAGAAAAAAACCGCTGCAGGTGACAGCGGAAAAGTCCTAAAGAATCCATGTTTGTATAGCCACTAATGCAGCCAGGCCTGGAATTCCCAAGAAACCAGAAACTGCAGAAGTAGCAAAATTTATCGGAACATGAATGCCATACCGGTTGCCTGCTGCATTTAAAAAGAATAAAAATAATGCTCCGATCAGCAGTTTTACAGCAAACTGGCCAATAAACCGAAGCGGCTTAAAGGGTGCCCCAGAAAAAAGGAGCAGAACAATCAAACCGCCTAATATAGAAATAATCACAATTGGTTCCAAAAAAGCTGTCCCCCCTCCTGTTTTAACTTGTACTAAAAAGTTTATGTACAAGTTATACAATTAGAACAGAAGAGAGTGACAGCTCCATTATCGATTTATCCGTATATTTCTGTATTTGGCTTCTTTAAATAGAAAGAAATATTTGGCTTCTGACAGTTTGGTTTGGCAAATTACTTCTTCGGAAGGGTCAAAACTCTTCTCAAGCAGCACCTTTTGATTTTGCCAATCATTTTTATAGTCATTTAGCTGAGTAAGCAGTCTTTCGTCAAATTCTTTTCGCAGCCAACCCTTACGGCGAAAAAACATGTTGATTCCTCCGGTATTTTATAATTCTCTTCGTCCTTCCAAAGCCTTTGACAAAGTTACTTCATCAGCATATTCCAAATCCCCGCCTACCGGAAGTCCATGGGCAATTCTGGTCAGCTTAATACCCGATGGCTTAAGGAGCCGGGAGATATACATTGCTGTTGCCTCTCCTTCAATATTAGGATTGGTAGCCAAAATGACCTCCTGGACAGTTTCATCCTGCAGACGCTTTAACAGGCTGGGGATATTAATATCCTCTGGTCCAATTCCATCCATTGGAGAAATCGCACCTTGCAATACATGGTATAATCCGTTGTATTCCCTCATTTTTTCCATTGCAATTACATCTTTAGGGTCCTGTACCACACAAATCGTTGTGCGATCCCTTCGCTGGTCCTCACAAATATAGCAGGGATCCTGGTCAGTAATATGGCCGCAGATAGAGCAGTAAGTCAGGTTTCTCTTTGCGTTGACAAGAGCCTTCGCAAAATCAAGGACAGTGTCCTCTTTCATACTTAGAACAAAAAAAGCCAGACGAGCGGCCGTTTTCGGGCCGATACCTGGCAATTTCATAAAGCTGTCAATCAGCTTAGATATCGGTTCAGGATAATGCATATTTTTTATTCCTCCTAGAACATTCCCGGAAGATTCATTCCTTTAGTGAATTGTCCCATTGTTTCATTAGTCATCTCATCAACCTTCTTAAGGGCGTCATTCACAGCAGCCAAAACAAGGTCCTGAAGCATTTCTACATCATCTGGATCTACAGCTTCCGGGTTAATTTTTACATCCGTTATTTCTTTGTGTCCAGTAATTGTAACAGTAACCATTCCTCCGCCAGCAGTACCTTCAATTTTCTGGGTGCCCAGCTCTTCTTGAGCCTCCTGCATTTTCTTTTGCATTTTTTGCATTTGCTTCATCATATTTTGCATATTACCCATTCCACCACGCATCATAACTTCAACCTCCATTTTTTAGTCAACCACTTCTACAAAGTCAGCACCAAATAGTCGTTTAGCCTCAGATATAAGCGGCTCCTCTTCTTTATCAGGTCCGCCTTCCTGCTGGTCAGATTCATGGCTGCTTAAAAAGCTTTCGCGAATTGTTTGCCATTGTTCTTCGGGAATTCCCAAAACATTGAATCTGTTACCGACTAGGGTCTGGAAAGCATTTGAAACTGTTTCTACAAACTTATGATTGTCCATAGCCATTTGACAGTGAATTTCATGTTTGAATTTTATAATAAAAGCAGATGGTGAAGCCGCAACAGGCTCTGCCTCATTTAATAAGGCAGCATGTGATTTCATAAGCTTGCTGAGCATAGCTCCCCACTGACTTTTTATTTGGTGTAAATCATTCTTGGTAGCATTTTTTAAAACTTCATTTATTTTTCCTACAGGCGCCTGAAATCCTTTTCTGGAACTCCTTGCGGGCTGTTTTGGAGCTGCCTGAACTGTTTCATGGGCGATAACCGGCCCATTTGCCTTTAGATCTTTCAGCTCAATTTCAAGTTGTTCTATACGGTTCAATAGCTGAGATACATCTCCTGAAGGAACATGCCCCTCTGCCCCAGCCTCCATCTGGCAAAGTTTTACGATGGCTACCTCCAAAAAGATTCTTGGATGGTTTGTCCATCTCATTTCCTGCTGGGTCTTATTTAATACATCAATAAGCTGGTAAATTTGGTCCGGAGAAAAAGCCTCCGCCAATTGACGGAAATCGTCATCAAGCATGACTCTTTCAAACGATTCTTCCAAAGAAGGAGCTGTTTTATACAGAAGCATATCACGGTAAAAAAGAATAAAGTCTTCAATAAAACGTGATGGATCCTTTCCATGGTAGAGCAATTCTTCCAGAGCTTCAAGCCCACTAGCCACATCCTTATCAATAATGGCTGATGCCAGCTGATTCAGAAAGCCCTGAGATACCGCACCAGTAACTGCCAAGGCGTCTTCTTCGGTTACCCGCTCATCGCTAAAGGAAATAGCCTGGTCCAGCAGACTCAAAGCATCCCGCATACCGCCTTCTGCTGCTCTCGCAATGATTTGTAAAGGCCTGTCATCGCATTTAACTCCAGTTTCCTGCGTAATGAGCTTCATCCTTTTAACAATGGATTGAGCAGTAATCCTTTTAAAATCAAAGCGCTGACACCTGGAGATAATTGTTAATGGTATCTTATGGGGCTCCGTTGTCGCTAAAATAAACATCACATGCTTTGGTGGTTCCTCCAAAGTTTTTAAAAGGGCATTAAAAGCACCAATAGAAAGCATATGCACTTCGTCAATAATATAAACCTTGTATCTTACTACACTTGGAGCATACTTGACCTTATCGCGGATATCCCTGATTTCTTCTACACCATTATTTGAAGCAGCATCGATTTCAATTACATCTGAAATTGATCCATCCGTGATGCCCAAACATGCCGGACATTCATTACAAGGTTCCTGGACGGGTGCTCTTTCACAGTTAACTGCTTTTGCCAAAATTTTGGCTGCACTTGTTTTCCCCGTTCCTCTCGGGCCGGAAAATAAATAGGCATGCGAAGTTTTTTGCTGAAGCAGGGCATTCTGCAATGTCTTGGTTACATGTTCCTGTCCTACTACATCTATAAATTGCTGAGGACGCCAGACCCGATATAACGCTTGATAAGCCATATGACATTGCCCCCTTCCTCATTGTTATCTTTTCTATTATACAGTATCTATTTTGACTTTTACAAAACCTAAAATTAAAAAGCACAGCTATTTGAGCTGATTTTTAAAAAACCCAAAATATACAAAAAAACTCATTCCTTTAAGGAACGAGTTTTATTATGTGATATTAACTGCCGTGCACCTTCCATCGACTGACACCCATAGGCGTTACTTAAGCAGTTGGCTCAGCCCAGGCAACCCTGCGGCACATGAGAGTGCCCACTTAATGCTGCTTCCTTCCGGACCTGACATGGTTCATGGATTCCCATTGCGCAGGACCCAGGCGTCAACACCACTTACTTAAGGCAGCCCTACAGGAAGACAGCCTCAGGAAGGGATTCAGCCTCGCTAGAGCGGATTGCGAGTACAGGGCACCGCTACCTCCCCGCCTAGCACGGCAAAATTGATACCATTTAGTTAGGCGCCATCTCTCTGACGCTTTTTCAGTATACTAAGTTTCTCTTAAAAAAGCAATGTTTATTAGCTGTCAATTCCTGTCTTATTAACCAGCTCTTTTTTCTTTTTATCTGCTTTCTCCTGTTTCTTCTTTTCCCGCAGTGAACGGAAAAAGTCAGATAGCATTAATCCGCATTCTAGTCCAAGGATACCAGCAGTAACTTCACATTGATGATTAAAGCGATCGTCATCCAATAAATTCATCAATGTTCCGGCACATCCTCCTTTAGGGTCAGCTGCACCATACACCACCCTTTTTATTCTGGAAAGGATAATCGCCCCGGAACACATAGGACATGGCTCAAGCGTTACATATAAAACCGCATTCTCAAGCCGCCAAGTTCCAAGCTCCTTGCAGGCACGGTCTATAGCAAGCAGCTCTGCATGGGCAATTGCATTCTGTTCACACTCTCTTAGGTTGTGGCCACGGGAGATGATCTTGCCATCAACAACAATCACAGCACCAATCGGCACTTCATTTAATTCTTCAGCCTTTTTCGCTTCATTTATAGCCTCGCGCATAAAATATTCATCAGGTAACAAATCCATTTCCATAAAGACCATCCTTTAAAAACAAGGCTTTGTTAAACTACATTGTTGATATTAACGAAAACAATGGATGAAAGCCTAAAATCTCCACTTCCTCGAAAAAGTTGCACTTTTTCTTCGTGCGATGTTTAAGCTGCCGAAGCCTTCCTTGTACTGTGGCAACGCCTTTCTGACCCACTTCCGGCAGGCCACTCTTTTCCGAACTAACATTCCTTATTATATCATTAATTAAATATGGTCTGCATATTCCTTCCGAATGATTCAGAGGTTCTTACATTAGTGGTATCATTGGCCCTTTCCCGAATACATATATAAAGATGAAAAAAAGAGAAAGCGAGGGATGGATATATGCTTACTATACATGTTGTAAAAAGCGGAGATACGATAGACAAACTTGCAAGGGCATACGGTGTAAGTACAAATGCCATTGTAAGAGCCAATGGACTGGAAAATCCGAGTAAGCTGGTTATTGGCCTTGCTCTTATTATTCCAAAGCCTTATTTGCGCCATGCCGTTCAAGCTGGGGAAACTTTGGATGAAATCGCAAGGCGTTACAGGACAACTGTTCCAGAAATGATGCAGCTAAATCATTTAACGAATGCAGCATCTATTTATCCGGGACAGCGTTTACTTGTACCTGTCTTTTCTTATACTGTCAGGCCCGGGGATACACCGACCTCCATTGCAAGTCGGTTTGGAATAAGTGTACAACGCCTTCTTCAGGAGAACGGACTAACGAGCACATCACGCTTAACAGCTGGACAAAAAATATTAATCCCAGACCCTCCGAAAAGGACCATTGATGTTAATGCGTTCACAACTGTATTTGGCCAGGCAGGAGCCCGAGAAGTAAGAGACGTAGCCCATGACCTTACCTATGTAAGCCCGTTCGGTTACCGGATGCAGAGGGATGGATCTCTTGAGCCTATCGATGATGTACCGACCTTGCAGGCTGCCCGCAATGGCCGCATTGTCCCCATGATGGCCATAACGAACTTTTCTGCCACAGAAGCAGGTACTCAGCTAGCTCACACCATTCTATCCAATCCCACTCTTTCCGATAAAATTTTGACTAATACTCTTGCCATTATGCGCCAAAAAGGATATCGTGCCCTCAATATAGATTTTGAAAATGTTTCTCCAGAAGACAGGGAAAACTATAACCGCTTTTTGCAGCAAGCAGTAGACAAATTACATCCCGCCGGTTATCTTGTTTCCTCATCACTTGCCCCTAAAACAAGTGCTGGACAAAAGGGATTATTATATGAGGCACATGACTACCCTGCCCACGGCCGCATTCTGGATTTTGTTGTTCCAATGACATATGAATGGGGCTACCGTTTTGGTCCTCCACAGGCCATTTCTCCACTTAACTTAATGAGGCAGGTTATTGAGTATGCGGTAACAGCTATTCCAAGAAATAAAATTCTGCTTGGATTTCAGGTGTATGCGAGGGATTGGGTCCTCCCTCATGTTAAGGGACAGGAGGCAGAAACATTCGATATGCAGGAGGCCATCAGGCGGGCAGTGGAGCATAATGCTGTTATCAAGTATAACGAAACAGCTCAGTCACCGTTTTTTCGTTATACAGACAGCAGAGGCCGCCAGCATGAGGTATGGTTTGAGGATGCCCGCAGTGCTCAGGCCAAGTTTAATCTTTTAAAAGAATTTAATTTAAGAGGTGTAAGTTATTGGGTTCTAGGTTACCCTTTCCCGCAAAACTGGACGCTTCTTGAGGATAATTTTATCATTAGAAAAATCTAAAAGAGACGCTGACTTAAACTGCCGAAATTCGGCAGTTTTTTAATGCCTGCTTATCCATTCCCCGTTTTTTCTACAAGAAATGACATCCTTCTTAATATTCCATATCATTTCCTGTTAAGAGTGTGATAAAATACTTTCTGTGTCATTAAATATCACATTTATATTATTATTAATTTCTAAATAAAAGACACCTTTTAATTTGAAATTTGCGGCAAACGGAAAAGGAGGATGAACGATGGGGGAAACACCCTTTATTACCGTTGAGGGGCCGATTGGTGTTGGAAAAACATCTCTCGCGAAAGCAATTTCGGAGCAATTCCATGTTGCGTTATTAAAAGAAATTGTGGATGAAAACCCATTTCTGGGTAAATTTTATGAAAATATAGAGGAGTGGAGTTTCCAAACGGAGATGTTCTTTCTCTGTAATCGTTTTAAGCAGCTGGGTGACATCAACAATCATTATTTGAGTAAAAATCAATCAGTTGTAGCTGATTACCATATATTTAAAAACTTAATCTTTGCTCAAAGGACCTTGAAGGATGATGAGTACCAAAAGTACTATAAAATATATCAGATCCTTACAGAGGACATGCCAAAGCCAAATGTCATTATTTATTTGCATGCAAGCCTTGATACTCTTTTAAAGCGGATTGAAATGAGAGGACGGGAAATCGAGAAAAAGATTAGCCCTCTTTATTTGGAACAGCTTTCCCTTGATTATGAAGAAGCCATTTCCAGCTTTGAAAGACTGCATCCAGAAATACCTGTATTGCGTTTTAATGGTGATGAAGTAGACTTTGTAAAAAACAAAAAAGACTTACAGTACATCATCGAAAAACTTTCTTTATCACTAAACCAGGACAGCTGGACAAAAACTTTGTAGAGGGGGATGTTAGTGAGTATCGTAATAGGCGGAATGATCGGACTCGGAAAGACCAGTGTAGCCGACATTCTTAACGATCATTTTCAGAGTAACGGCATAGAGAGTAAGGTTTTTTATGAAACGGTGGATGACAATCCTATCCTCCCTCTCTATTATGAATTAACGGATGAAGAATTAGAGGCAAAAAGAATACCTTTTCTTTTGCAGCTCTTCTTTTTAAATAAACGGTTCAAAACAGTTAAGGAAAGCATCAGCTGGAAAAATCCTGTGTATACCATCCAGGACAGATCCATTTATGAGGATTGGTACTTTGCTCTTGTTAACAAGAATCTTGGACGAATTTCAGCATTAGAATTTAAAATTTACGAAGATCTTGTGGACAATATGATGGAGGAACTGAACGAACTTCCAAAAAAGGCACCAGATTTGATGGTTTACCTAAAAGGTTCCTTTGATACGGTCATTGACCGTATTATGGCTCGTGGAAGAAGCTTCGAAATCAATCCTGAATTAAAGGAGTACTATTTTGAAGTATGGAAGGGCTATGATGAGTGGGTTATGGACCACTATAATGCAAGTGAAGTTTTAGTTATTGATATGGATACAACAGATGTAGTGAAGCGGCCAGAGGATGCTTTAAAGGTTTGCCGCAGTGTTGATTCAAAGTTAAAAGAAATTCTTGGTGCAACAGCGTATATCGGCTAAAAACCGGTATACGTTTTTTTATTTGTCTGCTAATTTCTTTATATAAGAGCAAACATGCCTGATTAGGACTTCCTCGAGAAAGATATGCACTGTCTGCGTGCGTTCGATTTATGGATATAAATTCTGATTTAGCTAAAAAAACCCGCCTTCATTTTCATGAAAGCGGGCTTTATCTCCAGTTATTTATGCGCGTTTTTAATTTTTAAAAATGGAGGAGGAAGAGGGATTCGAACCCCCGCGCGGTTTGACCCGCCTGTCGGTTTTCAAGACCGATCCCTTCAGCCAGACTTGGGTATTCCTCCGTATCGACAATTACTAATTTATCATATCAATAAGTGCATGTCAATAAATTATTAAAACTTTTTTTGCATGAAGGGAGCAAAAGCCCCCTTATGCAGTATTATTATCATCATTTAATTATTTCTTTATTCCCCATATATGGACGAAGGACTTCAGGTACAATTACACTGCCATCCTCCTGCTGATAATTCTCTAAAATAGCAGCTACTGTTCTTCCAATGGCAAGCCCTGATCCATTTATAGTATGAACATGTTCTGGCTTAGCTTTAGGGTCACGGCGGAAACGGATATTCGCACGGCGTGCCTGGAAGGCTTCAAAGTTACTGCAGGAAGAAATCTCGCGGTAAGTTCCATAGCTTGGAATCCAAACCTCTATGTCGTATTTCTTAGCTGCTGTAAAGCCCAGATCTCCAGTGCACATGCTTAGAACTCTGTAAGGCAGTTTAAGGAGCTGTAATACTCTTTCTGCATCTGCAGTCAATTTTTCCAATTCATCATAGGAATCTTCCGGCTTCACAAATTTTACGAGCTCTACCTTATTAAATTGATGCTGGCGGATCAAGCCCCTTGTATCACGGCCAGCAGATCCTGCTTCTGAACGGAAACATGCGCTGAATGCAGCATACTTAAGAGGAAGCTCTTCACCATTTAATATTTCATCTCTGTGGAGATTGGTTACAGGCACCTCTGCGGTAGGAATAAGGAAATAATCCTCATTTTCAATTAAAAATGCATCTTCCTCAAACTTAGGAAGCTGTCCGGTCCCTGTCATGCTTGCCCGATTTACCATGTATGGAGGAAGAATTTCCTTGTATCCATGTTCGTCAGAATGGAGATCCATCATAAAGTTAATCAGGGCTCTTTCCAATCTGGCACCTAACCCTTTGTAAAAAACAAAGCGGCTTCCCGTAACCTTGGCTGCCCGTTCAAAATCTAGAATATCAAGCCCTGTAGCAACATCCCAATGTGGCTTGGCTTCAAAACCAAATTCCCGGACTTCCCCCCATTTTCTTATTTCAATATTATCATCCTCTGACTCTCCATTTGGAACGCTTTCATGAGGAATATTTGGAATGCTTAGCATTAAACTTTCAAGTTGTTCTTCCACAACACGAAGCTCATCATCAAGTACCTTAATGCGGTCACCTACTTCACGCATTTCTGCAATCAGATGATCAGCATTCTTCTTTTCTCTCTTAAAAAATGCCACTTGCTGTGAAACTTCATTCCTTTTGCTTTTTAGCTGCTCGGTTTCCACAATTAAATCTCGGCGCTGCTTATCAAGATCTTCAAACTTCCCAAAGTCAGAGAGGTCCTCCCCACGGTGCTGAAGTCTGCTTTTCACTTCTTCAAAATTAGATCTTAAATACTTAACATCAAGCATGTATTACCCACTCCTTTAATCAAAATAAATAATTCCAATAATGTCCTCCGGCTAGGGTTATAAAAACAAAAAACTCCCGTCCCCTGAAACAGGGACGAGAGTTACCCGCGTTGCCACCCTGGTTGGCAGAAAAATCTACCCACCTTAAACTCGTAACGGTTTTTAACCGAAGGTACTTACTCGCTGCAATTGCTTTCCATACCCTGCTCAAGGACGGATTCACAAGCCCCATCCACCGGTTCACACCTGCCACCGGCTCTCTTTTGAATGGAGTGCATGCTACTATTTCCTCTCAATGCTTTTTCCATATAGATAAATTGTAATTTATAGCGTACTATAATTATCAGCAGTTTGCAACCAAATTATACTAATTGCTTTTCCTTTGCCTCTTTAACCATGTTCACAAAATATGCAGCTAAACGATGATCTTCTGTTAGCTCAGGATGGAAGGAACAGCCCAAAAACTGGCCTTCCCTTGCAGCCACGATTCTGCCGTCATGCTTGGCAAGGACCTCTGTATTTTCCCCAGCTTCCACAATATGCGGGGCACGGATAAATACTGCAGGAAAATCAGCGGCAACGTCTTTAATATCCAAGTCAGCTTCAAAGCTCTCTCTTTGGCGGCCAAATGAATTTCTTTCCACCGTTATATCCATAACTCCTAAATGCGGCTGATCATAACCAACAATATTTTTGGCCAGCAAAATCAAACCTGCACATGTGCCAAACATTGGCTTGCCTTCCTGTGCCTGTTTTCTAAGCTCATCCATAAAATCATATTTATCAATTAATTTTCTCATTGTCGTGCTTTCGCCGCCAGGAAGAATTAACCCATCTACATTTTCAAGCTCTTCTTTTTTCTTTATTACAAATGCCTCGGCACCAGCTGCTTCAACAGCGCGCACATGCTCGCGAACGGCCCCCTGAAGGGCAAGTACACCTATTTTAACCATTTTAAAATATCTCCTTACCAGCCACGATCCTGCATCCTTGCTGATGGTGCAAGTGTGGAGATTTCAATACCTTTCATCGCAATACCAAGATCCTTGGATATCTCAGCGATTAATTTATAGTCTTGGTAATGAGTTGTTGCTTCAACAATAGCACGGGCAAATTTTGCGGGATTATCAGACTTGAAAATTCCGGAACCTACAAATACTCCGTCAGAACCTAATTGCATCATAAGTGCAGCATCCGCTGGTGTAGCTACTCCGCCTGCAGCAAAGTTTACAACTGGAAGACGGCCAAGACGCTTGATCTCGAGAAGGATCTCATATGGAGCTCCCAAAAGCTTTGCTTCAGTCATCAGTTCATCTTCGTTCATTGCAACAACCTTGCGAACCTGGGCATTTACCTTGCGGATATGTCTTACGGCTTCAACAATATTACCTGTTCCTGGTTCACCTTTTGTACGAAGCATTGATGCACCTTCACCAATACGGCGGGCAGCTTCCCCTAAATCACGGCATCCGCAAACAAAAGGAACAGTATATTCTTTTTTATTTAAATGAAACTCTTCATCAGCGGGAGTTAAAACTTCACTTTCATCGATGTAGTCAACACCCATAGCTTCTAGGATACGAGCTTCAACAATATGACCAATACGTGCTTTTGCCATTACAGGGATAGAAACTGCATTCATAACCTCTTCTACAATGCGCGGGTCTGCCATTCTTGCTACTCCGCCTGCTGCACGGATATCAGAAGGTACACGTTCCAAAGCCATTACCGCAACGGCTCCAGCCTCTTCTGCAATTTTTGCCTGCTCAGCATTGACAACGTCCATAATAACGCCGCCTTTTTGCATTTCAGCCATGCCGCGCTTTACTCGATCTGTACCAGTTTTCATTACATTACCCCCTAATTAGTTCCATCTCTCTATTTAAAGAAGATTTAAACTATTATTGTCGAACCTAAGGAAAAGCTAAATCCGCATATTTGAATTATTTGTTTTCCATAAAGAAAATAAACACCAAAAAAGGATTCCTGTCAAGGCAGGAATCCTTTAGTGTCTAATAAAAGGCGCTTAGAACCAGCCTGTTACAGCTGAAGAAATAGATCCCCAAAGATCACCAAAAAATCCGCCGATACCTCTCATCATAAGAACAAACCAGTTAGCTTTTTCAACACTTTGTGCAGCCACTACATCTACCTGTGTTTTGTTTGCTCCTTTACCATTAAGGAAGCTAATCTTTCCCCCATTTTTAGGAACTAATTTAATATAACCAACTTTTTCTCCTTTTTTAACAGGAGCAGTCAGTTCACCTTTTTTATTTAATTTATTTTTATCTAATACTAGAACAGGCTTATAATTGCCCTTATCTCCATTCAATATAAGCATGTTAATAGATGATTTTGTATAAACCTTAACATTGTCTTCCTTACCTTTGGTAACTGGAATGGCTTTCTTTCCTTTTACCTGGTAATGCTTAGGAACAATCTGTTCCTTTGTATAGTTGGTAAAACCATAATCAAACATCTTTCTTGTTTCATCAAAACGGGCTTTATAGCCTCCATTTCCCTTACCGTCTGTCGCATTCTGAACAACAGTTATAAACCTTTTGCCATCACGGCTTGCTGTTCCTGTAAAGCAGTATCCGGCAAAATCTGTTGTACCTGTTTTTAAACCGTCTACTCCCGGATATCCATACACAAGGCTTGGTAACATCCAGTTCCAGTTCTCCATATTAATTTTATCCGTTGTACCTTCACGGAAGACCATTTTCGGAGTGCTTGCAGTCTTCAATACCTCAGGGAAATCATTAATCAGGCGAAATGCCAATGTTGCTGTAGCCCGGGAGGACATAACATTCTCATCTGTCTCGCCTGACCCCTGTGGATGTGAGCCTTTGTACTCTGAGTTATTTAAACCAGTTGAGTTAACAAATTTAAAATCCTTCAAGCCAAGTTCTTGTGCTTTTTTATTCATCATTTTTACAAAATTAGTTTCTGAACCTGCGATAGTTTCAGCAATTGCAATGGTTGCCCCGTTGGCAGAGTAAATAGCCATTGCCTGGTAAAGTTCACGGATTGAATATTTTCCGTCCCTTCTTAAAGGAACATTAGATAAACTGCGGTCCTGTGAAATTTTCCAAACAAGTTCATCGACATTATATTGCTGGTCCCATTTAACCTTGCCGTGCTTAATTGAATCTAAAAGAATATATTCAGTCATCATTTTTGACATACTTGCAATTCCTAGCAGGCTGTCAGCATTCTTTTGATAAAGAACCTCCCCTGACTGGCCATCAACCATAATAGCTCCAGCTGCATTTACATTCAATGGTGCCTGTGCAT
This sequence comes from Neobacillus terrae, assembly GCF_011393025.1. Lineage (GTDB taxonomy): Bacteria > Bacillota > Bacilli > Bacillales > Cytobacillaceae > Neobacillus_A > Neobacillus_A terrae. The sequence continues at coordinate 3,565 of NZ_JAAOEO010000045.1, read as the reverse complement.
GAGCCTTATCCAGACCTGTGAAAAGGCTGACTGACATTACTGCCGCCATTGTACCGGCAGCATATTTCCGAAAAAACTTTTTATTCACTATAACGCCCTCCAAGATTTTATGTAATATGCGATGTATTTAATGTGATTGAGAAACTATTGACTCCTGCGAACATCCTTTATTACTCGCAGCACTAGGCGTAAAGCCCGAGGTTACACACCTTGGTATTTTAACATAACTTAAAAACAAATCATAGACAGAGTAATTACCTATCTTATTTCCAAAAAAAAGATATTTCCCAGAAAACTTTATTTTCGGAAGGATATAAGAACCTTCGAATGTTTCGGAACGAATGGATATAAACTTTTCCCTTTGAAATTCCCTTCATAATTTTAGACAAAAAAATAGAGAGGGGATTCCTCTCTATCATTACATGGAATAATTAGGGGCTTCCTTCGTAATCTGAATATCATGCGGATGACTTTCTCTTAAGCCTGCACCAGACATTTTAATAAATTGGGCTTTCTCTCTTAAGTCATTCAAATTACTTGAGCCGCAGTAGCCCATTCCTGCACGGATTCCTCCGATAAGCTGATAAATAGTTTCAGAAAGCGGCCCTTTATATGGCACCCGCCCTTCGATACCCTCCGGAACGAATTTTTTATTATCTTCCTGGAAGTAGCGGTCTTTCGATCCTTTTTCCATAGCTGCAATAGAGCCCATTCCACGATATACCTTAAAGCGGCGGCCCTGATAAATTTCTGTTTCACCTGGGCTTTCAGATACACCTGCCAGCATACTGCCCAGCATTACGGCATGTCCGCCTGCTGCCAGTGCTTTTACAATATCACCCGAATACTTTATACCGCCATCGGCTATTATTGCTTTACCGTGCTTCCTAGCCTCTGTAGCACAGTCATAAACAGCAGTGATTTGCGGTACTCCTACCCCTGCTACGACTCTTGTTGTACAAATGGATCCAGGTCCGATACCCACTTTAACAATATCAGCACCTGCTTCAAACAGCTCTCTTGTAGCCTCTCCAGTGGCGACATTTCCTGCAATAATTGCCAGGTCAGGGTAAGCACTCTTTATTTCCTTAACGGTTTCTATTACACCTCTGGAATGTCCGTGAGCAGTATCTACTACAATGACATCAACATTTGCCTTTACAAGCTTTTCTACACGTTTCATTGTATCTTTTGTAACTCCTACGGCTGCACCTGCCAATAGTCTTCCTTGACGGTCTTTTGCTGAGTTCGGGAATTCAATAACCTTTTCAATATCCTTTATTGTTATGAGGCCTTTTAGCACGCCTTCATCATTTACAAGAGGAAGTTTCTCAATTTTATGCTGCTGAAGAATTTTTTCAGCTTCTTTCAATGTTGTACCTACAGATGCGGTAACCAGGTTTTCCTGGGTCATAACGTCTGCAATCTTTAAGGAATAATCCTGTATAAATCTCATATCTCTGTTCGTGATGATTCCAACAAGCATTTGTTCCGTTTCGTTATTTACGATAGGAACACCTGAAATACGATACTTACCCATTAGATGTTCAGCATCATATACCTGATGGTCAGGAGTAAGGAAAAATGGATCAGTAATAACTCCGCTCTCGGATCTCTTAACTTTTTCAACCTGTTCTGCCTGCTGTTCAATGGTCATGTTTTTATGTATAACCCCTAAACCGCCTTGGCGAGCCATTGAAATTGCCATTTCTGCTTCCGTAACTGTGTCCATACCCGCACTAATGATTGGTATATTAAGCTTTACATTTGCAGACAATTCAACTTGTAGATTTACATCCTTTGGCAATACATCCGATTTTGCTGGAATAAGCAGAACATCATCAAACGTTAAACCTTCTTTGGCAAATTTACTTTCCCACATGTTGGTTTTCCTCCCGAACTAAAATTTTTTATTTTAAAGGTTATCAATTGGACAAAATACTGTCAAGGAACCTGTCGTATTTCCATTTTTCTAAAAATTTCAAAGGGGCAAACCAATGAATTCTTCCTATAAGGACTGGAGCAGCTATTCATTCTTTTTTTCAGCAGAATACAGTCAGGAATTTCTAAAAAAAAAATATCTATCTATTGGAATTAATGACGCTGAAAAAAACAGTTTTGATAATTGCTATCCATTTATATATTATCTTGAACACGGAAAAATCTATTTTGAACAAGCAGGACTTTCTCCTTTTATTTTAAAACCAATTCTGCTTTTTTATGGATTAGTACATTTAGTAAAGGCATGCATTTTGACGCTTGATCCCTTATATCCAGAAAATACATCTGTTCTGGCTCATGGAGTATCAGCAAGAAAAAGAAAAAAACAAAATTACCAGTTTTTTAAGGATGAAGTTAAATTTCAAAAAAACGGTCTGTATCCCCACCTTTCCGAGGTGATGTTTCACATGAAACAATTGGAAGGGGAAAAAGCAACTATGGAAGAGCTCCTTTCCCTTATACCTGAATTGGACCCTCTATTCAAAAGGGTAGAATCCAAATCAAATTTTACCATGGTATCTCAAATACATAATGAACTTCTTATCCCCGAGAATATATTAGATCGATTCCATATGACAGACAGCCGTTTTGGAGAGTTCCTCATCTCTAAATCGGACATGCCAATAAAATTCCAAGGGAAAAAGGAAAAGCAGCTTATTTTCCGGACTGAAGGTTCTATTTTTAAAGCCTACTCACCCTTTAAGTTTAATCTTGATGAAAATAAAATTGTGTTTCCGTTAGCTAAAACTGAGCTGTTCCATTTTCCCGAACTAATGGTCCATTATTTGCTCCTATACAATTTAAGCATGATTGCTCGCTATGAGACTGAATGGTGGAGTGAATTAATTAAGACTATGCCAAATAGGGATTATCCGTTTATTTATTCATTTCTTGATTGTACTTTAAAAAAGAGCCCATTTCTTATTTTTAACTATTTGATGGAAGGAAATTGAGAGGTCTGCAGATCTCTGAAGAGGAGCATATGCCTTTAAAAAACAGACTCGCTTTCCGCGGGCAATCAAGCTGCTGCCTGTAAATAACTTCATGGTAAGCAACTGAAATGACAGCTACTTGCGGCTTTGCGACGAGCTGAAGATAGCTTCTTCGAATATTCTTTGGCGCAGGAGCACGCCTCCTCGATCGCTAACGTCCTGCGGGGTCTCGCCTGGCTTTCTTTTCCCGTAGGACATTGGATAACTTCCTTGAAATCGCCCACGCACGAAGGAAATGCGATAGCGTTTCCGATGAGTCTCGTCTGTTTTTTTCACAGTTTCTTCAAAATGAAACAATCTCTTAGTAAAGAGTCTAATTAATAGATCGTCCTATTTAAAGGAAATCTTATGGTCTATTTCTAGCTTCTACAATTTTCAACCAATGTTCTACAATACTTAATTAAACTTCTACACTCTTAGATAAAATTTTAGGCAAGCTTCTACATTTATTACAATTTACCCCGTTATTCCTTGCCAACGCAGTTATCTTTAACAACAAAAAAAAGACAACCCATACAGGTTGTCTTTCGTTTGCCTGGCAACGTCCTACTCTCACAGGGACGCATGTCCCA
>NZ_JAAOEO010000044.1 GCF_011393025.1 Neobacillus terrae | reverse complement strand
ATTATTTCTTCTGCTCTACGTACTCGGCGTTGCTCCAAACCTATTTTGACAGTAACACAATACTATCCTCCCCACAAATTAGCTTTCTTAATATCCAGGATGGTAATAATGATGATGTGGATAATGAAGATGATGTGGATAATGGTGGTAATAATGATGATGTGGATAATGGTGATACTGTGGATAGTACTGATGATGATAACCAGTATCTTGCGGATAACCAGTATATTGCGGATAATAAGTTGGTTGAATTTGTCTATCCATTTTTATTCCCCTCCTTTTTAAAACCTTTCAAACCAAGATATGTGTTTATTAATAAAAGGGTAATAGGGCAAATATCCATTTTGAAATGATTTATTAGATGATATACCAATTTAACTTTTCGATACCCCAATACATATTATAGATTTCAACGCTTGTTCTACTTGATACAATCTATTTCCAACTCTTTACATTTTCCTATCCCCAATCTTCAAAAAAATTGCTTCTTAAACCTATTCTGCCCTTTAGTTGAGCAAGAAAAAGGGCTGCATCCGCAACCGCTTGTTAAACATAAGCCCCCGTTTATTTAAGTGAAATATTCACAATATAGGGCATTTAGATTACCTTTTTAGTTACCATAACAAAATTAACAGCGATTGCAAAAGCATCGCTGTTTTAGTCACTATTGTTTACATTTAACCACTTCGGTTCCTTAGAGCTTCCCTATCTACATACTGTGGAGGTTGTTTCAACCACCTGTTTTCAATCATCAATTTAAATCCATCATTCCCATATTGAAGTATTTCAGCCACTAACCTTGTATAATGTCCACCTAAATCCTTTCTTAGGCTTGCCCCAATTGAAGCACCGTACCCAGCAACACTAAATTCGTTTAGACTAAGCGTCTGAAACATCATTAGCTTATCTGAAAATGGTGCATCAACGGATTGAGATATGGTAGAATCCCATGTACTCGGTAAAGGACCACCATCTTCTACTAACATTTGTCTAAATACAGTTTCATGCTTTCCGCTATTTCAGTACCTCTCTCCAAATACTTTCTAACTTCGGGTGATTTAGCTACTTGAGAAAAACCAGATACAAATGTTCTGCCAATTGAGTTTGACTCCGGATTTTTAGAAATATGTGCTAAATCAATGGCAGTTAAAGGTCGACGTTTACCAATTAATCATGATAGAAATGTTCACTTTGTAGGTATCAGCTTTTTCCATTGGAGCAATGGCAGGTGAACGGATAAAGGCACCCTTTTTAAGAAGTAAATCACAACTGTCATTGTAAAGTTTCAAACATTTCGGAAGTTTTCGCAAAAAAATATAATATATCCTTTCGTGCCAATACTTCAAGTAAAGCTGCTGCAGCTGCTGTTCCAGCCGCAGCCATGTATTTAATATATCGCAAGGTAAAAAGGTCTGAATATAATCGGCCCACATTTAAGTTTACATCTTCTTGTGTGAATCCAATAGGTATTGCATGATTTTCCATTTCAAAAACTCTTTTAACTTCGTTTAATAACAAATTTACAATTTGTTAAGGCGGTTTCGATGATGTCTGTTAGCATCTGCATCTTCATTTACGTTGGCAAAATGCTGGTCGATACAATAAGCCATTGAATTCTGCATATAAGCACTCCATAATGCAGCAACTTCTGAGCAAATAAGTTTTGGTTTATTTTGACTTAAACTCCATTAATTTTTTCTTATTATTTGAGTTAATTTCATAATTGTTTTTTAGAATGATTAAGCTGACCGAATTTTTAATGCTATTTAAAAAAAAAAAAATTAAGCAGCCATTTTCATTTCTCTCATTGGTTTATTGATTCTATCTACAGCCAGTTTTGTGAGTTTGTCCCCAAGAGTAATTAAATCAAAATGAACTTTTGCCTTTTTGCCAGTTCGGTATCGAACATTTTTAATTTGAAGAACTCTTTTAAATACGCATTCACTCGTTCAACCGCAGTTCTTTGTTTATAAAGTTTTTTCCAAGCTTCAGAACCTCGTCCAGGAGCAGTATATCTTCGAATATCAGTATCAATCTTTACTTTATAGACATTCTGCCATAGAGAATCATTGGATAATGGGCAGGTTTCACACTCTTTTGGTCTTTCTTACTTCAATGAGCGATACTTTTCATCATAACTTTCGTATCGATAAGAATGTTCTCTCACACATGTCGGGGCAAAATGTTCATCAAAGCCAATCATTTCACCTTCATTCCGCTTATTATAGGCGATGATTCCATAAGCTTTCATATTCAGAAGTTGTTGATAGATTGGCACATAGTCATAACCAGCGTCCATAAGACTGTAACGAATGGGTAGAGAAGGAAGCCCTTTCCTGGATCCCTTTAAGGAGAGTAATGGCTGCTTTTCCATCGTTCAAACTAGCAGAGGTCATCATTGGTTGTAAGATGTACTGACTGCTTGTTCCCACTGCTAGATGTGCCTTGAAGCCGAACCAAAAGGTATTTTTACCTTCGCTATGTTTCTTTATACCCCAATTGGGCTCTAACGGAGCCTCAGTTCGTAAGGTCTCTAAGCTAATGGGCAGGCTTCTATCGTCTTTTCGTAAATCGATTTTTGATTTTCTCTTTCTTGTACTTCTAATTGAAAGGCTTCGTGTTCGCTTAATTTAGAAGTAAGTCTAGAAAAGGATGCTTCTGAAGGAATTCGATCCGAAAATAGAAAGCCACAATCCAAACGAAACATAAAATCCTGAGTAAGACGTTTAATTAGATCTTTAATTGTAGGTATTCTTTCAAGAAAACGAGCTACCAATGCATAAATCATGGCAGGATAATTAAGTTCTGTCGGTGCACCGTAAACAGACTTTTTATTAACTGCAAATAATAATGGTTCAAAGTGAAGAGTAGAAAAAATTGCTTCAAACCGCTTAGATGGTTCCAATTCATAAAAATCCTGCATGTCAAACAGGCTTTCTTGTCGTATAATAGACATGGGAGAAACCTCATTTCCATTCTTGTTTTTGTTTGTTTGGTCACTTACATTATACAAGAATTTGGGGAGGTACTCCTTTTTTCATGTCCTAAAACGCTTGGAAGACAAGGGATTTGAATTATGAAATTCATTCATTTACTAAATCATTAAAAAGTATGAGGTAAAAAGGGATTGATTATATCTAATTGTCACTTGCCCATTGTTCGCATACTATCTTTATCTAATGGGGCGGGTTAGTTCAGTAAATAAAAAAACGGATTGCCTGCAGCAATCCTTTTATTAACAGTCTCTTGATGAACGTATTAAAATTTTGCGCAAGCCAGAAAAGGTAAATTCTGAAACATTTTAAGATACAGGGTTGTCGTAACACAGTGGTAGTCTGAGGGAAAAACAGGTTCCTTTTCCTTGTTCACTTGAAACTCTAATGTTCCCGTACATTCCTTTTATAATGCTAAACGACACCATCATACCAAGTCCTGTTCCCTTTTCTTTTGTTGTAAAATAAGGCTCGCCGAGGCGATTGATCTGCTCTTGTGTCATACCTATTCCTTCATCTCGAATATCAATTTGCACAGTATCAGATGTATTACTTAGATGGACATGTAATTGCCCATTCGTAGACGTAGATTCAATTCCATTTTTCAATATATTAATCAAACACTGTTGGAATTTTTTTTTATCTCCTCTAACAAACAAATTATCAGGTTCTAATAAACACAGTTCTATTGATACACCATTCATATTTGCATACGGATTAATTATATTTACTGCTCTGTGAATCTCATTAGAAACACTTATCATTTCATTTTTTTCAGGTGCAGGTTTCGCAAATGTTAAGTAATCATTAATGATTTCTGTGGCTCTATCCAATTCTAGAAGTGCAATATTTACATATTCCTTTCTTTTCTGCACGGAGCCTTCTTCAGATAGCATTTGGATAAATCCTTTGCTAACCGTGAGTGGGTTCCTAACTTCATGCGAGATACTCGCTGCAAGATGGCTAACAACTTCAAGCTTTTCTGCCTTTATTATCTCTTGTAATACATGAAAATTTTTTCTTATTACTTCATAAAGCAGTGTGGTAATAACCATTGCGATTAAATTTATCACACTATATTCTATTCGCATAATTGTTTTAATATGGATTCCAAATATCAATTCGGATAAAACAATTGGCATCATTGTTGATATAAGTACCACTAATATATTTACTATTATTTTAATTTTTAAAGACATATCTAAATAGAACTTTGATAAATAGAATAACAAAATATATTGCAGTGAAAAAACTATAAGTACTACATAAAAACCGTTGCCGCCAATGTAAAAACGCATTATTAATAGTACAATTAATAAAGTAATTCCTAATCTTTTACCATGGTATAATGTTCCTAAAACAAAAGGAATACCGCGAAGATCCCATGTGAAATCCCGACCCATGCCAATAGGAAACAGCATACACAGAACAAGAGATAGAACAGGAAAAATCGAAAAAATCCACTTTATTAATTTTTCTTGTTGATAAGCAAACTTTAATAAGTAAAACATTTGAACTGAGAATAAAGGAATAAGGATACATAAAAAGTTAATAAGTAAATCTTTCGTTACAAGTGTCATAACATCTCCTCAATATTTAAAATAAAAAAATTCAACTAATTCGAATAATATCACAAATCAGGGGATTTAACAGGAAAATTGCTGATTTGAGAGAAATACTAAACCCGTGCTAAGCGCGATTTTCCTGACGAAATTTTGGAACTCCGAAAAGACGTGAGTGATTTAATTAATTATTCAGATGAAAATGTAATACATCTGCTAAAAAATTTTGCTGAGTACTATCGCTATTTATGAACTATTATATTTTCTGATATCTATGAAAATGGTAATATCGTCAAGATTAAACAAAAAAAAGGAATTTTAATTTCAAACTTTGAAATTTTAAAGAACTGTTATGTGGAAGCGTTTGAAATTTCATGTTCAATATTACCCCTCTTTCTTGGGATACACATAGTTCCTGTTCCATTACTAAATTAAAAAAGGAATTGCCGGAACGCTAAGAAAAAGCCACCAATAATGGCAGCTGAGAAATTTTATATTTAGATATCATATTGACTTTTAAATTCGAAAATCTCATCAACAGCTTGGTGATACCCCCCCGATTTTTGAAAGGATTCCCTAATATTTGCAACAGCTTTATGGAAAGATGGGTGGTTTAACACATGATCTACTGCTTCACGTAGTTGTTTTGCAGTCAAGCTTTGCATTTGTAATGTAATACCGGCTCCAATATTGGTAACTTGCCCGGCAATCATCGGTTGATCCGCACTTTGTGGGATTACAATTAGCGGAACCCCGTAATAGAGACCTTCGTGGGTACTGTTCATTCCACCATGAGTGATAAATAATTTAGTGTATTTCAGCACCTCAGTTTGTGGAACATAATGTTTTACATTGAAGTTTTTAGGAATCTCCCCCAAATCAGATATTTGAGCTTTTTCCCCAATAGACATGACAACGGTATGATCAGTATTCCCTAATGCCTTAAAACAAAGCTTATAGAAATCAATTGCTTGGTTAAAGACAGTACCCAGTGATATGTAAATTGGGCTTTTCCCCTTGAATACAGTAAGGTCGAAATTTTCTTGTTGTGAACGTGAAGAAATGGATGGGCCTACAAATTTGTATGTTTGGTCAAATGCCTCACTAAAAGGTTGAAACATTCTAGTTGTATAAACTATTGTAAGTGGTGCAGGATTACAAAAAACTTCGTAAGGAGAATGGATCTCCACATCATATTTTTCCTTTACCTTTTCCGTCAGGCTTTGAAATTCATTAACTATTTCTGTAGGAATTGTTTTAGAAAGCTGTTCCAACATTTTATCGAATGATGTTTTTGACTGGGCAAATGAAGTACAAGAATTAATTGCCGGAAGTTTAAGTATTTGTGCAATTAAATATCCACAACCAAACATGGAATCGTGGATGATATAATCGAAATGCTCTCCTTCGATTTGCTCCAGAACACAAGGAATCATGATATCTGCCGTACGCAGAAGACCATTGATTCTTTCAAGTAAATAATTTCTTCCACCTGAGATAAAGGCTTTTAAAAATTTTTGACCATCAAATGTTCGTACGGTAGCTCCCGTCTTCTCAATACGCTCTCGAAATTCTTCAATCGCAAAGTACACTACCTCTTCTCCACGCGAAATAAGCTCTTGCACCACTCCAATAGTTGGATTGATATGTCCTTCTGATCCACCATTAATAAATAAAACACGTGCCATTTCTACCACTCCTTAGTTAAAATGCTCAGTAGATAGTGTAAGAGTATCGGTCACTGTCCCATCCATTACTCGCCTAAAATAATTGAATTAAATTCATCATAGTACAATACTTGAAAATCTCAAATTTTTAATCACTCCTTTTTGAGCTAACCTGCCCCGATAGCTCATTAAGCAAAAAAAGAGCTACCACAGCAACTCTTTTACTCAACGTAAGCCCCCGTTAACTTAAATATATTTCTTCACAAACTTTTCCAGATCGTAAGCAAATATAAGGAAACAATACGAAAGGAACAGGTAATTAATACCTGTTCCTTTCGTGTTTCAATTTCTATTTCTTGGTCAAAAATCGCAAAAAAAATCAATTTTTAGATAATGAAAAAAATTTCGACACAAATTCGATAAATTTATAGTTTTTTTTCAGAATATATTTTATAATCGAAATTATATTAAAAATCAAATGTATGAATATTTTCAATTTTATTCTAACAAACGAAAACAAAAACATCCATTTTCTTCCGTTTGTAAGTATGTACGAATCTCTTTTTAAGCGAAACCAATTCAAACTGAAAATGAACTTCTGGTTTATACATGTTAAAGTCGGAAAAATCAAAAGAGTTGGTTGAAGGGATATGTTTTTCATTTGGGATTTTAAGGAGGATTTATATGACAATTCATGAGCCATTATTTGCAGCAATGTTAGTTCTCGGATTAGTTGCTATAGGAGAATTTGTTTCTGTATTAACCCGAGCAAGAGTACCTATGTTACTAATTGCAATTCTAGGGTTTCTTGTATTAATTTGGACAGGGGTCTTCCCTAAAAATATTGTAGAAACATCGACTTTTAGTCAGATTGGTGTTTTAATGACAGGTCCTTTAATTGTTCATTTAGGTACACTGATTCCATTGTCTTTAATGATTAAGCAGTATAAAGCTGTTCTAATAGCACTGGGAGGAACAGTCGTTTCCATTTGTTTAGTTTTACCAGTTATTTCAATGCTCTTTGGTTATCAAACTGCTGTGGCTGGTATGGGGCCTATTGTAGGGGGAATTATCGCTTTTATTGTTACCTCGACTAGGTTAAAAGAACTTGGTTTTGAAAATTTAGTGGCTATTCCGGCACTTGTCTTAGCTGTCCATAAATTATTTGGAATGCCGGTTGCCTCTTACTTTCTTCGAAAATATGCGATTATTCTACGTGATAAAATGGACTTGGCGGATCCAAAAAGGTATGTTGCAGCTGCGTTAGATGTGCCTTTACATGGTAATTTACCAAAAAGTAAACCAAAAAGGAAATATGAATTTAATACAGCGAATGTTCTTTTATTTAAATTATTTCTTGGTGCTTCTATTGCAACTTTGATAGGGAACTATACCGGAGTAAGTTCCACCATATGGTGTTTAATAATTGGTGTAATAGGCTCCAGGTTTAAATTTTATGACGAAAATATTATGGACAAAGCAAAAGCTTCAAGCATTGCGGTACTCGGAACAATTTTTATTGTGATCGCTTCAATGAGTACCGTAAGCTTCATTCAATTCCTACATTTTATTCCACAGGTGTTGACGATTATAGTAGTTGGCCAAGTCGGTATTGTAGGGGGAGGTTTCATTTTCTCAAAATTATTAAAAATTCACCCTTATAAAGGGATGTCAATGGCCTTAACTGCCATGTTTGGTTTTCCTGCTGATTATATTTTATGTCAGGAAGTTAGCCGCAGTGTTGGCCGAACCGAGGATGAACAACAAACACTCTTAAATGAACTATCCCCGCCTATGTTAATAGCAGGGTTTTCTACCGTAACAGTTGCATCCGTTATCATTGCAAGTTTCTTAGTTAAGACTTTATAAAGTGATTGAAAAAGATATTAAAAGTTAAATGGATATCGTAGAAAAATGAATCCAAGACAACTAGTTAGAGCAGCTACTAAGGATTGAGCACTGTGATGATCGGGCTCAATCCTTTTTGCTTTACTTTCACAACGTTTTTCAAATTAACTTATAAATATTTGATTGAGTTTTTGTTTTTGGAATAATCATTATAACCAGATTATGAAGGATTGCACTTAAACTAAACTGCCCCTATTGTTAAATAACAAAAAGAGCTGCCGAAGCAACTCAATGATCTTCAATGAACGTATACCTTTGCTCACTTTATTTTATCAATCAGCTCCAAATATTGTGTATCTCCATATCCTATTGATGGGAAAACCTCGAATAATCGCTTAAGCAATTCGGATGTAGGTAAATATTTATTTTTTGAAATGTATGTTATGACGGCATTATTTTCTGTCTGCATTTCTAAAAATAACACTATTGCCTGGTACATCACTGGAATTAGTTTATTTGTTGGCTTCATATGATTGATCAATACTTCTTCATAAACCGAATAATAGCTACCTAAAGTAAGCTCCGTTTGGCTTACTTTAAATTCATCCTCTCTAAAGCTATTAAAAAACACTTTACCTTTATACTGAGACTGTTCAAGATACGCAAGGATAGTTAGCAGATTCATTTGACAAAACATGTCTTCCCCAAACCATAAAACAATATAGTTATAGTTTTTCTTAAACAGATTATTTAAGGGCTTTATTACCTTGTTGCTATAATTTTCAACAGACACACAATGTCCGGATGCTCTCGTTTGTATAAATGCATAATCGAAAATGGATGTCGTAGTTGCATTTACACACATTGCTTCATTGAAAGGTACATAATCAGAATCTCCCATAAGTTTTTTATTACTAAACTCATCATACATTAATTGACCGTTTAATATGTTCAGTACATCTTGGTCAAATAATTCCCTATTCCTATTTTTTAATTGTTCAACTTCAGTTTCTCTAGATTTATTCATACTGTTACCATCCTCACTCTGATGAATAGTGAGTTTAGCAAATGATTGAACAGGCATTTGATTGAACTGAAATTCTCTAGGACTAACACCAAATACTGTTTTAAAAGTCCTACTGTAGGCTTCTTGCGAAGAATAATTATAATCAAGGGCAATATCAATTATCTTCCGATTATTTGCTAAATCCTTCGTAGATAAATACACCCTTCTAAAAAGAATGTAGCGTCTAATGCTTATACCTGTTACCTGATGAAATTTAAAAGAACAATAATAAGGGGAATATCCCATATAACTAGCTAAGCCTTCTAACGAAAATTCACTTTTAATATTTTCCTCAATCCAATCAATCATCAACTGTATATATTCATTCATTTGCATCACTCCTAAGTTAAATTATAGATTACATGGATTTTATTCTTTTGATAGTTGTTGTGCTGTAACATAATACTGTTCCACAAAAATATTTCCATTTAAGCATAAACAAATCGCTCTTATAAAGAAAAGCCTATCCAAAACTTTTTTGTATTGGATAGGCTTTGTTTGTAATGGAAACACCATTTATTTATGGTAATGTTCATTCCGTTAAAATCAATCATAAATATCCCACTATAATGAAATTGCTGTTCAATTAATCTGCCAAATAATGAAATAAGAGCTGATCTCTCAGCTCCATTACTTTGTTTAACGAACGCCCCCGATAGTTTAAGTACATTACTTCACAAACTTTTCATCTTTTATATTTCTTATACAAACATCATTATCCTTTACTAAGAACACTTTACTCCCTCTGCCAACAGCATAATCATATTTCGGTATTGAGATTCCTTTCATTGTTCTGTTTGTTTAAGTGGTCCGTAAAAATAAGAAGCCGTAGCTCCACCGTCAATTAGGAAATCAGATCCGGTGATGAAAGCTCCATGTGGCATCAACAGCAGCTCAGCAACATTTGCAACTTCATCAGCTGTTCCTGGACGTCCGGCAGGACACTTTGCAAACATATTCTTATAGAAATCTCCTCTTGGACCATTGAATTCGTCTATAGCCAATGGCGTTACAATAATCCCTGGTGAAATGGAATTGATACGAGCGTTTTTCTCCCCCCAACGTATAGATTCAAACATAACTCGTTTCACATTGCACCGTTTCGCAATTTGATAAGCGTGTAATGTGTCCTTGATGTTTTCTGGTCGAAGGACTTCTAAACTAAGGAGTTCTTCAGTTGGTGTGGTTGCCAGCTGTTCATCAATTTCAGTTCCCAATTGAGGCATTCTATGCCCAGACTGACTGGAAATTGTTACACCAACACCTCCAGGAGCTATGACCTTTCCTACTTCCTCCAGCAATACTGCGGTTCCATACAAGTCAACCTTCAAAATCATTTCAATAGGTGCTTGACTCGGTGACACTCCAGCCGCATTGATAAGAGCAGTAATTTCACCGAATTTCTGACCCTCCGCAATCAATTTTAAAATAGATTTTCTGGAAGAAATGTCCGTTTCGACTGGCACCACATCAAATCCGGCTTCTTCCATAATTTTTGCAATAGCCCTGGCATTATCTAAGTTTTTATCACTAACAATAATTTTCTTACCAAAGCCGATTCTTCTTGCTATCGCCATGCCGATCTGTCCAGCACCGGTCCAAAGAATAACTTCTTTCATTGTATACACTCCTTACAGTAATTTAGTATCAATCTATTTTTATGTTATTTCAACAGCCCGCTCCTTCAGTTTCTGTTAGTCCTCCAATTCTCAGACTAGCCCCGTTTTGAAGCTTTGATATTGCTGACGGCATCTTTTGATATAGCCATATTCCCTAACGCTCCTGGCTCGTTGGACGAATAATCATTTCATTTATTGCTACATCAGAAGGTTGTTCAATTGCAAAAACAATGGCACGGGCAATGCTTTCAGCATCAATGGCAACATCTTCATAAAGTTTATCAATTCCAGGTTTTAAATCCATATCGGTAATCAAATTAATTAATTCAGACTGAACTGCGCCTGGTGAGATAATAGTTGAACGAATATTGTTTCCAGCCTCTTCTTTACGCAATCCTTCTGAAATAGCACGCACTGCGAACTTAGTTCCAGCATAAACGGTGCTCCCAGGACTTACAAAGTGTCCTGCTACAGAAGAAAGATTAATAATATGACCGGATTTACGTTCTCTCATTGTTGGAAGAACAGCAGCAATGCCATAAAGCACTCCTTTAATATTGACATCAATCATCTTGTTCCAATCATCAATCTATTTCTTATAAAGAAATGAATGTGGCATGACTCCGGCATTATTGACCAGTACATCGATTTTTCCAAATTGTTTAAGAGCAGTCCCTGCGAGTTCCTCCATTTGTTCATTCGAAGTCACATCGGTAACTTTGACCGCCAGTATGTTGAATGTCTTGTTGTAATTTTTTTAAACGGTCTTCACGGCGCGCTACAAGAACAAGTTTTGCGCCTTTGGAGGCAAGTTTTTTTGCAGTTGCTTCTCCGATCCCACTGGATGCACCTGTAATAATGACATTTTTATCTTGAATATTAGACATATCAAAAAACATCCTTTCGTTATTTTTATTTTTCTTTTGAGAATACTTCTTTTGCTACTGTCATGGTTGACATCGCCTTCGCCCAAAACTTCTATTCCTTACGCAACAGACTTTAATGGAAAAAGCGTGTGTAGAATTCACACGCTTTTTTATGGATTCAACACCTTAATAGTCAACAGTATTTAGGTGAGTAGACTCAACCCAGAATATCATTTTGAGTTGAAAGAATGAACATTAAATATCAAGTTTACGTGTCCCGATCCATTTCACCATTTCAGGGTCTTGATGTGAAAAGAACAAGCTTTGTTTCGTATCTAGGGTAGCAATTTTCTCCATATCTTCTTGGCTTAATTCAAAGTCAAAGATATTGAAGTTTTCAATGATTCTTTCCTTACGAACAGATTTTGGAATCGCAACGACGCCTCTTTGTGTTAACCAACGTAAAACCACCTGTGCAACGGATTTATTATAATTTTTTGCAATTGATATCAAAGTTTCGTTCTGGAACATGTTATTTTTTCCTTCAGCAAACGGTCCCCAAGACTCAATCTGAACATTGTTCTCTTTCATAAAGTTATGACTTTCAATTTGTTGATTAAAAACATGTGTTTCGACCTGATTTACTGCGGGAACAACGTCATTATGAATGATTAAATCAATTAGGCGGTCTGGATAGAAGTTACTTACTCCGATTGCTTTGATTTTTCCCTCCCGGTATAATTCCTCCATAGCTCGCCAAGAACCATATACATCGCCGAATGGCTGATGAATCAAATACAAGTCTAAGTAATCCAATTGAAGTCTTTTTAGTGAATTGGCAAATGCTTTCTTAGTGGTCTCATAACCAGCATCCTGTACCCAAAGTTTTGTGGTGATGAATAATTCCTGTCTTGGCACACCGCTCCGCTTGATTGCTCTGCCGACTGCTTCTTCATTTAGATAAGAGGCTGCCGTATCGATTAGACGATATCCTGCCATAATCGCATCGTAAACAGCTTGTTCACATTCATTTTCATCCTGCATTTGAAAAACCCCAAAACCAAGTATTGGCATTTCAACCCCATTGTTTAAGGTTACTTTTTGCATAAAAAATTCCTCCTGTTAATTAAATTTTTAGTATCTTTTATTTTCCGACTCTATTTGCGTATTCTGCCGGGTAGCGCTCTCCCAAAATTTCAATTTTTGATAGTGCGTCCTTCAAATCATGTAGTTCTTCAGCTGTCAGCTCAACTTCCGCTGCGCCAAGATTTTCTTCCAGGCGTTCCAGTTGCCTTGTACCGGGAATCGGAACAATCCATGGCTTCTGAGTAAGCACCCATGCTAATGCGATTTGAGCAGGGGTTGCATCTTTCCCTAGTGCAATCTTCTTTATCAGATCGACCAATATCTGAATCACTTCGATATTTTCCGGTTTGAAGCGAGGAACAATACTGCGAAAATCGGAGCTAACGAATGTTGCATTTTTATTAATTTTTCCTGTAAGGAAGCCCTTGCCCAGAGGACTGAACGGAACAAAGCCTATTCCAAGTTCTTCAAGGGTAGGCAATAGTTGTTCTTCAGGACTTCTCCACATCATGGAGTATTCACTTTGAATCGCAGTCAAGGGCTGAACTGCATGCGCACGGCGAATCGTTTGTACTCCTGCTTCAGAAAGCCCCCAATATTTAACCTTACCTTCTTTGATTAGGTCTTGAACAACTCCGGCTACTTCCTCAATTGGCACGTTTGGATCAACCCTATGCTGATAGTAGAGGTCGATGGTGTCAACTTTTAGACGATTTAATGAGCCTTCAACTGATTGGCGAATGGTCTCCGGCTTGCTGTCAAGTACCTGCTTGCCATTTTCCATTTGGATACCGAATTTGGTGGCAATGACCACTTTTCCCTTGAAAGGTTTAAGTGCTTCACCAACCAACTCTTCATTCACATATGGACCATAAACTTCGGCGGTGTCGAAGAAAGTGACGCCTCGATCAATAGCTGCATGAATCAGCGCAATCATCTCTTTCTTGTCCGATGCCGGACCATAACCATGACTCATTCCCATGCAACCAAGCCCGATTGCGGAAACTTCTAAGCCGCTATTCCCTAACTTACACCTTTGCATATTTTTTCTCTCCTTTCTATTCTATTAATGATTAGCTTATGCCTCTCAACATTACTCTTAATAGAATGATGGCTTCGCCAATCTGTATTTGGTTCACTTACTCCTAGACTGGTTAGAAAATATTTATCACTTTTTTCTTTAATAATATCTATGATTAATTGAGTTACAGCTTGACGTGTAACTTGTGCACCAACAAACGACTCTCCTTTTTGGGTAATCATATTTTTAGTATTCCTATTCTCGTTGTAAAGCCATGTCAATCTTAATAGTGTATAATCCAGCTTTGAACTTTCTAATAACCGTGCTGATTCAATCTGGGACTGCATTCTGGGGCTTCCGCCAATCATACGTTTATTCCATTCTCCGAAAGCTCCCTGCACTTCATCATATATTCCAAGAACCGATGCCGCGATTACTCTTTTTACTCCTGCATCATACATGACATCAATGATTGTTTTTGTTGATTTATCATCACCCATGTCGTTAATATATACAAGGTCAACTTCTTTCATAGCATAGATTAGTTTATCCTTGTCTTTAAAATCACCGTCATAGACAACTTCACGGTTATCGTCATTAACGTTTAAACGCTTATGAGCGTTTCTTGCATAAAGAACGATTGAATGGTCAGTTGTATTGAGTAATTCATTATGAAGCATACGGGCTATTTGACCTGCTGCTCCTAAAATCAATACTTTCATAATTCACACTCCTCTTTTAATAAATTTGCCAATAGTATATTTAAATCTTACGAAATCTCTTATGTTGTACTAATAGCCCTGTATTAAAATTATCTTTGCGTACTTGCTAACAATCTTTTAAGCCTAAAGGAGACGGACATGACGGCAATCGCCACAGCGACCGAAACAGCTCCAATCCAACAGATTGATAATATTGATGAGCCATCTACTGCAATTCCTCCTATACCAGCTCCTGCAGCAAAGCCGAGCTGCACAAAGGTAGCATTCAAACTAAGCATGATACCGGAGGCTTCCGGCGAGATTGAAAGCAGGTTAAAATTCTGTGTCGGTGCAAAAGCCCATGCAGCAATTGCCCAAACCATAAGTAAAACGATGGCAACAAATGTAGATTTCTCGTCAACCGACAGGAAAGCAAGCGATAAGGCATGTGCAATCATGCTGATGACAAGTGTTCGGTTAGTACCGATTCCATCTGCCATGAAACCGCCCAGCTTGGAACCAATCGAACTTGCGATACCAATTGCAAAGAGTATGGTGCTAACTTCCCCTTCACCCATTGACATGACAGAGGTCAGAACAGGGGTGGTGTACGTATTGACCACAGAATAGCCAATAAACACGAAGAACGTCACGCTAAGGGCGATAGCAACCTTTGGAGTCTTTAACAGGGCAAGTTGCTTTCTTAGAGGAACAGGCGCTTCACTTTCCATAGATGGGATTGATTTTGCGATAGCGATGAATCCCAGCACGGTGAAAATTCCAATTCCCCAGAATATCAATTTCCAGTCATATGCAGAAGCAATTACTCGACCGATGGGAACACCGAGAACAAGGGAGGCACTAAAGCCTAATGCGATATTCGACATTGCTCCAGCCTGTTTTCCCGGTAGTGCAAGATTAGCTGCGGTGGAATAAGAGGTGACGACGAAGACACCAGTTCCGACTCCAAGAATGATCCGCGAAACCATTAGAAAACCGAAACCTGGTAGAACAAGTGTTGAAACAATTCCTAGAAATATGAAAGCAAGAGCAAGTAGTAGCTGCTTTCGCGGTCCAACTTTGCGGTCGCAACCATGAAGATGGGAGTGCCGATTGCGTTGGCAAGAGCAAATACGGTAATAAGCTGTCCTGCCGCTGATAATGATACATCGACGGAAGAAGCTACTTTATCTAGAATGCCAGAGATGACGAATTGTGAGGTGCCAACCAAGAACTGATGAGAGTTAGCATGTATATTTTCCATGTGTTATTTATGGTGTTCTATCTACTCCCTTATCTATAAATTGAAATTTTTTCAAAAAAATAAAGATGGGCCATAACTTGCATTCTTATTATGCAACAAACAAAAATACCACTGGTATCACAATCCTATCAGATGATTGCATAATTCTCTCACAACCATTTACGCAGAAAGTGAGTTTGCCTTATAATGGGACCATCACGAAAGAAGAACAAAAAGGAGGATTTTATGTTTGAACAATTATATAGACAAAGAGTTGAGCTCGCCAAAATTATAGAGGATAACACTGGACGGGACGGTACTCAAATGACTGCTATTCCGTCTTTATTTTTCTCCCGATACTCTAGCGAAACTGGACCAAATTACGGAGTTTACAAGCCTTCCTTATGCATTATTGTTCAAGGGATGAAGGAGGTATTGCTTTTAAAGGAGCGTTTTCAGTATGGTCCTGCCGATTACCTTGTTGCATCCGTTAAGCTACCAATAACCGGACAAGTCACGGAAGCCTCTTCTGAAATTCCTTATCTGGCTCTCAAACTTGAATTCACACCGAGTGAAATATTGGAAGTGTTACGTGAATTCCAAATGGGTGTTGAAAAGAAAGAAAATGCAAAACGAGGAATGTATGTCAGCAAAATAGAGACATCTTTGCTAGACGCAGTAACAAGGTTAGCTCGTTTGCTAGATACTCCTAAAGATATCAAGGTACTTGCTCCTCTAATTAGAAAAGAAATCATCTATAGGGTTCTGCAAGGAGAACATGGGGGGTTATTAAAACAAATAGCAATAGAAGGAAGTTCCACCAATCAAATCAGTGACGTGATCGAACATATCATGAATAACTATGAAAAGTCTTTTAAAATTGAGGAACTTGCAGAAATAGCAAATATGAGTGTTTCTTCTCTTCATCGGCACTTTAAAGAGGTAACGGCAATGAGCCCAATTCAATTCCAAAAACAACTGAGACTACAAGAAGCTCGGAGCCTGTTATTATCCGAATCAGAGGATGCAGCAGATGTCGCATTCCGGGTTGGCTATGAAAGTCCATCACAGTTTAGCCGTGAATATTCGCGTATGTTTGGCTTACCACCTAAAGAAGATGTAAAGCGGTTGAGAGATAACCAAGACAAAACGATAAACCTGTGAATCCCCTTCCTTATGGCGGGGGTCCTTTTGTGTAGAGGAAAAGGACAACTCTCTATAGAGATCATTAAAGTGGAAAATTTGTCGTAACTAACCCAATTGAATATAGATTGTGAATAACTTCACTTAAACTAAACTGCCCCGTTTGTTTAATAAGGAGTTCAACAAAAAAGGCATTAATCCCCTTTTGGATTTAATGCCTTTATAAAAATCTTATAAAATATGATATTGATTGGTTTCGGTTTTGAGTCTTAGCTTGGAAAAATGGACTAGTTTAACTTTTTGGGTTGAATCGCATTTTTCAATGATCTCACAAAATCCAGATGCATATTGAACGATTAATAAATATTCTTTTCCTTGATATAGTACAGGAAGATTTTCCATCATATTATCACATCCATCGCTTTTAAACCCATTTTATTTCCATACCATCAATTTGTCTGTGGATAAAATGTGATAACTATTATAAAAAATCACCAATTTAACTAAATGCCCCGTTTGTTAATTAAGGAGTTCAAAAAAAGGCCATTAATCCTGCTGGATCAACGCACCCGATAGCTCAATTAGAATTCGTTTAAATACCCTTCCCGCCCCTTGTTTTTAGGGTGCTGATTCTCTCCATTCCATTAATGATTGGTTTTGCACGCTTTATTAAAGTTTGGGTAGCTTCAAGAGTTAGAGAGGTTTGATGGGCATTTTCATTACTCCACACTTCATAAACATAAACAGAATTGGGTTCACTTTCAGAAATATTTACAAGGTATATCTCGCATTCATCAAGATTCTTCATTGATTCTGCTGCTTCCAACAAAATATCTACCATTGTTTCACGTTCGCCTTCTTGTACCGTAAACTTACCAAACAAACTGAATTTACTCATTATGGTCCTCCATAATTTTGTGACCTGTCAATTGTTTCTACATCTCATCTCCGTTATCCTGTTATTTCCATTAATAAAAAACAATAAAGGTTCTTTAACTATACTCCCTCAATGAAGAAAGGAAAATCTCCCGTTTTCTCCTGTTTTCTTAGATTTTCATAGTAGTTTACCTTACGGTA
>NZ_JAAOEO010000043.1 GCF_011393025.1 Neobacillus terrae | reverse complement strand
TATCGTCGTTGAAAACAGTGTTGCCAAGAGTGAATAAAATGACTCTTTCTTTTTACACAATTATATGGACTCAATCTAATTTCAATAAAAAACAGTAATTTTTTTATAAAAACTATCACTTTATTAGAAAAAATGTCAAAAAATTAAAAGCCACCACATGTGTTTGAAAACTTCTCTATTTTAAGAGAAGCTTTAGTTCGGTTCTATTATCATTTTCCAATAATTCCATGCTTCCCGGTACTTCTCTAAATCTTCCGGATGATGTTTAATACAGGTTGCGATCCGTATATAAAGCCCAATTACCACCTCTTTATACAGTTCTTGACCACTTTCACCATGAATGAGAAGGCTGGCTGCCCCGTCAATAACTTCTTTTGTTAAAGCGTGGGGAGTAGAGCAGAAGGCGTAAATCAAATCATATACCGGCTTACCGTAAACAGGAAGGGGGATCTATTACTCCTGCAAGATTTCCATCTTTAAAAATAAAGTTATGAAAGCCACAATCGCCATGTAAAAGAAAGGGGGACTCTGCTAACAAAACATTTTTTACTAAATTTTTAATCCACTCAGCATCTTCGTTTGGAAGTTTATCACCAATTCTTTCCCTTGCTTGTTCAATTCCATTTGTAAGGAACAACCTCCAGGAAGCAGAAGGTTCATCCGCCCACCCCCACCCCTCAAACGAATCTGCTTTTTTGTATTTGTTGATTTGCCTCTCTGCCAAATTTTTAAGAGCATCCCCTTTATCGATACCACCATTACTTATAGAACCCTCAATAAAGGAATACATTAAGAATTTATAGGAGGGGTCTACATAAAGTAGACGCGGCAAAAGATCGAAAGTTTTATAGTTTTTAAGAAAAATCGCCTCGGATTTCGTTACCGCCGGAGTATTATATTTTACCACTTTCTTTGCCCCATCCCGAAATTCCAAAAGGAATAGCTTACTCATGGTTCCGCCACTCAAAACTTTTTCACTAATAATCTCATCCGGGACAATTCCTCTTTCAACTAATTCTCTCATCAGAAATACAATCCTTTCCAAACAGCCTTAAAAACTATTTCTACAAAAATAGAAAAATCACCTTCAAGATCAATGGGGAGTTTAATTAAAAAGGTCCACCAAGCTAAAATAAAAACCCCTGGCCATTTAATCGCCAGGGGTTTCACCATTAGCAGCATCTTGAAACTTTGCCGCCTTTGGCATTATATCGGGCTTCTTGTGCTTCACAGAAAAAGTCCTTTCTGGATTTCACTGGGTCGCCAGGATGATGCTTTTTCATATGCTCTACATATTTTTCATAGCTGGGAACCCCAACTAAAAGGCTGATGAACTGTCTGCGATAACCAAGGATGTTTTGGATTTTTTTAAGCATAATGTCCGATTCCTCCGTCATCACGAGGGACATGTGGTGTTTCATGCAGTGTCGTTTTCTTGTTTGTCAGTACCTTATACCAGATTCCGAGGGCGGAGATAAAGACAAGCAGTACAACCAGCATGAAAAATCCGCAAAGAGATGCGTCAACATAATCATTGAATAGAACCTGATTCATTTGTTTAACATTTGCAGCAGGAGCAAGTACTTCACCCTTATCCAGGCTGGTCTTAAATACATTTGCATGTGCCAGGAATCCGACTTTAGGAATTGGGGAGAAGATTTTCTGCCAGCCAGCAGTTAATGTAACGAGAAGGAGCCAGGTTGTAGGAATGAGTGTAACCCATACATATGCTTTTTTCCCCATTTTAAATAATATGGTTGTGCCAAGCAGGAGGGCGATTCCGGCAAGCATCTGGTTCGCAATTCCAAACAGCGGCCATAATG
This sequence comes from Neobacillus terrae, assembly GCF_011393025.1. Classification (GTDB taxonomy): domain Bacteria; phylum Bacillota; class Bacilli; order Bacillales; family Cytobacillaceae; genus Neobacillus_A; species Neobacillus_A terrae. The sequence goes on along the minus strand of NZ_JAAOEO010000043.1, from coordinate 17,250 downwards.
TATTAATGCCGCCTAGTGGGTCAATAACCCCTTGGTATAGGAAGTAGCCCCACATCGTTACGCATAACGCTGTTGCAATAATATTCGGAATGAAAGCCTCCGTTTTTGCAAACGGCTTGTATGCAGATCCGATTAAATCCTGAATCATAAAACGGCCCACACGTGTACCAGCATCAATTGTTGTTAGGATAAATAAAGCTTCAAACAGAATGGCAAAGTGGTACCAGAATGCCATCAAAGTTTTCCCGCCAATGACCTTTGAAAAAATAACAGCCATTCCAATTGCAAGAGTAGGAGCCCCTCCCGTACGGGAAAGAACAGTTTGCTCACCAACGTCTTTTGCGATAGAGGTTAAGGCATCTGGAGTTACAGTAAAGCCCATGCCTGTCACTGCCTTTGCAGCCTGGACAGCGTCCGTCCCAATAACGGCAGGAGGGCTGTTGATGGCAAAATAAATTCCTGGTGTAAGCACGCATGCAGCAATCATTGCCATTACAGCAACAAATGATTCAGTAAGCATGGCACCATATCCAATCATTGGGGCATGTGATTCGCGTTCGATCATTTTAGGAGTGGTTCCGGAAGATACCAAGGCATGGAATCCTGATACCGATCCACAAGCAATTGTAATAAACAGGAATGGGAAGAGGTTACCTGCAAAAATTGGTCCTGTTCCATCCACAAATTTTGTAACACTAGGCATTTGAAGTTCAGGCGCAACAATTAAAATTCCAAGAGCAAGGCCGACAATAGTTCCGACTTTTAAGAAGGTACTTAAATAATCGCGTGGTGCCAGTAGGAACCATACCGGAAGAACCGAAGCGATAAAGCCATAGCCAATCATCATATAGGCAATTGTTTCTCCCTTGAAAGTGAACATGCTGGCTAAAGCTGGGTCCTTGCTGATATATTGTCCCGCTGCAAGTGATAAAAGAAGGAGTATAATACCGATAATGGAGGCTTCACCCACACGGCCAGGCCTGATATACCTCATATAAACACCCATTAAGATTGCGATTGGAATAGTCGCCGCAATCGTAAACATTCCCCATGGGCTTCCAGCAAGTGCTTTAACCACGACAAGGGCAAGAACAGCTAATAAAATAATCATAATTCCCAAAATGCCAATCATGGCGATAATTCCTGTGAATTTGCCCATTTCGTCTTTAATCATTTCACCCAATGACTTTCCGTTCCGTCGCATGGAACCAAACAGAATAATAAAGTCCTGGACAGCACCGGCAAGAACAACACCAACAACAATCCAGATAGTTCCCGGTAAATAACCCATTTGCGCTGCCAAAATAGGTCCGACAAGTGGCCCAGCGCCAGCAATGGCCGCAAAGTGATGTCCGAATAGCACCCACTTGTTGGTTGGTACATAGTCTTTTCCGTCATTATTGATTTCAGCAGGGGTTTTGCGGTTATCATCGAGCTGGAAAACCTTTGCCGCAATAAAACGGCTATAGAACCGATAGGCAACCGCATAAATACAGACAGCTGCAGTAACCAGCCATACGGCGTTTATGTTTTCCCCTCTGTTTAGAGCCATTACTGCAAAGCCAACTGCACCCAGAGCAGCAATGAGCCCCCAAATAATAATCGATTTAAGCGCTTTCAAAATTAATCGCTCCTTTCAGTCTATTTTCCTAATCCTAACAATCAGTTTATTAGGACTAAGTCTAACTATAATATATTACAATTTTAAGAAAATTTGTAATATTTTCTCTTGCTATTAAAAAAAATGTTTCTTTAGTCCTGTTTGAAGAGGTTTTGAAGGACGCTTGGAGAATTAAACAACAAAGATATATATAATGGAGGTAAAGATGAAGGAACTGTTTAAGTACAAGAGTGGTTTGAGCTTTGCAAACAATTATCCACTGAACAGTTATTGGAGCGGCGGACTGGAGGTGTAGGAAGCATTCTGCATACGCTTATACATATTATCGATATTAAAAATGACTGGTTACAGGGTTTGAAGGGGAATAAGGCTGGAATATTGGATTATAATGAATTTACCTCACTGGAGGATGCAAGCCAGTTACATGAAAGATGGCATTCTGTTATAGAAGAGTTTGTTTATCAATGGCGGCAGGAATTGACAGAGCAACTCTTGGTTCCCGAACCAGGTAAAAAGGAATTTACTTTTGGAGAAGTGATGAATCATATCATTGTCGTCCATGAAATCCATCTTATTGGAGATCTTTCCGTTTGGGTAAGAGAACTTGGGATAACTCCTGTGTCTGCCATTTTTGTTGAATGAGGATTGGGTTAAAACTTTTATAGTAGGGTGATAGAAATGGGACGAGCATTTGCGGACTGGTACGACTTTTTTATGAGTCCTTTGGAAAAATCAAAGTTTAAAGGAATTCGCAAAAATCTTTTAGACAAAGCAAATGGAGATGTTTTAGAAATAGGTGCAGGTACTGGAGTAAACTTTCCGCTTTATAAAAATGCTGAAAAAGTTATAGCTATTGAACCTAGTGAATATATGATAGAAGAATCAAAGCGAAAGCTCGAAAAAGCGACAGTACCAATTCAAATCATTCCGGCAAGCGCTGAACAACTGCCATTTGAAGATAAAAGTTTTGATACGGTAGTAGCAACACTTGTTTTTTGCACCATTCCAGATGTAGATACAGCTATAGAGGAAATGAAAAGGGTTTGTAAGCCTAGCGGCAGGATTCTTCTTTTTGAACATGTGAAAATGGATAACCCTATGCTCGGAAAGCTTCAGGTAAAGCTTACTCCGGTATGGAAAAAAATTTGTGATGGATGCTGTTTGGACCGGAACACGATAGAATCCTTTAAACGTCATGGCCTCATAATTGAAAACATGGAATCCTATTTCAGCGGATTGTTTATTACGGCGGAAGCAAGGCTGGAGAAATAGATGGAAGAGATCGGATTTTCATACCAGGTTGATCCGGAGGTATTGTGACCCTTGATAAAATAAGAGGAAAGACCTTTTTAAAAAGATTGAAAGAGGAGGAGTGCCTGATCACCAAAAATGAAGGCTTTGTTGTTGCCTTCATGGCTTTTCATTCTTACTTTTATGGCAACAGCTTCATTGACCTTTTCAGTGTTGATCCTAAGGAAAGAAGAAAAGGCTTTGCAAAAAAATTAATGGAAGGGTTTGAAAAAGTCTCACCTACAAATAAGATTTTCTCGTCTGCTAACAACTCGAATCTTCCCATGCAGAAGTTATTGATTTAATAGATTAAACCAGGAGCGGGTATATTGAGAATCTCGATGATGGAGATCCTAAACTGATTTATTTTAATTTTTTTAGGTGTATAATACAAGATTAAATATTAGCTTAAAACTTTAAGGGATGGTAAATTATTCAACGTTGAGGAGGAGTAAAAATGAGAATTTCTAAAGGTGTTGAAATGCTTGAACTTGAAGCATCACTTTTTGGCAGAAAGTCAGTGCTTAATCTAACGCTCTTATGGAACGAAAATGAAGCGGTCCTGATTGATACAGGTATGCCAGGACAATCAGGTCAAATATTCGAGGCTTTGAAAGAACTAGGTATTCCAAAAGATCATTTGAAGACGGTTATTTTGACTCATCAGGATATTGACCATATTGGCAGCATGCCTGAAATTACTGAAGCACTAAACGGCAAGGTAAAGGTATTCGCACATGAAAAGGATCGGCCTTATATCGAGGGGGAAATTCCCTTAATCAAAACTAATACTGAGAGAATGTCTGAAAGACAGTCAGCAATGCCAAAGGAATTATATGATCAGGCTATGGCATTGTTCCAAAACCTGCCGAAGGCGCATGTTGACAGGGCACTTGAGGATGGAGAGGAGCTGCCGTTTTTAGGAGGGGTAAAAGTTATTTATACACCTGGCCACACTCCTGGACATATTAGCTTGTATTTAAAAGAAAGTAAAACACTTGTTACTGCAGATGCAATGGTTTCTGTTGAGGGAACTCTTCGCGGACCAGTCGAACAAAATACTCCGGATATGGAGGCCGCTTATGAATCACTAAAAAAATTCTTGGATTATGATATTGATACAGTAATTTGCTATCATGGCGGTGCAGTTACAGGTAACATTCAAGGACAGCTTCAGTCAATTATTAAAGGAGTGCATGATTGATTATTGAGGTTAATAAGAATGGACTTGGACGCTTCTTTCGCCAATGGATTGATTTCAAGACAGCTACTCGCATTTTAAAAAAACATTGTAGCTGATCAGCCTCTTGAAAAAATACCAGAGATAAAAGAAGCTTTTTATGCAAACTTAGCCGTAGCCAGCAGGCTTTATTGTTTGTCATGCTTACGCTAAACATGTCATCAAATCTCTCGGAGTTCTATTGGTGTTTATTTTAGGGCCAAGTCGAGGACCTGGAATGCAATAAAATCAGCCCTAAGGTATATAAAAGAAGATGAATAATTTTATAAATAGCAATCTCACAAATTTTGTTGAAATAGAGGGAGTAGAACAGCACCGGAATGGGTGTTGTTTTTTTGTGCAGGAACCTCAAACACTCCTCAATAATGTTTTTTGTATTTCCTTCATATGGTGTTTTGGCTGTTCGTCCAGGAAAAGGGAGTAGAGTCCGCATTAAACATAGCAATAGAGTCAAAAATTAGACTTACATCTTATTTTCCTGGGCAAACTGCCCATATGATTAATGGTCAAAGCGGAAAGGGAACAGGAACTATGTTCTGATAGAAAGCAAAGAGGGCCGTCTCAGGCCCTTTTTTCTATGATGATTCCTCTTGATTACCGTCTAAAGATTCTTCCCTTACTCCTTGTATGACTCGGCCCCAAAAAATGTCCCAACGGTGTCTTATTCCCAACTGTTTACCTTGTCCTCCGTTTCGAGGTTCACCCTGTAGGTTTTGGTTATATTTTCCTGGATGATCTCAATGGTATTCCATAAACTATTAAATTATCAATTCCCATGCAGTATTTTTTTTTATAAATGTAAAAAAAACTCCTCTTCTTACATAATTATCTTAATCTCTAAACTGGAAGAGGTATGGGCGGAAGATTTAAATTATTGATGTTTGTGTGGGTTTCTTAGAAATTTTTTATTTGCGGTCACTCATTTTCAAATCTGTTATAAAAAGAAGTATTTTCGAATAAAATGAACCATCTCATTTTAAAAGGGTGATTGTGTGAAAAACTCGTCAAGCCTTCCATATAAACAAATTCTGGTTCCCCCGTTCCGAATGGAAACCGATGTTCCTAGTGATGAAATACCTGTATATTCCACTATAAATCCTGTTGTTCCTCCATTTCTTCCATACAGGCGCGTGAGCAAATTTCCTACCGAGCCATCACTCCACCAACAAATCGAAATTCTAAGACACAGAAAAGAATAAGGGGATAAGACGTAGGATGGGATTCTTCAAGAGTTGATATCAACATATACTCCCAGGGGAAAATTGATAAGTTTGTTTATTCTACTTGCAATATTTGTTTCAATGGCTGCGGTTGTTATATTGCAGTAAAGGATGATACAAAATCGTCGGTATCATGGAGAACGAAAATTATCCTGTAAACCGCGGTTATAAAGTGCCCAAAGGAGAAAATCAGTGGTGGGCGAATTATAGCGTGGACCGACTGTCATCTCCATTGATTCGCTATAACGGTAAACTGCTAAAATGGGGGATCCTTACTCTCTTTTAATAAACCAAAGAAGTATACAACCGGAAAGTCCCACGTGGCCGTGCAATGTATCCATACAGGCTAGGCTTACCTGGAGGATTATTATACGATTGCAAAAATAATAAAGGTTGGCCTCCGAATGTACCATTTGGATGCAAATATACTATGTACAGCTATGGCCGAAGGTCCTTGATTGAAAGCTTCGAATCGGATGGTCCTCCTTCATGCCGGGATGATCTAGATTTTACAGAAGTTGCAGTATTCATAGGACGTACTTCAAATGAAACAAATACTTTTTTCTGTGAACGTGCGTTGGTGCCCGCAGGAGAACGTGACAAAGATAAGTGAAATAGATCCCGTATCGATGTTAGTGACAAGATGGCTGATTTAACCTTGCAGCCTAAAAGCGGGAAAAATATAAGATTTTAAATGGAATCATTCATTTATGATAAAAAATGACTGGATTGACCTCCAAAATTTACAAAATCACACTGAAGTTTTTCTGGACTTAAAAGAACTGTTTCAAAATACAATCTTGTTCTTGTAGAGCAAATAACCAAAGTTCGAAAAGACAAGCTTATAATAACCACAGAATGGATTGGGACATCAAAATCCACTCTTACTTTCCTGTGTTTTAAAGATGGTTTAAGCACTCCTTTTTTGTCGGTTAGGAAATTATAGATTTTCACCTTGTGGAAAACTCCGAACTAGGTTATTGTAATCCAGCTCCAGCGCCCAGCCCCTCGGGGTCATAAGCCAAATCACTCCAGAAATCAGGATTTCCTACGTGATTCGTCTTATGCCTGTTGAGGCTAACCAGGGCGCTTGCGCCTTTTGTTCGAGAGACTTTTAGGGAGTCTTTCATAAAAAGAAGGAGTGTTCTTTTTTGTTGAGAATTTTTTTGGAATCAATCATACTCTCACTTGCTGGAACGGTAATTTTGAGACTTGGCGGAAGAAAATCAATATCTCAGATGACCATTCCCAAGTTCGCCATCTTACTGAGTATTGGAACTATTCTCGGTTCAGATGTTTCAGGAAAAGGACTTGGCCAATCCATCCTTGCAGCCGGAACCTTTGTTGGATTTCTAGTACTAACTGAATGGATAACGTTAAGTGGAACCCTGCAGAATTCTTGTTCAAGGGTGTTTCCCTCCCTGTAATCAGCAATGGAGAGCTCATTATAGATAATTTAAAGAAGCTTCGCATGTCGGTAGATGATTTGGAAAAAAGATTAAGAATAGCTGGTATTTCTAAAATGGAAGATGTTAAGACTGGCACCATCGAGGTAAACGGCCAGTATGGTTATGAACTAATGCCCCATGCAAAACCGGTAACCCTCGCAGACCTAAAAACTTTTAACTGGCAATTATAAAAGACAGCAGCAGGATACCATTTTTAAGGAAGTTATCGAAGGTACAGATCAGAATATTCCTAAGCAGCTCCATTAATAAGCAGTATAAATGAACCTCAATCTATTCATGAGGTTCATTCTTTGATAGGTTATTAATCATTTAGTGCATTTAATAATGCGATGACTTAGAATTCCCTGATATTTAAGAATAATATTAGCATGCTGATTCATCACTTGAAACAATTCAATGCCAGCATTCTGTGAAAAATTAAATTCTGTCATTGGGTTTTCTTCAAAAATGGACTGATCTGCCTGGTAAATAACAATTTCCTTAAAGCCTGCCTCTTTTAGAAGCACTATCCATTCCTCTTCAGTTAAAAGGGAGTCTATCCCGTAAAACTGTTTAACCTCCTCTTCTTCTTCAGGTTTTAGCTTTTGATTAATGGTCATCTCATTGGCAATTAGGCGACCTCCACTGTTTAAAACACGGTTAAACTCTTTTAGAGCCTTAGGCTTATTAACAAAGGCTAGGACAGATTCCGAAAGAACAAAATCAAAGGTATTGTCACTTAGTGGAATATTTTCTATGGATCCCTGAATAATAGAGATTGGCAGTTGATTAGAGGCCATTCTTTCGAGCGCCTTTGCCACCATATCATGATTAATTTCAAGACCGGTAACGTTTACTCCATAATTGATATATAAAAAGGCTGCTGTTTGCCCTGTGCCGCAGCCGGCATCTAAAATACTCGAATGGCTGCTAATCTGTTCCTTATTTAAAATTTCTTTTGTGAGTGGAATTCCACCAGGATGCGCTCCGCCTATTCCAAATTTGGAAACAAAATCTAAATAAGTACTCATTTTTACCACCTTATTCGTATTTTTTTCATCATATGAGTAAGGAGGGAAAGAGGTTCGAATCTCCCTGCAAGGAATCAAAATTTCATAAACTATTATTTTTTAAATCTATCCAACTACTTTATGATAAGATATAGAAAAATTACAGTTCAAGAGGACAATCAAATGAAAATCTGGGGACAAATTATTCTTGTTATGGTGTCTATTATTTTTACAGCTTACCATAAGATAGTATCTGGGCATCCTTTTTTCACTACTGACTTTTTTATTTTCACCCTGATTGCCTGGGCTGTTGGCTGGCAATACGATTTAGCCCGTAATTATTCAAAGAATGCACGTGCTAGTGAGGAAAGCTATAAACAGCTGCTCGATTCCTTGCCTGAGGTGGTCATCATTCATGTTGATTCAAAAACAGTTTATGTGAATCATGCGGCTGTCCGTTTATTTGGTGCTAAAAGTAAAAAACAAGTAATGGGTGTGGACGCAAGGGATTTTATCTGTCCTGAATATAGAGGAAGGTATTTGGAACGGATGAAGCAGGCGAAAAAGGAAAAGCAGCCTTTAATGAATATTGAATATAAATTACGGCGGATAGACGGATCCTCTTTTTTCTTCGAGTCTTCTGCATTGCATATTCATTTTGGAGGAAAAGAAGCGGTATTGACCATTGGAAAAGATATCACCCAAAGAAAGGAACAGACAGAGCGGTATATACAAAAATCCGAGAAGCTAGCTCTTATTGGCCAGATGGCTGCAGGACTAGCACATGAAATTCGTAATCCGCTTACGTCAATAAAAGGTTTTATTCAGCTTTTTAAATCAGACAGCAAGCAGCAGGAATACTACGATATTGTATTGAGCGAACTAGAAAGGATTAATAATATTGTTGGCGAGTTTTTAGTTTTGGCAAAACCATCAGCAGCTGTTTTTTCTGAAAAGGATATTAAAGTTTTAATTCGCGATATTATTACCTTAATCAATTCCGAGTCTTCTCTCAATAATGTTCAAATATTTGTTGATTACGAGCCTGAATTACCAATGGTAAGCTGCGAAGAAAATCAATTAAAACAAGTATTTATCAATCTTCTTAAAAATGCGATTGAAGCCATGCCTGAAGGCGGTAATATTTTTGTGAAACTTCAGGAGAAAGAGGATGGGAAGATCTCTGTAAAAATTATAGATAACGGAATCGGTATTCCTGAGGAAAGAATTCCAACGCTGGGAGAACCTTTTTATACTACTAAAGAAAAAGGAACAGGACTTGGCCTAATGACCTGTTACAAGATAATTGAAAGCCATCAGGGAGAAATACTTATAAACAGTAAAGTGAACGAGGGAACTTCGATTGAGGTTCTTTTGCCTACTATTACCCAGCCTTTATTGAAAACACACTAGAACTGGGGAACGGGCATACGTGCTTATTCTGGTTACCATTCAGTTCTGCACTAAGTACCGCTAAATTCAGGGAATGGGAAAATGGGCTCTTTTTTGAGAACCCTTTATTTTATAGTACACTATTTTTAATTGTATTAGAGTCACTTCCATCTGGATCAATAATCGAGGAAATGGGTATATACACAGGAGACAAATCTCCGTTTATTTCAGCAACATTTTGATTTCGTTTATAAGACACAACCTGGTCAATCATAAGGTAAGCTCCCACATTTACAACCGAAGAGTTATCCATTGAATTCACCTTAAACCCTAACAAATTAAGGACCAGTGGAGAAAATTGAACCATATAAATTCCTCCTTAAATAATGCTGTTCTTTATGGTTGGCGTATCAATTAAGTCAGAGTCCAATACGGAGGTAATCGGAAAAAGGATGGGGGATATGTCACCATTTTGTTCACCGAGACCTTGGTTCCGTTTATAGGCTACAACAATGTCAATATGTTTGCTGTTCCCCATGTTGACTACAGCGGCATTATCTATTGAATTTAGTTTGAAAACTCCAAGATTAATATACACCGGTGCAAAGTTTGCCATTGTACTCGCTCCTATTGTCTGCCTTTTCTATTCCACTATTTTAATGGTAATCATGTCAGCCTCTTGGTTATCATTTGTCTGGCCAAATGGGGCAAACTGGACAGTCAAATCAGCATTTTGCTGACCAAATCCCTGATTTTTCTTTGCGGCCACATTCCTGCCGACCTTAAAATTATTACCGAATGAAATAGAACTGGATTGGTCTGTATTATTAACCTTTAAGCCTCCTAGGTTAATCTTTGTAGGGATAAAGAACATACATCATTTTCCTTTCAGTTATTTTTTAGATTTTATGCTAAGACTTTGTTGAATATTAGAATTAAATCAAAAAACCAAGAGGTGAGACATGAAATTAACGGAATTTGATCAATATATTAAAAGCGTAACCTTAAAAGATGAACAGATTCCTTCTTTTTCTAATTTTCCCTTTAATTTGCCTGTAATAAGAAGTTTTAAAGAATTGAAGTTGCATCCAAATGTAACATATATAGTTGGGGAAAATGGAATGGGAAAATCCACTTTTCTCGAAGCGATTGCCATTTGCCTGGGATTTAATCCGGAAGGCGGGACCCTAAATTTTAATTTTTCCAGTTTCGATTCACACTCCGAACTTGACGAATATATAAGTGTTGCCAGAGGAGCAAATAAAGCAAAGGATTCCTTCTTTTTCAGAGCTGAGACCTTTTACAACCTTGCTTCCAATATTGAAGAGCTGGACAGTGAACCGGGACTTGGCAGAAAAATAATCGATTCTTTTGGAGGTAAATCTCTCCACAATCAATCCCATGGCGAAGCGTTTTTTGCAGCCTTTATGGACCGTTTTCAGGGGAACGGCTTAAATATACTTGATGAACCGGAAGCCTCTCTTTCCCCATTAAGGCAATTGTCAATGCTCGCTCGAATCCATGAGCTTGTACTTGAAGGCTCCCAATTTATCATTTCTACTCACTCGCCAATTTTAATGGCGTATCCTGATTCCAAAATGATTCAGCTGGCGGAATCCGGGATGAAAGAAACAAGACTTGAGGAGACCGATCATTACCTTATGATGAAACAATTTTTTGAGGATAAAGATAGAGTTCTCCACCATCTGTTTCAATAAGAGAGGGTATGATGTAGCTGTTTATTGCTATCTAGGGGATTTGGATTATTATCCAATCAGATACAAAAAAGGTAGGGGATGTTATTTCTCATTACTATTATGTATGCCTTGTTCGGACTTCTTGGTAAAGTTACAGAGGATATAAAACAGCCAGGTTTCTGCCTGGCTGCTTACTTTTAAACTGCCTGTTTTCTATATTGATGCTTTAGCTGTAAGATCATTTGTTCAGAAATAGCTGTATATCCGGCAGAATTAGGATGCACTCCATCAGGTGAGAGATTATCCAGTCTCTTGCCGTTGATCACCTTAGTTGTCTCAACTACAACTGAAGAGGGGTATTGATTGGCTACTTCATATATTTTTAAATTCCATTTTGGCAGCAATTTATCTGCTAAAGGATAAATCTGTGTGGATGGAGGCAGTGGGTTATACAATTCAAGGAAGATGATCGTTGCATATGGGTTGAGAGTATGAATTCTTCCTGAAATGTCTTGCAGGTTATTGGAAAAAGCAGTTTGTACCTGGTCAATGGACTGAAGAACATTATGGCTTCGATTCCTGAAAATATTTTATATAAGAGACTTTTACTGCGTCTTTACTAACCTGTACAGCATGATGCTTCATTCTGTTTATTTGATATTGTGGATAATAAATCCACGCCGAAATCCCGAGACCACTAATAATAAGAAAGATAGCAAGATATTTAAGTATTCTCATATTTTCCACTCCTGACTCTATTATATCAAGGAAAATAAAAGAAATAATTAGGGCCTCATTTCCATTTATCATCCATTAAAAAAAAACATATTCTATCACAATTTGGGTAAAAAGATAGCAAGAAGAACTATTTAGAAAGAGGGTTTTGACATTGGAAGAGAAAGTGGAATTAGTTTTTGATGCGCAGGCAGAGCTTGGGGAAGGACCATCCTGGGACGCGAAAAATCAACTTTTATACTGGGTTGATATATTATCCAAAAAAGTTTGTATATTTAATCCAAAGACAGAGGAAAACCGGGAGATTCATTTAGAACAAATGGCCAGTGCTGTTGTTCCAAGAGAATCTGGTGGCTTGGTGCTAGGCATGGAAAACGGTTTTTATTTTTTAGATATAAATACAGAGGAATTAACTCAAATAACTGACCCGGAAAGCCATCTGCCATTAAATCGTTTTAATGATGGAAAGTGTGATCCGAAGGGCCGGTTTTGGGCTGGCAGCATGAATCTGGAGGAGCTGGAAGGGGAGGGCTCCCTTTATTTTCTGGATAAAGATTTACAGACAAAAAAGAAGGTAGATGGCACTACCATTTCGAATGGGCTGGCCTGGTCACCGGACAACAAATTTTTTTATTTTACAGATACACCAACAATGAAGATTGTTCGTTATGAATATGACCTAAACTCAGGGGAAATAAAAAATCCTAAGCCTGTTATTCATTTTCCTGAGAGTGAAGGTTACCCGGACGGTATGACGATAGATAGTGAGGGAATGCTGTGGATCGCCCATTGGAGCGGAAACAAAGTTTCAAGATGGAATCCAGAAACTGGGGAACAGATTTTATCAATTAATATTCCTGCTATGAATGTTACTTCCTGTACTTTTGGAGGGGAGGATTTATCTGAGCTATACATTACTACTGCCAGGAAAGGAATGACAGAGGAAGAGTTAGAGAAATTCCCTCTTTCAGGTGGAGTTTTCAGGGTGAAAACAGAAATCCAAGGCGCACCGACATACACATTTAAAGGGTAAAAAAAGAAGCCGAATCAGGCTTCTTTTTCGTTTGTATCCCTTGGTGTCATTACATAATGAAGTTCCAGTACAGGAATTCCCAGCAGATAACTGATGTGATAGGCTTTTAAAACATTATTTTCATACCAGACATCAATCGTTTCATTAATTGGAATCCGGAAATTCTTTTTAAAAAGTTTTAAATATACCCCATTAAGATCGTTTCGCCTTTTATCAGAAACAGAAGTTAGAGAAACACCGTCATTCCTGTAATGGTTAATTCTCAATATACTTGTCATTCCACCGAATGGTAATGGAAAAAATACATTGTAAAACCTCTCTCCCAGGGAGTTCGGGTTTGTTGAATAAGCAGCTACATAAATAGCTTTCCGCGAACGCAAATCACTACGTATCCATGCACGAACATTATCTCTTTGATCCATTTTGTCTATAATCTTTAACATTTCACTGTTTACTTCGGTTGTTTCATAATTATTTACAGGAAAGTTCATCTGTTCCATCTTATCGGATATCTTTTTATATATAAGTGCAAGAGGATAAAAGAATTTGTTCCAATTTGGAAAAATATCCATATTAAAATCAACCGTGTTTACATAAAAATCCTTTATCATTGGGTGAACGTTACTTGCTTTGAAGTCTTTTCTTTCAAAGACTCCCATATCATCCACCATTCCGCGTGGGTGTACACTATTCTTCTCGACAAAATTTTGACGGGAAAAGAAATCAATTCCCATTTTTCTGTTTCCTGAAATATTAGAGATTGGCAAATCTTTTATATCGAAATGCGATTTAGGAGACAATTTTAAATATCCATACAACCCAAACCCAGCAAATAAAACCGTATTTATCATTCCATGCATATAAACCATAATAGGAATATCCACTAATCGGAATGAATACAGAAGAGATAAAGATATAGAAATGAAAATCGAAGTGGATGATAGTTTAATAAAGATGCTTTGTAAAGAAAAAGATAACCCGCAATAAACAAAGAGGCCCAGCATAAAAACACTAACAGAAGCAATCTCCAAAACTCTTGAATAGGTTATCCCTAACGCAACAAGAATAGGAGTGATAATAAGCAGAATTCCACCTGCAAAATACCACTTGGAAAGGCGGCCCTTTTCCTTCAAAGTTCTTCCCAGCAGTCCCAAAAATAAGAGGGTATACAAACTGGAATAGTGAAAATGAATCGCTGTGAGAAGTGCAGTTAATCCGGAAAAACCAAGGAACGTCCAGTCCATTTGAAAAACAGCAAACCAGATTCCGCCGAGTGCCAAATATAACATCGAAAAATCAATCAAGGACTCTTCTATATAAAAGCCTCCTCTTTGAAAGAATCGAAGCAAGCCGTATGTTCCGACTGCAAAACAAAAGACGAGCCAAAAAAGTGAAAGGGGGGGCAATAAAAAAGAAAAAACAGCAGCAAGGGAAAAAACAGGCTGATATTTTTTCAAAAAGAGATATAAATGCGATTCATCTTGAACAAGTTTTAAATATATCGGAAAATAAATTAGGATAGACAAACAAATGATGACCTTTAAAAGGATTTGCACTGTTTTTCCTCCATCAATCGTTTTACAAAATTCTAACACAGGATAATTTAACCGAAAAGATTTTATCAGTGAATCTCTGAAATGGAAGGGTAAATATAAATCTTGTAGAATCTAATATAACGGGATAAGTTATGAAAAAAACTGATAGATTATTGGAAATAATGCTCTATATGAATAACAAACGCAAGTTTAAAGTTCAAGAACTTGCAGACCATTTTGCCGTTTCAAGAAGAACAATGCTAAAAGATTTACAGGCTTTGAGTGAAATGGGTGGACCGCTTGCCTCTGCTTTCGGAGTTCATGGCGGGTATAGTGTTATGAAATCATAAGCACTGCCCCCTTTACAACTTGGCTCCTTAGGGGATTTAGGCAGGGAGTTATGAATAATATTGCCATTGTGATAGGCCTTTTGCGTCCAAACCTTGAAACGGAAAATCAGGGCAGAGCCGAAAATGAAAGGAAATACATTCTTATTCCAATCTCTTGGAAATATATTAGGAACAGAACCAGGTTCCGGAATGTCTTTCATATTAATTACTGCGGGACTTATTTTTGGCCTGATTCTGCCACTTGCTATGTTCTTGATTCCGTCTGTTAAATTGCAGGATAAAGAGAGAAATCAAAAAGAAACACAAGAAATTAAAGCAATCCATGCAAAAGCATATATTAAAAGGATAAAGGCCCATTCATAATGAGAGGCCTTTTTTACATTGTTTTTACATAGAAAGTTCTTGTGCGCGGGCCGTCAAATTCACAAAAATAAATACCCTGCCATGTGCCGAGAAGCAGGGCACCACTGGCAATAATAATGTATTGCGAAGAGCCAACAGTACTTGCTTTCATATGTGCTGCTGTATTACCCTCCATATGGCGGTCCAATTCATGGTGCCATGGATAAACTTCATCAAAACGCCGGATCATATCTCTTTTTACATCTGGATCTGCATTTTCATTAATCGTTATGCCAGCCGTTGTATGAGGGCAGTACACAACCACAGAACCTTCCTGGATATTTTGTTCTTTTACATAATCCTAAACCTGCCGGGTCACTTCAATCATTTCGTCACGTTTGTGAGATTTTAATGTAAACTTTTTTAGCATATTATCAACCTTTCTATCAGATGTTTACAATCATCTTAACATGGATGATATATGGCTACCTGATTAAAGCTTTATACGCAGGAGCTAGTAAGATAAAATACACTTTAGAATGAACAGAGAATTATAAGGTACTAGAGGGGTCTTAACAAAAAAAGCTAATAGATTAAAGAAAAGGAGATTTTTGCATGCTGACTTTATACATAACAAGACATGGGGAAACTGTTTGGAACACTCAGAAAAGAATACAGGGATGGAAGGATTCAGCTCTTACGGAAACAGGAAAACAAAATGCTCTTAGTCTCGGAGAAAGACTGACACACATCCCTTTCGAAGCTGTCTATTCCAGTCCAAGCGGGAGGACCAAAGAGACTGCGCGCCTTATTTGTGGTGAAAGAAAAATTCCTATATTTTACGACGAAAATTTACGGGAAATTAACCTCGGAGATTGGGAAGGGGAAACTCACACAACAATAAAGGAGAAATACGAAGCAGCTTATCAACATTTCTGGAACCAGCCACATCTTTATGTCCCCGCTTCAGGTGAATCATTTAATATGGTTCAATAGAACTCATTAGGAGTAGTGGTGATAATGGTGCAAGTAACAAGAGGTTTTTCTCCTTTTGTCCAAGTTTCCCATAACCCCGCGAAAGCAAAGGGCTTCTTGTTTTCTAAAATAAAACGGTATGGTTGTTTTTTATCTTCAGTTTTTTTCCATTCATAAAAACCACTAGAAGGGATAAGAACCCTTCTTTTTTTAAATGCAGCCTTAAAGGAAGGTTTTGCCTCAATGCCTTCAGATCGTGCATTTAACATCCTGAATGAAGCCTTAGAGTCCTTGCTCCAATACGGAACGAGACCCCACTTCATGTTTTCTCCGTACCGTTTACCATCTTTAGATAAGATAGTTAATATCTGTTGGCCCGGGGCTATGTTATATCGTGGTGTGATTTCTCCGCTAAACTCAAATTGAAAAGCCTCCTGCAGAACATTTATATCTTCGATCAGGCTAAATCTACCGCACATACGTTTCACCTCTATTTTGATTCTATTTTATATTCATCTTACCCTAGACATTGAAGTTTCAAAATCCCATTTTTATTGCCGATATATATAAAAGAAGAAAACTTGTTTGTTTCCTATATTTAATGGGGAAAGAATCATTTAGGAGTAGAGAAACGTTCATTTGGAATGTTGCTGTATGTAATGTGGCCAAGTATTCCTTTACTTCTTTACTCTTTATATAAGAAAGTAAAAAATTACAGAATAACAAAAGAACTTTAAGAGAGTGATTGGAAATTAGAATGTCGATATTATCTACAAGAAGGGGTATTTAGGAATGTCCAACAAGAAGTTTCTCGGAATATTAGGGGTTAAGGTTATGAACTTTTTATCTTTCTTAACTTCAATCGCTATGGTGGTTGGAGGTTCATATTTAAGTATTGCAGCTATATTTTCTTCACACGCATTTACTGGTGTAATTTTATTTATACTTTCCTTAGTAGTAGGTATAGGGTACTTTAGGATGTGGAATGGCTACCTTAAGCCTTTACTGTATGAAGGGGTATTTGAACATATCAATCCAGCAATACTTAAAAAAGCGTCTTAAAGTAAAAAAGGAAGGAGCATTATCAAATTTGTTGACAATGCTCCTTTTCTTTTTATCTTGCTTTCCAATCATTTATTATATTTTCATGATATGAAGTAAACTGAGGGGACCAATGGTGTGTACTATTAACTGAAATTAGACCCGAGAAACCTACATAGATATCTTTTCTAATTGTACCACTGGTTCGGACTACTACAACCAAATCTAGAACGTAGTATCACCCAAAAAATTTAACAAAAGTTTTGTTATTATTCTAATTCCTTATTTCATTAAAAATATGCATCCCCTTATTCTTAAGAT
>NZ_JAAOEO010000042.1 GCF_011393025.1 Neobacillus terrae | reverse complement strand
AACGGGATAATATCCAATATATTATACTAACACTTTTTCATTATAAAGTTAAAGTGTCCTTTTTCAACTAAACTGCCACGATAGTTTAAGTACATTCCTTCACAAACTTTTCCAATATCAAGGGCAAATTGTAAATATCGCACATAATAGATATTATGAGCGATTGTTTCTCCATAAAAAAGTGCAGCTAAATATAAGCTACACTTTTTTATTTATCCGATCTCGCAGATGATACTTTCGGGAAGAAGTGTGTTTTTATTGGTTTAAGATGATTTTGCACAATTTATTTCCAGAATCTTAAATTGGATTTGGATAATATTAAAAACCATTACTCCCAAAGGGGAGCTACAAAAAGTTGAAAAACGCCTCCAACAATTAGTAACAAAGCAAAGTACCCTTTTAGATATGCTAAATGATGGGGACTTAACTAAAAATGAGTGGCGGGCCCAGAATGAGATAATCCGTAATGAGCAGCAATCCCTTAGTAATCGTAAAGTTGAACTCCTTGTTCTATTGAAAAGCAAAAAGACACAGACAATTCTGTCCGTGCCTTTGAAAACCAAGTTAATAACCTAATTAATTTGGACTTTAATGATGAAAAAAAATTGAAATTAACTCTTCACAAATTGATTTCTAAAATTGAGGTATTTGAAGGTGGAAACATCAAAATTCACTTTAATTTTAAAAATCCTAATAGTAAAGAAGGGGCTTAACATGCTATTTTTGCCCCTTTAATTTTAGCAACACTGTACACTCCACATGTGTAGTATGTTTTTCACAGATAGTTTAAAAAAATGATTGAGGGGATTAACGCCCCTCATCCTGTGCGAAGTTGTAGTAAATCTTTATATCTTTATTTTCGGTTATTTCGATTTTATCAACGAAACGTAGTAACATTTCTGATGTTAAGGTATTAAATGTCAAATACTCTTTTAGTTGTTCGATGTTTGCAGAGATTTTACTTGTTGTGTGACTTTCTGCCATCGCTTTTTTTATCTCTGCTCGTTCTAACTCTAGTTGTTGCAGTTTGTCTTGTACCATGCCCACAAATTCGTCATAGTCCTTTTTGGAAATATCCTCAGAGATAAACTTTGGGTCTTACTAAGTGTTAAAAGACTGATTTTTGCATATCCGGTATTTTTGAATTCAGAAATAATTTGTTTATAATAGTAGTCTTTTACAATCAAAAAAACGCAGCCTTATAGGCTACGTCTTTTACAGCTTAATTAAAATAATTAAGCTTATGACTCATGAGAATCTTTTGTTTCTTTTCCTTCTTCGTTCTCAGGGATTTCTCCACCCTGTTTTTCACCTGTACTGATTTCCTCTTCCTGTCTTGGAGCCAGTACCGAAACAATTACCTCTTCATCTTCATGGTTAATCGTAATATTGCTATAAGTTTTCTTAATTCCGCCTATTTTGATCGTTTGGTTTACCCTAATGTTAGAAATATTGACTTCAATTGTTTCGGGGATTTCTCTAGGTTTAGCTGTTATGTTTAACTCGTGAAGAGACTGCTGGAGAACTCCTCCGTCTTCAACGCCTTTTGATGTTCCTGTCAATGCAACACGCACCTGGGCATGTACCTCAGTAGACATATTAATATATAAAAAATCTGCATGAAGAATTTCACGCTTTATCGCATCATATTGATAATCTGCAAGTATTACATCATGTGAATTCCCATTAACATCTAAAGAAATAATTCCATTTCTTCCTACTTCATTAATGGTTTTGATTAAATCTGCATTTTTTACAACAATCGATTTGCTCTCCTCATTTTTCCCATAGACAACTGATGGGATATTCCCCTGGTTTCTTAATTGGGTTAAAGCGGAATTCTGGAATTCCTTACGTTCTTTTGCAGCTAACATAGTAGTCATTGACTTACAACCTTCCTGATACATAAGTATTTTAGACACAAGTATAAAATTACTAACTAATATAGGAATGTCTAATCGTAAAAATGGTGAATAGTTTTTTTAAAACCTTTATATTATAAAAAAAACTTGCCATTTCGGCAAATATTTTGTACTATATTATATTTTGATTTTGAAGAAGTTCAGATAGAAATGCTTTAATAGAAGGCTTGATATATGCTGCAATTTGAAGAAATTGGTTATTAATGATGCTCCGTTCATACAGAAAAGGAAACTGGTATCAAAGATCGCCAATGGCTTTAAACCTCAAATGGATGATTAAAGTAATGGTATAACCCACATAAGACAAACGATGTATTCGGATATCCTCTAAAATTATAAAAAATGCAAAAAGGGAATAGAGCCGTCTCTCTTTTCCCTTTTTATCAACAGTCCCATACCACAGGTTAAAAGAACTGGATCAAGCGTCCTATATGTCCATCTCCCACCACTTTTGTTCTTCTTGCTTCATCTGTTTCTCCGTTTGCTGAGGATAGGCAGTTCGGAATTTATGATGGTCAGCTGGGATGATTTCTACCATTTTTGCAATCATATCTTCTGGGTCAAACTGGTTCTTTAACCCTTCTTCCGCCTTTTTTATATCCTCTTTCCTCGTGAAGTTTTTCTCTTCATCGTACCATTTCCATAGCTCTTCTGCCGCGCGATCATTAAAGCCTGTCTTGAAGTCACCAGGGTTAATGGTGGCAACTTTTTACTCCGAATCCTTGAAGTTCCAACTGCAGGGTATGGGCAATAGCTTCAATCGCGTGCTTTGTAGCGGCATATGGACCGCCATATGGAGATGCCAAAGTTCCAGATAGTGAACTCATAAAAAAGATTTTTCCGCTTCCCTTTTCAACCAACTTCCGTGCAGCTATCTGTACTGTTTTCAAGGTTGCTAAAACATTTACCTCAAAAAGTAGAGTTAGAACGAGCAGAGATAAAAAAAGCGAAGGTAGAAAGTCACACAACAAGTAAAATCTCTGCCATCATCGAACAACTAAAAGAGTATTCGACATTTAATACCTTAACATCAGAAATGTTACTACGTTTCGTTGATAAAATCGAAATAACCGAAAATAAAGATATTAAGATTTACTACAACTTCGCACAGGTTGAGGGGGGTTATTCCCCTCAATCATTTTTTAAAACTATCTGTAAAAAACATACTACACATGTGGATTGTGTAACCAATGTTTAAAAGCGATGCATATAGAATTTGCATACTTTTGTTATAAGAGTCATCATCATCAAGTCAATTACATATCATTGACTGATAACAACATGCTAATATTTTGCTAACGAAATATAATAAATCGCAGTAAATTCAGGTTAAAGATGTTACAAAGCCCCCGTTTGTTTAAGTACATTCCTTCACAATATCATCGTATTGTGCAAGAACAGTCTTCAAATGATAAGATTTATTTAACCTTTGAAAGGAGGAGGCTCTTTTGGTCATTCAACCAAATATGTCACCCAAAGCTATCTCTGAAATTTGGACTAATACTAAAGATATTTTTAGTGAATTTAATGTACCTATTTCAGAATGGCCCTTGGAAAAAACAGTTGAAACAACCATCCTTAATCTAGTTATTAAAGAATTAAATAAAATTGTTGGAAGCTCATCTTCTACTTGTATCGAAGGAGGATGACAACTTTCATCTAATAAGGAGTAGGTTATTCCTTTTATTTTTTTTATGGGTTAATTCACGTATGTATCTAATAAGCATTAAGGGTTTTAAGACAATTAGTATATATATCTTCATTAATAGAGTTGATCACGGTCAATTTGTAATAGCAAGAACATCCCTTAAGAGTTATAATAATAAAGTTTTTTCAATACAAATTACTAAGGAGTTAATCATGTTAACTACAAAAAAAATCACCCCTCAATATGATCCATGGGAAGCCTATTTTGATATTGAGCAATATGGCAAACCCCAACTTACTAATATCGAATTCACTACTACAACTCTTTGCAATATGCGCTGTGAGCACTGTGCAGTTGGTTACACTCTCCAGACAAAAGACCCAGCAGCACTCCCGCTAGAAATGATATTACATAGATTAGATGAAATTCCTACACTTAGGTCCTTGAGTATAACAGGTGGAGAACCTATGCTTTCCCTTTCTTCAGTAAAAAATTATGTATTGCCGATTTTAAAGTATGCTCATGCTCGCGGTGTGCGGACGCAAATCAATTCTAATCTCACCCAGGATTTAGCTCGGTACGAATCAATTACTCCTTATCTAGATGTCCTTCATATCTCACACAACTGGGGCACCGTAGAGGATTTCGCGGAGGGCGGTTTCGCACGGATGGACAAAAAGCCCACGTATATACAAAGGATGAAGTATTTTGAAAAAATAATAGAAAACAGCAGAGATCTAGTAAAAGCGGGTATAATGGTTTCTGCGGAAACAATGTTAAATAAACGGACTTTACCACATTTGGAAAAAATACATAAGCAAATCGTTAATGACATGCTGTGTCAACGACATGAGATACATCCAATGTATCCTAGTGATTTTGCAAGCACCCTTGAAGTATTGTCGCTGGAAGAAATCAGAGGAGCTATCCATCATTTACTAGATGTGCGTGATGAAAATGTGTGGATGTTATTTGGAACACTGCCATTCTATGCATGTAGTAACAATCCTGAAGATTTAAGTCTATTAAAACTTCTTTACAACAGTAAGAATGTTACGATCAGAAATGATCCTGATGGCCGCTCACGTCTGAATATTAATATATTTAATGGCGATATCATTGTCACAGATTTTGGCGATACTCCTCCTCTTGGAAATGTTCAGACTACCAATCTGCAAGAAGCGTATCAGAAGTGGCAGGACTCGAAAATATCACAAGAATTAAGCTGTCATTGTCCCGCTGTTTCTTGCCTTGGTCCCAATATTTTGGTAAAAAACACTTATTATCAAAATCGAGATTTTAGTATACTTAAAAATAATATAATCAGATAAAAAATGTTTGCCCTGCTGGAATGCATTAAGAAAAAATGGATTCTGAGTACAGATAAAAATAGAATGCTGTTGGATACAAGTCCGGCAGCATTTTTGATTACTTTCGTAGATATATAATTTGGCTGTTTCATACTTATTCCCGATTAAAGGATACATGCCTGTAAAATTTTTCAAAGATCCATTAGTTGGTCTTTGAAAAATTTCATTTAAACCAGAAAGATTTTAAAGTGCTGATTCTCTCCTTTTAACAAAAGGGCGCTTATATATTACCATCTAATTACATACTCATCAATTCCTTGTCAAAATAAATATATATGGATAAACAACCAAATAGGAGATAATCAACAGTATGTTTCTTACAAAAAAATCTTCCTTTCGTCCGTAGATAGCTAAGAAACATAGTGCAAAAAGATTTAGAAGGTATATTAATCCGCCAATTCCCGAGCCAAACCATGCCATAATCACTAGCCAGACAGAAAATTCACCAATAAGACCAATGATGATAAAAAACCAACCTGTTATTACCGTGGTATTGGAAATTTCTCTTATAAACTTTGTGTCCATTTTTACCTCTCTACTTATTTGACTGATCCGATTAGTGTTCTTTCCTCCTAGGTGGTCAATCCCCGTAATGAGTAACTAACTTGCCTTTTACTTTTTCGAAAGTGATCGTGCGTGTTAGGCTGGATTTCCCACTCTTAACATAGTGTTTGACCTCGTATTATTGTTGATTTATTTTGAGAATATCAATCGATAACGTTTCGTCATAAATAAAACCCTCTGGCATAGAGACCATGTAAAGTGGATTGTCAACACTAAACTAGACAGTTTTTTTAAGGTGTTCAAGTTTGTATTCAATGGGACTTAAATATCCTATCTTTCCGTGAATACGAATGTGATTAAACCAATGGACATAGTCTTGTAATTCTCTCGTTAATTCCTCTAAACTACGTTTGTTCAATTAGAAAAAGATGCTGCCTCAGCAACACCTTTAATTAACACAAGCCCCCGTTTGTTTAAGTACATTCCTTTACAAACTGATATGAATAGAAAATTACCGAATGATATTTTTTGTCATTCCAATGGAAAATTTCTTAAAACCAAAATCTTTATAATAGGACTCCAAATTTTCTACACACATAAGTTGAGGAATTACTTTATTTTGCTCGCAATGTTCGATTATTCGGTCCATAATTTCCTTACCAATTCCTATAGACTGATAGTTTGGGAGGACACATACTCCACATATAATTGCCGTAATGACGCCATCCGAAATAACACGTCCCATTCCCACTAATTGCTGTTCATCAAAAGCATATACTGCATACCAACTCTGTTTACACATTCGTTCTAAATCATTAACGGTTAATTTAAGTGAATTCCATCCTAATGATTCATATAATTTCAATAATTCCTCAAAATTTTCTGGTGGTTGTATCGTAAAATCTATCCTTTTGTTCACTTAAGTACCTCCTAATTTTGTATCGCTTACAAGTTAAAGCAGAAGAAGGTTTTACACAACTCCCCTTCAATAACCTATATAGATATCTTTCTCATTATAAGCACTATTTTCCTTTAATTAGAAAACCCTTATTCCACAAGCCTGCCCCGTTTGTTCAATAAGGAATTCAAAAAAAGGCGGTTAATACTTCATGGATTAACGCCCCCGTTACTTTAAGTACAGTTTTTCACAAACTTTACTTACTCCAAATTAATTAAGTCCTTTTTCATTATTGTAAAGACTACGGGATGTCCAAAAAAATCGCCCTTGTTTTCTTTTATTACTTTAAAACCTTGCCCCTCATAAAAAGAAATATTAGGATTACCTTTATAAACTGTTAACGTTAAAGTACTCGGTTCTTTAAATTTTTGAAGTGCTCTCAATAAAAGTTCTTTTCCAACTCCTTTTCCTTGGTGATTAGGATGAACATATAGCGACTCTAGGAACGCATCTTTATGCGATAAATCGCCTGAGAAAAAGGCATAGCCTATAATCTCCTTATTACTTTCTGCCACCAAGTTAGTATAGGATTTAAATCTATTATCCATTTCGTCATTAGAATAAGCATCCTTGAGAACTTTATCTTGTATCTCCTCTGGGATAAACGTACTGTATGTATCTCTCCAAGTGGCTGCCGCAATTTCTCTTACACTTTCTATATCTGATTGACTCATCTCTCTTATAAACATAATCCATCCCCTAATTTATTGGTTTGTGGTAAATTAAGGTATTCTTCGTTTTTCAATAAAATTCCTTCTTACGCTAAACTGCCCTTTAGCACAAAAAGAAAAGGAGCTGCCTCAGCAATCCCATCTTTGAAATCAAGCCCACGTTAGTTTACTAACAACCTAGAGAGCAGCAGGTCACTAGTATTTAACGAATGTGGTCACGCTTCGTTTTGACGCAATAGTACGTCTGGAAAGATCTTCTTTCCATTTCTTTGAGTCTAATTGATATTCACCGTATTGATCTTTGTAAGTTTTTTTAAAGAGATTAATCGTTCTGGACTCTTCTGGATAATTATGTGATAAGGGATAACCCTTTCGTCCTTCTTCAAATATATATAGTTCTACAACGTCCCCAATTTCCATAAACGAATCCAAAAATGTAATAAATTCGATGTCTTCTCCTCCAAGTTCATAAACATAAGGGAGAGTAAGCGGCAAACTTTCCTTATACGCTTCACCATTTAGAAATGGATAATTTTTTTCACTTGAGTGATATTCAGGAATAGGTTTTAATGTAGCGATAAAATAATGAGCTGTCATTGAAAAATTCCCTTTCATCAATAGCAATATTTTTATTAAAGCAACCCATAATAAGCATAACCTTGAATAATATCAATGTTAAATTTCACCTAAAGTCTTCTTCAACTAACCTGCCCCGTTAGAATTCCTGTAGATCGTTAATTATGATCTTTGAAAAAAATAAGGCCCCTCAGTAAGATATGAGTATAGATACCACTCTAACCCAAACACCTTAAGGAGGAAGCCTTAATATGAAGTTTAAAATGCAAGACAAACAAAAGCAACTAATAGAGAGAATTTCTTAAAAACAACTTATTGTTGGTGTAGATATTGCCCAAGAATTACACGTAGCTGAGCTGTGAATTTCCGTGGAATTGTAGTCGGAGATCCTTTTACATTTGAAAATAATGAAGAAGGTTTTGCTAGATTACTTCAATGGATTAACAAATTAAAAAACCTAAAGGGGCTTTATTCTTCAATAGTTGGCATGGAACCTACAGGCCACTATTGGATTAATCTGTCTAAATGGCTTTATGAACAAAATATTGAGGCCGTAACTGTAAATCCCCATCTTGTAAAAAGGAATAAAGAAAATCGCGATAATACTCAATCCAAGAGTGATAAAAAAGATGCTCTTGTGATTGCTGATATGGTGAAGAATGGATACTATTCATTTATTAGTCCTACGTCTGAGACCTTTGAAAAACTAAGAGTATTAATGGCTAACCGTGACATGACGGTTAAACGCCTTGTTAGTGCTGTAAATCAAATCAATCGTTGGGTGGATATTGTTTTCCCTCATATACTCACCACTTTCTCCTAAATTTTAACATACCCAAACTAACTTTAGGTACTTTTTCTTTGTTTTTATAATTAAACAATCCTGTCCGTTTGGAATACATGCAACCAAATGACAATTATATTGACAGTAGTATTGGTATTCTCTTTTGATTGTACAATACTTATCAACTAGCATAAATATGGTCATTTGTTATGTCAAATCTTATTGAATATGCTGTAAAACTCTATTAAATAAGGAGAATGACGTGTGGCAAATCGTCATTTATTTAGAAGGTACCCGAAAACAAAACCTCCACAAATGAATGAGGAGGTTTTGACATTTTCATGGGCTGCTAGCTTTATCAACATTATTTAGGAAGTAACTTTTACCTTCAAATATGCCGCTGGACAGCACGCTTTTCTGTATTTATAAACTATACTCATCCAGCAGTTTTTTCTTAATCTTTAATGTTTCAACGATCTTAAAATACTTACTGCATCCCCTCTCAAGCTTTTCCTTCCTTACTCCGATCATCCTTTCCACTTCCTTAGGACAAGGACCACCCTGAATGCTTCTGATTTCTACAAAGTATTCCGGCGAGATGATTTTTTTCCATTCTTCTTCGCTCAGCTTCACATTTGCATACTCGCTTATGATGTTGTTGATCTCGTCGATGTTCCAGTCGTATAATTCCTTTTGCTCTTTAATAGTCTGTTTAGATATATAACTGGCAATAGAATGAGCTTTTCTAAAAGAAATATCATAATCCCTTGCCAGTGTATCAGCCAGTTCTGTAATGGTAATACATGATTTCTTCGCCATTTTTTTCGTATGCTCATCATTCACTTTGATTGTCACAATGACGGCATACATCAGTTTAAACACACGGCTCGCATTGTTAAAAGCGCGGTATAAGTGCGGCTGGAGGTCATCCTCTGTATCCACAATATCCCCAAAAGGTGTATTGTGGATCATATGGATGGCAGCAAGTGCATCTCCAACTGCACTGCTTGCGATCGAACGGGAATGTTCAATTGAAACCGGATTTCTTTTTTGAGGCATGATACTAGAAACCTGTACATAAGGATCTGCCACCAAAAAAGTCCCAAATTCCCTGGTCACGTGCAGAAGGAAATCCTGAATCCATCTTCCCGTGTTGACCATACAGGTCATCAAAGAAGATGAGGTTTCAAGTAAATAATCAGCTCCGGCAATAGAATCATAGGAATTTTCAATAACCTTATCAAAACCTAACAATTCACAGGTTCGCTTCCGGCTGATTGGAAAACCGGTGGTGGTCAAAGCAGCTGCTCCGAGTGGTGACTGATTAACAGTTTCATAGGCATTCCATAATCGTTTTAAATCCCTCTGTAAAACATCATAGATTGCCAGAAGATAGTGCCCTAAGGTAGTCGGCTGTGCCGGTTGTGTATGGGTATAGCCTGTCAGGTATGTCTCCTTATGCCGTTCCGCCTGTAACAACAAGGCTTCACTTAATTGATAGCCAAGCCCCAGGAACTCTAAAAAATATCCCCTTAAGACAAGGCGGTACATCGCCACTCCCATATCATTCCTGCTTCTCGCTATATGGATTTTCCCTGCTAACTCTGTACCAATCTCCTCCCCTATTTTTGCTTCCATCATGAAAAATAAGTCTTCAAACTGGGACTGATAAAATATAGAGCTGATGTCCGTTTGGGCAACCTTATTAATCCCTTCAAGCATGACCTTTGCTTCTTCTGTTTTAATAATCCCTTGTTCTTCAAGCATCACGACATGCGCACGGTGGATATCAAACATTACATTAAATAAGAAGTCGCGCTGGTCATTAAAAACAGGCATCAGCAGCTCTTCCACATAGGTTTTTCCAGGAAAAGCTATTCCTTCATTGCTGATAAATTCCTCGATTTTACTCATCTCTTCATCTCCGATTTTATGACAATGATTGCTCGGCTTTTACCCCGAAAAATTTATTGGATACAAATAGGACAATGGCAATTAACACAATCTGAATCATACCGTAGGCTGCTGCCTGACCCATATTGAACATTCTCAGCTGGTTCATAATCTCAATGGAAATTGGTCGGTTAGATATGGTATATAAAAGAACCGATGTTGGAAATTCCCCTACCGCCTCCACGAAAGCAAGCAGTGTTCCGGATAAAACCCCAGGCATAATGATCGGCAGAATGACCCTTCTAAAGGTATAAAACCATTTTGCACCTAGGCTTCTCGATGCCTCTTCAATTGAATCATCCAGTTGCTCCAGCACCGCATTAGTGGAACGAACAACCAATGGAATATGCCGGATAAAGTAAGCTAAAGGCAAAATCCAGAACGTCCCTACAAGTATATTTCCGAATGAAAAAATACTAGGTTCATTGAAGGCGAAAATTAGATTCATCCCGATAACAGTAGCTGGCAAAGCCCATGGAATCATAACCAGAATATCAACAAGATTCTTCCCGATGAATTTTCTTTTTACCAATAGATAAGATGTCAGCACCCCGAAAATCAGGTTTCCAAAGGTGGCAATAAACGCTAGAAGCAAGCTGTTCTTTAAAGGCTTGAATATATTTGGATCCTGCAATAATAATCGGTAGTTTTCTATGTTAAAAACAGAGGGATAGGTCTGATAGGTCCACGTCCCGTCCGGTACCAAAGAGAGTAGCAGGATGGTAAAGTGCGGCAGGAGCAGAATGATAACAGCGATAACACCCACCAATACCATAACCCATTTCAGTATCGGATTTTTCACTTCGCTTCGGTGCGCCCCTATACCTTTTGATGCCATCCGGTAATCCTTCCGGTTCTGGTACCAGCGCATAAATAACAGGAACGCAATCGATACGATCGACAGAATAACCGACTGAGTCGCAGCTACTTCCATATCCCCGTTTAATTTTGAAAAATAGATCTGCAGGCTCAGTACCCGGTACCCTCCTGCCAGTAGAAAGGGTGCACTAAAGGATGCCATGGAAATCATAAAGACAAGAAGCGAAGCAGCGACAATGGCTGGAGTTAACAATGGAAACGTTACTCTCCAGAACACCTTAAAACGGTTGGCTCCCAGGTTATAGGCCGCCTCTTCAAGGCTTGGGTCAATTTTATTAATCGCAGATGAGACGGTCATATAGAAATACACATACATCGTATAGGCATGAACAATCAGGATTCCTGAGACCCCACCTATTTTAAACGGCACATTTTTTAGCCCGAATAAATCCTTAAGGGCATTTGGAACTAATCCTGTTTCACCGTATAAAAACATAAAAGCCATAACCCCAACCAGTGAAGGCAGAACGATCGGCATGATGGCGGCAGTTGAGAAAAATCCTCTCCCTGGAAAATCGTATCGGTTGAAAATAAAGGCGAGCGGAATGCCGATAAGAGCACTTGCAATCACACTTAGTACCGATATATAAACAGAATTCCATAGTGCCTCTAAATTCGTCTTCGATTCCTGGCTGAAGAAATCCGAATAATTTTGGAAGGAGGTCCCGCCCTCCGTATGTAAGCTTTCAAAAAAGGTTCTTAAGGAAGGATAAAGCACATAGGCAATCAATACTAAAAGGACCGGAATCAGCAGCAGGATTGTAAATCTTGTATCTCGCTTGATCATGAGCTCTCACCACTCACCATAGGAATGACCCGGATATGATCTTCTGGAAGCTGGACAAATACCTCTGTACCTTTTTTAATTTTAATAGATTGGTTGTTTAAGAGATCTGCTTTTAAACGCATCCCTTCCACACTAATGATTAAATTGATAACAGAGCCAAAGAAATAAACCTCTTCTATTTTCCCTTTTAAAACATTCGCTCCATCGACTTGTCGGTAATGAAGTATAATCGCTTCCGGACGAATGGAAATGGCCAGATCACCAGGGCTATCAGGATCTACATTAAACGGATGATTTTTCACCGTCATTTCCTTTGGGCCAGCTCCTGTTTGTACAGAAAGGAATACCTGCTCATTGGTCTTTTTTTCAATCCTGGCTGGAAATAGATTAATTTCCCCAATAAAGCCAGCTACAAAATCATTAGAAGGCTCATTATAAATTTCAGATGGAGTCCCTATTTGGTGGCAGACTCCAAAATTAAATACTGCTATTCGGTCACTCATGGATAATGCTTCTGCCTGATCATGAGTAACATAGATAGTCGTGATTTTATATTCCCGTTGGAGCCTTAGAATCTCGCTTCTCATTTCATCCCGAAGCTTGGCATCCAGATTACTTAAAGGCTCATCCAGGAGCAGAATTTCGGGCTCAATCACCAATGCTCTGGCAAGAGCTACACGCTGCTGCTGTCCTCCACTCAACTGACTCACCTGACGGTCTGAATATTGGTTCAGCCTTACTTTTTGCAATACATCCTGCACTCGTTTCTTTAACTCACCGGAAGAGATTTTCCTAACCTTCAAACCAAATGCAACATTTTCAAAAACCGTCATGTGAGGAAAAAGGGCATAGTTTTGGAAAACCATGCCCGTATTTCTTTTTTCAGGAGGTACACGCGTCATGTCCTTGTCACCAAAACGTACAATGCCCTTGGTCGGATAATAAAAACCGGCAATCATCCTCAGTGTTGTGGTCTTTCCGCATCCACTCGGGCCGAGAAAGGTAAAGAATTCTCCGTCCTTGATTTCGAGATTCAAATGATCAACCGCAATTACTTTTCCGAATGCTTTTTGGACATTTTCAATTTTTATCGACGCCATACCATCTACACTTCCTATTGTTTGATTTCTTTTTTACCATTCTTAATGTTTTCATCCCAATACTTCATCCAGTTGTCGCTTTCCTTCTGGAAAACTTTCCAGTCAATATCCATGGGTTTGATTTTTGTATTAGTGATCCAGTCTGGAAGGTCTTTCACATCATCTCTTGTTGGAATGCGGTAAAAGTCTTTTGCAAGCAATTGTGCAGCCTCTGGTGTATTAACGAATTCGTAGAATGCTTCTGCGGCTTTTGGATGTGGTGCCCCTTTAACTTTTGCGATTCCTTCCGTTAACACTGGTGTGCCGCTTTCAGGAATAACAAAATCAAATGGGTAGTTCTTTGTTTCCTTTAACATAACAACGTCTGGCATATCCCAAACTGAGATGGTTCCTTCCCCTTTGGCAACCTTGTTGTACATCATTTCAGGATTGGCGGAGTATTCTTTGGTGTTGGCATCAAGCTTTTTCAGCCAGTCAAAGCCTTTTTGAGGGTCATTTCCATCTTTGAAGTCCCGGTAAATAATCGCTGAAAAAATGGTTCTCATTGTTCCGGATGCAAGCGGGTAGCGGATGATAACTTTGTTTTTCCATTTAGGGTCAAGTAATTCATCCCAGTCCTTTGGAGCGTCTTCCTTTTTCACTTCTTTGCTGTTATACATGATAACCTCTGGGGTCTGGCTTGTTCCGGTCCAGTTCCATTCCGGATCATGGAATCCATCAGCAAGGCTTGAAGCATAGGATGGTTTATATGGTTCGAGCAAGCCTTCATCCTTTGCCTGGTCGAAGTTTACGGAAGGTGCACCCCACCAGATATCAGCCTGAGGATTGTTTTTCTCGGAACGGATACGGTCAAGAACCTCCTGTGAGCCCATGTCGAGCCATTCCACATCGATATTGTATTTTGCCTCAAATTGCTGTTCGAACTTGGACAAAATATCCTTTCCATGCGGTGAATAAATAACCACTTTCTCCTCAAGCTTTTCCTTAGGTTTAGTGGGAGTCTTAGGTGTACCGGAAGTTTTCTTTTCCGTTTCCCCACCCCCACAGGCTGCAAGCAACAGTGAAGCAGATAGCGTTAACACGGTAAGAATGGACATCTTTTTCTTGTTTTTCACAATAAATCCCCCTCATTACTTAAATGTAATAGTGCTATCATGTTCCCTTAAAAACAGTGAAACTGCCCCTAAAACTCCTGCGTTTTCCCCCAGCTGCGAAATCTTCAATTCTACTGAACTCGGAAGATAGTGATTCACTATATCCCTAAGCTTAGGAAGAATAATTGCGGATGACTTAAATACACCACCTCCCAAAATAATAACCTCTGGATTCAATAAACTGGCTGCATTGATGATTCCATAGGCAAGGTGCTCGATTGCTTCATTGATTACGCTTATCGCATCCTTATCTCCATTTTCAGCTAGCCTGAACGCATTCTCCCCTGTCAGCCCTGTGGTTTCAGCCTGTTTATGTAAGGGATGGTCAGGATTTTCTTTAATTAATCTGGTTAAAGAATCGCCGATCGATTTTCCTCCTGCAACACTTTCCAAATATCCATAGTGATGAAAAACCGGCTTGAATTCATTTTTTATATGATTTTTATCTGTGACCATATAGCCGATTTCCCCTGCTGCCCCTGTTGATCCGCGATACAGCTGATTGTGGATAAGAATTCCGCTCCCTATTCCAGTGCCGACTGCAAGGAACAGGACATTTTGCTTATTTTTAGCACTGCCAAGCCATTGTTCCCCAAGAGCGGCAACATTTACGTCATTATCGACGAAGACAGGGTAAGGTAAATGCTTTTTGGCTTCCTTAATAAAAGGATAGCGAATCCAATTTAAACTTGGAGCCTCTATAACAACTCCGCTGGATGTATCGGTAATGCCTGGCACACCAGCTCCAATACCTAATATCTTTTCTGGCTCAATGCCTGTCTTTTGGACCATGGTATTGATCTCTTTAGCAATTTGTTTCATTAATCCCGATTCTAAATACTGCCTCGTTTTGAAGCTGCTTTGAGCGAGGATATTTCCGCTCAAGTCGCATATCATAGTCTTTACCTTTGTGCCGCCAATATCCGTGCCAATGACATAGGCTGCTTTTTCATTAAAAAAAAGCTGTATGGGCTTTCTCCCGCCCTGAGAGGTCGATTCGCCTATTCCTTTTTCGAAAATCCAGTTTTCCTGAAGTAATTCATCCACCAATATAGATACAGTGGGCTTGCTAATATTGATCTTACCGGCGATTTCCGCCCTGGAAATGGGCGAATGATCAATGATGCATTGCAGTACCTTTCTTTTGTTTAACGACTTTAATTGCACGTTCTTACCCATTACATTCATATCATCACGGCCTTAATTTGATGGTTAGTAAGATTGACTAATTAACTGGATTATAACGCAGGCGGAAATACTTGGCAATTAGTTTTTAGAATATTTTTTTAATTAGTAAAATTATACGTATAAGATAGGGCTTTCAGTATAGTCCTAATTAA
The DNA here is from genome assembly GCF_011393025.1 of Neobacillus terrae. Classification (GTDB taxonomy): domain Bacteria; phylum Bacillota; class Bacilli; order Bacillales; family Cytobacillaceae; genus Neobacillus_A; species Neobacillus_A terrae. Next base: position 4,283 of record NZ_JAAOEO010000042.1, on the reverse strand, counting down.
CTGTTTTAATTTTCTGAATATATATATATTTACATTATTATCCTGTCATGTTATTTATTAGTTAGGGTTTGATCTTCTGTTTGTTAGGAAGGTTAACTAACCTACCGTAAATTCCTTTTATAAGGAGGGTCGAATTAGGAAATCATTTTAACTATGAAAGGGGTAAACATGTTGAAAAAGTTATTTAGTGGGTTACTCTCTCTTCTTCTAGTTATTTCATTATTGCCTTTAACCGGAATCGCCGAAGAAACACAGGAACCTGATGTGGATTTGTGGAATGCCGTTAAACCGCTCAGTACCACTGTTGTATTCCTGAATACGGGTGCCCATCCTGATGATGAGCGAAGCGACTTTTTAGCGTATCTTTCAAGGGGATTGGGAGTAAAAACCTCAAGTCTGATCGCCAACCGTGGTGAAGGCGGACAAAATGAAATCGGCAGTGAGTTAGGTAACGGCCTAGGGATTATTCGTTCCCGGGAATTGATTGAAGCAGCGAAGATTACCGGGGTTACTGCTTATCATTTAAGCCAGACGACTTCTGATCCGATTTATGATTTTGGTTTTTCAAAAAGTCCTGAGGAAACACTGGCTAAATGGGGATATGACCTGACGTATGAACGGGTTATCCGTTTTATTCGTACATATCAGCCGGACATCCTCATGCCTTCCTTCCGCAATGTTCCAAGCCAGCACGGCCACCATCGGGCAATGGAAATATTAAGTGAAAAAGCCTTTAAGGATGCAGCAGATCCAAACGTTTATCCTGAGCAATTAAAGGATGGCCTTTCTGTATGGCAGGTTAAAAAAATGTACTTACCTGCCGAAACGAAAGAACAAACCACCACTTCCATCGAAATTGGTAAGTATGATCCAATTTACAAAATGACCTACCCTCAACTGGGTGAACAGTCCCGCTTCATGCATAAGAGCCAGGGAATGGGTTCCAATATTCCTGCTGCTCCAAGACAGGTCAATCTTGAATTGTTCAAAACAACCGTTGGCAATCAGCCTGACCTATTTGCCGGTGTTCCGTATGACCTTTCAGAATGGGCAAACGCTCTTCCAAAAACAGAAAACGACCTAAAAGTGCACTTTAACAAACTCCAACAAGAATTTAACTCCATGATCTCTTCCTATCCAAACCGCGACCAGGTATTTACAAAATCACAAAGTGCTTTAAAACACCTTCGTACTGTCCTTGATAAAACAAATAAATCTCAGAAGCTTGATGCTGCCTTAAAGCGTGATTTGGTTCATAAGCTTAACCTGAAGGTTGAACAGCTTCAGAATGCAAGCTTTGTGGCATCCGGCCTTGATGTTAAAGCTTCTTCGGCCTCTACTATTCTAACGAAGGGCCAGACCACTACTGTTACCGTTACGGTTAAAAATAACGGCAAACAGGAGCTTCAAGATTTTGGTGTTGATTTAAAGGTTCCAGAAGGATATAAGGTTGTTGCGAGTGATAACGAACCGATCCTGTCCCCTGGAGAAACAGCCAAACTAACTTATCAGGTAACCATTCCTGAGGACGCCGAGTTCTATCATCCATATAAAGAACCAGTCATTCAGTCACAGGTTCATTATAATTTTGACGGTGCCACTGTTGGACATACCGTTCAGCTGGATGGAACGATTGCCGTTCTTCCGGATGTTGCTCTAACCCTTTCTCCTGAAGGTCTTGTTGTCAATACAGCAGATGTGAAAAAGGATTACCCTGTTTCCGTAAAGGCTAAAAACCTTACTGGAGGAAAAACTCAAGCAGCCGTTTCACTAAAAGTTCCTGAAGGATGGACTGTCTCCCCTGCCAATGCGGTTGTGGATTTCAGCAGCCAGTTTGAAGAAAAGACAGTGGACTTTAAGGTGTCGCCTCCATCAGACGTAAAAGCTGGGGACTTTAGCATCGATGCCCAGGCATCAGTTAACGGCAAAACCTTTGGTACAACCGTTCAGGAAATCAAATACAGCCATATCGGTACCTTCTATTATCTTTATGATGCAAAGGTTAAGGGTGTTGCCTTTGAACTATTGAAGGACAATAATCTCAAAATTGGTTATGTAGAAAGCGGTTTTGACAAAGTCGCTGACTATCTATCAAATGCCGGCTTAAACGTGAAAAAACTGACAGCAGCGGATTTGGCTACAGGTGACTTAAGCCAATACGACACCATTGTAACGGGTATCAGGGCTTACCTATCCCGCGATGATCTGCTCTCCAATAACAAGCGCCTTCTTGACTATGTGAATAACGGCGGACACTTAGTTGTCCAGTACAACAAGGTCACAGACCGGTGGAATAATTCTCTTGCGCCGTATTCCTTAACACCTGGAGATCCTCCAATCAGTTGGAGAACAACGGACGAGGATGCCAAGGTTACTGTTCTGCAGCCGGAGTCCCCTCTCTTCAACTATCCAAATAAAATTGGAGACAGTGATTGGGACAACTGGGTACAGGAACGAAGCATCTATTATCCAAGCTCCTTTGACAGCCGTTATCAAAAATTCGTCAGCATGGCAGACCCAGGAGAAGCACCGTTTGAACAAGGTATCCTTGCTGCCAATTATGGCAAAGGTACGTATATCTACACCTCCCTTGTACTTTACCGTCAAATTCAGGAACAGGTACCAGGCGGCTATCGAATCTTCACAAACCTAATCAGCTATGGTACACAAAAGTAAATTTGTAAAGAAACAGCCCGGCGAAATTTCGCGGGGCTGTTTTTGTCATACTCAGTTGTTTTTCAAAATCTTCAAAGAGACAATAATCTATCAAAAATCTTTGTTTTAATAGTTTCGGCTGAGGATACGTTTATCAATGGGAAACTTTCACCTTGTGCACTTTGAAGCCCCCAATATTTCTTGGCTGCCTTGGAATGTGGTTTACTCGCCCAAGTCCCATTGCTTTCATTTATCTCAAAACTATTCGTCATTCTAAAAATATCCCAGAAAATCCAATGGTCTGATACTCCAGGAACCTTTGTCCATTGGCTAAAATCATATGTTAGCTTTGCAAGAGTAATTTCTGGATAATCATCTTTTCCCTCAAGATCCACCTCTACACAATATACCGGCCCCTCTTTAACTTCTGGGAGATTTGGTAATGATGTATGATTTTCAAATTGGTATAATTTTATAAAATTATTAGTAAGCCATCCTGCAGTAGAGGAATCTGATTTCCATCTAAGAAACTTTGGAGTCGTGTAAGGGAAGAATATAATAACCATCGTTATCAATGCGAGTTTAAAAAAATGACCCCAGTATAATACTAAGCCGTTCTCTTTTGGAGTACCCGAGGTATAAAAACACATATAAAAACAGCTAAAATAGCAGAGTAATTCGCATAAGAATTCACTCTGCTATTTAGTTGATTTGTTAAGGTTTATGATAATCTTCATACCAAAAAATTAACATTGTAAATAGAAAGGTGAATTAGCAGAAGCATAATTTTTTTATGCTCCTGCTAATTGCACTACGAATAGACTTGCTATTTGATAACTAAAAAAACGAAAGTTTCCCTGTCGTCATTAAAATTTCTTATTAAACATAAGCCCCCGTTTGTTTAAGTGCATTTTTTCACAATCTTTTATATTAAAGTTGGACAATCATTCTAATATCTTTATGTTTTCTACCGCCCGCTTCATACTCAAACACTTCTTTTTTTTCAAAACCGAATTTTTCATATAAAGCAATAGCGATTTGATTATCAACTGCAGCACTTGTATAGAGTTTTAAATGACCATATTTTTTTGTAAAAAATTCTATGAACTTTTGTATAGCCATTTTCCCAATTCCTTGGTTTTGATAATTCACATCAATCATAAATCTGCTCATTGACCATCCGTTAAGTTCATTATCAAAATCATATAAAATAAAACCAACCATTTTATTATCATTATATATCCCTAATGGGTATAAATTGAGTTCATATGCCGCTTGTACTAAAGAAAAAAAATTGGGGGCGACAAATTTTTTTTGTTCTTCATTTAAATTAAGGTCTATACACTCATTATAATTTGTTCTATCAATCGGTTTAAACTCAATATTCATCTTGAATCTCCTTGCAAAATTCGATTTATTTTATTATACATCTTGATTGACTAAACTGCCCCGTTACTTCAATAAGAACTCAATGGCAGCAGGATTCTTTAACTATTGCCCCCGTTACTTCAACAAGAACCGTCTATATGCTTCAATTGTTTGTTTAAATCCAATTTATGGTAGAGTGCCCTAGCAACTTAATATCTCCTTTCATATGATATAGCAAGTCCAATATAGAAAGGAGGTAT
>NZ_JAAOEO010000041.1 GCF_011393025.1 Neobacillus terrae | reverse complement strand
CTGGAGCTGGATTACAATAACCTAGTTCGGAGTTTTCCACAAGGTGAAAATCTATAATTTCCTAACCGACAAAAAAAGCCGTCTCACTTTTAAAAGGTGACGGCTTTCAACTGTATAAATAATATTAATCAAACGTTTGTTTAAATTCTCCAATTCCCTGTCGCCAAGGAGTTTCGATCATTTTCACGTTATTAATCAAACGTTTGTTTAAATACCAAGGGGCATTATTTGAGAGAACCTGGCCTGATATTTTTACCATAGAAGATTTCATCCATTTCCATCAAAAGCTTTTCGGTGATTTCTTCTTCCTCTTCCGGTCTTAGTTTGTCCCGGGTATACCCGAACAGGTAGTTATTAAGGTCAAATTCTTTTAGCTTACATTTGGTATGGAAGATGTTATCCTGATAAACATTCACATCAATCATATCAAACATATCCTTGATATCATCAGGAATATAATTCTGGATGGAGCTAATGTCATGGTCAATAAACAGCTTTTTCCCACGTTTGTCTCTTGTAAATCCACGAACTTTATAGTCGATAGACATAATGTCAGTATCAAAGGAACGAATGAGATAGTTTAACGCTTTAAGCGGGGAGATTTCTCCACAGGTTGAAACATCTATATCTGCCCGGAATGTACTAATACCCTCGTCCGGATGATACTCTGGATAAGTATGCACGGTAATATGGCTCTTATCGAGCTGCATAACAACAGAGTCTGGAAGAGGTCCGGGAGATTCGTCATATACTTCATTTGGAACTTCCACTACAGGTCCTTCCGATACTAAAATCGTGACACTGGCTCCCTGAGGCACATAATCCTGTTTAGCGACATTCAAAACATGCGCACCAATGATTTCAGTAACATGTTTTAATATCTTTGTAAGCCTGTCAGCATTGTATTGTTCATCAATATATTCTAAATATGCTTCACGTTCTTCTTTCGTTCTGGTGTAGCAAATATCATACATATTAAAGCTTAATGTTTTTGTAAGATTATTAAATCCATGCAATTCAATCCGCTGTTCTGGACTTAGTGTCATTTGGATTTCCCCTTTAAAAATTTCTCGTATAATGCATATTATTTTTATAATACCCAAAGTTTTAAAAGGAAAAACAAACTATCTTTACAGGATTTTTTCTGCAAGGAGTTGGTAAGATCTCATTTTATCCTCAAAACTGTAAATGTTGGTTAAAATAAGAAACTCATCCGTTTGATATATTTCACTTAATTTAAATAGTTCTTCCTTAACCATATCAGGAGTTCCAATCAGCATTCGCTTCCGGTTTTCACGGATTCTTTTTTGCTCATTTTCTGTCAGCACTGCCGCTTTAGCCTCTTCAGTTGAGGGTATTCGAGTATCCTTCCCCTGTTCGACTGAAAGAAGCCACAAATCCTGGCTAAGTGCCAACTCCTCTGCCTTTTCCAAAGTCGGGGCACATACAATAAAAATACAGACGTTCGCTAAAGGATTTTTTAATAAAGGAGAGGGAAGAAAGTGTTCATAGTAATAGTTCAATGAATCTTTCCCGTTTTCCGGATGGATAAAGTGACCGAATGTAAAAGCAGTTCCATTATCAGCAGCCACTCTTGCACCCCTGTGTGTCACACCCAAAACCCACATTTCAGGTTTCGTCTCTGTCATTGGGTAAGCGGCTACTCCATGATAAGGATGGTCTTCGGGCACGCTTTCTCCTAAAAAGTTCTGTAAATCCCTGACCTGCCTGGGAAACTCATTCATGCTTTTCCTTAGGCCGTCTGTCAGAGCAAGGCGCGTTTCTGGTGAACCACCAGGGGAACGGCCCAATCCCAAATCTAATCGGTTTGGAAATAAAGCTTCAAGTACTCTGAAGTCCTCTGCCACTTTAAAAGGGCTGTACTGCGGAAGTAAAATCCCGCCCGATCCAACACGTATTCTTTTTGTTCTCGAGGCAATAGCTGAAATTAAAACTTCAGGAGAGGTCCCAGCCATGCCGTTGGAATTATGGTGCTCAGCTGTCCAAAACCGCGTATACCCCAGCTCCTCTGTTATTTCCGCAAGCTTTAGGGTATTCCTCAATGCTTCGCTGGCATTGCCCCCTTTTCGGATAACTGATTGGTCAAGCACACTCAATTTCAAAAGAAAAACCTTCTTTCTCTTACGAACGTTCCTTCAATAAAATGTTCTTATCTTTATCGAGAGTCACTACTGTATCAGCCATGCCAAGAAACAGTCCATTTTCAGCAACTCCAGGAATCATATTAAGAAGCTGTTCAGCTATTTTTAAATCCAATTCCTTCGGAAGTACACAGTCAGCAATATAATTTCCATTGTCCGTTATAAATTTAGTCCCATTCTTTTGTCTTAATTTTGGAGATAAACCCTGAGAGCTAATATGTTTAATTGTCATTTCAAATCCAAATGGAATAATTTCCACTGGTAAAGGAAACTGTCCCAGCCTATTTACAGCTTTTGAGGGGTCAGCGACCACAATAAACTTTTTAGCGGCATGGGCAATAATTTTTTCCCGTAATAAAGCTCCCCCTCCACCCTTTATTAGATTCATTTTAGGGTCAACCTCATCAGCACCATCAATAGCAATATCTATAGAATCAATTTCCCGAAAATTTATTAGAGGAATCCCGAATTCCTCGGCTAATTTTTCAGTTTGTTTGGAGGTAGGAATGCCTTTAATGGAAAGTCCCTCTTTCACCAGCTGACCAAGCTTTTTCAATGTATAAAAGACTGTTGAGCCTGTGCCGAGACCAACAACCATTCCCTCTTTTACAAACTCAGCAGCTTTTTCACCAACTAATTGTTTTTCATTCATAGCTGTCCCGCCTTTTTTAATCTATCTGTTAAATGTTCCCTAGATAGAGGGATTTAAATCAAATAAAAACAGGCCCTCTAGGCCTGTCTTCGCTATTTTTCAATTTTTAAATTGAAGCTGTAGATTTCTTCATTGGAAGAGAGTTTGTAACCAAACTTCGGATTATAATCCAAGGTAAGCTTGTTAGAAAGGTGCTTCTGGCTTTCTAGTGAAATTAAAACCGGAATATCTTCAACTATAAACAAGTCATCATCCGGACGTTTCTGATCCACTTTTAGATGATGGTTGGCATATATCGAACAGCTTCCTACAAATATTGCCTCAATTCTAAAACCTTCTTCTTTTTTGAACTCCAGCTTTTTTAACTCCTCAAGAGCGTTTGGTTTAATAACAATTTCCATGTTTTTTACCTTCCCAGGAAAAAGATTTTATTCCACAACTTCTAGTTTAACCTCAATATTTCCCCTTGTCGCTTTTGAGTATGGACAAAATTCATGTGCTTTGTGCACTAGGTCCTCAAGCTGGTTTTTTTCAATTCCTGTTCCCTTTACCTGAAGTGTAACCCCAAGTTTAAACCCATCATCCGTTTCATCTTTTATTAGGCTTACATTAGCAGTAACTTCGGAATCAAATTTAACTCTTTCTTTTCGTGCCATTAGCTGCAGGGCGCCATCAAAGCATGCAGCATAGCCAGATGCAAAAAGGAGCTCAGGATTGGCTGCATTAGGAAGCTTCTCAGCCCGTGGGGTACCCGGCATGGCGAGATCCATCTTAATTACTCCGTCAGGGGACTCTACTCTTCCTTCCCTTCCCCCAACCGCAGTGGCAGATGATGTGAATAATGTCTCAGACATAAAAATTCCCCTTTCAATTCAGCGATTTTTGTAAAAACAACCCTTATACCATTCCCGTTTTTTTAAGTCATTAACCACTGCAATGTGTTTTAGTAATAGAACTTTTCAAGCTTGGTATGTGATTTTTAATACAAAAATCAAAAGGAAAAATTAACATAACCCTTTTTATTAAAAATATTTTTCCGCAGTACAACCGCATAGTAAACGGTTACACGTTAATTTTGATTAAAATACCTGTTGTCAAAATTGTTTATCAATTCTATAATGTCTACTATATAAATACATTTGTTCATACGCAGTAAACATTCGGGAGGAAATTATGAATCCAATTTCAGTGGGACTTTTAGGTTTAGGAACTGTGGGAACTGGTGTAGTGAAAATTATTGAAAACCATCAGGACAAGTTAATGCACCAAGTAGGCTGTCCGGTCAAAATTAAAAAGATTCTTGTCCAAGATCCAGCCAAGGCACGAACTTTGGATATTGATAAAACCATGCTTACAACAAATCCTGATGATATCATACTTGATCCAGAGATAGATGTAGTCATTGAAGTTATGGGAGGAATTGATGATACAAAAGGAATCTTAATCGAAGCGATGAAAGGGAAGAAACATGTTGTCACTGCTAATAAGGATTTAATGGCATTGCATGGCTCTGAGCTTTTAACCGTTGCTTATGAAAACCAATGTGATTTATTTTATGAAGCAAGCGTCGCAGGTGGTATCCCTATTCTAAGAAGTTTGGTTGATGGCCTCTCTTCCGACCGAATCATTAAAATGATGGGAATTGTTAATGGGACAACGAATTATATTTTGACCAAAATGAGCAAGGAAGGCAGAGCCTATGAGGACGTTCTAAAAGATGCCCAGGACTTGGGCTTTGCTGAAGCAGATCCTACATCAGATGTTGAAGGGCTGGATGCCGCAAGAAAAATGGCTATTCTTGCAACCCTGGGATTCTCCATGAAAGTCGACCTTGATGATGTGAAAGTGAGTGGAATATCAGCTGTTACAGATGACGACTTACGGTACGGGAAACAACTGGGATATACGATGAAATTAATCGGCTTTGCCCATCGTGAAGGTGAAAAGGTTGAGGTTAGCGTTGCTCCTACCTTACTGTCTGATAGCCACCCTCTTGCATCTGTCCAGAATGAGTATAACGCAGTCTATGTGTATGGCGAGGCTGTAGGAGAAACCATGTTTTACGGCCCAGGTGCAGGAAGTCTTCCTACCGCAACAGCGGTTGTTTCAGATTTGGTGGGCGTAATTAAAAATCTTCGTCTTGGTGTGAATGGCCGCAGCGCGGTTACTCCACAGTACCCGAAACAGCTAAAGGATGACTGTGAAAAGTTTTCAAAGTACTTTCTTCGCCTGCATGTACAGGATGAAGTGGGAGTTTTTGCAGAAATCACCTCCATCTTTGCCAGCTTTGGGGTCAGCTTTGAAAAGATTCTCCAGCTTCCTGTTAAGAAAAATGAAACAGCAGAAATTGTCCTGGTCACTCACAGAGCCTCTGTTACCTCCTATAAACAAATTTTAACGGAGCTTGAAAATCTCAAGGCAGTTAAAAAGATTAAAAGCTCCTACCGAGTGGAGGGAAATTCATTATGAGATGGCAGGGTTTAATAGAATCGTATAAAGACTATTTACCAGTTGGTCCAAACACCCCCTCTCTAACACTAAATGAGGGTAATACCCCGCTTATTAGGCTGGATAATTTATCAAATGATTGGGAAATTGACCTTTATGTCAAATATGAGGGAGCAAACCCAACAGGATCATTTAAGGACAGAGGAATGGTCCTTGCTGTAGCCAAGGCGCTTGAATCAGGAAGCAAGATGATTATCTGTGCCTCTACGGGTAATACCTCCGCTTCTGCTGCGGCTTATGCAGCCCGTTCAGGATTGCGCTGTATCATTGTTATCCCGGAAGGAAAAATTGCAGCCGGCAAACTTGCTCAGGCTATGATGTATGGTGCCGAGATTATTTCAATTAAGGGGAATTTTGACCAGGCCCTGAAAATGGTCAGGCAGGTCAGTGCTTCCGAACCTATTACCCTTGTTAACTCAGTAAATCCTTATCGAATTGAAGGCCAAAAAACAGCTGCCTTTGAGATTTGTGACCAGCTGGGTGCGGCCCCTGATATTCTGGCTATTCCAGTTGGGAACGCCGGAAATATAAGTGCTTACTGGAAGGGCTTCAAGGAATATGAAAATCTCAAAGGAACTGGGCTGCCAAGGATGTTTGGCTTTGAGGCAGAGGGTGCGGCTGCTTTAGTCCATAATAGAGTTTTTGAAAATCCAGAAACCATTGCTACCGCCATAAGGATTGGAAATCCTGCCAGCTGGGATTTAGCCGTTTCAGCTGTAGCAGAATCTGATGGATATTTTGATGAAGTAAGTGATAAGGAAATTCTATCTGCTTATAAACTGCTGGCCAGGAAGGAAGGTATTTTTGCTGAGCCTGCCTCCTGCGCTTCCCTGGCTGGTTTATACAAAAATGTTCAAAGCGGAAAAGTCAAAAAAGGAAGCAGAATTGTGGCTGTTCTTACCGGGAATGGTTTAAAAGATCCCGATACGGCAATTAATCATAGTTTAATCCAGCCTGTACAGCTTTCAAATGATGAGGAATCAGTTATAGGGTACATCAGGGGAGTTGTTCAGGGATGATCCTTCGTGACAAATGCATGATAAAGGTTCCCGCCAGCACCGCAAATCTCGGCCCGGGCTTTGATTCAATCGGCCTGGCTCTTGATTTATTTTTAATATTGGAGGCAGAAAAAAGTGACCAATGGAGTTTTACAACTTCATGTCCTGAGCTAAAACAATTCCCGGGAGATCATCGCCATTTCATTTGTCAGGTGGCCAATCATGTTGCCTCCAAGTACGGTGTCTCACTGACACCTTGTAAAGTAGTGATGGAAAGTCAAATCCCTCTGGCTCGCGGCCTTGGATCCAGTGCAGCTGCAATTGTTGCCGGAATCGAATTAGCAGACTTTGCAGGCGGACTTCAGCTGACAAAGGATGAGAAGCTGCAGATAGCAACAGCTATGGAAGGCCATCCGGATAATGTCGGTGCCTCTATCTTTGGCGGACTGGTGATAGGAAGCTATCAAAATGGAGAAACTGATTTGTTATCCTTCCAGTTAAATAGTTTTGAAGTAGTGGCTCTTATTCCTGAGGACATTCTATTGACCAAGGATGCACGACAAGTACTGCCTTCATCCCTGCCATATTCGGAGGCAGTAAAAGCCTCTTCTGCTGCAAACTTGCTGGTGGCAGCATTATTGGGCAAACACTGGAGTTTAGCAGGCAAAATGATGGAACAGGATCTTTTTCACCAGCCCTATCGCAAGCCGCTTATCCCCTTTTATAAAGAGGCTTGCAACACAGCAAAGTCTGGCGGTGCTTTTGGTGCAGCATTAAGCGGTGCTGGCCCCACTATTTTATGTTTTGCTGAAAAAGGACTCGGGCTTGGGCTTTCAGAACACTTAAAAAGAGAACTTCCACAAATGAAGGTGAAGCTGCTAAATATCGAACAAAATGGAAGCTCAGTTTCCAAAATGGAGAAATGCAGCTAAGTAATTTACTCGCTCTTCCGGCTTACCGAAAGGGCTTTTTTGTGATTTGTGAACCCCGCGCCTTTTACTTTGAACCGATTTTGATGTTTTAGACTCATCAAGTTGGCTCATATCTCAATTCAATTTGCTGTTTTGGGCATCTTTATTTCGCGCAAATCAACTAAACTTGGAAAAAAAGCCTAGTCATAGCCGCCTCTTTATGGGGTGCTAGGACTAGGCTTAATTTTCATATAAGATCTCTCTCTTTTAAATAGTTGATTATACTTTCAGCCGCCCCTTGAACTCCCTGCTGGGATGTATCAATGGCCAATTCTGGTTGTACAGGCGGTTCATATGGAGAGTCAATACCTGTAAAATTCCTGATCTCCCCGTTTCTCGCTCTTTTATACAATCCTTTGGAATCCCGGAGTTCACAGACTCCAAGTGGACAGTTAAGGTAGACCTCTATAAATTCTTCCTCTTCAAACAATTTTCGAACTAAGGCGCGATCCTCCCTAAACGGAGAAATAAATGCAGTCAAAATAATCGTTCCACTGTCTACAAAAAGTTTGGAAACTTCCCCGATCCGCCGGATATTCTCAATCCGGTCCTCATTTGTAAAATCAAGATCCCTGTTTAACCCGTGGCGGATATTATCACCGTCCAGGATATAGCTTCTCCGGCCAATGGAATAAAGCTGACGGTCCACCTCGTTTGCAAGTGTAGATTTACCTGAACCTGATAGACCAGTGAACCAAAGGACAAAGCTGCTGTGTCCATTGAGGAACTGCCTGTCTTTTTTCTTCAATGATGCAGGGTGCCAGACTATATTTTTATCCATCTGAAGCCACCGTACCTGTTTGGATTAGTATTTGCTGCTGCAGCCCTTCAATTAACACTTGAGCCACTTCCGGCCTGCTAAACTCTTTTGGCGGCGCCTCCCCTTTTTGGAGCATGGCCCTTACTTTCGTACCTGACAGCGAGACATGATCCTTTTCTTCATGCGGACAAGTCTTATAAGAGGCCATATTTTCACACTTTGTACAGTAGAAGCTATTCTCAAAGAATAAAGTAGTTATACCTATATCTTCTTTTGTAAAAGAGCTAAAGATCTTTTGAGAGTCATAGGTACCATAATAGTTCCCTACTCCTGCATGGTCCCTTCCAACGATAAAATGGGTACAACCGTAGTTTTTCCTGACAAGTGCATGAAAGATTGCTTCCCGAGGGCCTGCATAACGCATGGCTGCTGGAAAGACCGAAAGAAGAACCCTTGTGGACGGATAATATTTCTCCAGCAGGACTTTATAGCTTTTCATTCGTACATCTCCTGGAATATCGTCTGCTTTTGTTTCGCCAACCAGAGGATTTAGAAACAGTCCGTCAACCATCTCAAGGGCACACTTTTGAAGATACTCATGGGCACGATGTACAGGATTTCTGGTTTGAAAACCAACAATTGTTCCCCAGCCCAGCTCGATAAACCGGGCTCTTGTTTCGAGCGGGTCAAGTGTATGCCCTTCAAATTGTCTAGCTGGCCTTCTAACCAGAATGATAGGACCGCCGAGATAAACATTTTCCCGTTCGAATAATTTTTTTACTCCTGGATGCTGAAGCTCTGAGGTCCGGTAAACCTTTTCCGCTTCTTCCTGTTTATCTGGAAAAAATAAATCTGTGACCGTCATTACTCCATAGACTATTCCATCCTTTTCAAGATTGACGGTATCTCCGCAGCGAATTCTTTTTGCTGTAGCTTCAGAAACCGGAAGCGTAATTGGGATGCTCCAAACAGTTCCGTCATGAAGACGCATGTTTTTAACTACGGACCGGTAATCATTTTCACCCATAAAACCCGTTAATGGACTGTACGCCCCAATGGCGATTAGTTCCAGGTCGCTTAAAGCAGTATTATCCAATTCTACTCTTACATTATTCCTGTTAACCGGCTGGCTGTAATCGATCCGGTTAATTAATACTCCTCCATGGGGCTGAATCATGTTATCTTCCTCCTAATACTCTCAATGCTTTAAATACCTGAAATTGTCCAAGCAATACCTTTTTAAAAACTAATACCAGCACCTGCAATCGCCCTATCGGTAACCGTGCTCCTGTGAGGTTTGGTGTAAACCACATTCTGTTTTTGCCATTTGTGCCCACCTTCCGGCTCGAAGGTCCGAATTCTCCTCAACGGGAAGCGTACAGGGCTTGCAGCCAATACTGGGATAATTTTGATCGTGAAGTATATTATAGTCGAGATCATTTAAGTTGATGTAAGTCCATATTTCATCCCATTTCCAATGGATTAAAGGGCAAATTTTTATGTTTTTAAACTTTTCATCTTTATTAAGGTATTGAACATCCTTCCGAGTTATCGATTGCTCTCTGCGAAGACCGGAAATCCAGGCCTGAACTTTCGAAAGCTCTCGAGCAAGAGGCTCAACCTTTCGCAGTTGGCAGCAGAGGTTCGGATTATGCTTCCATAATTCCTTCCCATATTCTTTTTCCTGCTGTTCGAGCGTTACAAAAGGCTTTATCATTTCAATTTTAAATTCTGGATACCTCTTTTTTACCGCCTCAATTACCTCGTATGTTTCATCAAAATGAAGCCCTGTATCTAAAAAAGCAATTCTTGCCTTTTTATTTATTTTTGAAATTAAATCAAGGAGTACAATCCCTTCAGCTCCAAAGCTGCAGGCATAGACGATATTCTCCCCGTATTCTCTATAAGACCATTTAAGGACTTCCATGGTATCGCTAAATCCTTCAACCAGGAGCTTAACCGTCTCTTCATCCCATTTTTCATAGGTTAGAGCTCTATCCATTCTTTTCCCCTCGCTTTAAAGTGTTGAGTTTCCTAACACCCTCTTTTTCAATGTGAAAATAGGTTAAAACCTAAGTACAGGTTATTCAACTGGTAAAAGAAGTGTTCACAGGGTAAAAGCCCATTTAGAAGGATTTTAAAAAATTACTGGAATTTGGTACCGTAAATTAACTAGGCGAATACATTAGAAACTAACCGAAACTAACCAAGTAATTTATAGGAGAAAAGAAATGAAGATTAATATTTTTCAAGGGCATAAACATGATTTGCCGTATGCAGATGTGAATGTTGTGATCGATGTCATCAGGGCGTTTACTGTCTCCCATTATGCTTTCCTTGGGGGTGTAAAGGAAATACTGCTGGTCCCCTCCGTTCCAGAGGCTATTCAATTAAAAAAGGAACATCCCGATTATCTTCTTGCTGGAGAGGTAAAAGGTCTTCCAATTCCAGAATTTGACCTTGATAACTCACCGAAGAGGATGGCCTGTGAAAATGCAGACGGGAAAACGATTGTTCAAAAAACTACTAACGGTGTGGAAGCCACATTAAACGCCTTACAGGCAGATTTCATTTTTGTAACTGGGTTTTCGAATGCAAAAAATACAGCTGAATATATTCGAAGAAGCCTTAATCGGGATTCGGTGGTAAACATTATCGCCTCTCATCCAAGCGGAGACGATGATTTAGCTTGTGCAGAATATATTCAATCACTTCTTTTAAGAGATGGAGCTGTAACCTTTACTGATACAGTCAATAGAATAGAAAACTGTGATGCAGCCCAAAAATTTTATGATGAATCTCAACCGGAATTTGATTGCGAGGACATTTCTTTTTGTAAAAAAGAACTCGACAGCAGTTTTGTTATGGCTGTGGATTGTTTAAATGGACTTCCTAGAATTGTGAGGGTGGATGTAAATGAACCATTCAGGATTAAAGCTGCCAGCCAGACAAGAAAAGCCTAGAGAACGCGGAATCACTATTTTGATTGATAACGGAATTCCACTTCAATTCTTCAGGGATACAATCTACAGTGCTGGCTGCTATATAGACTTTGTTAAATTCGGCTGGGGCACCTCCATTGTTTCTCCCCGCCTGGGTGAAAAGATTTCCTGCCTGAAAGAGAACGGTGTTGATTACTTTTTTGGCGGCACCCTTTTTGAAAAATTCCTAAGCCAAAATAAAATAGAAGAATTTTATACTTATTGCAAAAAGTACGATTGCCGGCATATTGAGATTTCAAACGGAACGCTCAGCTTAAGCAATAAAGAAAAAGCCAGGCACATCACTGATTTTTCAAAAGAATTTCATGTTTTCAGCGAAGTAGGAAGCAAGGACAGCACTCTTTCCCGCGAGTTTAGTTCATCTGAATGGCTCGAATATATTCTGGAGGATTTAGAAGCAGGTGCGAAGAAGGTCATCACTGAGGCAAGGGAAAGCGGTACGAGCGGTATTTGCAGTGATACTGGGGAGATGCGGAACGACATTGTTCAAGAGATTATTTCTTCCAACATTCCTTTAAACGATATTATTTTCGAGGCGCCCTCTAAGCAAATGCAGACCTTTTTTATCATGCTTGCTGGGTCGGAGGTTAATTTGGCCAATATTCCTTTCAGCGATGCAGTAGGGCTGGAAACATTAAGACTTGGTTTGCGTTCCGATACCTTTCATTTATTTGAGGAGGAGAGAATATGAGAGATACAAATAAAGTGTTTCATTTGGCGATTCCATGCAAGGAGCTGGATGAAACCGTAGAGTTTTATGAAAAACTGGGCTGTAAATTGGCCCGGAGATACCATGACAGAGTAACATTTGATTTTTTTGGTGACCAGGTGGTCTGCCATCTAAATCCAGACCAAATTGATCTTTCCCCTCAAATGTATCCTCGCCATTATGGTATTACTTTTATGAATAAAGAAGAATATCATCAAACCCTGGAGCATGCCCTTACCCAGAGGCTAAGCTTTTTTCAGGAGCCATTGGTCCGGTTCCCTGGAAGAAGAGAGGAGCATTTAACCTTTTTCCTGATTGATCCTGCTAATAATTTACTGGAGTTTAAATATTACCATGATGAAGAAATGATTTATTAAATAGGCTCAGTTAAACTTGACGGTTGATTTTCGCTCACGGCGCTCGCTTTCCGCACCAATCAACATGGTAGAGGCTTTAACACAGCCATTAAAAAAGAAAAGCGCAAGCACCCGTTCAGCAAAGCAACTACCTGATTTACTTCTTGTAAATCCTTCTCTGGACAGACAACTTGCAGCTTTTCGACTAGCCTAATATTAGCTTCTCTGAATTAGCGTTGGCACAGGAGCTAGAAAATTTAAAAGAAGGAGCCCCAGTGGCTCCTTTATTTCTACAAAGCTATATATATAACTATTAAGAACCTGTCGATCTATAATGCCTTACTCCAAAATGCCATACGGCCAAACATGGAAGGATAAAAAGGATTCCCGCAGCAGGCATCATCATATAAAGCAAATCGCTGCCACCATTGCTTTTCCCAAGGATATACAGGAGCGGGAGATAGTTCACACAGCCGAACGGAATTACATATGTAAAAAACCGGATAATCCATTTTTGATAGATATTTAATGGATATTGAGCCATTTCTTTGCCGCCATCGGTAAATACATTGGCTACCTCCAGCCCTTGGACGGTCCAAAAGCACATGGCAGCTGCTAGTATGAATATGCCTGTAAAAATAAAAACACCGCCTGTAACCATAAAGAAAAGAGTGGTCAACTTAAAAAAGTCCCAGTCGACTGCAATATTCCTCACAGCCCAGATCAATACAATCGCGCTTTGCATAAGCCTTCCGACTCTTGTAAATTCAATATTGGAACCAAGTATCTGTAAGACTGTACTTCTTGGCCGGACAAGAATCCGGTCAAACTCGCCTTTAATAACTAAATTAGAAAACGAGTCAAAACCCCTTGCAAGGCATTCACAAATTGAAAAGGCCATATGAATCACTGCAAAGCAAAGGGCCACCTCAAAGAAATCCCATCCTTTAATTTGGCCAAAGCGCTCAAACAGAAAATACATTCCAGCAAACATAACAAAAGGAGTAAAAAACTGGCCAATACATAAAAGCCAAAAGGAAGCCCTGTACTGCATCTGGGAATTCAAAAGCATCCTGAAATATTTAAAATAAAGATTCATTATTTATCCCCCCTGGACCACAACTCTTCTTAGTACTTTTTTCAAAGCAAACATTCCTGTACCAACAAGAAGAACCAGCCAGATTATTTGAGCAAGGACGCCCATTGCAGCCTCTGGAGGAGGAATATGACCAGAGTAAACTCTAAATGGAAAGTCTGCTGTTAAATGAAAAGGCAGCCATCCGGTCACTTTTTGAAGCCACTCCGGCATGAGCGGAATGGGAATGATTATTCCAGAAAAAAATTCACCCACCACTGCAAAAATAAGTGTTGATCCTGCCGGAGACATCGTTACAAAGACTGATATATATATGAACATAGAAATAGCCACCAATACAAGCAGCCCGAGCACCAATGCAGAAAGGAACAAAACAAACGAGGTCCAGCTTGGCGGCAAAGTCATACGGTGGGGCTCGGGAATACAAAATGCTATAAGTAAAATGGGAAAGCATCTTAAAAACGCACTTGATAATCGCTGGGAGAGGAGCCTTGCAAACCAATAGCCATAAATACCGGCAGGCCTGCAAAGCTCATAAGCAATATTGCCGCTTGTTATAAGATTAAACAGCTCATTATCGCGAAACCACAACATTATAAAGGCAAGAAAGGCCTGCTGAAGCCAAAGATAGGTAATTAATTCTTTTAAAGAAATAGGAGGAGTATGTGCTGAGTGCTGATAAAACGCTTCAAACACCATAATCTGAATAATTCCAAAGAAAAATTGTGTTGCAATTCCTGCCCAGGCGGCAGTCCGATATTGCAAGCCTATTTTCAGACGAAGTCTCAAAACAGAATAATAGGTCTTCATATTTGGTACTCCTTATAAAGTTGTAAAACTATTTCCTCAATTGGCTTCCCCTCAATCGAAACATCAATCAGTTCAAGCTGATCCGATAATTGTGTAATTACTTCGGAGATGACAGCCTTATTTGTATCCACATTTAAAATGGCTCGTTCCGGTGTCCAGGATACAATAGATGCATTAGGTATCTGAATAGGGTTAACGTTTTGCTGATAATCCGCAACAATCGTTTTCTGAGTCCCGAATTTACTGCGCAGTTCATTTAGGTTTCCATCAAACAGCAGGCTTCCCCTGCCAATTAAGATAACACGGTTAGCTAATGCTTCTATATCGTTCATATCATGGGTGGTCAGAATAACTGTAATTCCCTTTTCTTTATTAATGGTTTTAATAAATTGACGAACGGCCAATTTAGAAACGGCATCCAGTCCAATGGTAGGTTCGTCCAAAAATAAGATTTGAGGACTATGAATCAGCGATGCTGCTATTTCACAGCGCATCCGCTGTCCTAAGCTTAGCTGCCGCACAGGTGAGTAAAGTATATCCTGAAGATGAAGTGTTTCAACTAGGAGTTCGACATTTTGTTTGTAGTCTTGGGGTGCAACCTTGTATATATCACGAAGAAGTTCGAAGGAATCGATTACTGGAACATCCCACCACAGCTGTGACCGCTGTCCAAAGACGACTCCAATGTTTTTTACATAAGCGACTCGTTCCTTCCAGGGCGTGTATCCCATTATCGAACAGCTTCCCTGGTCCGGAACCAATATTCCGCTCATGATTTTAATTGTTGTTGATTTGCCAGCACCGTTTGGCCCTATGTAACCAACTATTTCTCCTGGCTCAATAGAAAAAGAAATGTCCTTTAGCGCCTGCACTGTTGTATATTCGCGATGAAATAAAGACCGGACAGATTGGCGCAAGCCTTCTGTTCGCTTAGCCACTTTAAATGATTTTCCTAACCCTTCTACTTTAATCAAACAGTTTCCCCCTCTCATTTAAGAGTCACAGGAGAAAATATTATCACTTTAGCAGATTTACTGTCAATTAGATTTCTGATATTTCTGTTTTAATTTATTTTTTTGTAATAAGTTATAACTTGATAGATACATACCCTCCCCAAGGAAAAGTCACCTTACCATTTGCACTACTTCCACCATTATCTACCACACAACTACTCCTTTAATTTTTTAGTGCTCTTCATTACAGCGTTTTTTATCCGATAATCTCTATAAGAGATAAAATATGTTGAAATCGCTTAACAGCAAATGAGGTGAGGTTCGAACATTGAGTTTTAAATAGCAAGCAGCAAGTACAACACAAAGAATGAAGGGGAAAACTTTACATCATGAGAAAAATAAAATTTAAATTAATTAGCATTTCACTTTTATTATTAGCTGTTCCAAGTTTAATAATTGGCATTGTAGGCTTTCTAAATGCAAAGGATGGGCTTGATGAGTTAGGAAAAACGACTTTAAAAAATGGCGTTGAAATGGCTATTCAGCAAATTGATAATATGAACAAGGAAGTGGAGAACGGCAACCTAACTCTTGAGGAAGCACAGGATAGAGTTAAGGAAACCTTAATTGGCCCAAAGCAGGCTGATGGAACTCGGAAAATAAAGAGTCCGGTTAATCTGGGTGCAAATGGGTATTTCCTTGCTTATGATGAGAAAGGCAACGAAGTGGTTCACCCAACACTTGAGGGCAAAAATGTTTGGAATACAAAGGATCAAAATGGTAACTTATTTGTCCAGCAGCAAATAAAGACAGCTAAATCTGGCGGCGGTTTTGTTACTTATATTTGGAGCCTTCCTCAGAATGATAAAAAGTTCGGTGAAAAAATTACATACAGCGAAATGGACCCACATTGGGGATGGGCTGTTACAGCTGGAACTTATAAAATGGATTTTAATAAGCCCGCAAACAATTTATTATTAATCCTATTAATTACCTTAGGGGTCGCTTTATTGATCGGAAGTATTGTAACTCTTCTATTCTCCCGACATCTTGCTTCACCTATTTCCAAGCTGACCAAACAAGTAGCAGAGGTATCAGATGGCAATTTAGCCATTTCATTAACTGAAAATAACCGAAAAGACGAAATTGGTACTCTAAATAAGAGTTTTAATTCTATGGTTACCCATCTTAAAGACCTTATTAGCCGTGTAGAGACTTCAATTTCAGAGATAAGCGCCACCTCCTTAAATTTGTCGGCAATCGCAGAAGAAACCACTGCTTCAGGAGATGAAATTTCAAGGGCAATAGATGAAATTACTAGAGGAACTGTCCAGCAAGCCTCTGATTCCGACGACACTAACCATATCACCATTGAATTTGCCAAACAAATTGAGAGTTTATATGAAAAAAATAAACAAATGCTAAATTCCTCCAATGAGGTTAAACAATCGAATGAACAAGGCTTAAAGAATGTTGAAATACTAAAAGCAAAATCCAATCAAACACATAGTTTAATTATTGGTGTAGGACAAGTTACGGAAGGTTTAGTAAACAAGGTAAAAGAAATTGAATCTATTGTTGGAACAATTAATGATATATCCAATCAAACGAATTTGTTAGCCCTAAATGCCAGTATTGAAGCGGCACGTGCAGGAGAACACGGAAAAGGTTTTGCTGTTGTGGCAGAAGAAGTTCGAAAACTGGCTGAACAAACATCTGAAGCAACTAAACAGGTTAAAGTCACACTTAGCGGAATTGAAGCGGAAACAAGTATTGTAAATACGGAGATTGAAAAAACCTCTACTACCGTGAAAGAGCAAAATACTGCTGTAAACAATACTGAAGCTTCTTTTAACTTAATTGCCGAATCCATACAAAATATTCTTTCTTCCATATCTACTGTTAGCCTGGATATGCAAGGATTACTTAATGCAAAAGAAAGTCTGACAGCTTCATTTGAAAGTATTGCGGCAGTAAGCCAGCAAACTGCTGCTTCTACTGAAGAAGTAACTTCTTCAATTGAAGAACAACAAAGGGCTATTCAAGTTGTTTCAGATTCAGCAACAAAGTTAAACGACGAAATAAATGATTTAAATAATGCTATAAAAAAGTTTACTGTTTAATAAAGGATCTTTTCGTATACTTTATTGTAGCTTAATCCAAAAATAGACTCGCTTTCCGCGGGCAATCAAGCTGCTGCCTGTAAATAACTTCGTGATTAAGCATCTGTGTACAGCTACTTGCAGCTTTGCGACGAGCTGAAGATTGGCTTCTTCGAGTATTCTGTGGCGCAGGAGCACGCCTCATCGGTCGAGAACGACCTGCGGGGTCTCTCCTGGCTTGCTTTTCCCGCTGGACAATGGATTAGCATCATGGAATCCGCCCACTCACGAAGGAAATGCGTAGCATTTTCGAGGAGTCTCGCCTATTTTTGCTTACTGTCTCACCAATTTGCAAAAACCTTTTAGATAAGAGCCTTAATAAAAAAGAAGACCGAAAATGGTCTCTCTTTTTTTTCATTTATAAACTTGTCTTTTTGCTTTCGCTTTCGGCATCCGTTTTAAGCTTCCTTTTTATATAACAGCTGAAGTTCGGGTTTTAATTCAGAAATCACTTCGATGAAAGGCTGAACTATTTGCGGGTCAAACTGTGTTCCTGAGCAGCGAATGATTTCATCAATAGCTTCTGCAGGAGAGATTGCTTTTTGGTATGGGCGATTGGTAGTCATTGCATCGAAACAATCTGCTATTGTCAAAATTCGTGCCGCAAGCGGGATAGACTCACTGCTTAGTTGGTCAGGATATCCTTTTCCATCATATCGTTCGTGGTGATGCCTAATCATCGGCAAGCAATCCTTAAGCTCTTTAATAGATTGAACCATCTGCTCTCCCCAGATGACATGCATTTTAATGGTTTCCCACTCACTATTCGTAAGCTTCGATGTTTTATTTAATACTTCCGTTGGTACTTCAACTTTACCTATATCATGAAGAAGGGCACCATAGCGGATATTCTTAACTTCAGTTTTAGAAAGGCCTATCTTCCTAGCCAGCCGTTCGGAATATTCCATAATCCTTTCTGTATGTCCATAGGTATAACGATCTTTTGAATTTATAATCATTAAAAATGTCTTTAATGTTTGAATTACTTCTTCTTCCTCGGCAGAATCAAATTGATAATTGCCTTTTAATTCATCAATAACTGAGGTATACAGCTGAACTCTGTTTCGGCTGCTGTATTTGGTTTTATATAATGCCTGATCCGCAAGCATAATTAATTGTTCTCTGGAGTGGCCCATATCAGGGAATGTTGAAATGCCAATCGAAACAGTAACCTTCTTCTGAGGCATATGTTCTCTTCCTTTAAAAGGATGTTCAGAAACTGATCTTCGAATTTCCTCTGCAATTTGAATGGCGGAATTCGTATCTTCACCTGGGAGAATAATAGCAAACTCCTCTCCTCCATATCGGCATGCAATACCACTTGAAGGAATGGAATCAGTTAGTATTCCTGCCAGCTCCCTCAGTAATTTATCACCTTCCGGGTGGCCAAAAGTGTCATTAAATACTTTAAAATGGTCAAGATCTATTAAAAGGAGAGCACCCTTCTCCTCGTTTTTTATAGTTGTGTCGAGATTTTCCTGGAAATAACGGTGATTAAACAACTTTGTAAGCTCATCCTTCTCACTTAAAGAACGAAAATGATCAAACATTTGATAATAACTTCTATAAGAAACTCCTAAAGTCCACATGATTAAACAAAATAAAATAATTCCTAAAATGCCTTCTTCACGAACTACTACCGCCATAATAAGGCCTAAAGCCATCATAGTAAAATAAATAAGAACCGCTTTTCTTTCTAAGAAAATTTTTAAAAAGTTTACTATAGATTTTTTTGAACGCAGGCAAAGATAAATAGATAAAAATAAAACATTTGATATAAAGAAGCTAATCGCATAGGAGATAAAAGCGGGAAGATTAGCAATCAAGGAATCCATTTTCGGGTTATATATCAGGTTAAAGAAGAAAAAGCCTATATAACCTGAAAGGCTGTATTGAATCCCATTAAAAGCGTGTGAAACCCACTTTTTTGGATTTATCATAATTAGAAAAGCAACCATACAAATATTAATTAAAAAAATAGGAAAAACACCATATAAAACACCCGCGGTAAACAACAATGGGGTAACTAATGATAAGTTATCACTAGATGGAAGGACAATGGGGCGCTCATCAAATAGGGTTGCAGCACCCGCAAAGGTAATAACGAGAATCCAGGTGCTTTCATTAATTGGCTGATATAAAAGAAAAGAGAGAAACAAAAATATGGATAAGCATAACGCTTGATAGCTATTTAGCAATAAGTTACCCTCCATACCCCACCACTTCCTTAGACTTTTTATTACTTTTTGCCATTGCTTTATATAAAAAGAGAATTACTCCAATTGATAAAACAATATCCCCAAGACTTATAATAATCGGCCGAGGATATGGATACTGCAGGAAGAAAATATCACCCAAAAAATTCAAATGGGTATGGGCTGATATTGGTATATGTTTTCCATATTCACCCGCCATAAATGCAGGGAAGTCTTCAGGCGATAATGCTTTTGCTGCTTGAACATCAACAGGCATTCTACCCTTGTTTGCCAGCATCACCAGCAAATTCATAAAAATACCGATTACCATATACTTAAAACCTTTATCCTTATAGTTCACCAGGCAGAAAATTAAAAGTCCGATGTTACTAGCACAAACTGACATCAATAAATATTCAAGGAAAATATAAATGGCACCAAACTGAATAATAAAAGAGACTGCAATCAGCCAGGGATGATTAAGTTTAACAGTAACAAGCTGCTGCAAACTTCCACCCATAATTAATGAAGCGATAATTCCTATAATAATGCTATCAACAAACATATAAATCACCCCAAATGCTCTTAAATAACAGGCAAAGGAGCCGGAGTTAGCCTCCTCCGGCTCTTAACTAAACTATTTTTTCCACAGCCCAGAAATACTTTATCTGATCTTTAAATCAGTCTAACTTCCAAGCGAAGGACGGTCCCATTAAAAATAGACTTAAAAGATTAAGCAATTTCATTTTTAATCCCCCTATTAATCAGATTTTAGACAGATTTAGTCAAGCTTGTAAGCAGATGCTGCAGATAAAACAAACATAGCGGCGAAAAATAAAAACATTGTAATCTTGAATTTCATTTCGTTTCACCATCCTCCATAGATTTTCAAAAATCTTCAAGCAGAGAAAGGATTGCGCATAAAGATTAAGAGCCCTTTTAGTAATATAAAAGGGCTCTTAAATATCTTAAGTGCAGCTGGCTGGCATTGCATTTTGCTTTAGCCCCTATAGCTTTGCGCCTTACCCTTTCAGGTAGTTTGCCCTTCTGTTTATTCTAGTGAAAGTTACTAAGCAAGTAGATTCTCTTAAGTTTATCAGGACTTAAGAACTACTTATAAGTTGATTGTATAGTTAAATATACCTATTTTAAAAGATTAAATTATCGACATTTTCAGACAACTCAATTCGACAAATCTATTTGTCTGCAAAATACATATCTTATCTATTGTTTTTACTAATTGAAAATTATATTACGAAAATAAGAACATACGCTCTTATAAAGGAGAATATTATGGAAAACTGGGAAGCTGCTTATGTGGCAGGAATAATAGATGGTGAAGGAAGTATCCATTTAACAAGAATGCATAACAGTGAATTTCGTCGTCCTTACATTTCAGTAGCCTCAACAGATAAAGAACTTCTAATTTACATTCAATCTCTTACCGATGGATTAATAACTAATAAAAAGAATTACAAACCCCATAAACACAAAAATTCCTTTACCTTATCAATAAAGAAGAAAGAAAATGTCTTTAATATCTTAAGATGCATTCTTCCCTATTTAAGAGTGGAACAAAAGAAAAAACGAGCTCAGTGGATTCTTAATAATTATAATCAAGTTACATCTAGAAATGGAAAATACGCTCCTGAATTATTAAAAGAGAAGCTTTTATTTGAAGAAATCTTTTTTAAATTATAAAAAAAAGCCTAGCAATTTTAAAATGTGGCCTAAACTAATTATTTGCCAAGAAGTAAGGCAAAAAGCTTAAGGGGTGGAGGCCAGTTATGCTAA
This sequence comes from Neobacillus terrae, assembly GCF_011393025.1. Lineage (GTDB taxonomy): Bacteria > Bacillota > Bacilli > Bacillales > Cytobacillaceae > Neobacillus_A > Neobacillus_A terrae. Next base: position 107 of record NZ_JAAOEO010000041.1, on the reverse strand, counting down.
CCTGATGGGTCAGAGCCCTTTTGTTGAAGGAACCTGGTACTCCGTACATATTTGAAATCCTGCGAATAAGCCAACATTCGTTATCTAGCTTTATAATAATTTCTTAT
>NZ_JAAOEO010000040.1 GCF_011393025.1 Neobacillus terrae | reverse complement strand
CCACATGCTTAAATTTAGCAATATCGACTCCTATAATAAGAGTTTGAGAAGTTATTTGAGCAATCTTCTTATTCTGGCTATAATTCATTTTAAAGCCTCCTGGTATTTGAGTAATGTCCTTTTTGCTGCGCAGCGTCAGGACCTTCTCATTCTACCAAGAGGTTATTTTTTTGTTCACTCATTACAGGAATGCTGCCCCGTTAGCATAATAGGAAAACGGGATCGCCGCAGCCATCCCGTCTTTAACATAAGCCCCCTATAGTTTAAGTGTATTAATTCACAAACTTTTCTTTGTAACATGAATGCTGCCCCTTTACTTCAATAAGAAGAGAGCATCCCTTAATATTAAAGGAATGCCCTGGATAGTTAAATATAATATTTCAAAATTCATAAAAACTTTATTTCCAACTCGCCTCTAAGAAATCACATTTTTGAACCATTAATTTTAATCCGAAGTCTTTGGAATCATTAATGTATAATTCAGCAAAAGAATGTTCTTCACTTTTTTATATTGTTCAATATGATAGGCTTTCACTTAAATTCCACGTCCAATAAGCTAATTAATTACCCTATTATTCTTCCTTGTTTCAGAATTTAAATATTCCTCTTTTAATATAGAGTAATGTGCAGTATCTGTTAGGACACCTTTTACCATTTGGTCTCTACGAAGAGTGCCTTCATATGTCATACCTAAGCGGCTCAATACTTTTCCTGAAACACCATTCCTTACATCATGTCCCGCAAACACTCGGTCTAAACCTAGTTTATGAAAGGCTAATTCGAGTATTAATTTCCCTGCTTCCGTCATGTAGCCCTTACCCCAAAAATGTCTATTCAATGTAAAGCCTAGTTCTCCACTATTATTCCATTCATGTATTCTAAACTCAATTGTCCCAATCATTTTGTTGCTCTCTTTTAACACGATTGCATACATACCCATTGGTTCTTTCATATAATAGTTTGCTATCATTTTCTTCGTTTGGTTTACATCTGTATGTTGGTCATAAATGTAACGTGTAGTTTCATCATCAGATGTATACTCATACATATCATCAACATCGTCAAGTGAAACCGGACGTAATATGATACGCTCCCCTTCCATCTGACTATGCTTAAACATTAAAAAGTTTGTATTACCCATGTCAACACTCCTGTTTTATTACATTAAAGCAATCTTTCTATGTAGAGAATAAAATACCTTCTTTTGCTAAACTGCCGATCTTCTACCATAAGGACGATTTTTCGTATTCATCAGCTTACTCCTGCATCTAGAATAATTCAGAACAGGTGTGAGCGTCAAGTTAAAATGAATACCCTTTCGGAGCGTATGGAAATTCTAATACCCCGTCTTCTGCCCACAGATTGATCCATGCTTTAATATCTCCATCAGATAGATGTTTTAGATGTTTTTCCAGATATGATGGAAGGAAAAGCGGATATTTATGATTATATGAAAAGTTTCCCTAAAAACTTTAAAAAAGTAGAGTTTACAGATCTTATTTTCCATATAACAGAAGATCCTGAACTAGTTAGTCAAAAATTATTTTGGATTTTTCTTCAGTCCAGATAGTGATAAGATGGATTTGTCAGGAAGGGGAACTGTAAATTATTTAAATAGAGAACCTTATTTTTTTGATATTTCTAGACTGAATAGTCAATAATAAAAAGAGAGGAAGATAATAATGGAAAATCAAGCATTAACGTAGAAGAAATACGCGGAAGAGCACAAAGGGTATTTCGTATTTTATTGAAACTTTCCATGATTACCCCTATTTATTATAAAGATTTTTCCAAAGCTACTAAGTTCATATGAGAATCCTCTCTTCTCTGGTTTTTAATTAATTCAATTTTAACGTAATTTATTCTATTAAATGGCCCTAAAAATAAGTAAAAGCACAATTCTTACTGCAGAATTGCGCCAGATTGTTGAATAGCTTCGAATGTTGCTTATTCAACTGAAGCACATTTATCTTTTATTTTGTCTAAGGGCTCCTATAGTTTTTAACATCTCTTTCTCCAGAAGTACACCCCAATGCGGAATTAGCAATCCATTTATCTCACAAATCTATTTAATAATTACTGTAAATAATTATTCAGAATACTATTGATGGAATTATTTATTTCATTTATGTTAGGATTTCCTACTTTCGTATCGTTAATGCTATAGTTTCTTTTTAGTTGTATAATTCTTTCTATACTTTCATTTAATCTTTGTTCTGAAATTTCCCCATTTTGAACAGCAGTTTTTAAAGAGGAGATAATCTTTACAACATTATTATAGTCATGTCCTACTAAAATTATATCGCTTCCTGCCTTAACTGATTCTACGGCTGCTTTACCAATATCATAATGTCCTGTTATGGCTCCCATTGTCATATCGTCCGTAATGATTACTCCTGTAAAACCAAGTTGTTTTCTAAGAAGATCCGTCATGACAGCTTTTGACATGGTTCCTGGATTCGTTTTATCTAATTGAGGAAATAAGATATGGGCCACCATCACAACATCTGCGCCTTGATTAATCGCACGTTCAAACGGAATTAACTCTAGTTCTTTAAGTTCCTTAAGGCTTTTATTTACAATTGGAAGGTCCAGATGGGAATCAACCGATGTATCTCCGTGACCAGGAAAATGCTTAATTGTCGTAATGACGTTTTGAGACTGAATCCCTTTCATCGTTTGAATTCCAAGTTTACTTACTATTTCTGCATTGTTTCCAAATGATCGATCCCCGATTACTGGGTTATTTGGATTGCTGTTAATATCGAGGACAGGGGCAAAATCGAGATTTAAACCAAATACCTTTAATTCTTTCCCTAAAAGTGTTCCGACTTTATAAGAAAAATCGGGATTGTTTACCTGTCCTATCTGTTTATTTGGAGGAAAGTTAACAAGTCCACCTGGTAATCTTGTCACACGTCCACCCTCTTGGTCAACACCTAGTAAAAGCGGTAGACTCGAACTATTTCCAGATTTCAGTTGATTCACAAGTTGAATCACTTGTGCAGGGGTTTCAAAATTATATTTGTAAAAAATAATTCCCCCGAGATGAAATTGGCCTATTAATTGTTTTGCGTTTGCATCCATTGTAGTCCCGGAAACCCCAGCAAGAATCATCTGGCCAATTTTATCTTCTAAGCTAAGTTTAGAAATCACCTCTGAAATGGATTGATTTCCTTGTTGATTTGGTTTTTCAACTTGTGTTTGTTGATTTGGTTCCTTTTCAATCTGTGTAAAGAGTGAGATATGGTCGACTTTAGGATTTGGCTCCTGCTCTGTTTTTACTGGTAAAACCCATAATAAATCAGTAAAAGACGTTGCATGATAGACAAGTATCATTTGGTCAACAGTTGAATCTTTAAAGTATCGAATGGCATCGGGTTGTCCACCAGTTTTCTCAATTTCATTTAACGAGATATTTTGCAGTTCAGAATCATACGATCGTATATCATTAACAGTCTGATCGGCATAGCCGATTGTAGCATGATGACTTTCGTATTCTTCATATCTGCCTTTAGAAGTTTCCGTAATATGTTCTGATTTTCCCCAGTCTTGATTTACTTCCTTCCATTCTGTTTTACCAGAAACAAAGGAAATGTTTGGAACCTTACCTTCCTTAGATAAGGAAAAAGTTTCCTCAACTAATTTCTCAAGATTTGAATTCCGCTCATTCTTCGAATCCACTGTATTTTTACCGGAAGTTTGAGTTTTGGAAGGTTGAGTAAAAATTGGACTTTCTTTACCTTGGGTATTCTGTTCACTACTATTTTCTTTGATTGCATAATAATAAACGCCAATGATTAAGGCTAAAATTAAAAGTGGAATCGTAAAAATAAGTAGTTTATTTCGAGTTCTTTGTCTTTTCATACTCCACATACTCCAATTTCCCTTTTTAACTTTTCGTTTTTAGCTTTTATGACGTTTTTTCACATTTTTTCGAGTTCAACTTCCAATGGTTATTTCTATTGTTTTAAATCCATTCAAGAAAGTCTTTAACTTACAGAGGATGAAATCATAATCCTTTCATCCTCTATTTAAGTTGTTAATTATTATGTTTACGCCTTTAACGGAGCGCGTTAGGAGTCGTTATTTTTTTGTTTCATTTTTTATTACCATTGTCTTCCCGTATCGTTTGACATATTATTAACGGTCCCCTTAGGGTAAAGCACGGAGTAGTGGTCCATTACCGGGTCCGGGATACTGTTTGAAGGCTTAGGAAATACTAACAAAATGTTGTATTCCGAATTTGAAACATACCCAATAATTTCCTCGCCATTACTTTTCACATCATATGCCGGAGTTCCAAATACTTTCTTTACCATAGAAAGTGATAATTCATTTAATTTCTTATCAAAGGATCTCGCCTCAAAAATCCGTGACCCTTTGTTGAAACCAAATACCACATTGTATTTTGAAAATACAGCATAATTTCCTTTAGCATAAGGTACCCAATCAACCTTATCCGGATTTCCTAGTTTTTTCTCTATGTCTTCTATAACAGTAGTTTTAACAGGAAACTCTGAGTTGATGATTTTACCCTGCTTTGCCAATTGCAAGATACTTGAAAGAAGTTTTCGCTGAGTATCCCCATTAGATGATAAAGCAGAGGTATTGTTATTCGATGCTGACGCATTGCTTGTTTTATCTTGTGTTGTATTGCTTTGTGATACATTGCTTGATTTGTCTTGTGTTGTGTTGCTTTGTGATGCTTGATCTTGAGATGTTTTTTTCGCTGACAGAGTTGAACTATTGATATCGCTGCTTTCATTTGGGCTAACATCTGAACTGCCAGGTTTAATGGTGCTTGAACAGCCTACCATAATTGTAAGAGATAGAGCTAATACTGCACATATTGCCGAACTTTTTTTAAATTGTGTAATCATAACAATTCTCCGTTTATTGTATTTACTTGCATATCCTAATGTCCCAGTAGTACTCCTTTTTTCTGAGAATAATCTAAGCAAATTGATTATTGTCTGACCGTATTTTTTGACTTCTTCTGTCTTTAAAGTGCTGATGACAGACGCATCACAAGCCACTTCACAGTCTTGTTTTACTTGATTAAGTGAATACCAGATTAAGGGGTTGAACCAATAGATTGCTTTAACAATCATAAGTAAGGTGTTTACCACTAAATCCTTGTTCTTAATATGAGTTAATTCATGGCTTAACACAAACCTAAACTCTTCCGGGGTTAATTTGTCTATAAGCTCCTCTGGAATAATAATTTTAGGATGGATCATCCCATAAACTGCTGGCGATTTCGAATAATTACTATAAATAATTTTTATCTTTGAATTAACTTTAAGCTTTGATTTTTCTGCTTCTAAAATTTCAATTAAGTCTTCTCTTTCACAGGCTGAACACTTTTTCAATTTAGCCCTCATCAAGATATTTACGCATAAAATATAGAGTAAAATCGATGAAACACCAATTATCCACAGCACTGCTGCAGTATCATAACTAAAAATACCGCCTATAATTCCTGGATCAGCTAATGCATTACTATCTTCTATAGAAGGTGTACTTTCGGTTGTTATAGTACTGGTTTGTATTATGTTAGGAACATATTGTTCTGCTATAAAATGAGGATCAAGTTTCTTCTGTTCATTTGGAATAAAACTTATAAAGCTTATATGACTTTGAATGTCTATTGGCACTATTAGCCTAAGTACAAGCAAAATCCAAATATAATAATGAAGCTTTGCACTAAGTCTTTGTCTAAAAATAGCTTTAATAACAAGTATCCCTAATGCTAAAATACTACCCATAAGCGAAAGCAATAAGACTTCTTTAAATATTGCAGATAAAACCATATCAATACCTGCCTTTTACTTGTTATTTTTTTTATTAAGCAATCGTTCCAGTTCTTCTATTTCCTTCTCAGAAATCTTCTCTTCTTTTATAAAATTGGCGAGCATAAGGTGGATAGAACCATCGTATACCTTTTGAATAAACGACCTTGTTTCTTCCAGTACACAGTCTCTTTTATCTACCAAAGGATAATACTCATAATGAGGCATCTCCTTATTTACACCTACAGCACCTTTCTTTACCAGTCTACTTATTAATGAATGAATTGTTTTGGGACTCCATTTCTTATTAGAACTTACAGCCTCTACTATCTTCGCAGAAGTTAATGGAGATGGAGTTTCTTCCCATAGCACCTTCATTACAATCCACTCTGCATCAGATATATTGCACTCTGCTTTCTTCATCTTTCTCCTCCATCCTACAAGTGTAATCTACAATAAAGACTACACTTGTAGGATGGAGTTGTCAACGTCCTTTTTTCCAAGTTGAATAACCCACAATGTTTTTGCTACAAAATTAAAAATGAATAATAGACCGAAGCTAATGCAATTTATTCGTTTAATGGAGGAAGGAAAAATGAGTAATAAAGTACATTTTCAAAACAAAAAGAAGGCATAGGCTCCAATTACTTTACCTATGTCTTCCTTCTCATTTAACATTTGCAGTAAACGTTCATGAAATGACTTTTTTATTAAGGCAGTGCAACTTAAGTAATTCAAAGCAAATTTAACCAGCGTTACTTAAAATGAAATATTTTAAATACGTCTCAAATGCATCAAATGCATCTGATATATCCATAATAATGCAGGAGTCTTCTTTAGAAATCCCCAGCTTTGATGTTACTCCACCATTTTTGTGTTTACATAGCCCAAAAAGATTACATAACCACTTACCAGGTCAGAAATTAATTCTTGGGAATTTGGATGATTAATGAAAGCACCTTCTAAAGGATCATACTCATCATAAAAATTAATCGAACCTTCCAACTTAGCCAGTTTATTTTTGCATTTAACACTACTCAGCACGAACACTTTTAGTGCGTATTTTTAAAGAAATAATTATTCTTATTAAATTCCCTCGGTTAAATACGATTTTCTCTCAAATGCTCGCTTATTCGCAGGATTTCATACCCCTTTATATAGGGTTAACAGTTAAATGAAATGAGTTCAGATTAATAAGACTTCGTGAAGGCATAGTTAAATAGAGGAGCGTCCCTAGACTTTCTCATTTAAGTGTTAATTCTTTGGTTATAGTGCATTTAAAGGTGGGAGATTGGGTTTACTGATTTAAATTAATCTCTAATTTAAGCTGGGGCTTAAGCAAATACTGGCTGCGGTTATGCTTGTCTTGTTTGCAGGTTATATTGTTCCGAGATTGAATAGATTTAAAGCTAAACTAACCCCTTCCCTCGTAAAGGAAGAGCTATTAAACGAAGAAAGCCGGAAGTATTTATTTAAGTTTTATACCGGATTGGATATCGTCCATATAGGTGCTCTTGTTAATGTGGTCTTAGCATTGTGGAAGCCGTTTTATTAATAACGATCCGGGAGCCGAGAGGGATTCCGTGACCTCCTCATATTTTTATTATCGATTAAAATGTAATCACTTGTTGAACCATATGAAAAAACTAGATTGATTACCTAGAAATCTATAATATAACTATTGGGATAATTGAAATAATAAAAAAAAGGGGAGTTATCTGTGACACAGGATTTAATTCAGAACTATTATAAAGAATTAATTGATTTACAAAATGCAGATGGGGTCGAAGCTCAAATTCAAAGTTTACTTTATGTTCAAATTGAATCCGTTTCTGACCTAGAAAAATGGTTACAAGCTGAAAAGGATTTAATGATGAAAATCGCGGAGGCAATGACGGGTCACCAAGTCGATTTCTACCGGAACACAGAGGATGCGGATATCAAGTCTACGTATCTACATGACCAGCAAGTCATCCAGCCGCTTTTAATGAAATATGAAGCAAAACTGAATGAGAAAGTCTGTGAGTCTCCTTATTTCAATAAATTAGATGAAAACCGTTATGGCTTAATGCGACGCTTTCGCGAATCCAAGGTGAAACTGTTCAGAGAAGAAAACATTCCATTAATGGTAAAAGAACAAGAGCTTAATACAAAGTATAGTGAAATTATGGGAGGATTAACTGTTGAATGGGATGGCGAAGAAAAGCCTTATCCATTTATCCAATCCCAACTCGATCATCTAGACAGAGCCGTGCGTGAAAAAGCTTATCGCGCAATGATATCAGCCCACCGTCAAATTAAGCCTGATATGGATGCCATCATGGATGAGCTGGTTCAACTTCGCCATCAAATTGCATTAAATGCAGGCTTTGAAAATTATCGTGATTATATGTTTGTAGTCAAAAATCGTGAATATAGCGTCCAAGATTGTTACGACTTTCATGAAAATGTAGAGAAACATATTATCCCAGCTTGGAACCGACTGGCAAATGTCTTTAAGTCTGAGCTTGGTGTCGATACCTTTCGTCCTTGGGATAACACCGCTAAGTTGATGAAAAACCCGCCATACTCCGATGTGTCAGATCTTATGGATGGCGTTTCTGAGATGTTAGGGAAAACCGATCCATACTTTGCAGACCGTTTTGATTACATGAGAGAGCATGGGTTAATAGATCTTGGAGATCGGAAAGGAAAAAGCCCCGGCGGTTTCTGTACCTCCTTACCTGTTTCAGGGGACACCTTTGTCTTCGCGAACTTTAGTCCATCCTTTTTCTCTCTTATCGCACTAATTCATGAAATGGGCCATGCCGTGAATGGGTACCTCGAGTTTTCCGAGCAAGGTCCTTCTGAAGAATATCACCTCCGAATGGAAATTGGTGAACTGTATTCTCATGGAATGGAATTGCTCTTATTAGACAAGCTGGATCGTTTTTATCCAGAAGAAGAAGATTTTAAGAGTGCACAGCGAGAAGAGCTGAGACGGGCATTTAAAATGTTATTTGGCCCATTATCAGGCGACCTCTTTCAGCATTGGATGTATACGAATCCTCAACACACGGCCAAAGAGCGTGATGAAAAATTCTTTGAAATCTCAAAACGGTATGGCTTAAACCCTGTCGATACGTCTGGGCTTGAGGAAGAAATTGGGATGAGCTGGGCAGACACCCTTCACTATTTCCAAGTTTCTTTCTATAATATTGAATACTCCATGTCGATGCTTGGTGCATTGCAAATTCTTGAAAATTACCGAAACAACCCAGAGCAAGCTGTCGTATCCTTTAAAAAAGGTGCCAGAGCGGACTACAATCAATCCATCGCAGCGGTTTATAAAGAAACTGGGGTCAGCTTTGATTTTTCAGAGCCAGCCGTTAAGCGAATGGGCGAATTCCTGGAGAAAGTCATTCAAGATATTCATTAATGATGTGGGAGCACCCAGACAGTGCTTAGTATTGTGAGGCTGATAGGCTAATTGGTCCTAATGATGATAAATTAGAGGTCCTCTTTTTGACGGCAACATTTGTTGTAAATGCAGGAAAAGCCAAAAATACGCAAGTAGTGTATAAATACTTGCATATTTTTGGCTCTTTTAATTTTATTTCTTAGTGTTAAAGCACCCCGTTAGCCACCCATGAGTCGCTAAAAAACAGCTCTTCACCACAAAGAATGAAAATGTTTGGGTTCGGGCTTACTTTATACTATCCCTTGTTCTTATTGTTTCCTTTCAAACAACAACTGTTTTATCAATTAAACCAACTCAAGACTCTGAAGAACTTAGATTACAGGACATGCTTATGAACATGCTTGCTCCTTATATTAGCGAAGTTTTGGATAACTATTATTATCCGAAGATTTTAAAGGACTTTTCACCTGCAGTAGATCCATGGAAATTTGAAGTGATTGAAACAAGAAGAGTAAATGGCTTCCGTGGCTTTATATTAGAAATTACATTTGATATTGGGCCTACCGATGGTGGACACCACGTTCCAGTAGGGAAGGATCGAATGACTTATAGAATTTCTTATGGACCTGAGGTGAAATTGATAAATCATACCCACTTAGCTACTTATAAATACCCTCAAGAATAATTACATAATTATAACTGGCTTATTGAACTATTCTGCCCTTTAGCACCAAAAGAAAAAGAGCTGTTGCTGCAACTCTATCTTGAACTAAGCCCCCGATAGTTTAAGTACATTTTTTCACAATTTTAGATTTAATACAGGAATGCTTCCCCCGTTTGTTTAATAAGGAATTCAACAAAATAGGTGGTTAACCCTTCCTGGATCTACACACCCGATGGTTTTGAAGAAGAAACCAGTCCAACTTTATACATAAGCAAAAATTAGTTATTTACGATTTTAATTTCTTTTATCGGATAATAAACAACATTTGTTGTCCCTATTACCTTGTCCATTGGTATCGCTCCAATAACACGGCTGTCTTTGCTTTTCCTTCTGTTATCTCCCATTACAAACAAACAATCTTTAGGGACAGTATTGCTACCTACTGCGGTTTCATTTAAAGTGAAAGAACCTGTTAATGTTCCTCCATTTAGTGTTTTCTTATATTTTTCTAAATAAGGTTCGTTATATGCCTTGCCATTTATATATAAAATATCATTCTTATACTCAATACTCTCACCTGGGAGTCCAATTACACGTTTAATGTAATCCGTACCGTCTGGGGCGTGAAACACAACAATATCAAATCTTTTCGGTTCACCAACTTTGGTTACAACCATACGATCCTTGTCTTGGAGAGTAGGATTCATTGATTCACCGTCAACAACAATGGGACTAAAGAAAAAAGAGCGAATAATAAATGCTAAAACAATTGCAACCATAATGGATTTAACCCATTCAAACGTTTCACTTTTCCTCTTAATCATTTCTTGTCCTCCCTTAATAAGTCCGAAATAATATCCTTATTTTACCACAATTACTTGGATATTTATTATTTTTATTCAACTATACTGCCCTTAGTGCAATAAAAAAAAGAGCTGCCATAGCAACTCTCTTACTTCATAAGCCCCCGTTTGTTTAAGTACATTTATTCAAGAACTTAAATCGATATTACAAGAATGCTGCCCCGTTTGATGTGTGGTGTATTTTCAGTTCCTTTTGATACCTTATACATCATAATCATCTCCTCTAAAATGAACTCGTATATTCAATGTCAGTTCCTTTTGCTACGCCTCGCCTCAACAACACCATTAAACACAATGTTGTTCCGAAGCCCCCTATAAATAACGTAGTTTGAAGCCCAAATATAGAAACTAAAAATGCACTTGCAAAACTTCCCAATGCCCAAGCTCCCCAATTAAGCGTACGCTGTACAGCATTTACTCTGCCTAACATGTGACTTGGTGAAGCAAGTTGTCGTATGGTTGCAGCGTAAGGTCCAAATACACCTTCTCCCATACCATGTATGATACTTGCAGCTACTATACCGTAAATGGTTCCCAAATATCCCATTATTGATATAAAGGCCAGACCGATAACTGATACAGTAGCGCTATAAATAAGCATTTTTGTATTATTAATTTGTTGACTTTTTTTCATGAGGATCGTATTTCCTATTAAAAATCCCACCGCTGCTGAACCTACAACAAAGCCTATTTCGAGTTCAGATAAACCCAATACCTTATAAAGGAATATTACTAAAATGCTATTTAGTATGTATTAAAAAAAACCGTAAACAGCGCCACAGCTTACAATTGGTTCCAATACAGGGTGATTTTTAAAATATATCAAACCTTCATATATGTTTTTGTATACGGATTTTATATTTACGTTTTTTAAAGAGCCCTCTGTATGCGGTTTAAACTTTGAAATAAAAAATACAAACACAAAACAAACAAAATACGTAACTGCGTCAACAGCGAAAGAGCCTGTTAATCCAACTAGAGTAATAACGATTCCTGCTAGCATAGGACCAATTACTATAGAAAGAGACTCCGAAAGTGCTAGTTGAGCATTTCCTTTTTTTAAGTTATCTTTGTCTGTTAATATTTCCGGTAAGAAAGAAGGAATTGCCACGTTGTAAAACGTGGTAAGTATTCCATTTAAAAACATGAGAACCACCAATAATGGGAACGTTATTATATTTGTTACAGTCAATATAAATACTGATAAAAACAAAACACCTTGACATATACTACCAATTAGCAAAACATTTTTTCTATGAAGGATGTCTATCAAAGCACCGGCTACTAATCCGAAAAGTAGGTAGGGTATGAATATAATCCCACGAAGCATGGCAGCATTTGCCTCACTTGTTTCTAGCACCTCTAATGCAAAAAGAGGCAAAGCTACTATTGTAAACTGGGTACCTAACAAACTTATAGACTGTCCTAGCCAAAGTTTGTGAAAATTAAAATCTTTTTTATTTTTCATAATACACCCCCATATGTCTGTATCACATGAAAATAATTACTCATTGCTAGATGAAGCTCTCTTTTCCAGATCCAGGAGCAGTGTCTTCATTTCTAACCCGCCACGATAGCCAGTTAATGAGCCATTCTTTCCTATAACACGATGGCACGGTATCGTAATTAATACCGGATTAGCCCCAATAGCCGCGCCTACAGCCCGAACAGCTGTTGGTTTATTTATATCATTTGCAATGTCGGAATAGGATTTTGTCTGTCCATAAGGAATTTCACAAAGTGCATTCCAGACTGCTAGCTGAAATTGCGTACCTACGTACTCAAATGGAACAGTAAAGGTATTCCGCTTTCCTTCTAGATACTGAGTGATTTCAACGACATAGGGTTCAAGCTTTTCCTCATCTTCAACAAGAGGACTCCCTGGAAAGCGTTTCTTAGCCCATTCGAACAATTCCTCGAATGGTTTATTCTGTGAACCTACAAACACAAGCTCCTTTGAAGTTGAAGCAATATAAAAATTCCAATCCTGAAACTTTAGTAACGACCAATAAAGGGTTGGTTTATTCTTTGTTTTCACTGTCCTTTTCCTCCATTTTACTCATTTGACGAAATTGTGTTGGTGTCTGTCCAGTTTTCTTTTTAAATAAAGTAATAAAATAAGGCGCGTTAGCCATACCCACACATATGGCGATATCTCCAATCGCTTTTTTTGTCTGAATCAAATAATTTTTAGCCGCGTTTACTCTAACTTCTTGTATATACTCAACCGGCGTAATGCCTTTAATCTTTTTAAATGTTCGATGCATATGATAAGGGCTTCCATGACAAATATTTGCTAACGATTCTAGAGTTAGTCTTTCAGTGAAATTTTTATCAATGTATTCAGTAATTAAATCAACCCACTCGGTATCAGGCAGATTTTCATTAGTGGGCTTGCAACGTTTACAAGGGCGAAAATTTGCGCGGAGAGCCTGTTCTGCGTTTGAAAAAATGCGAACATTTTCTTTTTTCGGAACTCGAGATTTACAGGATGGTTTACAGAATATCCCTGTCGACTTTACAGCGTAGAAAAATTGATTATTGTACGCTGTATCATTATTTATAATTGCTTGCCACTTTACATCTGTTATCATTTCTGCATCATTCAAAATTCTATGATTATGGATCTCTCTATGTCCGTTATTGATACGATCCGGCATTCATCTCACCTCTCCTTACAATATAATCCTTATAAATTCAGAATGTACAATTCTGGGAATGGAATAGCAAGATATTGAAGTTTAATTTTTATTTAGAATCATGAAAAATGATTCCAAGACCGTATCGTTCTCCAGAAGTTACTGTGCTTACTCCGTGACGAACCGTATTTTTGTAATATCCTTTTTTACCTAGAACAGGTCTATGGTTAGTAGGAAAGATCAGTGCACTACCTTGTTCTAAAGTAATTACATGTCCCCTACTCTGAGCACGAGGGATTTGTTCCACTAATAGGGATTCTCCACCGCAAAAGTCTTTATCTCGCTGATTTAATACAAATACTAGTTGAAACGGGAAAAATATGTCGCCATATAAATCTTGATGCAAACAATTAAACCCGCCTGTTTCATACTTTAATATTAAAGGTGTCGGTCTAGTTTGTTCGTATTCTTCACAGGTGTTCAAGAAATCTTGAAGATGAGCTGGAAACTGTTCTGTTTTTTTTAAATAACTCAACCATCGATTGGCTGTTTTGGCCAATTCTAGATAAAAGGACTCTCTTAAACTTTGAATCATTTCAGGTAATGGATAGGAAAAATATTTGTACTCCCCATTCCCAAAACGATATCTCGTCATATTGATTGTCGTTCTGTATGACTCTTCCTCACAATACAATCCTATGAAGAATTCACATTCTGCTTTTGTTAAAATCGCTGGCAGCTTGGCAAATCCTTGATCATCCAATTCATTTTGGATTGAATCCCAATTTAAGTTTTCGACACGTGTTTTTATATCTTGGACCAATTTTCCCCACCCCTATTTAGCACTTGATAACTAACACTATAACCTCATAAATAGAAAAAATTAAGGTGTTTAGAATGTAATAGCAAGATAACAAAATTAGTAAAGATTATTATGTGATAAAGTAAATTTCAATCATTGTTAGTATTCCTATAATTATTTTGAAAACAGATAGAAAATCGTAATAAGATGAGGAGAATGAAAAAGTGACATGGCATGAATTCAATGATGTTATTGTAATTAAACTACCTGAACATTTCGACATGATTGCTAACCTAGGCTATCTGACAAGGGAAAAAAATGAATGCATGTTTGAAATAGAGAACGATATAATTACAAAAGTTATTGCCATTGGGGAAATTCGGTCCTTAGTTCAGATAAGCGTAATCAATAATAAACAAATGCTTGTTCAATTCCATAAAATTTTAAAATATTGCAACATTCTGAAATAACAAAATATTTTTATTTTATTCTAATGGGGATTTACTGTCATTACAGACCATTCCATGATCCATTTATATGAGATTATCTCATTCTATGATGTAATGAACGCTGTACCTGAAACTGCTATACCAGGCAGCCAATATAAAGCAGATATTATAGGACTTGATAAGGATGATAACAAGGTCCTTTTCTTTGAGATTTATGTAAGCCATGAATCGGAAAACGAGAAGATTGAGTTTTTAGAGTCTAATCAACTTCCCTATTTAGAATTGATACCATTCCATGATGAGAATGAAGAAATCCAATTTAGTTTTCATTCTTACTATTTACAGCAATTTTTTGAACAATACAAAGAAAAAGTAGATTCTACCATGATAGAGCATCTTTATCCTATGTATAAGGAGGAGTTACTGAAAAAGGCGGAAAGATATTTTGATGAAAATGAAATTTTAAAGTTAAAAATACTTGCTGTACTGCTTTAAGAAAAGAATTTCAGCAAGAGAATACCTACAATCAACCAATTGCTTCTCTAGATCTGAAGAGTTATACTTCCTCAGCTGTAGCCCATAGAGCAACAGTTAACCGTAAAGAATTATTAGAACAACTAACCTATAAAAAAACATCCAAAGGTTCTTTCCTTATGGGTAGGACAGTTAAGGACATTTACTTCGTATCAAGTGAACAGAATCAATTATACGGGATAATAAATCAATTGATAACTGACATTAATATATCCGCTTTAATTGGAGGTTGGGAGAACTCTTCCAAAGAGTCCATTGTGGGATTTGAATTTGGAATACCTCAACCTACAGAACTAGACGAAGTATTAAGGAGAGTTTTTCTTAGCAAGCTGGAGGAGTTTGAAAATCGTTTTAAAAATAAAATTGGACCTGTATAAGTATTTGCCCCTATTTTAAAATTTGCAGGAAAAGAAGCATGGGAGAATTAAAAATCGAAATGACAATATAGAAAAACTCAGAAAGAGAATGAAATTAATGTATTTGAAACCTAAGATATTTCTCACTAGAAGTGAAAGGATGAAAAAATGGATTACTTATATATTGATGAAAAAGGTCCACAAGAAACAATTAGGGTGACGACTCCTTATGATGAAGAGAAGAAAATTAAGTTGGGAAATGACAACATGTATGTTTATGTTGCTAATTTAATCAAGATAAATGAGGAAAACCTCCTTGAAATTGAAGAGAAATATAAGTTGTTAGAAAGAAAATATATATCTTCTAGAAAATTCACTAGAGAATTAAAAGGAAAAGATATTTTGGACAATAATTTTAAGTATGGTAGCGCTAGTCTTAAAGTTAATCCAGTCCACCCCTCTTCATAGACTTATTAATTAACCCTCTCCTCTTTTTTTCTATTGAGCAAGGTCTTCTTAAGTATTGTCATTTTTCTAATCTTGACGAAACTTATTTTCATGGTAGTTTAAGTGCATATTTTCACAAATGATTCTTAATTTTTGTTTTACCTCTAGCCTGAATAAATTTGAAGAATATTCCCATCGGGGTCTGATATAAAAATTGTATGAAGCTCCTTTTCTCTATTAGTAATTACTCTAAAATTTTCTGTTTGTAGTAACCGATAGTAGTAAAAAATCTTTAACGGCTGTTGATTTTTAACTGCCATTGAAAATTCTTTTATTAGATTGAAGTTGTAATTCTGTTTAAGGGTATACGTAGTGGCATTTTCCCTTAACGAAATTCTAGCTCGGTGAAGAGCCGTTTTGATTGATTCATTACTGACTCTCAGCATTTCTGCGATTTCTTCGGAAGTATACTGAAACACATCTTTTAATGTTATTAGCATTGCCTGACGGAGTGGAAGTGTACCATATAAGATTTCTAATAAGCTATCCCACTCAGTAGAATCCCAACTACTCTTATATAACTCATCGGGCGAAGTCGGTATTTCAATTTTCTTACGTTTTTCATCAATAAAAAGGTTTCTTGCGATTGTGTACAGAAAAGTTATATTTATCTCCCTATTGGGTTCTCTTTGTTTTATTTTTATAAGTCTAATCAGTGTTTCCTGGACTAAATCCTCAGCTAGCCATTCGGAGGTTGTTAAGGATAAACAATATTTATATAACCTCAAAGAAATCTCTTCAATATTTATAGCTTCAATAATCATATTACCTCCAAATATTTTATAAATTATGTAACTTTTAGTTAATTATAATCGTTTGTATAGGGGTAAAAAATAAGGAGAGTGATTTTGTAATGTTTAAGGTAGGTAGTATTTTTATTCCTGTTACAGATTTGGAACGGTCTAAAAGATGGTATGAATTAAACCTTGGTGTAACTAAAGTTGATGAATGGCAGGAAAACGATTTAGATCACGGTGTGGGATATGTTTTTAAAGATGCACCCACAGGTCTTGCATTAATAAAGGTAGAAAAACCTCAACCAACAGAATTTACTATTAAAGGAAAAAGCAAAAACGCATATTATAATTTTGTAGTCGAGGATATCCAACCTGTTTACAATCTGCTGAAACAAAATGGAGTTGAAACAACAGAAATACACGATTATGGTGTTATGAAAGGATTTGATTTCTTCGACCCTGATGGAAATTCGTTTAGTGTAGTAAGTGAAGAAATTGATTCGCCTTATCATAAAGACAACTTAAAATGATCAAAAAAATAGTGGAAGCAGCTAAGAGTTGCTTCCACTTTTAATGATTAGAACCTAAAAAAACCTTTAACTTTTAAATCAGAAAATCAGAAATTCTATTATTTTTTTTCTCTAAAGGCTTCAGGATGTTCTAATCTAAAGGACTGAACTTCTCCGCAATCCAAACAAAAAGTAACAAGAAGTGGTGAGAATTTAGTTGTGAAAACGGATACATTATTTTCATATACAAAGTTAGGTTGTCCTCTGCCAACTTTTCCTTCCTTGAAATTATGAGACCCACATTTATTACATACATTATTCATTTGTTTTTCTTCCTCCCTGAATTAATATTGAACTTAATTTCACTAACCTGAGCATTCACTTTACAAAAAAAGTATTTCTCCTTCTTTAAGAAATCCCCCCGTTTGCTTAAGAAGAACTTAGACCGAACAATCTTAAAAGTGAAACCAAAATAAATCCTACACCAATAAATATAATTAAAAATCTTATTATCCAAGGTAACTTATGTGGTGGAAAAAATGCAATAATACCAAACGTTAGGAATATAACACCCACAACAAAACTATATAAAACTTCCAAAGAATTCACTTCCCCTTTTAATCTTATTTATTATTTAATATAGATCATAAAAACCTATTCACTATTCAACTAACCCCCCTTTCCCATCATTTCACAAGTTGTTAAAGAAGACTTTGGGTTAGGGGGAATATGAATGGAAATAAAATTAATACCAAGAGAAGCAATAGTAAGTTTCTTATATAAAAACTATTCTTTATACACTTTTTAGTAGAAAGACTAAGAAAATTAGTGCAAATAGGTTTAAAAGGAATATTAATCCTCCAATCCCGACTCCAAAAACCGCGATTAGGGCGAACCATTCAGAAACTCTACCAAGCAAGCAAATCGCATAATAAACAATGCTCGAAATAATAGCAATATTAGTTATTTCCCTAATAAATTCTTTATTCATTTTACACTCCTCCATCTGGCTTGACTATCATTTATTTCTTGCCTTCAAATTCCTTTTTCTAACATTTACTTTAACATTAAATACATAGAATATCTGGGTGTTTAATTGTTTAAAGACCATCTATTCGAAAAAACTCCAGTTTTCTATATAATGGTAATTAATTCTGTGAATTCATATTTATAAAATCAACCATTTCTTTGCGAGGTTCGTCTAAAGTTTAAAGAGTTCATATAGGGGGTGAGTTTGTTGCGGGATAACGATACCATATTGGAGTTGATGGACAGTTACGGGACCTCCATTCTCCATCTGGCTTATTCATTTGTAAGAAATCGAGCGACGGCGGAGGACCTGTCCCAGGAAATCTTTCTTAAATGCTATGAAAAGCTAAATACATTCAAGGGGGATTCAACAATACAAACTTGGCTATATCGTATTGCGGTCAACCACTGCAAGGATTATGTAAAGAGCTGGCATTATCGCAAAGTGTTTGCAAGTGAATATATTTCAAAAATGAAAAAGGGCCAGGAAAATGCTACGGAGATTCAGTTTATCCAAAAAACGGACCGAGCTGAGCTGTTTGATGACATTTTAAGACTACCTGTGAAGTATAAAGAGGTCATTATTCTTGCTTACTTCAACGAGCTAACAATGAACGAAATAGGCCTTGTGTACGGAATTAATGTGAATACCGTAAAGTCCAGAATTTCAAAAGCAAAAAAGATTTTGAAAGGATTTATTGAAGAAAGGAGTGCAGAGAATGGAAGATCATTTGAGGAAACTAAAGGGAGAATTGGCTGATTGGAAATTTACCAATGAAATGAAGCAAAATGTATTGATACAGATTCAAAAAAGAAAGAAAGAGCCACTTTTCAACAAAAAAATAGTCCCACCTCTACTCAGTGCGACACTGATGATCCTGTTTGTGGGAGCACTCTATCAATATGTCATAGTCCCTCAAACAGGATTCAAAAGCGACTCCACCATAGATGAACCTGCAAAAAATGCCAGCCAACCAAATACTTCAGGACAGATACAAAAAAAGGACATTCAAAAGCGAATACGTTCCATTCTAAACTCCGATCCAGGCAAGACGAGCGTTCCATCAATGAACTCACTTCCTAATTATACGGGATGCTTAATTGAATTTAATAAGAAGTACAAGTCACTTTTTGACCCTAAACTTTATGATTCAGATTTTAAATACAAAAATTTGAAGACAAAACTGGAGTTTTACCAGCAGTTTAGCGGAATAACCACTATGGAAGCCATCAAACAATACAGCGAACCATTCTTAAAGGAAACACAGGATGGGCTTTACATTGTCTTTCCACCAGGGGGGATTATTTATAACGATACTTTACCGATTTATACCACTAAGATTGACCAACAAAAATACGAGGTTAAACAGTATATTAAAAATAAAGGGTCAAATACTACAAGTATTATTACATTCGAAAAAATAAATGGGAATTTATTAATTTCAGGAATTGAACGAAGTATCGTTAAAGTTAAGTAACGGACTTAAAGTGCACAACTCGGCATTGAGTTAGTGCATTTTTTTATACATTCTTCTAGTAAACTGACCGTTAGCACAATAAGAAAACGGGATCCGCAGCCATCCCATCTTTAACATTAGCCCCCGATAGTTTAAGTACAATCCTTCACAATCTAATCTTAAATAATGGTAATCAGCTTTTTTATCGCACTGATTACCACTTCTGGTTCGTCATTTTGTATATAATGAGCACTGTTTTCAGCAAGCACCAATTCACCATTTGAAGATATTTCAAGAATCTCTCTCTGCATTTCATTCCATAACTCTTGTGATTCCTTTGAATAATGAGCCTTCTTACCAGCTGCAAGAACAATTAATGGGACATTTAATTTAAGTCTGGTTTCTTTTAACTGCTTTAGGCTTTCCATAAATTCATCATAATTGCCTTCGTAAACGAATTGCTTGTTGTATGTTTGTTGAAAATCTTGTGACATCGTTGGGAGAAATCTTTCTCTGTTATCTTCAGGAGTAGAGTCAACCAAGACAATTCCACAAACTTCATTATGATATTCAGTTGCATACATCCGCATATTAACTCCACCAAATGAATGACCGACTAATATGTAGGGAGGTTTAACCTTCGCTTCAATAAGAAGTTCCTTCAATTCTTTTATCATCTCACAGCTGGTTCTGGGATTAGAACTTTTTTCACTTTTCCCAAGTCCTGCTCTATCATAAATTAGAACATTAGAGAACATTGAAATATCTCCAATTACTGAATCCCAAGCCTTGGAAAAGTCTCCATATCCAGCGTCCATTATGACAGTTGGTTTTCCATTATTTTCTCCCGCCAATTTAGCATATAGTTTACAATTACTTATTTTCACAAACATTTCTTTAGTCATTTAGTCCATTCCTCTCATTTAGCCAACTATCAGTTAGTTAAAATTTAACTATTCCAACATTCCCTCTCTTCGACTAAACCGCTTCTTTAGTAACAAATAGGACTCACGTTTAAAAGAAAAGATGCAATAATCTTTCTCGATTATTGCACCAAAATATTATCATTGATTAATTAAGAATTTCTCTTTGAAAATCGGACTTAATTCACTCCAAACATCGAATTTGTTTCCATCTGGATCGAAGAAAACAAAGTTCCTTCCTGAGTGGCCCCTATCTTCAATTTCCCCAACTCTCATTTCTTTATTAACAAATTCATTATGTAACGATTCTAATGCACCTAATCCATTATACTTTGTTCTTTCTTGATTTCTGAAATCCACTTAAGAAAATGCTCAAATCCTTCTTTTGTATTTTCAAAATAACATGGTGACCCAAACTCTATTCCTCTAAAATCCTGGGCACGTGCCACATGCTTGAATTTAGCAATATCGACTCCTATAATAAGAGTTTGAGAAGTTATTTGAGCAATCTTCTTATTCTGGTTATAATTCATTTTAAAGCCTCCTGGTATTTTGAGAGATTTGTCCTTTTTGCTGCGCAGCTTCAGGACCTTCTCATTCTACCAAGAGGTTATTTTTTTGTTCAAACTCCATTTTCACTCATTACAGGAATGCTGCCCCGTTTGTTTAATAAGAAAAATGCTATCTGTTTCGCATTTAGCTCAGGATAGATAATACTACTTAAAAATAGCTGAATGTAAAACACGTAGGGTATCAACTGCGTGGTTGCCCCAATGTATATCAAATTGAAATTTCCAGTGCCAGATAGCTTCTATCTGCTCTTTTTGTTCATACAAAAGAATGCCTCTTTTAATATCTTTATAAAAATCTAATATGTCATCGGATAGGCTCGCTCCGACGGGTTCTTCTAGGAAGTAAGGGTTAAAGACCTCCCAATAATGATCAAATTGATTGAATTCAATTTTTGGTATAGATATTTTAAAATCAATGAAATTATCATTTTCTGGCTCGACTTCGGGTAGGTACAATGCTTTCGTATATAAATCTAAAAGTGATACAAGGAGGGCTTTCAAATTGTTGGGCGTTTGAGGGGAAGCGAAATTTTCACCAATGTCGCAATAATTTACAGCGGAATAGAAAAAGTCTTCAACGGGTTTATTTTGCATTTTATTCTCCCAAAATTATGTCTTAAACTTAAATTCTACATATTGAAGGGGTTTCCTTCTTCAGCTAACCTGCCCCTTTCGTATTATAAGGTCAGCCAGATATTTCTGGTTGACCATTTTTTATATGGTTTTATTATTACGGTAGCCGGG